>NZ_JBPQCY010000002.1:0-65000 GCF_051376105.1 Aeromonas molluscorum | reverse complement strand
AGTCTGCCCGTCGCTGCCACGGCCTGATGATAGGAGGTATGCACCCGGCCTGTCCGGGGCTTGATCATCAAGGGCAGCTTGTCGGTATAGGTTGACTTGAGCTTGGCCAGGGTGCGGTGCTCCATCAAGAGCCGTGGCAACTCATAGTTTTCAGCCAGCTCGGCCAGCACCTCTTCCGCCGTAGAAGGCGCACCTTTGGGGGTCTTCTTGATGATGGGCAGCGCCAGCTTGGTGAAGAGTATTTCGCCAAGCTGTTTCGGGGAGGATAGGTTGAACTCCTGACCCGCCAGCTCGTGAGCCTGACCCTCCAGCTCTTTGAGACGCAGCTCTATCTCCTGGCTCTGCTGATGCAGCAGCTTGGGATCTATGGTGGTGCCGAGCAGCTCCATCCGTGCCAGTACCGGCAACAAGGGCAGCTCTATCTCCTGAAAAACCTTGGCCAGGGAAGGCTCCTGGCCGAGCTGACCCCAGAGGGCATGATGCAGGCGCAGAGTGATGTCGGCATCTTCCGCCGCATAGGGGGCGGCTTGCTCCAGCTCGATCTGATTGAAGGTGAGCTGCTTGGCCCCCTTGCCAGCGATCGCCTCGAACGAGATGGTATCCACCCCCAGGTACTTCTTGGCCAGGGAGTCCATGTCGTGACGGCTGGCGGTGGAGTTGAGCACATAGGACTCGAGCATGGTGTCAAAGGCGATACCCTGCAGATCGATGCCGTGATTGAGCAGCACGTTGCGATCGTATTTGAGATTCTGACCCACCTTGAGGTGGGTACTATCTTCCAGCAGCGGCTTGAGTTTGCCCAGCACCACAGCCTCGGTCAGCTGAACCGGCGCCCCCAGATAATCATGACCAAAGGGCACATAGGCGGCTTTGCCCGGCTCTATGGCAAAAGAGACGCCGATGACGCGCGCCTCCATATAATCGAGACTGGTGGTCTCGGTATCGAAAGCAAACAGCTCGGCGGCGGCCAGCTTGGCAAGCCAGCCGTCAAACTCAGCCTCGGTCAATACACATTGATAATCGGTCTCGATAGCCGGTGTGCTATCCGGTTCGACCTGCGCATCGTTACTGGCATCGGTACTCCCCTCCAGCTCCTTGACCAGGTTGCGCAGCTCATATTCGCGGTAGACGGCCAGCAGTGACTCCTTGTCGATAGGGCCAAGCACCAACTCCTCAAGGGACTGCTCAAGTTCAACATCAGTCTTGATCGTCGCCAGTTCATAAGAGAGACGCACCTGCGGCTCCTGCTCGCGGAACTTGTCGGCAAATGCCTTGGAGCCACGGAAACCGAGATCGGCGACCTTGTCCAGATTGGCTGCGATCTGGTCGATGCTGCCGATCCCCTGCAACAGGGCCTGCGCCGTCTTCTCACCCACCCCTGTCATACCGGGAATATTGTCCACCTTGTCCCCCATCAGCGCCAGATAGTCGATGATGAGTTCAGGGGGAACACCGAACTTCTCTATCACTCCTTCTCTGTCAGTGACCACATCCTTCATGGTGTCTATCAGCGTGACATGATCAGAGACCAACTGCGCCATATCCTTGTCACCCGTGCTGATGAGCACCGGCAGTTGTTTCTCGGTCGCCTGACGAGCCAGAGTGCCGATCACATCGTCGGCCTCAACCCCCTCGACCATCAAGAAGGGGAAGCCCATCGCCTTGATCATCTGGTGAATAGGGGCGACTTGGCTGCGCAAATCGTCCGGCATACTGGCGCGGGTCGCTTTGTACTCGGGATAGATCTCATCGCGGAATGTCTTGCCCTTGGCATCGAACACCACGGCAACATGACTGTCTGGGTACTGCTTGCGCAGACTGCGCATCATGTTGGCCATCACCCGTACGGCGCCGCTTGGCAACCCGGTCGAGGTTCGAAGGTCAGCCTGTTGGGAGGCGAAGAAGGCGCGATACAGGTATGAAGAACCGTCGACCAGAATGAGGGGATTGCTAGGGGCCATGAAGTCGTCCTGCCAGAGAGATAAACAGCCGCTAGGATGCCACAGGGGCACGGCAGCACCAAGAGGGCTGGTCTAGCCGATTACTGGCTAAATGCCAACCACAATCTGTGGATAACTCTGTGTCTAAAATCACAATGCAGCAGCCAACCCTGTGAAAAAACTCAGGGAGCAACAAAAAAACCATTTAAAACCAATGCCATACAAAACAACAACGATGCAATGTTGCAGATTTGATGATCTAGGTAAATGTGGAAAAAATTTTAAGGGGATTGGTAAGGCAGGATCCAAAACGAAACAATCCTAGCACAGCACTGTGACTTGACCAGTCGAGGGTGAACGATAACCATACCAAAGTGCCAGTTTCCATCCTGGCTCACATTTTCGACAACCAGGAGTATCCCCATGAAAAAAGTGGCCGTGATCTTGAGTGGCTGTGGCGTATTTGACGGCAGTGAAATCCACGAAGCGGTGATCAGCCTGTTGGCCCTGGCGCGCCAGGGAGCCGAGTATCAGTGCTTTGCCCCCGATGTGCCCCAGCTGCATGTCATCAATCACCTGACTGGGGAAATCAGCGAGGGAGAGAGTAGAAACGTGCTGGTCGAGGCGGCCCGCCTCTGCCGTGGCCAGATCCGCGATGTGGCGGAGCTGGACGCCGCCGATTTCGATGCCCTTCTGCTACCCGGCGGTTTCGGCGCAGCCAAGAACCTGTGCGACTTCGCCCTCAAGGGGGCGCAATGCCAGATCCAGCCAGATGTGTTCAAAGCCTGTCAGCACTTTGCCAACGCAGGTAAACCTGCCGCCTATATCTGCATCGCGCCGGCCATGATCCCGCTCATCTACGGCGCCGGCACCCTGGCCACCATTGGCCACGACGAGGGCACCGCCAACGCCATCGAGGCGATGGGTGGCAGCCATCTCAACTGCCCGGTCAATGAGTTCGTGGTGGATCAGGAGCGCAAGGTGATCTCCACCCCTGCCTACATGCTGGCCAGCAACATAGCAGAAGCGGCAGACGGCATAGGGAAGACCGTCAAGCAGCTGCTCGGCATGTGTTGAGCTCGATGCCCTGCATGGCCCAGGCCGGGACAGGTTGGCGAGCTCGCGAGATGAATCGCCCCCCTGCAATCTGATCTCAGTAAAAAGGCCGCTCGATGAGCGGCCTTTCAATGTGCAGCGAACGAGCGCGTCGCTTAGATGGCTTCATCCATCTGATCGATCTTGCCGAGCAGGGCGCGCAGACGCTCTTGCCAGGCTTGGTGCTCATTGCGCAGCTGATGGTTCTCATCTTGCAGCTGAGTGTTCTGCTGCTTCAGATCGTCCAGTTCCATCTTCAGCAAAGAGATGTTGTCGACGGCAGATTGGACTTTGGATTCGAGTTGTTCAAGGACTTCTAATGACATGATGCCTACCTATTTGTTCAATTGCGATGCCCCACAGAGGGCGATTCCAGCGCGTGAGGCCAGCATACCCTGAGCCGCTCGGCACAAACAAGCCGGAGCGAGGGAAAATGGGGTCTCGACGCCCTCCCAGCTCAAATCTGCGTCTATTTTCTTCACATCAACCCCTGCCTCAGCCAGACCAGGCCAGGTAAGCCCCGATCAACAGGCAGGCAACCAGATACATGAGGCCGCCGTAGGCTAGATTCCAACGCAGCAGCAGGGCTGCGCTCAAGTTGTAGCGGGCGGCCAGAGCCAGATTGGATCCGGACAGCGGACTGGTCCCCGTCGCCAGTCCCCAGCCAAGCAGGAAGCACATGCCAAGCAGACTGGGATCGGGGTGCAGGGGCCAGAGCAGGGGAGCCAGACCCGAGATGCTGATGAGCGGGTGTACCCCGAAGATGGCCACCACCAGCATGAACAACAGGGTCAAACAGGCTTCCAGCCAGCCGAAGTGATTGAACAACGGCAGACCGTGATCGCCAAAGACAAAGGTGGATAGAGCACTGTTGATGCTGGCCGCAAGCAGACCCGCACCGAGGAAGAGTACCAACTGGCCACCAATGGCGGGAAACCGCTCCACAACCTGACGCTTGAGTGCCAAGGCCCGCCCCTGATGGGGCATGAACACCAGGGCAAGGGCGGGTGCCACCAGGGCGATCACCGCCAGAATGCTGAGTTCAGGCCAGAGCTGTTTGAGCAATACCACCACCACGGCCAAGACCACCGGCAGGAGCAAGGTCTGCAAGCGCAGCGGGTAGCCTTGAAATTCCGCTATGGCTCCCAGTCTCTCCACCTGCCAGGCAGTGATCCCCATGGCCAGCAAGGCACCGACAATACCGAACGGCATGATACTTGCGAGCTGCATCCCTGGGGCATAGGTCAAGGCAACGGCCATGGCCACGAAGAAAGGTGACCAGAAGGCGGCGGCGCAGAAGATTCTACTGAGAACCATCACCTGACGCCGCTCCAGGCTGTTATTGCGCTCCAGGCGATCGCCAATGATGAAGAGCACAGACAGGTTGATCACGGCGCCGAGCAAATTCAGGCTCGCCATCGTGCTCCACAGCCCCTTGCGCCCAGACCATGCGCTAGTGCCGCCTTGCAGGCCGACACTGGCCAGGTTGAGGGTACTGACGGCGGCAAACATGGTCAGCATGTTGATGTTGGGTAGCAGCCAGTCCCCAAGGGAGAGACTGGCGCCTCGCCAGAGGGAGAACAATAGCAACAACAAGGCGGCGCCATAAAGCGCCAGGGCTTGCCGTTTTGCCGCCCCCGCCAGCCTGGGCCAGGTGAGCAATGAGGCGAGCCAGGCAGCCAGCGCCGCTGGCCAGGGCGAGACACCACCGTAAAGATGCAGCAGGTTGAGAAGCCACATTGCCAGGATCAGGTATCCCGACCACAACTTGGCCATGAGCCCGCCTTAATGAGAGTTCAGAGACACTGGTCCATGTCCAGAGAGGGTTTCTCACAGTCGGGATGGCCCACTATCTTGGCGGGCACGCCGGCGACCGTGGTGTGGGGCGGCACCGGGTTGATCACCACACTGCCGGCGCCTATCTTGGCGCCCATCCCCACTTCGATATTGCCGAGCACCTTGGCGCCCGCCCCTATCATGACCCCTTCACGGATCTTGGGATGACGGTCGCCGCCCGCCTTGCCGGTTCCGCCCAGGGTGACACTCTGCAGTATGGATACATCATCCTCGATCACCGCCGTCTCGCCGACCACGATGCCGGTGGCATGGTCGAACATGATGCCCTTGCCGATCCGGGCCGCGGGGTGCACGTCCACCCCAAACACCACAGATATCTGGTTTTGCAGATAGAGGGCCAGCGGGCGGCGCCCCTGCTTCCACAACCAGTTGGCTACCCGGTAACCCTGCAAGGCATGGAACCCCTTGAGATAGAGCAGAGGAGTGGAGAAAAACTCGACCGCAGGGTCGCGCTCCTGCACGGCACAAATATCCGCAGCGACCACAGCCAGCAAGCCGGGATCGCTACGCAGCGCCTGTTCTATTACTTCGCGCAGGACGATGGCGGGCATGGTTGCGCTGTCGAGCTTGTTCGCCAACTGGAAGCTCAAGGCAGAGCGCAGCGTCTCATGATTGAGAATGGTGGAGTGAAAGAAGCTGGCCAGCATGGGCTCTTCCGCCGCCATCCTGCCCGCTTCCAGCTGAATTTTTTGCCACGTGTGGGCAACCAGATCATCCATGTTACTGCCTACTGTTGTTCGATTGGAGGGCCTTGCTGTTCCTTGAGCACTACTGAGATAGGATCCATATGTATGATGACATCCGTCCGCTCAAACGCCTGACGCACCGCCAATTCCGCCTCATCGGCGATCTGGTGGGCCTTGACCAGGGGGAGCTGATCGTCCAGCTCAAGGTGCAACTGTACAAACCGGGTAGGCCCGGATTGGCGAGTACGCAGGTCGTGAACCCCATGTACGCCAGGGACCTGACAGCAAAGACTTATTATTCTCGCTTGTTCCTCCTCTGGCAACTGGCGATCCAGCAGTGCTTGCACCGATTCGTACCCTATGGTGAGTGCGCCCCACAACAGGAAGAGGCCGATCAGTACGGCAAAGAGACCATCGGCCCAGAACCAGCCCTGCCCTGCCAGCACCAAGGCGAGCAGGACACCGCCATTGAGCAACAGATCGGAGCGGTAGTGCAGCATGTCCGCCTTGATCGCCACGCTACCCGTGCGCGCCACCACGAATTGCTGGAACCCCACCAGCGCCAAGGTCAGCACTATGGAGCCCACACTCACCCAGATCCCCGCCTCCAGTCGCAAGATGGGATCCTGCTTGAGCAAGGAGGAGATGCCATGCATCACCAGCAGCAGGGCAGAACCCGAGATGAAGGCCGACTGTATCAGCCCGGCCAGGGATTCCGCCTTGCCATGGCCGAACTTGTGTTCCTCATCGGCCGGCGCCAGGGCGTAGCGGATGGCGAGCAGATTGATGATGGAGGCGCTGACATCCATGAAAGAGTCGGTCAGGGAGGCCAGCAGGCTGGAAGAGTCCGTCATCAGCCAGGCGATCAACTTGGCTGTGATGAGCAGGGTTGCCGTGCCAATCGCGGCCACACTGGCCAGAGTGACCCAGCGGGAATATTGTTGATGAGTCACAACCGGCTTTCCTCTTGCGGTTAAAAAACTATTATACCCTGACCCTGCCTCCTCTTTGGCGCGAAAAATGATCGGTACGAGCAACAGATGAATAGAATCCTGCTGGTCGATGACGACCTAGACCTCACCCAGCTGCTTCACGAGATCCTGACTCTGGAGGGTTTTCAGGTGACGGTGGCTGATGACGGTGAACAGGGGCTGCAATGTCTGGATGAGCAGGTCTTCGACCTGATTCTGCTGGACGTCATGATGCCCAGGCTCAACGGCTTCGCCATGCTGGCCAAGCTGCGGGAGCGGCTCGATACCCCGGTGCTGATGCTGACCGCCCGCGGTGACAGTCAGGACAGAGTCAATGGTCTGGAAGCTGGCGCCGATGACTACCTGGCCAAGCCATTCGACGATCGCGAATTGCTCGCCCGCATTCGCGCCATACTGCGCCGCACTCAGCATTCCAATGCTCAGAAGCTTGGCGCCGATGAAGTATCGTTTATGGATATCCAGTTACAACCCGGCTTGCAGCAAGCTCGCTGCGCCGGAAGAGAGCTGGATCTGACCGCAACCGAATTTGGCTTGCTCGAATGCCTGCTGCGCAGCCCGGGCCAGATCATCAGCAAGAAGCTGCTTTCCGAACAAGTGCTCGGCAAGAAGCTCGAACCCTTTGATCGCGCCATCGACATGCATCTGAGCAACTTGCGCAAGAAGCTGCCGGAGCGGTCCGATGGTCAGCCCCGCTTCAAAACGGTGCGGGGCCGCGGCTATCTCTGGCTGGAAGCAACATGAAACCCCACAACATCCACGGCCTCTCCAGCCAGATATTTCTCTGGTTCTGGAGCATGCTGCTGCTGATCCTGGCGGTGGTGATCAGCCTGCCGTCGCTGGATCCCCGCAACACCATTCCCCTGCCCCCCAAAGAGCAGCTCTACATGAAGCAGCACGTCAGTGCCTTGCTGCAGGGGGCCCCGCCCGATCAGGCATTCGACTTGCAGCAGGCACTGCAGGTCGCCGGTCTGATGCAGGTGGGCAGCATCTATGTGCGGGACAAGGAGGGTCAGGTACAGTCCACCACGCCACCGGACAAGTTCGTGATGCGCTTCATGTTGGAGGTGGACCAACTGACCAGCCCCATGATGGGCCGGGACCATGATGATGCCATCGCCGGTCCCTTCCTGCTCGAGCACAATGGCCATAGCTACCATGTCTACTTCGGGCTCAATGTCGATAATCCTTATCTGTTTCTGGTGATCCAGATCCTGGACCACCCCGTGCTGATCCTGCTGGTCGCCATGTTGATCAGCACGCCGCTTTGCCTGCTGCTGGCCATGCGGCTGACCCGTCCCATCCAGCAATTACAGCAATCTGTCTCCCAAATTGCGGCCGGTGAACTGGAAACTCGCATTCCCAATCTGGATAGACGGGACGAGATAGGCCAGTTGGCCGATAACGTCAGCCACATGGTGGAGACACTCAAGCTGATGATCCAGAAGCAGAAACAACTGCTCTCCGATATCTCGCACGAGCTGCGCAGCCCGCTCACCCGCATCCAGCTCGCCCAAGCCCTGATCCGCCGCAAGCAGGGGGATAGCAATGAGCTGGCGAGGATCGAATCTGAGATTGGTCGGCTCGACAAGCTGATCGGCGACCTGCTCGATCTCTCCCGGGCCCAGCAACACGTGGAGGCGCCTGGCCACCATCAGCTCGCCGATCTGCTCGATCCCATACTGGATGATGCTCTGTTCGAGGCGAACCAGAGCGGCAAGCAGCTAAGAGTGCCGCCCCTGCCCGATATCGCCCTGCGGATGTGGCCGGAGCTGCTGGCGCGCGCCCTGGAAAACCCACTGCGCAATGCTCTCAAATACGCTACTAGCTTGATCGAAGTAGATTGGACCAGCACGGACCAGTACTGGATCATGACCATACGCGATGATGGCGCCGGGGTCCCCGCAGAGCAGCTGGCCCTGCTGTTCCAGCCCTTCTACCGGGTCGATGATGCCCGCAACAGCCAGACGGGGGGCACCGGATTGGGACTCGCCATCGCCGCCGAAGCGGTGCGCCGCCATGGCGGCATCATCACGGCCGACCATAACGACCCCCACGGCCTGCTCATCACCATCACCTTGCCACTGGCATGACTCTCTTTTCATTGCCGCGAGCGCTGGTTATGCTGGCGCCCCTTCAGGCCCCTATCAGGATATTGTCATGCTCGACATAGTGCTCTACCAACCGGAAATTCCCCCCAATACCGGCAATATCATCCGACTCTGTGCCAATTCCGGCTATCGGCTGCATCTGATAGAGCCCCTGGGTTTTGAGTGGGACGATAAACGGGTCAAGCGCGCCGGTCTGGATTACCACGAGTTCGCCGAGGTAAAACGCTGGCCCAGCTTCGCAACGTTCATGGCCGAAATAGCCCCGACCCGCGTGTTTGCCTGTACCACCAAGGCGACCCAAGCGCACTCGGCGGTCAATTTCGCCCTCGGTGATGCCCTGCTATTTGGCCCGGAGAGCCGCGGCCTGCCCATGGAGCTCATTGAGGGCCTGCCCCCCGAGCAGCGGTTGCGCATTCCCATGGTGCCCAATAGTCGCAGCATGAATCTCGCCAACGCTGTGTCTGTGTTTGTCTACGAGAGCTGGCGTCAACTCGGTTACCAAGGCGCCCAGTAACCGGATCGGAAGGGATCCCCTAAAAAAAGAGCCCCTATGCTGACAAAGGGGCTCACCTGATCGGACTAAACGACAGGGTATGAAGTAGCTCAGTGGCGAGTTGCGAGCAAGCGACCATCGTGCTCCATGCGCCAACAGAGCAGGCCCAGGCTCAAGCCCCGGCCGACCATCAGCGCCGCCATTGCAGCCCAGAGCGCGCTGCTGCCAAGAGGCTGACATAGCCACCAGACCGGGAAGAAGCCACCAAATACCGCGACTAGCATGCTGTTACGCATCTCCCGGGCCCGGGTTGCACCGATAAATATCCCATCGAACAGGAAGCACCAGACCGCCAGAAGCGGCATGACCACCAGCCAGGGCAAGTTGCGCTGCGCCTCCCGGATAACCTCAGGCAGGTCCGTGATACTGGCGATCAAGGCTTGCCCAGCCAAGCCAAATACCAGGGTAAAACCTGCTGCAACCAGCAGAGCCCAACCCAGATTGAGCACTATCACTTCCCGCAATCCCTGTCTGTCGCGACGGCCGATGGCGCGCCCCACCATGGCCTCTGCACCATAAGCAAAACCATCCAGCCCGTAAGAGATCAGCATCAGCAGGTTGAGCAGAACCGCATTGGCCGCCACCGTCACGTCACCAAGCCGAGCCCCCTGCAACGTCATGAAGGCGAAACTGAGCTGCAGGCAGAGGGAGCGGATGAATATATCCCGATTAAGTCCCAGCAGGCGCAACAAGGCTGGCCACTGTCGCCAGCGGCTCCAGGCATCTTGCCAGACGTCGGGCGCAAGGCATCGCAGACGGCGGCTCACCAGCCAGACACCCACCCCGAGGGCACAGTAATCGGCGATGAGGGAGGCTGCCGCCACCCCTTTGACCTCCCAACCCAGCCCCAGCACGAATAGCGCATCCAGGGCCATATTGATGATATTGCTCAGGATCAACAGCGCCATCGGGCTGCGGGCATCCTGCAACCCCAGCAGCCACCCCATGATCACCAGGTTGCACAAGGCCGCTGGTGCACTCCAGATACGCACGGCCACATACTGGCTAGCATAGTGTTGCACCTCGGCCGAGCCCCCGCTCAAACCGATGATATGTGGCACCAGCGGTAACACCAGCACCATGACCAGCCCCCCCATGAGCAGGGCCAACGCCATGGCGCGGGCCAGGGTATCCAGCAGATCCCGCCCGTTGGTCGCACCATGGGCCTGCGCCGTCAACCCCGTAGTCGACATGCGCAGGAAGCCAAGCAGCCAGAAGATAAGGTTGATAAGAGTGGCACCGACCGAAACGCCACCGAGAAACCAGGCCTGACTCAAATGGCCGATGACCCAGGTATCAACCAGGCCAAGCAACGGGGTGGTGATATTGGAAAACACCATGGGTAGCGCCAGGGCGAACACGGCGCCATGGCGGGCGGGATCCCGCAGCCAGGCAGGTAAAGGGTTCATCCGCTCAGTTGCCGGCGAGGGTCAGGATGCGGGAAAAATCCGACACCATGGTCTTCATCACCACATGGGGCACCTGACCCGGGGCCGACTCAGGCCGGAAGATGGCCTGCAACTGCCCCTGCGGATTGACCAGCACTATGGAGGCTGAGTGATCAATGAGGTAATCCTTCTCCCCTTGATCGGCGATGGAGTAGATGAGGCCGAGGTTGCGCACGAAGGGGAACAGGTCAGCATGGGGGGCGGTGGCCGCCTTAAACTCGGGCTGAAAGAAGGCGACATAACTCTTCAGACGCTCCGGGGTATCCCGCTGGGGATCCGCCGAGATGAATACCACTTGGCTACGGGCATCCAGCGCCTTCAAATCGGGATAGATGGACCTCAGGTCAGCTAGCGTGGTGGGACAGACATCGGGGCAAAAGGTGTAGCCAACAAACAGGAAACTCCAATGTCCCTGCAGACTGGCTGGCGTGAAGGGCTGGCCATCAGCATCGGTCAGGGTGAAGGTACCGAGATCACGTCCGACCGGATAGTAGGTCGCCAGCTCAGGCTCTTGGGGTTTATGGATAAACCAGGCGGTGGAAACGCCCGCAACAAATACCAGCAACAACAGGGAAAAACGCCACTTAGCCATAGTCAATCCAGTGATCCGCCAACAAGACAACGAAGAGTACCATCAGGTGTGTGATGGAAAATTTGAAGCAGTGTATCGCAGTCTGTGCATCCGGCGAGAACTTGAGGCGCCAGGCCCAGTGTATAAATCGCAGGTTGAGGCAGACACTTCCGAGCAGATATCCCCACCCCGCCATGCCAACCACCCAGGGCAAGAGGCAGATCAGGGTAAGCAGCAGGGTATAGAGCAACACACAGGTCTTGGTAAACTCGATGCCATGGGTCACCGGCAACATAGGGATATTCGCTCGCGCATAGTCATCGCGCCGGTGAATGGCCAAGGCCCAAAAATGCGGGGGTGTCCAAGTAAAGATGATGGCCACCAGCAGCAGGGCATGGGGATCCAGTGCCCCCGTGACCGCCGTCCAGCCAAGCAGAGGAGGCATGGCTCCCGCCAAGCCGCCGATCACTATGTTCTGCGGTGTCGCCCTCTTGAGCCAGACAGTGTAGACCACGGCATACCCTATCAAGGAGCAGGCCGTCAGCCAGGCGGTGAGGCCATTGACCCCAAGCCAGAGAGTGGTGATACCGCCAGTGCACAGCAGGAGCGCGAAGGTCATCGCATGGTGTGTCTCTATCCGACCCCGCGCCACCGGCCTATGCTGGGTGCGAGCCATGCGCAAGTCGATGTGCCTGTCCAGCACATGATTGATTGCCGCCGCTCCTCCCGCCGCCAGTCCGATCCCGGTCAGCGCCAGAAGCACCCGACTCAGGCTCGGCACCTGACCCGTGAGATACATGCCCACCAACGCCGTCAGTAACAGGAGAGCAACCACCTTGGGTTTGGTAAGCATCAGATAATCTTGCCAACGCAACCAGGCCGTGGCGTACAACCCATGGGTTCGAATCATCTCACGTCTCCCTTATCCGGGCTGACTGGCGACCGAGTGCAAACCAGATGGTCACCATGGTGAGTAGCAACAAGGCGGCAACCCCATGATGGGCCAGTGCAACGGGCAGGGGCAGCAACAAACCAATGTTGCTCACCCCCAAGACTATTTGCAGCAATACCAGAGCTGCCAACACCAATCCCAAACCAACCAACCCCTCTCGGCCAATACGCCATGCCAGCAGCAGCAGGGTAAGCCCTGTAACGACGGCCCAACTCCTGTGGGTCAGCTGTATCGTCATGCGAGCACCATATGGCAATACGCCAAATTGATAACTGTCGCTAGGTGGCGGAACGGGATCGAAGGCCTGGATAAAATCGAGCCAGCGCCACCAGGGCCCATCGCACCAGGGCAGCTGATGGCAGGTGAGCGCCGCATAGTTGGCCGAAGTCCAGCCACCCAGTGCTATCTGCATTACCAACACCCCTAAACCAATTCGGGTCAGCCAGAGAGTGCGGAAGGGATAGAGGATCGGGATCACTGACTCGGTAGCCACTGACCAATGCCTCAAGTTAGCCAGCCAGAGCAACGCCAATATGGTCATCCCTCCTAGCAGATGGCCCATCACCACCAGAGGGAAGAGATTCATGGTTACCGTCAGCATACCAAGCGAGGCCTGTCCCAGTACCAAGCCAAATGTCAGGCAGGCTAGCAGTCGGCCCTGCCGTCGAAGGAAGGAGACCAGCACCATGGCCAAGATCACGAGACCAAGCATCCCGGCACAATAGCGATGGAGCATCTCATTCCAGGCAAGGTGTGGTTGTAGTGGAGTATCAGGAAAACGATGCTCGGCCAATGCAACTTCATGGCTCTGGCTGGGCACCATATGAAAGCCATAACATCCTGGCCAGTCCGGACAGCCGAGACCGGCCTCCGTCAGCCGGGTATAAGCACCGAGTACTACCACTACGGCAGCGAGCAACAAGGCACACAGACTGATCCAGCGCATATCCCCCCCAAGACCCTATGGGCCAGATGGTTTATTGTTCTTATCCTATTCTTGATAATTTCAATAGCTTGCGAAGGTCAGCCAGCATAGCCTCCCCGGCCGACAGTTCATCTCCCGAGGTAAGGGTAATGGGATAACGTAAGACCAGCTGTCCTCTGGGATCCGCGATATAGATGTAGCCCTGTGCCAGCCCGGTTTGATTCACCGCCGCCTTGATCAGTGGATCCAGACTCTCGCTGCCCAGGCGCATGGGAACCACCCGATCCCGCTCCTGACCCAGCGCTAGCCAGCTTTGGTGCAACAGATAGACACCCGCCTTGCAGCGAACATCACAAGTGGCATCTGTTGGCAATAACAGATGCCACCGGCCCTGTTGGGGCACCTGACCCTGTACCCACTCTCCCTGAGCTGTCGCCCCCCCCTGAAACCAGTGCTGGCTAAGCACCAGCCAAGCAATGGCAGGAGACGCCAAGAACACCAGCAGCAGCCCCAATAGTGGCATCACCTTCATTTCGCCTCCTTCTCTCTGTGCACATGTTCAGCCTCAACCTCGTGGGTTGTCTTGCACCACCACCAAGCAGTCAGTCCGATCAGGGTCAATGCCATGACAAACCACTGCACGGCATAACCTATGTGTCGGGATGGGGCCATCGGCATCTCAGGTTGGCGATGGATTAACTCAGGCCAGGCTCCTCCTTCCTCTAGCACCAGCACGAAGGGCAAAACTGGTTGGTGCCACTGCTTCGCCAACCAGGGGGTATCTATCGTCTGGAGCCGATGTGGCCACTCTTCCTCCGCGTTGCCGAGGTGCAGAGGGGGATGATAGGGGCGAGCCACCCGTCCTCGAACTCGGTACTCTCCTGCCGGTTGTGAAACAGCTGGTATAACCTGACGATCTTGTCCTTGGGGCAACCAACCCAAATCGACCAGCAATAACCCCTGTGCCGTAACCATAGGGCGTAAAACCTGGTAACCCGGCCGCCCTTGATAAACCTGGTTATCGAGGAAGAGGGTGACCCCTGGGGCAAATCCCCC
The DNA here is from genome assembly GCF_051376105.1 of Aeromonas molluscorum. NCBI lineage: Bacteria > Pseudomonadati > Pseudomonadota > Gammaproteobacteria > Aeromonadales > Aeromonadaceae > Aeromonas > Aeromonas molluscorum. Next base: position 50,817 of record NZ_JBPQCY010000002.1, on the reverse strand, counting down.
TTCCATTGAGAGCTGATAGCCATACCTGTCCTCCTTGACCAACAGGTCCTGCAGACTCAGTTCGACTTGGCCACGCTGATGCATCTGGTCAAGCAACTGGCGCTTTTGCGCGGCACGAGTCAGCTGCCAGCTGCCGAGCCAGACCATGAGCAACGCCATGGCACAGGCCAGTACCAGTAGACCAACTCTTCCTTTTGCCCCTGCAAAGCCACCTATAATCACGTCATCGCCCGGAGAGTAACGACCATGATCATCAAGTTTTTCCTGTTATTGCTGCTCGCCATGGTACTGATTTCCCTGTTCAGGGCCCTGTTCCAACTGGTCAGGGGCCAGACTCACCTACCAGCGAGTCACTACCTGGGGCGCAGAGTGATCTTCTCAGTGCTGCTAGTCGCCTTGTTACTGCTAGCCATGCTGAGCGGCCTGTTGACCATTAACCCTTCACCTTTCTGAGCGCTCTCTAAAGGATATAGACGAAAACAAACAAGCAGAGCCAGACCACATCAACAAAATGCCAGTACCAGGCGCTAGCCAGAAAGGCAAAGTGTTGATGTGCATCGAAATGCCCTTTCATCACCCTGAGCCACATAATGGAAAGCATCAGAGAGCCTAGGAATACGTGCATCCCGTGAAAGCCGGTCAGCATAAAGAAGGTGTTGCCATAGATGCCGGACTTAAGCGTCAGCCCCATTTCTGTATAGGCATGGTGGTATTCGAATACCTGTAATGAAAGGAAAAGCAAACCAAGTAAGACTGTGCTGCCGAGCAGTACCTTGACCCGGCTCCTATGCCCCTGTTCCAGGGCCTGGTGGGCAAATTGCAACGTCACCGATGAACTGAGCAGCAATAGCGTATTGGCAAGCGGTAGTCCTTGCCAGGGCATCGCCTCGGTACGGATGCCAGCGGGCGTGGTAACCAGCGGCCATATCGCCTTGAAATCAGGCCAGAGAACCTCATGGGTGCTGAGGTGATGAAAATGCTCCCCGCCCAGCCAGGGAACCGACAGCACCCTGGCATAGAAAAGAGCGCCGAAGAAAGCGCCGAAGAACATCACCTCGGAGAAGATGAACCAACTCATTCCCTGACGAAAAGATCTGTCCATCTGCTCGCTGTAGAGCCCGCGCATGGATTCATTGATGACGTGGCCAAACCAGCCAAACAGCATGGTGATGATGGTCAGGATCCCCGCCAATAACAGCCACCCTCCCGGACTGCCATGACTGATCAAGGTACCGGCTCCGAATGCCATCAGGAACAGGCCCACAGCCCCCATGATGGGCCAAGGACTTTGCGCGGGCACATAGTAACTCGAACTATTCGCCATACTCGCCTCCGATACGGGGCTCGATGCCTCGTCATGTGAGATCCGTTCAGCCACTCTGACCGCCCTGACTCGTCGCCTTGGTCACGTCATACAAGGTGTATGAGAGTGTCAGGGTATGCATTTCGGCTGGCAGGGCCTGATCTATATAGAAGCGCAGCGGTAACTCCGCTTTCTCCCCGATGGCCAAGTGTTGTTGTTGAAAACAGAAACACTCTGTCTTGTGCAGATAACGGGCGCCCAGCCCGGGGGTCACTGAGGGCACGGCTTGCAAAACCCTGGCACTACCTGCCAGATTCTCGACCATGAAATGGGTACTGCTCAACTCGCCAGGATGTACCTCTATCCGTTGGACGACCGGGGCAAACTTACCCTCAAAGCCTGGGAAGGGATAGGCCACAAGTTCCAGCGTCACAGTGCGGGATCTGTCGACCTCTCCTGTGGCAGCCGCAGCCGCCACAGGCTCCGTCTTGCCATTAATCCCCGTGATCTGGCACAAAACGTCATACAAAGGCACCAGCGCATAGCCAAACCCGAACATCAGCAGAGTGATCAGCATCAGCTTGAGGGTGAGCTTTGCGTGCATCTCACTGCACCTCGGGTGGGGTGGTGAAGGTGTGATAGGGCGCTGGCGACGGCACTTCCCACTCCAGACCCTGGGCACCATCCCAAGGTTTGGCTGGTGCGGCGGCGCCACCTCGGATGCATTTGATCACCACGTAGAGAAAGATGAATTGGGACAGACCGAATGCAAATCCCCCCAGACTGACGATGCTGTTCACATCGGCAAATTGGATTGAATAATCAGGGATCCGCCGTGGCATGCCTGCCAGACCGAGGAAGTGCATCGGGAAGAACAAAACATTGACCGAGATGACGGAACACCAGAAATGCCACTGGCCGAGCCGCTCGTCATACATGTGCCCTGTCCATTTAGGGAGCCAGTAATACGCCGCAGCCATGATGGAGAAAATGGCTCCCGTCACCAGTACATAGTGAAAATGTGCCACCACGAAATAGGTGTCGTGATACTGAAAGTCCGCCGGTGTGATGGCCAGCATCAGCCCGGAGAATCCCCCCATGGTAAACAGCACTATGAAGGCAATGGCGAACAGCATGGGCACCTCAAAGCTGAGCGACCCGCGCCACATGGTAGCCACCCAGTTGAATACCTTCACACCTGTCGGCACCGAAATGAGCATGGTGCAATACATGACGAAGAGTTCGGCGAACACCGGCATGCCGGTGGTGAACATATGATGAGCCCACACCAGGAAGCTCAGCCCGGCGATCGAGGCGGTGGCATAGACCATGGAGCTATAGCCAAACAGTGGCTTGCGAGAGAAGGTGGGGACTATGGCAGAGATGATGCCGAAACTCGGCAATATCATGATGTAGACCTCGGGATGACCGAAGAACCAGAAAATGTGCTGGAACATGACGGGATCCCCGCCTCCGGCAGCATCGAAGAAACTGGTACCGAAGTATTTGTCGGTCAGCACCATGGTCACCACTCCGGCCAGCACGGGCATGACGGCGATCAATAAGAACGCTGTCACCAACCAGGTCCAGACGAACAGAGGAAGTTTCATCCAGGTCATGCCTGGCGCCCTCAGGTTACAGATAGTCACTATGACATTAATGGCCCCCATGATGGAGCTGATCCCCATGATGTGGATGGAAAAGACAAACAGGGCCGTGCTGTCAGGAGAGTAGTGGGTCGAGAGCGGTGCATAGAAGGTCCAACCGAAGTTGGGCCCACCTCCCTCTGTGAACAGCGACCCCAGCAGGATCAGAAAAGCGAATGGCAGTATCCAGAAGCTCCAGTTGTTCATGCGGGGCAGCGCCATGTCCGGTGCCCCGATCATCATTGGGATCATCCAGTTGGCCAGCCCGGTGAACGCAGGCATGACGGCGCCAAATACCATCACCAGGCCGTGAACCGTGGTCATCTGGTTGAAGAAGGCGGGTTCAACGAGCTGTAATCCCGGCTGAAACAGCTCGGCCCGGATCACCATGGCCATGGCTCCCCCGGTCAAAAACATGGTGAAACTAAACCAGAGATAGAGGGTTCCAATATCCTTGTGATTGGTTGTCAGCAACCAGCGCAGCAAGCCCCTGGGCTTGTAGCCATGTTCTGTCTGATGATCGACATCCGTGACGACACTCATCTTGCTCTCTCCTACCTGGATTTTTCCTTGAGGAAGGCATCTATATCCTTGGCCTGCACCTCATCGCCCTTGTTATTGCCCCAGGCGTTGCGCTCATAGGTGATCACGGCTGACAGCTCCTGCAGGCTTAGCTGGTTGGCAAAGGCCTGCATGGCCGTTCCTGGTTTGCCGTGCAACACTCGCTCCAAATGGTCTGCCTTGGGTCCCATGGCAATCGGACTGCCTTTAAGAGAGGGGAAGGCGCCCGGTACCCCCTCGCCATTGGCCTGGTGACAGGCGGCGCAGTGACCGATATAAATCTTCTCGCCAAGCTTCATCAATTCGTCCCGACTCATGGTCATGGCCAGCAGTTTCTGCTCCTGCTCTTTGGCCGCCAGCTGCTCGGTTCGGGTCTTGCTCAACCACTGATTAAACTCGTCCTCAGGCTTGGCGATCACCACTATGGGCATGAAACCATGTCCCTTGCCGCACAACTCGGCACATTGGCCGCGATAGATACCGGGTTCATCAATACGGGTCCATGCCTCGTTGATGAAGCCTGGGTTGGCATCCTTCTTCACCGCGAAAGCGGGCACCCACCAGGAGTGGATCACATCCTGAGAGGTGATGAGAAAACGTACCTTCTTGCCAGTGGGCAGCACCAGGGGGCGATCCACCTCGAGCAAATAGTTCTCCCCCTTGCTGCGCTTGCTGTCGATCTGCGCCTGGGGTGTCGCCAGCAAGCTGTAATACTCGACCTCGTCATCGAAGTAGCGATAGTGCCACTTCCATTGCGACCCCGTGACCTGCACCGTCAGGTCGGCATCCGCTGTGTCTTCCATCGCGATCAAGGTGCGGGTGGCCGGAATGGCCATGCCAATAAGGATAAGGAAAGGGATCAAGGTCCAGAGGATCTCGACCTTGGTACTCTCGTGAAAGTGGGCGGCTTTAGCGCCTTTATCCTGCCGGTGGTGCCAGATGGCCCAAAACATGACGCCGAAGACTATCAAGCCTATCAAGGCACAGATGATGAGAATGGTCATGTGCAGATCATAAACGTTGCGACTGACGGCGCTGACGCCTTCCGTCATGTTGAAGCGCATGCTATTGCCGAGCGCAACACCGCTCCAGACACATAGAAAGATTGAGAGAGTAATCAGGACTCTTTTCACTCTGCCCCCATTTTTAGCGCTGCCCTGTCGGGCATTTCTTCCCTGAGATTGGTCTTTGGTGCCAATCAACAGGTTAAGTAAAGCAGCAAATGAGGATGTGTGAAAAAAGTGTTAAAAAAGAATTTAAGAAAACAGGCGGGAATAACAAGGCCCCTCGACGGGGCCCGGGGCTACATCCAGTCGGCGTTGCGGATCACGCCAACTGCCAACCCCTCTATGGTGAGATGTTGGCTCGCCAGATCGACGGCGATAGGTTGCAGCTCTTCATTTTCGGGGAGCAGCCACACCTGGCTACCTTTGCGCTGGAAACGCTTGACGGTGACATCCTCATCAAGACGCGCCACGACTACTTGACCGTTGCGTACCTCTTGGGTCTTGTGTACTGCGAGCAGATCACCGTCCATGATACCTATGTTCTTCATACTCATGCCCTGCACGCGCAGCAGGAAGTCGGCTCTTGGGTGAAACAGGGCGGGATCGACTTGATAGTGACTCTCGATATGCTCCTGAGCCAGGATGGGTTCACCCGCGGCCACCTTACCGATGAGCGGTAGACCCTGATCTTCGTTCGCCGCCGCCTCAACATCGTCGAGCAAAAGACGAATGCCACGGGAAGTGCCAGGTAGTATCTCTATGGCTCCCTTCTTGGCCAAGGCTTTTAGATGCTCTTCAGCAGCATTGGCCGACTTGAAGCCGAGTTTCTGGGCGATCTCGGCGCGCGTCGGCGGCATGCCGGTCTCGCTCATGTTGGCCTTGATGAGATCCAGCACCTGAGCCTGGCGGGGAGTAAGGGGTTTCATAAGATTGGCACCTGTTTTTTTATACAGCACACTGGCAGTATATACAGTGTGTTGACCAAGGCAAGGTTCGACTGACAATTGTCGCACTCTCGACCTAAATAACCCGGTTCCCGCCCTCGGACGTGGACTCATCGTACCTCTCGGCGACAAGCACAACATGATTTGCTATGCTCACGCCGCCTTTTTTTGGAGAGCAGACGCATATGTCCCTTGGGCAGAGAATTTCCAGAGCCATACTGCAATGGCCGGTCAGTGGCTTGGTCAATCACAAGAGCCTGCCGGAAAACCCCATCACAGAGCTCGACCTGGACCCGGCCAGACCCATAGTCTATGCCCTGAAAACCAGTTCAATTACCGATCTGCTGACGCTTCAGCAGTGCTGTGAAGATCTCGGCCTGCCAGGCCCCTTCACTCCCCTTGCTTTGGGAGGAAAAACCGTCCCTCGTTACGTCTGCCTCGACCGGCCACCGCCTCTGTTTGGCGCACGCAGCAAGCCACTTCCCTTCCTGCAAGAGTTTCAGCAGTTGCTGGATCTGCACAAGCTTGATAGCGGGCTGGACGTGCAGATAGTGCCCATCACCCTGTTCTGGGGCCGTGCCCCGGGCCGTGAAGGAGAGGAAGCCTCCGGCTGGAACATCATCAGTAGCCTGGCGCCCAACCGGCTCAAGAAGGCGCTGATCGTGATCCTCAAGGGCCGGGAAAACCTGGTGCGCTTCTCGCCACCGCTCTCCCTGCGCCAGATGGCTGACAAACATGGAACTGATGAGGCCATCGCCCACAAGCTGGCGCGTGTCGCTCGCATCCACTTCAGTCGCCAGCAACTGGCTGCGACCGGCCCCAAGTTGCCTAATCGCACCCTGTTATTCAGACAGCTACTGGACTCCGGGGTCATCCAGCAAGCCATAGAGGAAGAGGCCGAGCGCGATAATATCAGCCTCGACAAGGCGCAGAAACGCGCCCATGACTACATGGATGAAATTGCCTCTGACTTCTCTTATCGGCTAATCCGGTTGGGGGAGAGCTTCCTCGGCTGGTTGTGGAACAAGCTCTACCGCGGCCTTTCGGTCAATGGCGCTGAAAAGGTGCGTCAACTGGCCCAGGAGGGTCATGAGATTGTCTACGTACCCTGCCATCGCAGTCACATGGACTATCTGCTGCTCTCCTATGTCATCTACCACCAGGGCATGGTGCCGCCTCATATCGCCGCCGGCATCAACCTCAACTTCTGGCCGGCGGGTCCCTTGTTCCGACGTGGCGGCGCCTTCTTCATTCGCCGTACCTTCAAGGGCAACCCCCTCTACAGCACAGTGTTCCGTGAATACCTCAATCTGCTGTTTGCCAAGGGCTATTCGGTGGAATTCTTCACTGAGGGCGGACGTTCGCGCACAGGTCGCCTGCTGCCCCCCAAGACAGGCATGCTGGCTATGACGCTGCAAGCCATGATGCGTGGCCTGGACAGGCCGGTGACCCTGGTGCCCGTCTATCTTGGCTACGAGCATGTGATGGAGGTAAATACCTACCATAACGAGCTCAAGGGCAGTCGCAAGGAGAAGGAGAGCTTCCTGCAAGTGCTGGGCATACTGCGCAAGCTGCGCAATTATGGTCGCGGCTTCGTCAACTTTGGCGAACCACTGACCCTCAATGGCTATCTCAACGAGCATGTGCCCGAATGGAAGGCTGACATTGGCCAGGAAGAACGCCCAGACTGGATGGCACCCACTGTCACCCAGCTGGCCGATTTACTGATGATCCGCATCAATGATGCCGCCGCGGTCAATGGTCTGACACTGAGCGCCTTGGCGCTGCTCGCCGCAGAGCGCCACGCCCTGACCCGCGACGAGTTGCAGGCCCAGCTCAATACCTATCTGGACCTGCTCAAACAGGTGCCCTACAGCGAGCACAGCACGCTGCCGGAAGCAGATGCCAAGGATTTGCTGGATCAGGCCATGGAGCTCAACAAGTTTCAGATCAGCGAAGACAAGCTGGGCCAGATCATCAGCCTGGACCGCTATCAGGCGATCCTGCTGACCTACTACCGCAACAATATCTTGCACCTGTTCGCCCTGCCCTCACTGGTGGCGGCGTTGATCGAGCGTTGCGAGGGGATCTCCCGCAACGAGATAGTGGCGCGCTGCATCGACATTTATCCCCTGCTCAAGACAGAGTTGTTCCTGCGCTATGAAGAGGAGGAGCTACCCGACTTGGTTGATGCCCTGCTGGCCGAGCTGCAGCGCCAGCAACTCATCGAAGTGCGCGATGGCGGTCACTGGGTCAATCTCGGCAACCAGATGCGCCTGCTGCTGCTGGCCGAGAGCATCCAGGAGACCCTGCAACGCTATGCCATAGTGCTGACTCGCATGCTGGCCCAGCCCAGCATAGAGGCTGAACAACTGGAGGCTGACGGCCTCATGATGGCTGAGCGACTCGGCACTTTGCATGGTATCAATGCCCCCGAGTTCTTCGACCAGAAGCTGTTCAGCACCCTGATCCATACCCTGCGCAGCGAAGGGTACCTGGACTCGGGCAGCAAACCCGATCTCGGTCGCTTCCAGGCTCTGGCCGACAACATACTGCCCCTACTCAGCAACAAGATCCGGCGCACCATACAGGCTGGCAATCAATAGCTCATCAAGCCAAGACCGCGCCATGCGAGTGAGCCGTCAATCGCTCCCCGCAACCACCAAAGGGCCGCATCATGCGGCCCTTTCTCTATTCGCCCCACCATGAACTGGCATCAACTTTCCACACCAATACGATAAAGGCCGCATAGCGCGGCCTTTATCGAGATCCATTCTCCTGGTTCTACAAGTAGTGCAACACCAGACCTGCAAACACCAAGGCACCGGCATAGTTGTTATTGAGGAATGCCTGGAAGCAGGCCTCGCGGTCACGTTCGCGAATAAGCCGCTGCTGGTAGACGAACAGGATGGCGGCGCCGAGCAGGCACCAGTAATAGCTGGCGCCAAGCATCATCATTTGCCCTACGCCCAGCAAGATCAGCAGGGTGGCCAGTTGCAGCAATCCGATGATCAACTTGTCGAAGCGGCCAAACAGGATGGCGCTCGACTTGATGCCGAGCCGCAGATCATCATCCCTGTCGACCATGGCGTACTGAGTGTCATAGGCGATGGTCCACAACAGGTTGGCCAGAAAGATGAGCCAGGCCACCGGCGGCAAGGCATCCGCCGCCGCCGCATAGGCCATGGGAATAGACCATGAGAAAGCCAGACCGAGCACCAGCTGGGGAATGGAGATGAAACGCTTCATGAAGGGGTAGCAGACAGCCAGCAGCAGACCGGCAAACGACAGACCTATGGTGAGTGCATTCTGGGTCAGCACCAGGACAAAGGAGAGTAGCGCCAACACGGCAAACAGCAACAGCGCCTCTTTTGGGCTCACCTTCCCCATGGGCAGAGGCCGGCCCGCCGTACGCTTCACATGGCCATCAAAATTGCGATCTGCGTAGTCGTTGATGACACATCCCGCCGAGCGCATGGAGAAGACCCCGATCACGAACACCAGCAAGGTTCCGAGATTGGGCAGGCCGCCTGCCGCCAACCAGAGCGCCCACAGGGTCGGCCAGAGCAGCAACAGAGTGCCGATCGGCTTGTCGAGCCGGGCCAGCTGGGCATAGGCCAGGCCACGCTCCTTGGTCAATACAATCACAGCAACTCCTTGTATAAATTCGGGAAGATCAAGGCCGATAGAGAGAAGCAGCCCGAGGGCTGACACTGACGCCTCCGATCATGGAATAACTGGTGGTATCTCCATCACGCCAGTGGTCGGAGCTATGATTGGCTCGAGCGTGCCAGCCCTGGCAACAACACCTCGTGCACCAGCAGAGGCCAGCCATTGAGATAGAGGCGTGAGCGCCGTCCCCAGACCGCGCTGGACTCACCCATCCCATCGACCAGCTCGAAGCGGGCCAGCTGCAGGCAATCCCGCGGAGCGGGGGCCGCCCCGAAGATACGCTCGCCCAGGGGTTGCTCACCCAGCTGGTCGAGTGCGGCCCCGGCCAGGGCCTCGTCGGCGAACAGGGTCCAGCCCAGCACGGCAGGCCCGCCATCCCCATGCAGGATCACCTCCCGCCGCAGTCCGGTTACGACACCGAGCAGAGCCTGTTCATCCGGCGTCAATGCCTGCTGGTGATGACCGAGCAGCTCCAGGGAGAAGTGATCATTATGGCGACGCAGGCGCGCCGTCATGGACCCGGTGTCGAACAACCAGGGCGCCAGCTCAGCTGGCGGCATGGCACTGGCTGGAGCCAGCCAGTCGCTAATCCGCATGAGGGGAACAGTCAGCTCGGATTTCACCGCATCACCATCCAGAGAGTTCCGTTATCAGGTTAAAATCCGGTTTATTATCCGTAAATCGATCGAAAAATGTAAGGAAATCCGTGCTTGACGCCCCAGCAGGCAACATCAAAAATGGGACACCTCACCAGTCTGAGTCCCCGACCATGCCCTATGCACTGAAACACGCTCGCCAGTTCGCCATTTTGCTGCTTGCCCTGCTGACCAGCCCGGCTTGGGCAGAAGAGTCCGCCGATGCCGCCGCCCAACAGGATGGGGTTGCCTACCATCCCCTTGAACCGGATATCATCACCAACTACCTGAGCGAGGGCAAGACCCTGGGCTATGTGCGGGTCACCGTCGAGCTGATGGCTGAAAACCACGGGAACCTCAAATTGCTGGAGACTCATGATCCCTTAATCCGCGACGCCATCATACGTCTGATGGGCAGCAAGACGGCCGAACAGATCAAGTCGCTCGCCAGTCGCGAAGAGCTGCGCAAAGAGTGCGAGGCCAAAGTCAATGAACTGCTGGTCCGTGAGACAGGCAAGAAAGCGGTCAAGGAGCTGATCTTCACCAAATTCCTCTACCAGTGACCCGCTACGAGCACACTGTATTAGTAATGCAAATCGATTAGAATACGGCGACACAACAGCCAAGGTGGTCGGATCGTATGGGTAACAAGACCCTGTGTGAATGGCGCCGCCAAGAGATCCCCTTCGATCTCAAGGCCCTGCGCAAGATAGTGCGCAAACCCAAGTTTATCTGTGGCAAATGCGCCCGCAGTGCCAATGACAAGAGCTACCTCTGTCAACCGCTGCGCCTCAAGGAGAAGTAGGACCACAGGCGCTGGCCTCGTCACAAGACCATTGCGATAAGGGTGTGTCTCCCGCGCACAGCCGCCTTACTGATCCGTCCAGCCCTGGCGCCCCTGCGCGAACAGCTTGCGCGCTTGAGCATCATTCGGGCAGACCCCGCGATACTCCTCACCTGAGCGACCGGCCAGATAGAGATGCTCGGGGCGGCAATACCAGGCCAGCCCCCTCTTGCGACCTTGCTCCCAGAGTGCTTCATCGACCTTGATACCGCACTGGGTCTGATGAAACTCGACCCTCTGTTCGGTAAACCCCAACTTGCCATCGGCCTCGCCAACCTGATCCCACAGCTTTTCACAGGGGTCATCCGAGTTGGAAACACAACCGCCAAGCAGGCTGGCGCAGAGTATGAGTAATAGGCGCATCTTCATCCTTGAGCGTCATTCGGGCTTTCATTCTAACGAGCAGATGTCCCGCCACCAAGCCCGCTTTGCGATAGCCAAACAAATCAGGCGGGCCCTTGGCCCGCCTGAACTTGTACTACTCGGTCTCATTGGTCGTCTAAGTCGTCATCAAACTGCCAACTGTCGTCGTCCAACTCCTCCAACTGCTCTTCCCAGGATTCCGGCTCCCAGTCATCGTCGAGCTCGTAATCCGGCTTGTGTCCACCCATGCTCGTTCTCCTTGGATAGTGCACCCGCCCTCAAAGTCTATCCAGAAAAATGGGGCTCGCCAGTCAAGGCAGGATCAAAGTTTGACCAGAGTGCGGCCCGCAATCCGGCCTGGTGTGATGGCTTGGGCAGCTTCCACCACCGGCTCCAGCCCGATCTCGGTGGCCGCCGATGAGAAGCAGCTGGCGAACAGATCCCGCGCCAGTCGCTACCACGCCAATTGGCGGCACACCAGTGGGCACAGCGCAATATTCCCCTTGCAACCGCATATGGCGCAGTATGAAGGCCATGACGCTGGTCGGCAGATCGAAACCGCCCGCCAGCATGGCTGGTGAGACTAGCGGTACCGATGCACATGACCTGGCGCTCAGCCAGCTAGGCCCGGCAGCCGACTCTCAGCCAGCCGGGTCAGAGTTGCCGTGGTCTGCCATCTTGATTGCCCAGTAGCAGTACCTTGAACATGGTTGCCTGTCGAGATGGTGGCGTCACCCGTCAGCTGCTTTGACGTTTCTGCAGTTGAAAATCCAGGGTCAGGGCGGCGCCCATGACAGGTTCGCCAGCCAGCTGGCGCAAGATAAGCTCGGCAGCCTCCTGCCCCATTTTGCGATAGGGGATCCGGACCGAGGTGAGCGCCGGATAGCAGGCGCGCGCCACATCCAGATCGTCGAATCCGGCGATGGCGAGCTTGCCAGGCACGCTCAGGTGACGACGCTGGCACTCGAACAACACCCCCGCCGCCAGCTCGTCGTTGACGCACACCAGTGCATCCAGCTCGGGCCAGCGCAACAAAAACTCCCCCAGCATGGCGGCCCCGGTGCTGAAACTCGGCAGCTCAGAGGTGTTGATGATGGCATCGGGGGAGAGGTAGTTGTCCAGCAGTGCCTTCTGCCAGCCCTGCATGCGCTGTTGCAGCATCCACTGTTCCTGGCGGGCACAAAGAAAGCCGATGTTGCGATAGCCGCGCTCGATGAGATGACGGGTCAGCTGATAACCGGCATCGAAGTTGGAGACCCCTACATTCATGTCGACAGGGTTGCGCGCCATGGCGCCCACCTCCACGACCGGCAGGCGGGATGCTTTCAGGCGGGCACGGATGGTCTCACCGGGATCGCCACCAAACAGCACAACAGCAGCCGGGTTATGCTGCAAAAAGCTGGTCAGCAGGCTCTCTTCCTGCTGCTTCAGGTGCTGGGCATCCCCCAGCATTATCTGGTAGCCCTCATCGAGCAGGGTCTGCTGCAGCCCGGCGATCACGTCGCCGCAACCGCGCTCGGTCAGGCTGGGCACTATCACCACTATGGTCTGGGAGGTGGCGGAAGCGAGCGCACCCGCCGCCCGGTTGGGAATGTAGCCGAGTTCATCCACGGCGGCGTCGATGCGCTCGCGCATCTTGTCTGACACCAGCTCGGGGGTGCGCAGGGCACGGGACACCGTCATGGCACCCACTCCGGCCAGCTGGGCCACATCGTTGAGGGTCACCCGACCCGTGCTACGGCGCTTCTTCGCTTCTGACATCCCTTCCCTTCCTCGACATACGGGTGCTCACTTTAAGGCAAAAGTGCGGCACTGACTATTTGCTCAAACCGGATTTTACCCCCTTTGAGCGAGTGACGGGGCAAGATGAATCCCACTCATGGCATAAATGATAGCGCTATCACAATTTCATGTTAGCGCTATCTGGTAGCGCTAACTTTCGGGATCAGGCTCACAGTTATCGCGGGGCAAGATCGCTAGATTGGCGCCATCTCATCCAGCCGGATCATTGCCATGCTGACTCAACTGCTGACCGAAGAGGTCATTTCCATCGAAACGGGAGCCCGCGACTGGCGTCATGCCATCGAGCTCGCCACCGCTCCCCTGCTGGCCAACGGCACCATAGAGCCCTCCTATGTGGCGGCGCTGTTTCGCTCCCACGAGGAGCTCGGCCCCTACTATGTGCTGGGCCCGGGTCTGGCCATGCCCCACGCCCGCCCGGAAGATGGCGTCAATCGTCTCGGCCTTGGGCTGACAGTGCTGAAAACCGGGGTCAATTTCGGCTCCGAGGGCAATGACCCGATCCGGCTGCTCATCACCCTGGCCGCCAGCGACAGCAACTCCCACGTGGAGACCATCGCCCAGCTGGCCGAGCTGTTCATGAACGAAGAGGACGTGGCGGCCATCATGGCGGCCGACACCAAAGACGACATTTTGCGCATTCTGGCACGTTACTGAGCGGCGCCCTGCGCCCGACAAAGGAAGAGACGATGAAAATTCTGGTTGTATGCGGACACGGCCTGGGCACCAGCCTGATGATGGAGATGAGCATCAAGAGCATCCTCAAGGAGCTGGCAGTCACTGCCGAAGTGGATCACAGGGATCTCGCCTCCGCCAGCAGCGAAACCGCCGAGATGTTCGTGGCTACCCGCGACATCGCCGAGCAGCTCATCAGCATGGGGGTCAACGGCCGGCTGGTGTCCCTGGACAACATGGTCGACAAGGCCGCCATGAAAGAGAAACTCTCCATCGCACTGCGCGAACTGGGCGCTCTCTGACCACCTGACTTCGCGGCCTGCGGGCCGCCTCTTCCATCTGATTGGAGCTGACCATGGAATTTTTCAATTTTCTGATGTTTGACGTGCTGTCCGAGCCGGCCGTGCTGGTCGGCCTGATCGCGCTCATCGGCCTGATTGCCCAGAAGAAACCGGTGACCGAGTGCATCAAGGGCACGGTCAAGACCATAATGGGCTTCGTCATCCTGGGGGCCGGTGCCACTCTGGTGGTGAACTCGCTGGGCGATTTTGCCACCATCTTCCAGCACGCCTTCGGCATCAAGGGCGTGGTTCCCAACAATGAAGCCATCGTCTCCATCGCCCAGCAGTCGTTCGGCAAAGAGATGGCGATGATCATGTTCTTCGCCATGCTGGTGAACATACTGATCGCCCGCCTCACCCCGTGGAAATTCATCTTCCTGACCGGCCACCACACCCTCTTCATGTCCATGATGGTGGCGGCGATCCTCTCCGCTGGCGGCATGAGCGGCATTCCGCTGATCGCGGTCGGCAGCCTGGTGGTTGGCGTGACCATGGTGCTGTTCCCGGCCCTCGCTCACCCCTACATGAAGCAGATCACCGGCTCGGACGAGGTGGCTCTCGGCCACTTCTCCACCATCTCCTATGTGCTGGCCGGCTGGATCGGCGCCAAGTTCGGCAACAAGGCCCACAGCAGTGAAGAGGTGCAGGTGCCCAAGAGCCTGCTGTTCCTGCGCGATACTCCTGTGGCCATCTCCTTCACCATGGGCATCATCTTCCTCATCACCTCCGCCTTTGCCGGGCCCGAGTTCGTCACCAGCGTTGCCAAGGGCAAGCACTGGTTCATGTTCTCCCTGATGCAGTCCATCACTTTCGCCGCCGGCGTCTACGTGATCTTGCAGGGGGTGCGCATGGTCATCGCCGAAATCGTGCCGGCCTTCAAGGGGATCTCCGACAAGCTGGTCCCGAACGCCAAACCTGCGCTCGACTGCCCCATCGTCTTCCCCTACGCCCCCAACGCCGTGCTGATCGGCTTCCTGTCGAGCTTCACCGCCGGTTTGGTGGGCATGGTGTTGCTCTACCTGCTGGGGCTCACCGTCATCATCCCTGGCGTGGTACCGCACTTCTTCGTCGGCGCGGCGGCCGGGGTGTTCGGCAACGCTACCGGTGGTCGCCGCGGTGCCCTGCTTGGTGCCTTCGCCAACGGGCTGCTGATCACCTTCCTGCCGGTGTTTCTGCTGCCTGTGCTGGGGGATCTCGGCTTTGCCAACACCACCTTCAGCGATGCCGACTTCGGTGTGGTGGGCATACTGCTCGGCCTGATAGTGCGCTAATCCTCAGCCCGCACGACAAACAAAAACGGAGCGCCATGCGCTCCGTTTTTTATGTCCGTCTGCCCGGATTCAGTCGTTCTCCAGGCTGGCGAGGCTGTGAGACAAGGTGCGCGCCAGCGCCCCCTGATTGCGCAGCACCACGGCGCGGGCCTGCTCGCCCATCTCCCGGCACCGGCTCTCGTCGGCCAGCAGCGCGCTCACCTGCTCCCCCAGCGCGGCGGCATCCATCACCAGGGCCGCGCCACCCTGGGCCACCAGCTGGCGGGTGATATCGCTAAAATTGAAGTAGGCGGGGCCGCTCAGGCAGGGTTTGCCGAGCGCCGCCGGCTCCAGCAGGTTGTGACCGCCGACCTTCACCAGACTGCCGCCGACGAAGGCCACATCGGCCGCCGCCAGCATCAGCGGCAACTCGCCCATGGTATCGCCGAGATAGACCTTGTCCGTCTCGCGGATCGGGTCGCCGCCGGTGCGCCGCACACAGCCGTAAGGAACGCACAGCTCGGCCACCCGATCGAAGCGCTCGGGGTGGCGCGGCACCAGGATCAGCAAGGCCCGGGGGTGACGTTGCAGCACTAGGTCAAACGCCGCCAATACCTGCTCATCCTCACCCTGATGGGTACTGGCGGCGATCCAGACCGGCCGATCTACGCCCAGGGCAAGGCGCAATGCATGTCCCTTGGCCTGCACCTCGTCACCCAGCTGGATATCGAATTTTATGGAACCGGTCACCGCCAGCCGCCCCCGACCTATGCCAAGCCGCGCAAAGCGATCCGCATCGTCCTGATGCTGGCAAAGCAGATGGGTCAGCGGTCGGCTGAGGGTATCGAACGCCCCCTGAAAACGGGCATAGCGCTGGCAGGAGCGTTCCGAGAGACGGGCATTGATGATGGTCACCGGCAGATGGCGCGCCTCGCAGGCCGCCAGCCAGTTCGGCCACAGCTCTGTCTCCATCACCCAGAGGGCGCGAGGCTGGATGCACTTGAGAAAAGCGGCCACCGCCCAGGGGTAATCGAGGGGGGCGTAGCGATGCACCACCAGATCGCCGAGCTTGGCCGCCTGCTCGGCGCCGGTGCGGGTGGTGGTGGTGAGCAGGATCGGCAAATCCGGCCGCTCGGCCTTGAGTGCACGGATGAAGGGACTGATGGCCAGGGTTTCACCCACGCTGACCGCATGGATCCAGAGCGGCGCCTCCTGCCCACTGGCCGGCGTCCGCCCCAGATGCTCGGCCCAGCGCGCACCAAAACCAGGCTTGCCTCTCTTCGGTTTGTAAAGCGCCAGCAGCGCCAGCGGCAAGCCCAGGTGGATCAGCAGGTTGTAGAGCAGCCGATAGCCCATGTTATTTCGGCTCCGACCGCTTGCTCGCACTGGCAACAAAATTCGGCGGATCGACCGGTTGCAATGCGATCAAGCGATCCGGCGACTCGCTGTACTCCAGGCGCTTGCCCGCCTCTATCACCTGTTCAGGCATCAGCTCGATCAGGCACTTTAGGTGGCCGAACTTGCAAGTGCGCTTGAAACAGGGGCGGCACTCGATGTCGGTGTGCACTATCTCGACCCTGTCCGCCAGCGGCGGCGTGTAGAGCGGCGAGGTAGAGCCATAGACGCCGATCAACGGCCGGTTGAGGGCGGCGGCTATGTGCATCAGGCCGGAGTCATTGGAGATGACCCGCCCGGCCAGCGCCATCAGATCGATCGCCTCATACAGGTTGGTCTTGCCCGCCAGCACGTGGCAGTTAGGGCGCGACAGCGGATTGATCCGCTCGCGTATGGTGTTGGCTACGGGCACATCCTTGCCGGAGCCGAAGATCCACACCTGCCAGCCCTCATCCAGATACTTCTGCGCCACCACGGCGTAGTGCCCTTCCGGCCAGCGCTTGGCCGGGCCGAACTCGGCCCCCGGACAGAGCACCAGCACGGGGCGAGCGACATTGAGCCCCAATCGCTCCAAGGCCTTGCCCTGATTAATCAGGTCAACGTTGAGCGAGGGGTGGGGAATGGCGGGAATATCGGCCCGACTCTTCATCTGCGCCTTGGGATAGGCCAGCGCCAGATAGGCTTCCACCATCAGCGGAAAGGCAGACTTGTTGCTGCGCATGTCGTTGAGCAGACCGAAGCGGTGCTCCCCCTTCCAGCCGGTGCGCACCGGTATCCTGGCGAACCAGGGGATCAGTGCCGACTTCATGGAGTTGGGCTGGATGATGGCCTGATCGTACTTCTCGGCAGCCAGCAGCTTGCCGAGCCGACGCCGCTCCCCCAACTTGAAGTCACCGTGGCCA
This sequence comes from Aeromonas molluscorum, assembly GCF_051376105.1. Taxonomy (NCBI): domain Bacteria; kingdom Pseudomonadati; phylum Pseudomonadota; class Gammaproteobacteria; order Aeromonadales; family Aeromonadaceae; genus Aeromonas; species Aeromonas molluscorum. The sequence continues at coordinate 33,479 of NZ_JBPQCY010000002.1, read as the reverse complement.
AGGGGCATGGGCACCGCCTTGTCCACCTCGGGCATCCGCTCGAGCAGGGCGCCGCACCAGGCCGGCGCCATCACGTGCAGCTCACAATCCGGGTGGTTGGTCTTGATCGCCTTGTAGAGGCTCTGGGACATCACCATGTCGCCGACCCAGGAGGGGCCGATCACCAATATCTTCATGCTTGTTCTGTTCCTGCGTCTTGCAACATGCCGCTCACGAAGTCGTCGCCGGATACCCAGCTGAACACCTCATGAGCCTTGATGTGAGTCTGAAAATAGCTGTGCAGGCCATAGTGGTGATAACCATCTCGTCTGACGGTACGGCCCCACCAACGTTTAAGGCGCTTCTCCAGCCTGTCTTTGGCATGCAGATCGTGCATCGTCTCCATGGCAACCACTTTCTCCTTCTGCCGCGCCAACGACAGAGGGTGGCTGTAACAGTGCCAAGACCCCAGCCTGGAGTGTTCGCTGTGCCAAGGGGGCAAGGTGGTGCCCGCATGCTCGGGGCCATAAGGGAAATCATGGACCCGGCGCAGGTGATTCGCATAGAGCAGCACCCGGGCAGGGCAGTACCCGCTCTGCTGGATTGCCAGCGCCAGCGCCTGGGCGGTGGCGACATGATCCCCATGGGGATCTACCTCGGGGTGGGTCACCAAGACGCTGCTCGGCCTTACCCGCGCCAGCAGCGCCGCGAGATCCGCCACCAGCAACCGGCCACTGTTGGCTGCCTGCTCGTCCCCCGGCAACGACTGGGGATTCCAGCGTCGAAACGGCGCCGGCGTCAGCTCTGGCAACTGGGCATGGGCGACCAGGCTGTCCGGTTCGGCCACCAGCCTGGCCAGGCTGTCATTGAAGTAACCCAGACAGAACAGGCGAGCGGCACTGACTCCGGCCAGCAGCGGCGTAGTCACACTGTTCCAGGCTCGGATCGCCCCCTTGCGTGCCGAGGCGCTCGGCAAATCGCGGTCAAGGCCAGGAATGTACTGGCGATCCAGTCGGTTGAGCTTCTCCCCCGCACTCAGGGTCACTATCCAGCTGCGCTCGGCATGGTCACTGTAGAGACCAAAAGCGGCCAGCTCGGCATCGTCCGGATGGGGAGAGAGGATGAGCAGGGGGCCATCTTCCAGCGCCGGGTTGGCGAAGGCCAGCAGGCGGGCCTCTGCTTGCCAGCGACAATCCCGGCCCCGCAGTTGTATTTCGTCCAGGCGGGTCAAGCCAGTCAGATTGAGGAAGCGTCGGCCACGCTGATTTGCCTCGAAGAACTGCTCCTGACTCACCCCTTCTCCAACGATGCCGATGCACCCCTGGCGACGTTTGTGAGTCGCTTCGTAGCCAAATTCCAGCAACAGGGTGTGATTGGCGAGTTCGCCAGGGACGACGGCCTCCAACCGACCATCAGGTAGCACATTGACGGGGGAAACCCAGCTTGGGGCCAGGGGGTAACTGTGATCCAGGATCGTCATGATTTAATCCTCAATGAGGGCGAGGAAACGGCGGGCTATCTCGCCATCGTCGAATCGGTCAACCCAGTGGGGCAGGATCTGGACAGGGTCAGCCAGCGCTTCACGCATCTTGGCGGCCAGTGCGGCCTCATCATGAGCGGCCAACAAGCGGGTCTGCTCTTCGATCAGCACCTCGCGAATGCCACCCGGCACATCGGTAGCGACGGCCTGAGTGCCGCAGGCCAGGGCTTCAATAAGCACCAACCCTAGCCCCTCGGTTCTGGAGCTGAGTATGAAAGCTTCAGCCCCTGCCACCCAGGGATAGGGATTGGCTTGATGACCGAGCAGTATCACTCGCTCATCCAGTTCCAGCGTCTGTATCAGCCGCTCCAGCACGGTCCGTTCGCTGCCCTCCCCGATAATCACCAGCTTGCAGTCGAGTTCCGCCCGTTTGAACGCCCGCAGCAGCAGAGTCTGATCCTTCACCGGCACCAGACGCGCCACGTGAACCAGGAAGGGCACCGTAATGGGGGGATCTTGGGCAAGCTGCGCCAGCTGACGTACCCGTGCCAGGGGGACACCATTGTGGATCACCGTCTGGCGGGTCGGCCGGACCGAGAAGTGTGACAGCATCTGCTGCAGCACCTCGGCGATCCCCTGGGAAACGCAGATCACCTGCTTGTCCTGGAACAGCTTGGCGGCGAGCCAACCGCCGAATCGATAGTGGCGCAACTTGGAAGAAGGTCCCTCGACCAGTTGCCAGCAGCGTGGGTCATGCAAATCCCACAGCAACTCGAATGCCCCCTGGCCCCGGATCAGGATCTGATCGAAAGCACCATACTGCGACTCCCACTCGGCGATCCGCGCCTTGGCCAAGGCACTGGTGCGCCAGCCGGTCCACACAAAACCTGAGCCTGGCACCAGGTGTTTAAGCAGGCCCCGTCCCAGCAGATCGCAACTCGACCCCAGCAAGCCACGCCGGGCTTCCCGCTCGATGTCGCCGCCCGCATGCAGATGCACAGCAGGGTCCGGTGTCAGTCTGGCATCGCCACGCAGTACCCAGACATGCACTTCATGGCCCTGGGCTGCCATGGCGTTAGCCAGGGTAATAGTGGCCTGCTCTATCCCCCCGGCTTGCAAGCGACGCAATATGATGAGGATGCGTCTCATAGGGCCCTGTCCGCCCACCCTTGCGGGTAGCGGCGGCGCCAGCAGAGGGTGATCAGACCGCCGAGAATGATGTTGAACACGAAAGTGCCGGTACCAAACGACATGTAGGACTCAAAGTTGTTCACAATGATCCAGAAGACAAAGAAGCAGAAGCCAAACACCAACACATCGGTCGGCATCAGCTTCGCCCGCCACGCAAGCCAACAGTCACGACCGATGACAATGGCCAGGGCAAGCAGCATGAAGGAGCCAGCCAACCCATAGCTGAGCTGAATTTCAAGGAAATAGTTGTGCAGATGACCAAACTGCTGTTTGACCCAGTCGGGCAGCACGGCGGAATGGCTGATTACCCGGCTGCGAGCCTGGGATCCCCAACCAAACCAGGGGCGCTCAGCTATCTTGTTGGCGGCAACCTTCCAGGTGTTGGCACGTATTCCGACGCTGGTGTAGGGAATATTGTCCCAGTCGCCGTGCAGCAGTTGCTGGATGACAGGCGCTTCTTGCTGATATCGCTGCTCAACATGGGCGAGACCACGCTGACCCAAGGTGAAGAACAGCAGCGTAGTACCTGCGATCAGGAGGCCGAGCAGCCACCAGCGTGGACGCTTGAGCCAGACCCAGAATACCAAGGCCAGCAGCAGGGCCGCAAAAATCGCAATAAAAATGGCACGGGTCTGGGTCACCATAATCCCCAATACCGCCACACAAAGAACCCCTGACCAGAGTGGCAGCCGCCACCAGCGCTGTGGCCCCACCGATAACCAACGCTGGCTAAAGCAGAGGCAACCCAGCATCAGGGTACCGAAGTACATGGCAATATGCTGGGCGTTGCGGATGCCAAAATCGACTCGCAGCCCTGACAAGCCTTGTTGCCAAGTGGTCCAGTCGGCAGGCGACCCTAGCACAGTGGCCAGCAGTCCCAAGGCGGCGATGCCCCACAGCCAGAAGACATTGCGCAATCTGCCGGCCAGCAGCACGGCGGTGGCGAAGAAGAAGAAGATCTTAGTCAACCGATCGAGATGAGGGTTCGAGCTGGTGATGACGGTCGGTTCCAGCAGGCCCAATAGCCAAGGGATCAGCTGCACCAACAACGCCAGCCACACAAACTTGAAGTAGATGTCCAGCCCCATGCGTCTGTGGGAAGTCAGCATCAGCAGCAACGTCATGGCAAGAAAGCCTGCCTCCATCGCCTTGCCGACGCCACCAAACCAGATACGGCAGAGGGCATACAGCAGCAGGCAGGCTACCCCCAGCATCCTCAAATAGGGCGTTATTCCTGCTCCAGCGACACCGCTCCAGCGCACATCCATGTTTTTTATTATGTTGTTATTCAATTTATGGTGCTCGTTCTGCTAGTGACAGGGCCTCGAACTGCGGTAACACGCTCTCGGCGAGGAAAGCCTGGTAATAGTCGGCAGTAATAGTCACAGGAGAGGCATCCATCCGGGCGATGGCATCGGCCAGCGCGGCTTCATCCTGCAGTGGCACCAAGAAGGCAGCCAGCTCACCGGTCAAGATCTCTTTCGGACCTGACGGACAATCGACACTCACTATGGGAGTGCCGAGGAAGAGCGATTCGATCAACACCCTTGGCAAGCCTTCACCATCCGAGGTCAGGATCAACGCCTTGGCCTGCTTGATATAAGGGTAGGGATTGGTCTGATAGCCGGGCAGGATCACCTGCGCCTCAAGATCCAGCTCACGAATGAGCGTACGCAATCGTGCTTCCTCCTCCGGCTTGCCCTTGCCCAGCAGCAGCAAAGGAGTGCTGACGCCACTGGCTTTATAGGCACGCAACAGCCGATCATGACGCTTGCGATGCTCAAAGGTGCCTACGTTGATCAAGTATTCCCCCCTTGGTACCTCGGCGGGTTCGGCAGCCATGCGCACGAAGCCATCTCGCTCATAGGGGTTGTAGATGGCCAGGATCCGCTCAGGTTTGAGCTCGGCATCCTGCAACAAGCCATCTACCACCCCCTGGGAGCAACCAATCACCTTGCGACCATTGTAGAAACGCTGCAACTTGGCCTTTGCCTTCGCTTTGCTCTGGGGGGTATAGCGGGAAGCGAGCATGTTGCTCTTCACCCAGAACCAGAGGTTGGGGTGCCTGATATGGCGAGTGATCTTGTCGCAGGAGCAGGAGAGCACCACATGGGGATCCAGGCGACGAATGGCTCGGGCGATGAACCAGGCCTGCCCTTTTTCCAGCAGCACATTGGAGATGGCCTTGGTGACACCATTGACCAGCGCCAAGTTGATCACCTCGAGGCCGGGAGGAAGACGATGCTCGATCAGGTCACGCAATATGAAGACAGTCACCTGATGGCCGCGCTGGCGCAGCCCTTCCGCCGTATTGATGAGAGACTTCTGCGCGCCGCCACCATACAAATCTTCAATCACGAATACGAAACGCTTGGAGTTCATGCATCATCTCATCAAGAAATAACATCGGTAACCGAGTGGGTTGCCGGTCGACCCGCCCGCCATGACCAACACCCAGCGATGCTAGCTGACGGGTGAGTACTGTAGGGGTGAGTAACACCCTAGTCTGGGTGAATATTCATCCTGGCTGCCAATAAATTAATCGTAACAGCCATAAATCTGCACAACTCACGGTTAGCGAGCAAATCATATCCGGGGATTTTCCGTGACCCCCTGCGGCAAGTCAAACTTTGCCCACCAAACTTGAATCAGGATAGAATGGGGCTCACCTCCCTTTGCCGGTTATTTCCATGGAACAACAAGAAGCTGTCACCCTGGCGGTGGCCCTGACCACCTTTAACAGCATGCGCTGCCTGCCTATGGTGCTGGACAGCGTGCAAGGGCTGGCACAGCGTATCGTGATTGTCGACTCGGGCTCCACCGATGGCACCCGCGAGTACGCGGCCGAGCGCGGTTGCATCGTCATCGAACGCCCCTGGCCAGGTCCGCTCAAGCAGAAAGTCTTCGCCATGGAACAGTGCGCCCCGGCCAAGTGGATACTGCTGCTTGATTCTGACGAATCCCTCGAACCGGAGCTGAGAAGCGACATGGAGCGAGTGCTGCAAGAAGATGACCCCAGCATCAGTGCCTGGGAGTTCCAGCGCAAGATCTGGTTCCTCGGCGGCTGGCTGCATCACATGTATCAACCGGAATGGCGCCTGCGCCTGGTGCGCAGCGATCAGTGGCGAATGGAGGGCAAGATGGACCTCTATCACGACAAACTGGTCACTGATGGCAAGGTCGGCAAGCTCAAGGGCATCTGCCGCCATGACTCCTATGCCGACATCAAAGATGCCGTGATGCGTGCCCAGCGCTACGCCGAACGCGCCGTCGGCCGGGAAATGAAAGGAGGCCGCTGGTATGACTTCGCCTGGTGCATCGTCGATGTGCTATGGCGTCACGGCATTCGGCAGCGCGCCTTCCTCGATGGCAAACGCGGCCTCATCATGCTCGGCATTACCATGGCCTCCAAGCTGATCCGTCAGGCCTACTTCTGCCAGCAGCGCCTGCAGCCGCCCAAGAAAGATTGGGAAAACCCGGTCGTCTAACGCGACGCGCTTGACCAACACGTTATCATCAGGGCCCATAATGGGCCCTGAATCATTTGTGTCACCGGTCAGCTCGCCTGCCAGAGCGGCTTGCCCCATTGGGCAATGGCACTGGCCATGGTCTTGGGATCGAGCTGACTCATGTCCTCCGGATGGTCACTGTCCTCCGGCGGGCTGAAGGCCAGGTGGCGTCCCTCCTGGTTGAGCGGGCGCCAGCGCAGCGGCGTGGCAGAGCGATGGGCCGGGAAGAAGCCCACAGTCGGCACATCCAGGGCCGCCGCTATGTGCAGGGGGCCCGTGCTACCGGCCATGAACAGAGCGGCATTGGCCAGCACTTGGCAAAACTTTGGCAAGCCTTCATCCGAGCGATAGATCCAGCCATTGCCGCCATGGGCCAGCAATTCGGCCGCCAACTGCTCCGCCTTACTCTCCTCCCCCGGACCCGCGGTCAGTACACACTGCAGCTCGGGACAACCCTGGTTGAGTTTGATGATGAGCCGGGCGTACTGCTCGATGGAGAGGTTATTGGCCGAGCCACCACTGCCGGCATGAACCATCAACCAGGGGCGTGTCTCATCGAGACCAAGCTTGTGCGCCGTCTGGGTACGTACCTCGGCAAGAGATTGGCTATCGAAGCTCAGATAAGGCGCTTGTGGCTCAATCACTGTCGCCTGTTGATCGGTCAGGAAGTGACGGATCAAGTCGAGATTGTACTCATACTCCGGCTTCTGGGAGCGGGAGCGGCGTTGCACCAGCCGCTGGTTGTAGAGCACCTGGGCCAGCTTGGTCGCCGGTGCCAGCCGATAAGGGATATGGGCTTTCCACACCAACTTGGCGTTACGGGTATTGGAAAAGAGGCAGATGGAGGCATCGAAGGCGGCCGCCTTGACACGTGCCAGCAGGGCACGTTGTTGCTCCTTGTCGGCGTGAGCGCCCGGATCCAGGATCACCTCGTCAATCCAGGGGCAAAGCCGGGCCAGCGGCGCCGTGTAGCCTGGAACCAGGGCAGTCACATGGCAATTCATGGAGTGCTTGAGCATGGCGAAACTTGGCCAGGCCAGCATGAAGTCACCAATCTTGTCATTGCGAACGACCAGAATGCGTTTCATAAGAGATCCCTTTGCTCCCCACCATCAAGAGGGGGAGGCTGAATGCGCGATGGGGGTATTCTTGCCTGATGCACTGCTATTCTCAAGCGACGACCTTATAATGCGACCAATTTTCCGGTTGCAGGACGCCAATACATGAGCACCAGGGTTATCTATCCGGGGACTTTTGATCCCATCACCAATGGCCACACCGATCTGGTAGGTCGTGCCGCCCAGCTGTTTGACGAGGTCGTGGTCGGCGTGGCCAACAGTCCCAGCAAGCGACCACTGTTCGATCTGGCCGAGCGGGTCGCTCTCGCCCGCGAGGTCACGTCTCATCTGGGCAACGTCACTGTGGTCGGTTTCTCCGGCTTGCTGGTCAATTTTGCCCGGGAGCAACATGCCAATGTGCTGATCCGTGGCTTGCGTGCTGTTTCCGACTTCGAATACGAATTCCAGCTAGCCAACATGAATCGGCGGCTAATGCCCGAGCTGGAGAGCGTCTTTCTGACCCCGGCCGAGGAGAACTCCTTCATCTCCTCCAGCCTGGTGAAAGAAGTCGCCCTGCACGGCGGTGACATTCACCAATTTGTCGATCCCAGAGTCTGTCTGGCGATCGCCGCCAAACTCGCCAAGCCATGAACCACGGGCGCATCAAACCAAGACTCATCGAAAAAGAGCAGGCCTTGGCCTGCTCTTTTTCATTTGGCCCGGTTAAACCGCACCCGACTGGATAACGCCAGGGTATCGAGCCACTCATAGCGGCGCCGATACATGGCCCGCTTCTTCGAGGCTATCTCTTCCAATGGCTTGCGCCCGACCGGCATCAGGCTAACGAAGTTATCATCCAGCTCCTGCGCCCCAAACTCCTGCCACAGCTCGTCATAGTCCGCCTGCAAGTTTGCCTTCTGCTTGCTGCTGTAGCGTTTGGCCTGAAACACATGGGCTCGCTTACGCACCGCATCGACTCGCACAGCCCCCATTGCCTCGGCCAACCCGAGCACCAGTATCACCACCAGTGACTTGGGCCTCAGACCATGACCCTCCTTGGTCAAGTCGCGCACCCTCTCCTGTGCCTGGGCAACCCCGGGTTCGGGGCCCTGCACCGAGCCAATCACCAGACGCAGGGCGTCGGGTTGTCCGGCAAAAGAGAAGGCGCAGCTATAGAGTCGCTGCCCCTGCTCATCAATAATGGAAACCACCAACTCGGCCTCGCGCCTGAAGGTACCATCGTGACGCAATACGATGCGGTAGCCACTCTGGGGATAAAGACCCAGCTCAATTCCCTCAGCCAGATAGAGGGGGGCAATCAGCTCGGGATAGTAATGTTGCAACAAGCGGTAGTGTTCGACCAGCATGGCGGCCCGCTGGCGGGCATTGGATCGGGCAAAGCGATAGGGACGCAGCGGCTTGTCGAGCAGTTCGGGGTACTGAATTGGCAGCGCCTTGAGCTGGTCGCTGCAAAACAGTTCGAATACCTGGGCCATGGACCTGCGATAGAGCAGACTGCGCAGCACAAACTTGCCACGCTTGAAGAACAAGCGACTGCCTCCATCCGGGTAGAGGTAACGCGCCATGGCGAGTGCGCCATAATGGGGTTGACGGGAGAGTTGCTCCCAACCGAACGAGTTGCTCGTCATATCCTGCTCCTGCCGCCTGAATGGGGGGCGATCCTAGGAGTGACGAGCGCTCACTGCAATCGGCTGGCAACACTTGCTTACAACTTACCCAAATAAGTCTCTTGTCAGTATTGGCAGTGGCTGCAAAACACCGTGGTACGCTGGCCGATACGGATCTCGGTCAGCGGCAACTGGCATTGATAGCAAGGCTGGCCGCCCCGGCCATAGACCTGCAACTGCTGCACGAAATAGCCTGGCTTGCCATCGGCACTGGTGAAATCCTTGAGGGTGGTACCACCCTGGTGGATCGCCTCGGCCAATACTCGCTTGATCTCGGCCACCAGGGTCCCCAACCGCTCGCCACTCACCTCGCCTGCCGCCCGCTTGGGGTTAATACCAGCGGCAAACAACGCCTCATTGGCGTAGATGTTGCCAACACCGACCACCACATGGTTATCCATCAGGAAGGTCTTGATCGCTATGCTGCGCCCCTTGGCCCGGCCCTGCAGATACTCGGCATTGAAGGCCTCGGTGAGCGGTTCCGGGCCCAGCTTGGCGAGCAGGGCATGGGCCTCGGCGGGCTCGCGGGTCCACAGCAGCGCCCCGAAACGGCGTGGGTCGTTGAGGCGCAACAGCTTGCCATTGGCCAGCTCGATATCCACATGGTCGTGTTTCTCGGCCGGGGTGCCGATGTTGAGCACCCGCAGGCTGCCGGACATCCCCAGATGCAGGATGGCGGTGCCAAAGTCAGTCTCCAGCAGCAGGTATTTGGCGCGGCGACTGACCCTGCGGATAGTGAGATTGACCAGTTCCTGGATCTCACCCGGAATGGGCCAGCGCAGACGACCATCGCGCACCACCACGCGGGTCACTTCGATGCCGGTAAGCCAGGGGGAGATGCCCTGGCGGCTGACTTCAACTTCGGGTAACTCGGGCATCTTATCCTCGCAGACTCAGGGTGTGGGTTTGAGCAGGGCGCGATACTGCTCTGTGCTAAGCGTCAGCCAGCGATCCTGGCCCAGGCGAACGGCATAACGGCCATTATCCTGATAAAGCGCCAGGCTCAGAGGCTCCCCCTGCCCGGCCAGCCAGAGTCTGAACTCGACCGGGGTACCACGCAGCGGTTCACTCGGCAACAACTGCCAGCCTTGCCACTGCTCAACTTGGCGGCTCAGAGCTGCGTTGTCTAGCCCCAGATCCGGCACAGTGCGCCAGCCTTGCCCCATTCGCTCCAGGGTCCAGCTCGGTCCTTGCCAAGTCAGCACCACGGCGCCCTCCGGCAACAAGCCATGCAAACGCTGGGCGCTGTTCGCTTGTTGGGCCTGCTCAAGGCGATGCAGCAGCACTATCACCACCAATACCGCTATGATGATGACGTTGTTCCAGCCTTTACGGCTCAGTTTTACCATGACAAGCCTCCGTTCGAGTCGGCAGTGTACTGAATTTGAGCCATAAAAAAACCCGGCACGAAGCCGGGTTTTTGAGACAAATTCAAGTGGTTACTTGATTTTGCCTTCTTTGTAGATCACATGCTGACGAATAACGGGATCAAATTTCTTGATCTCCATTTTTTCGGGCATGGTGCGCTTGTTCTTGGTAGTGGTATAGAAGTGACCAGTACCGGCGCTGGAGTTCAGACGAATTTTATCGCGAATACCTTTAGCCATGATCTAATTCCTTATACCTTAACGCCGCTGGCACGCAGTTCAGCCAGAACCACTTCAACGCCGCGCTTGTCGATGATACGCATGCCTTTTGCGGATACGCGCAGGCTCACGAAGCGTTTTTCACCCTCAACCCAAAAACGGTGAGTGTGCAGGTTCGGCAGGAAACGACGCTTGGTAGCGTTGTTAGCGTGCGAACGGTTGTTACCAACTGCCGGGCGCTTGCCGGTTACTTGGCATACTCTAGACATGTCAGTCTCTCCAAATCTTACTTCATTGCTCGAGCAAATATCTGCCCCGCTGGCCTTCGATTGCGGGGCAAACAGAAGGCGGCATTTTATACAGCATCCGTGATCAAAGATCAACTAATACAGAGCCAGAGCCCGGTTATAACCAACCACGCTCTGCAAAAGAAACCGTGATGCCGTCACCGATCACCAAGTGATCCAGCACTCTGATATCGATCAGGGCCAAGGCGGCCATGATACGATCTGTGATCTGACGGTCGGCCCTGCTGGGCTCGGCCACGCCAGACGGGTGATTATGCGCCAGAATCACGGCCGCTGCATTATGTTTGAGTGCTATCTGCACGATTTCTCTGGGCCAGACGCTCGCCGAATCCAGGGTGCCGTAGAAAAGTTCGACAAACTTGATCACCCTATGCTGATTGTCGAGCAGCAGCAACGCAAACACTTCCCGCGGCCTGTCCCGCAGCTGGGCCTGCAAATAGTCCCGGGTCAGCTGGGGCGAGGTGAGCGCATCCCCCCGTTGCAGCTGCTCGGCCAGATGACGTTTACTCATCTCCAGCACCGCCTGCAATTGGGCATATTTTGCCGGCCCCAGGCCATGGGCGGCGCAAAAAGCCTGCTGATCTGCACCGAGCAGGGCCCGCAGTGAACCAAACTCCCGCAATAATTGCCGGGCCAGATCCACGGCGCTCAGGCCGTTGACGCCGGTGCGCAGGAAGATGGCAAGCAATTCGGCATCGGACAGACCCACCGCCCCCTGCAGCAGCAATTTTTCGCGGGGACGCTCTCCCGCCGGCCATTCCTTGATACTCATATGTTTCCCAATTAAATCTACTGACAGAAAACATAGCAAAGATTGACGAGAGCCTGACCACAAGTCACCCATGACAGCCTCTGTCGTCACCCTCAGGCTGTGCTATCTTAGCCGACCAGTCAGAACGAGCCGGAAGCAAAGCAGATGAGATTGGCCGACAAACGCATCCTGTTGGGTGTCAGCGGTGGTATCGCCGCCTATAAAAGCGCCGAATTGGTGCGCCGTCTGAAAGAGCAGGGTGCCGAGGTGCGGGTGGTGATGACCCGTTCCGCCAAGGAATTTATTACCCCGTTGACCCTGCAGGCGGTCTCCGGTAATCCTGTCGCCGATAGTCTGCTGGATCCCGCAGCCGAAGCTGGCATGGGCCATATCGAGCTGGCCAAATGGGCGGATCTGGTACTTATCGCCCCCGCCAGCGCCAATCTGATGGCACGCATGGCCGCTGGCATGGCCGACGAACTGCTGACCACTCTCTGCCTGGCAACCCCCGCCCAGGTGGTTGTCGCCCCCGCCATGAATCAGCAGATGTATCTCAACGCGGCCACTCAGGCCAATCTCCAGACCCTCGCCAGCCGCGGCATTCTGCTATGGGGACCGGATTCCGGTAGCCAGGCCTGTGGCGACGTGGGCCCCGGTCGCATGCTGGATCCTCTCGACCTGGTCGAGCGCTGCTGCCAGCAGTTAACCGCCGCCCCCCTGCTCGCCGGCGTCAGACTATTGCTCACTGCCGGACCGACTCGCGAGGCACTGGATCCGGTGCGCTTTATCAGCAACCACAGCTCCGGCAAGATGGGTTACGCCATCGCCCGCGCCGCCCGTGAAGCGGGGGCCGACGTGACGCTGGTCAGCGGCCCGGTCGCCCTGGCTGCCCCTCAAGGGGTGGCGCGAGTCGATGTGGAGAGCGCCCTGCAGATGCATCAGGCGGTGATGAACCGGGTCGACGAGTGCGATCTCTTCATCGGCTGCGCCGCCGTGGCCGACTATCGTCCCACCCAGGTCGCCAGCCAGAAGATCAAGAAAACCGGTGACAATGACCAGATGGTGCTGACCTTGGTCAAGAATCCCGACATCATCGCTGAAGTGGGGGCGCTGCCGAACAAACCCTTCACGGTCGGATTTGCCGCCGAAACCGTGGATGTGGAACAATATGCCCTCGGTAAATTGCAGCGAAAGCGGCTGGACATGATAGCCGCCAACGATGTATCCCAGTCCGGGCAAGGCTTCAACGCCGATGACAACGCCCTTACCGTCTTCTGGCAAGGGGGTCAAGCTACCCTGCCACTGGCCGATAAGCTGACGCTGGCTCGTCATCTTGTCGCCCTTATTGCGCGCCACTATCGACCCTGAGTCCCCAAACTTGGGGCCATTCCAACTGACGAAAGATCCATGAACACACAAATAGAACTGAAAATCCTGGATGCCCGCATCGGCACCGAATTCCCCCTGCCTGCCTACGCCACGCCGGGCTCGGCCGGCATGGATCTGCGCGCCCTGCTCAACCAGGCCATCACCCTGGCACCAGGTGAAACCACGCTCGTCCCCACCGGCCTTGCCATCCATATTCAGGATCCGGGCTTGTGCGCCACTATATTGCCCCGCTCCGGTCTGGGTCATAAGCACGGCATAGTGCTCGGCAATCTGGTCGGCCTCATCGACTCCGACTACCAGGGTCAGCTGATGATCTCGGTCTGGAACCGTGGCAGTGACAGCTTCACCGTTCAGCCAGGTGAGCGCATCGCCCAGCTAGTGATCATGCCCGTGGTGCAAGCCAGCTTCCAGCTCGTTGAAGAGTTTGATCAGAGCGAACGGGGTGAAGGTGGGTTTGGTTCTTCTGGTCGTAAATAACAAGACCCAGCGCAGCCCTGGCTGCGTGGCTAATAACAGAATCAAGCCATTGTTTTTTTTAGGGGAATCCATGGCAAGCAGTAATCAGAAACAGAGTCGGCGCGACCAGATCCTGCAGGCGCTGGCCCATATGCTGGAAACCAGCCCGGGTCAGCGTATCACCACGGCCCGACTCGCGGCCGAGGTTGGCGTTTCGGAAGCGGCCCTCTATCGTCACTTTCCCAGCAAAGCACGGATGTTTGAGGGACTGATCGACTTTATCGAGGATTCCCTGCTGTCACGGGTCAACATGATCCTGGCCGACGAGAAAGACACCATGACCCGCTGCCATCACATCTTGCAGCTGCTGTTGGTGTTTGCGGAGCGCAACCCCGGTATCACCCGTATCCTCAACGGCGATGCGCTGCTGGGTGAGCATGACAGGCTGCGGGATCGCATCAGCATCTTGTTTGACAAGCTGGAGACCCAGCTCAAGCAGGTGCTACGCGAGAAGCGGTTGCGAGAAGGCCAGGGGTTCCAGCTCGACGAAACCATGTTGGCCAATCTGCTGCTGGCCTATGCCGAGGGGCGGATCAGCCAGTTTGTCCGCTCCGAGTTCAAGCTCAAACCGACTGCAGATTTTGAAGACCAATGGCAGTTTATTCGCAGCCAGCTGCTGCAGAGTTGACCCCAAATAGACGAGGAGGCACTTGGCCTCCTCCGTTTTTTATGGCAAAAATTAACATCTCACGAACCACAACGACCCAAACTGTCGCAATGCGCTGTTATAGTCCGTGGTTTTGATTAATTCGCCCAACAGGAAGTGTTATGGAACCCGAAATGCTCACCAGTGCTCAGACTTGGCTCGTCAACAATCAGGGACTGCTGCTCGAGTATGGTGTCAATATCACCGCAGCACTGATCACCCTGCTGCTCGGTTATATTGCCACCAACCTCATCAGTGGTGGTGTCGAGAAGGTCATGAAGGCCCGCAACCTCGACGCCACTATCACCCACTTCGTCGGCAGCGTACTCAAGTACGGCCTTCTGGTATTCGTGGTGCTCGCCGCCTTGGGTCGTGTCGGGGTCCAGACCACCTCCTTCATCGCCATCATTGGTGCCGCCGGTCTGGCCATAGGCCTGGCGCTGCAAGGCTCACTCTCCAACTTCGCCGCCGGTTTCCTGCTGATTATCTTCCGCCCCATCAAGTCCGGGGAATTCATCGAAGTGGCAGGGACTTCTGGTGTGGTGCAATCGGTACAGCTGTTCACCACCACGCTCACTTCCGCTGACAACAAGATGGTAGTGGTGCCCAATTCCGCCATCCTCAACGGCAACATCATCAACTACTCGCGCATGGACACCCGTCGGGTCGACATGACCTTCGGCATCGGCTACGGCTCTGACTTGCGCAAAGCCAAGTTGGTACTGGAGCGTCTGGTCAACGAAGAGCCACGCATCCTGAAAGAGCCGGCGGTCACTATTGCCGTTGCCGCTCTGCTCGACTCCTCGGTCAGCATAGTAGTGCGCCCCTGGGTCAAGACCGGCGACTACTGGGGTGTCTGGTTTGACTTCCACGAGCGGGTGAAGCTCGCCTTCGACGCCGAAGGCATCGAGATCCCCTTCCCGCAGATGGCATTGCACATGCACAAGCCGCAAGCCTGATTGGCTGGCAACAAAAAAGCCGCTCATTGAGCGGCTTTTTTGTTGGGCAATGCTGCGCCGCTGTCGACTCAGATGCCGTACTGAGCACGGTAGGCTCGCATCGCAGTCAACTGTTCGGCCAGTTCCGGCTGCTCGGCCTGCTTCTCTTCCAGATACTTGATCAGATCGCTCATCTGGATGATGGCGATGATGTGGGCACCGTAGTCGCGCTCTACCTCCTGAATGGCGGAGAGCTCGCCCTTGCCCTTCTCCTGACGGTCCAGGGCGATCAGCACGCCAGCCAGGGATGCACCGTTTGCCTGGATGAGATCCATGGATTCGCGGATGGCGGTACCGGCGGTGATGACATCATCCACCAGCATGATGCGGCCCTTGAGCGGGCTGCCCACCAGATTGCCGCCCTCGCCGTGATCCTTGGCCTCCTTGCGGTTGAAGCACCAAGGCACATCCACATCATGCTGCTCGACCAGCTGCACCGCGGTGGCGGAAGCAATCGGGATCCCCTTGTAGGCCGGACCAAACAATACATCGAACTCGATGCCGGCATCCATCAGGGCGGCCGCATAGAAGCGGCCGAGGCGGGCCAGATCGCGGCCGCTGTTGAACAGACCGGCGTTGAAGAAATAGGGGCTCTTGCGACCGGATTTCAGGGTGAACTCACCGAATTTGAGGACCTGTTTCTCCAGGGCGAACTCGATAAATTGACGCTGGTAGGCTTTCATTCTGGCTCCTTGCGGGTGTCGTCTTTGCACATTATCGGGATAAAAATCGGGCACATAAAAAACGCGGCCAATGCCGCGTTTTCAAAATCAGGAGAGCGACTGCTTCTGCAGCGCGATGATGTCGTCGATGCCGCCCTTGGCGAGGGCCAGCATGGTCAGCAGCTCCTCGTGGGTGAAGGGTTCACCCTCGGCGGTGCCCTGCACCTCTATGATGCGACCATCCTCGGTCATCACCACGTTCATGTCGGTCTCGGCGGCGGAGTCTTCGAGATACTCCAGATCGCAGATGGCTTCCCCTTTGAAGATGCCGACGGAAACAGCCGCGATCATGTGCTTGAGCGGGCTCTTCTTGATCATGCCCTGGGCCACCATCCAGTTCAGCGCGTCCACCAGCGCCACGCAGGCACCGGTGATGGCCGCGGTACGGGTGCCACCGTCAGCCTGCAGCACGTCGCAATCGACGGTGATGGAGTGCTCACCCAGTGCAGTCAGGTCCACGGCAGCGCGCAGGGAGCGGGCGATCAGGCGGGAGATTTCCAGGGTGCGGCCACTCTGCTTGCCGGCGGCGGCTTCACGGTTCATGCGCGAATGGGTAGAACGCGGCAGCATGCCGTATTCAGCGGTAACCCAGCCCTGGCCCTTGCCTTTCAGGAAGCGAGGCACGCTGGTATCGACGCTGGCGGTGCAGAGCACGCGAGTGCTGCCGAACTCCACCAGCACCGAGCCTTCTGCGTGTTTGGTGAAGTTGCGGGTGATGGTAACCGGACGCACTTGTGCGGCACTGCGATCGCTGGGACGTGACATGGAACTGACCTCTGGGCTGGCTCAAATTGGCGAAGGAGTATAAGCGATTGCGCCCCAAATATCAGCCGCTAAGAAACCGTCATGCTTGGTCGCGAACCATCATCTCAACGGTGAGGAGCCGCATCGAAACCGGCGTCCATCACCTACAAGAGCCGGGGCCGTGGCGGACCGGGGCCCCGCCACAGCCGGAACAGGTTCTAAGAGCCATCGCTGTGGCTGACGGAACAAGCCTGGCTGAGTATACTGGCCGCACACTTCATCAAGCCCGGAACAATCAATGATTCACAGCATGACCGCCTACGCCCGCAAGGAATTCAAGGGCGACTGGGGCACAGCCGTTTGGGAAATTCGTTCGGTCAACCAGCGCTATCTGGAAACCTACATCCGTCTGCCGGAGCAGCTGCGCAGCCTGGAGCCGGTCCTGCGTGAGCGTTTCCGTGCCAAGCTGCAGCGCGGCAAGGTGGAGTGCAACCTGCGTTTCGAGGCCGCTCAGGCTGCCGCCAGCCAGCTGCACATCAATGAAGATCTGGCCAGGCTCATCATCGACAGTGCCAACTGGGTAATGAAAGAGGCCGGTCAAGGCCAGCTCAACCCGGTCGACGTACTGCGCTGGCCCGGTGTCATGGCCGCCGCCGAGCAGGATATGGACGCGGTCGCCACCGAGCTGCTCGGTGGTTTCGATCAGACCATGGAAGATTTTCTTGCCTCCCGCGCCAGCGAAGGAAGCAACCTCAAGGCGCTGATCCAGCAGCGTCTGGATGGCATCCAGGTGGAAGTGAAGAAGGTTCGGGTGCATCTGCCCTTGATCCTCGAGTGGCAGCGCCAGAAGCTCACCGATCGCCTGGCCGAGGCCAAGGTGGAGCTGGATCCGGCCCGCATCGAGCAGGAAATCGTGCTGCTCGCCCAGAAAATCGACGTGGCCGAAGAGCTGGATCGCCTGGAGATGCATATCAGCGAAACCATCAAGATCATGAAGAAGGGGGGCGCCTGTGGCCGTCGCCTCGACTTCATGATGCAGGAGTTCAACCGCGAGTCGAACACGCTCGGCTCCAAGTCCATCAACGCCGAAGTGACCCAATCCGCGGTCGAGCTGAAAGTGCTGATAGAACAGATGCGCGAGCAGATCCAAAATATTGAATAACAGTTCACGTCATAGCACTCAATATCAAAAACCCTTATAGCCCGCACAGTTGCGGGCTATTTCGTTTGCATGGCATCTCATTCCATATCATAGTGTTTCACAGAATCAGTGTACCCATGGGTGTACCTAAAGCGGTTTTGGTACATCGCTTTGGGTACACCCCCCTTATCAATGGCTCAGGCGGAACGATGGCCAAGTTTCAAGACAAGCAGATACGGGCATGGATCAAGGATGGAGAACGGTTTGAGGGACGCTCAGACGGCAACGGGCTCTATCTGAGATATCGAGCAGGGGACAGAGTCCCCACATGGCGTTTCAGGTATAAGCTCGCGGGAAAATCGCGGGTGATGAACATGGGCTCCTATGGTGACCTGTCGCTTGCCAAGGCACGGGAAACCGCCCGCCAGCTGGCTGCCCGTGTGGCACTTGGGCATGACGTGGCCGGTGAGAAGCAGGAGCGCAAGGCCGAAGCCCTTGAGAAGATGGAGGCGGAGAGGAACGCGCTGAGGGTATCGGCATTGGCCGCCGAGTATTTCGAGCGCCAAATCCTTGGCCGCTGGAAGCATCCTGACATCTTGCGCCGCCGTATCGACAAAGACATAAACCCTAACATCGGCCACCTGAAGGTGGAGGATGTGAAGCCGCGCCACATAGATGACATGCTGCAAAAGATCGTTGCCCGTGGTGCGCCGACCATCGCCAACGATGTGTTGCGATGGACGCGCCGGATATTCGATTACGCCATCAAGCGCCACATGCTTGAGGTGAACCCCGTCAATGCCTTTGAAATCGCCGATGCTGGCGGACAGGAAAAAAGCCGCGACCGCTGGTTAACCCGTGACGAGCTGATCCGGTTCTTTCAGGCCATGCGCACGGCCAAGGGGTTCAGCCGAGAGAACGAGCTGACCATGAAGCTCATTCTTGCCCTGTGTTGCCGCAAAATGGAGCTGTGCGGTGCACAGTGGGCCGAATTTGACTTGGAGGCGGCGGTCTGGCACTTGCCCGCCGAGCGGGTGAAGAATGGCGACGCCATCGACATCCCGTTACCCCCCCCGGCAGTGGAATGGTTGCAGGAACTGCACCGCATTTCGAGCGGTAGCCGCTGGGTGCTGCCCGCCCGCAAGATGCAGCACCGCATGATCCCGCATATTCAGGAAAGCACTCTGCCGGTTGCCCTGGCTAAGGTGAAGCGCGAAATGCCGGGCGTGGCGAACTTCACCATCCACGACTTTCGCCGAACTGGACGCACACATTTGGCGGAGCTGGGGGTCGATCCTGTCGTGGCCGAACGCTGCCTTAACCACCGAATCAGAGGCGTGGAAGGCATTTACAACCGCCACCAGTATTTTGATGAGCGCCGGGCAGGGTTGGTGCTCTGGGGGGAACTGTTGGTGTCACTGGAGTTGGGCGTCAAAGACAAAGTAGCCCCCATCTGAAATACAAAAAATGAAGGTTAACGACTTTGCTGGGTCTATCTCGACGGAGAGAAAAGCGGGATGCCTTGCCCGCCTGACCCGGCAATCCATACAAGGTGAGCGTACAGAGGCAACGCCATGACGAATAAAAATCAAACCCCACCCAAAATACCACCATTGATCCCGCTGGAATATTGCAGTCCGGAACGGGCCGCCAAGCTATTGGGGTGTGATGTTGAGGATATATTTCACTGGGTAGCGACAGAGGCAATAAAATTATTTGCAGAGTTCAGTCTATATAAAGTTGATAATCTAGATGTTGATTATTTTTCTGATCACGAATGGTATGAAGATTTTTCAAACAATGAAGGCGTTTATTTTAGCTTCAATGGTCCAAGTGTAAGCGGTGAAAAACCTTACTCGCCTTGTATTCACCGATTTGAACCAGATGACTCTTCGAAAGAACATGAAAGTTATATCTCTGGGCTTTGGCATCTTGAATATGATCTTAATTCTGCAACATATGTGCAATCCAGAATAAAGGAAGAAACGCCGTACAATCTAACCATTGTTTTTCAAGAATATAATGATTCCGTTCCTTTTAAACAGTACGCGACACTTCATCATGTCTTAGTGTCTGATATGCCTGATCGTTTACGAATAAGACGAGATGATATATTAAAAATTCAGAAGCACATCATTTCTGGTGAGGTGATGAAGAGAACATCCAATAGGCCAATGCCTGAAAAGAAAAGCCCTCCCGCCGATATTGGCCCCCACCCTACAGCAGAGCGCAAAGCCGCCACCCGGGAAAGAGTATGGGCTGCCGCGATCTATGCCCGCGAACAGTGGCCAGACGACTGCAAGACTGCTAGCGCCTGGGCATCGACCATCGACAATCACTCACTCAAGCTATTCGATGCGGACAAGGCTCCCTTAAGCCAAGAAATAATGGCACGCATGTTGGGTAAGGCAATGAAGGAGGGGATACCCTACAAAAAAAGTTAACCTAGCTTACTGGCCGGTAGCTTCTACCGGCCGGGAGGTAGCGCCTACCGGACAATGAAAATCCGCATTTCTGTGTTGTGATTGCCCTTGCTACGAAAAGAAACGTAATGGAGCAATCACAGCATGAAGACAAAAACCGCTATTGAGTTACCGCAAGAAGGGTTTATTCGGGCAGGCACCCTGGCCAAGGTATTGGGCGTCGCCGTGGTCACGGTTTGGCGTTGGTCGGCCAAAGGCACATTTCCACAACCGGTCAAATTATCCATGCGGGTCACCGCTTGGCGGGCCGAAGAAGTGAGGGCGTGGATGAATGCCCAAAGGGCGGCATAGGGAATATGGATCAAAAAGAAAGGGCCATTCCGCAACACGGAACAGCCCAAATAAATATCCACCGCTCGATCATATCAGCAGCCTCACCGATGAGCCAGCCAGAGAAGCGCAGTTGATCGTGCTCTAAGCCCAAGAGCTGCCCGCGTCAGAACGGCAGCCTAAGGAATAATTCCCATGTACCAAAAACAACAAGGGTGCCACGCCCAGGGCGAAGCCTTGCCAAAAATCCTCGATTGGGTCGCCAGAATAATATTGCATGACACGATCCGACAGGGTACGCTCTCATCCGTTGGGGCTACTAACCCCAACAGTACTACTTCCGACAGCGGTCACCCGCAGCCGACAATTAGCGGTTTTTTTGTGCCTGCCATTTGGGCTACTACCCCAGGCAATTGCACAGATGAACTTCACATTCACGCCGATCACGGCGGGAGTGTACCCGCTTTTGCGGTATGGTTGAGAGGCCCCAATAAGCCCGCAAGGGTGAATAAGGCCCGCCTTCTGTCGGAGGTAGTTGACGCCATGCCGCATCCCCATTTGCAGCATGGCCGACTCACTAAACCGACAGAGAGTACAGGCCATGATCTACACCTTCCTGATCCAGCATTCCCGTACCTGCCGTTTGGCAGACCTACGCCGTATCCGCACCATTTCCGCCGTTGCCAACAACGAAGCACAAGCTCGTTCTGCGCTGGCCGGTCTACCCCTGGTGTTTTTGTCCCGCACCCCGAGCAAGGGGGTTGCAGCATGAAACAGCCCATTCGATCCCGTCAGGTTATCCAAGCTCAGGCTCTGTTTGAGCAAGCCGCCCTGTTCACTTCTGCGCTGTGCCACGCCTGCGACGCCAATACTGAAACAATGCTCTATTTGGAGCTCTCTGAGCTGCTGCGACCCTTACAAATACAGCTTGATGAGCTGGAGGTTGGGTGCGTGCGGACACCGCTAGCGGCGCCTTCTGAGCGGATCAATCGCTATGTCACCATGCTGCTCAAAGTGATTGAGGGAAATCAATCTCACACCGAGCCCTGTGAGCTCAGCGTATTGCTTGCACCGGTCATGGCCGAGTTTGAAGCTGTTGAGCTGGCCCAGCTCAGGGAGGGTGTATGACCTATTACGCCTGGGCTCCAGCAGCCCAACAACCCACGTTCATTGGCCCAGCCAACCCCAAGACCGGCAAACGTTCACAAGCGGGTAGCCTGAGCGCCTTTGCCTGCAGTCAGCAGCGTGATGCCTTCATTGCCAGCACCAACGGTATGGCGAGGGTCGTTACTGCCACACAGGCCCGCCAGCTAAAGGCTGGTTTGGACGAGCGGGCTTTCAACCAGTTGGTGGTCTTGTCGGTGGGGGATGAAGAGTGAGCACACACGAGATGAACGAGATGAGTGAACTGGTGCGCCGGGTGGCGCTGGCCTTTGTGGCCGAATGCGGGCCCTACTTCCTGAGTGAGGGGCACCAGCGGGCGCCCAATATCGCCCTGCCGCTGACGCTGGAGAAGCTGTCGGAGACGCTGCACAACATGGTGGTGGAGCAGGCTGGCTCGGTGTACGGGGAGGCGTTCTCCCTGACCGTGCTGTGCAACAGTCTGGATGGGGACGCGCTGAGCGACACCGGGTTTAGCCTGGTGTGCGCCCTGTTGGAGGAGGTGTGCGACGACCTGCGGCAGATGCTCGCCGAGGGGAAAGATCTCGAGGTGGAAATTGCCCGGATGCGCCGCGAACGGGAAGCGGGGGCCACATCATGAGCACGATCAGCAAGCAGGAGGGCGCTGGCCCCCATCTGGTGACGGATGTGAAGACCGCCGCCAACGGACATTGGCCGGAGGTGCTGGCCAGCTTGGGGGTCGTGGTGCCACCGCGCAAGCAGCATGGGCCTTGCCCAGTTTGTGGTGGTAAAGACCGTTTTAGGTTCGATGACAAAGGGGGAGACGGGAGATGGATCTGCGGTCAGGGTGGTTGTGACAAGGCCGGGGACGGGTTGGATCTGGTGGTGCGCGTCACCGGTCAGCCAGTCGCGCAGGCCGCCCGTCTGGTGGCGGGGGCGCTGGGGCTTTCCCATGTTGCCATAGATCCCGCCGAGCGGGAGCGACTGCGCCAACAGCAACAGGCCCGTGCCGAGCAAGAGCAACAGCGGGTGGCGCTACAGCGCCGCAAGGCTGCCAGCAAGGCCGCCCGCATCATGGCGGACTGTCAGCAGGGGGTGAGCCCCTACCTGGAGGGTAAAGGGCTGCAGGGCGTGGCGGTGGCGCTCTCCCAGCGTGTGATCGCGGTGGGTGAGCTGACCTTCCCGCCCGGTTCCCTGGTGGTGCCGCTCTATGCCGACATCGGCGGCGAGCTGGTGAACGTTCAACTTATCGACGAGCAGGGGCGCAAGAGCTATCTGGCGGGCGGGCAGATGGCCGGGGCCTGCCACCGGATTGCGGGGAGCGAGTGGGTGGCAGTCTGTGAGGGCTACGCCACCGGCCTGAGTATTCACCTTGCCACCGGGGCGAGCGTCTATTGCGCCATGAATGCGGGCAATCTGCTGGCGGTGGCGCAACGGGTGCGGGGGATGGATGACCCCTTGCAACCGTGCCGGGTGATCCTCTGCGCCGACAACGACGCCAACACCCCGGGCAACCCCGGCAAGAGCAAGGCCGAGCAGGCCGCCAGCGCCATCGGTGCCAGGGTGGCGCTGCCGCCCGAGGCGGGCGATTGGAACGACTACCACCAAGCCCACGGGCTGACTGCAGTAAGGAATCAGATCATGGGCCAGATTGAGCAGAGCCAACACCCGTACACCGACCCGTACTCTGACCAGCACCAAGAGCGGCAAGAGCAAGGCGCCAGCCAGGAAGAAGGGGGTCGGGCCGAGGTGATACCGCTGCGGGCAAGGCAGAGTAACCAGGGGGTGGAGATCGGCAAGATGGCGGCCAGCCAACGCGCCGAACTGCTGGCGGAGCGCTTGGGGGATGTCGCCGTTAACATGGTGGCCGCCGCCGTGTACCGCTACACCGGCAGCCTGTGGGAGCATCTGCCAGATGGCGTGCTGATCCGTGAGATGGGGGCGATCTTCACCGAACATGGCGCGACATACAGCAGCAAGTTATTGAGTGGCGCCGTCGATACCATGAAGGTGATGCTCCCGCTGATGGCCACGACCCGGGACGACCTGATCGGCTTTGCCAACGGGGTCTACGACATGACCGCCCGCGCGTTTCGGCCCCATTCGCCCGCCGATGGCCTGCTGAGTCATAACGGGATCACCTATGGAGAACCGCAACCAGGGGAGACGCTGGAGGAGTGCGCCCCCCACTTCACTAAGTGGCTGACCCATGCCGCCGACAGTGACGCCACCAAGATGGAGCACATCAAGGCGGCCCTGTTCATGGTGTTGGCGAACCGCTACGACTGGCAGCTATTCCTTGAGGTCACGGGTGAAGGGGGGAGCGGCAAATCGGTGATGGCGAACCTGTGCGAATTGCTGGTCGGTAGTCGCAACGTGGGCAGCAGCTCGATGAAGCGGCTGGAGAGTGATTTCGGCCTTGAGAGTGTATGGGACAAGCGCTTGATCCTGCTGCCAGACCAGCCCCGCTACATCGGCGACGGCGCCACCCTCAAGGCGATCACCGGCGGTGATGAGGTGTCGATTAACCAGAAGGGGAAGGCGATGTTCAGCGCCAAAGTGCGGGCCGTGGTGCTGGCGACCAACAACGCCGCCATGGTGATGACCGAACGCAATGGCGGCATGTCGCGGCGCCGGGTGATCTTCGCCTTCAACAAGGTGGTGGCCGAGGCCGACAGAGATCCCCAACTGGGGGAGAAGATCGCCGCCGAACTGCCGGTGATCATCCGCCACCTGCTGGCCCGGTTTGCTGACCCCGAGGAGGCCAAAGCCCTGCTGCTGGCACAGCGTAACTCTGCCGACGCCATCGCGGTCAAGCGGGCGGCGGATCCCCTGTTTGACCTGTGCGCCATGATGAAATTCATTGATGTGCCCAATGGGCTGCGCATGGGTGGCAAAACGGACATCGTTCGTAATCCGCGCCGCTTCTTCTACCACGCCTATCTGCATTATCTGGAGTATCAAGGCCTAGATCGACCGCAGTCAGTTAATGCGGTCAGCCGGGCACTTAAGCAGATGGCGAAAGAGCTTGGCGGCGAGTACAGAACGAGAACCAGCAACGGCACCGTCACCAACATTGTGTTGACCGATGAGGTAGAGGAATTCATGCCCAAGGCGGTGATCGTAGAGCCATAAACGCCTGCCAGAAGGAACAAGGGGTCGCCAGGGTGCGGCCCTTTTTTTATCCGGTGGTTTGGGTGATGACTTAAGCCGCAAAAAAAAACACTTCCAACACTTCCAATTCCTCTGAAAGCCTTGCTGTACAAGGGATATAGATATGGAAGTATTTTTTTAAATACTTCCAAATAGTTCCAATGATTCCAACCTCGTAGGGGTCACCTGCTTAGTTAATTGTTTCACTCATGTTTCTGGTCGGATGTGTTGTGGTGAGGCGGTATAGCCCATTTTGGAGGAATTCAGGAACGATTTGGAGGCGTTTGGAGGCAGGAAAAAACATACTTCCACCGCTGTAAGCCACGTCATTACTGACCTGTAGCAATGTGGAAGCATTGGAGCTATTTTCTAAACTTCCATGGTGCACCCTGCTCTGAGCGGTATTTTTGCCATGATTGTTGCTCGCATGTAACAACACTACCAACCCATCGGCAGGGGAACCTTTTCTTTCCTGGCTGGCCTCTTTGGTCTGTGGCGGGGTGGTCGGCCCGGCGGCAGGCTCGATCATCGTTAACCGCTGAATCGGCCTATCCCTCAATCCCGTTGAAACCTCCCCCCGCCAGTGTGCCAGCGCCGCACACACTGGCCGCTGCTCGTCTCCCTGCGTAAACCGTTGCAACCTCTATAAAGTAACCAACAGCAGGAGAGCATGATGACCCATTCAGTGTTCATTGAGCGTAAACGGCTGACCGTGTTGATCGGCTGTCGCTACGACACGATTGACCGCATGGTTGAACGGGGCGATCTGCCCCGCCCGATCCGTCTGGGCCGAAATGGCCGTTACCGCTTTATCCGGGCTGAGATTGAGCCCGCCTTGAAACGGCACGGGATCGATCTGGCCAAGCTGGAAGCGGCCCATGCCATGGCCACCACCTGAGCATGCACATGGTCAACATACCGACCAACCCTATTCCTGATGGAGAAACACCATGACCAAGCAACTTAACCACGGCGCGATTTGCGGCCGAATTTTTGCTCACATGCTCAACCATCCGGCAAAGCCCAAAGTGTCCGAGCAACAAGAAGTAATCTTGCTGGATATGCTGGACGGCCTGACCCTGGAAGACCTGCGTAAATACGCAGGCAAGGCAGACGAGTTGGTAAAACTGCCCCTCAGCCCGCGCGATGAACAGCAATTGCTGCTCTTGTCGGGGGCGTTGGGGCTGCTGACCCTCGGACAGACCGGGGTGATGAACTTCGCCACCAAGAGCAATAGCCCACTGCAAACCGCTCTGGCCCACCTGACCGAAACCGACTGCTAAGGAGTCACACAATGGAACCCACCCAGACCACCGAATCTCATAACAACGGCGAGATCACCCTGCAGCAGGCCATCGACCAAGCACGGGCCGCACGGGCGGCCTTTGATGAATGGGATCAAGGCGAGCGCCAGCGCCTGCTAGAGATATCCCCGGCCAGAGAGAAGGAGTTGCTGGATGAACTGGCACGATTGTCTGAGCTGAGAATGACCGGAAGGGCCAGTGGATCTCTATCGGCAAAAGAATATCGCGACCTCATCAGCCGGACTGGCGAGATCCAGATCGAGCTGGACGACATCGCGTTGTTCAAGAAACAGGAACTGATGATCGGGCATGTGCAGCAGGGCAAGGGCTGGCCGCTCTATTGTGATGAGGTGAGATCCCGTACTCGCATCGTTGCCTTGCTGTTCAAGAACGCCCAGGCGTCATTCAAGCAGCGAGCAGAAGAACTGCTCGGCGAGCTGTGTCAGCACCTTGCGCAACTGCACCGGTATGAATCTATTCTCGATAATGCATGCCGTAACGAGGTCTCGCTGGGGTTTGATACCCAAGTCGCCTACCAGTTTACCCTTGGCGCACAACCAGCCATTCGACCATCGGAAGCGTTCATCAAGAGCGTGGTGGCACAACTGGAGAGCCGCGATGGAGTGAGCTGGGAAGGGGATGAAGAGGCGCTGAGTGCCGTCATGAATCGCCCGCCGATTGTTAGGCTGTCCAAGTCCTGGGGCAGCCCTTCTTCGCGCCATTCACTGAATCACCAGATCAAGCTAGCCAAAGCCGAACTTGAGCGGCTACAGCAAGAAGAACTTCAACGGATCCGGACTGCTGCTGCGCGTGAAGTCTGAAACCGATGAAGCCACCGGGAGCGGTGGCTTCATGTTTTCTGCATCTGGTCGTGAGGCTTTCCCCGCATAGAGATCGCGTTGAATCACTCCTGGTCATCCCATCCCGTAGCCATGGCTCTGCCTGGGTATCAGCTCCATCACCGCTTCCGGTAACTGCTGGCGTAACTCTTTGCGGAGCTTGCTGAGCAGGATAGGAAGTCGCTCTGCACGCTCAACCCGCGCCTTCAGGGCCTTCTCCCGATCCTGGCTTTCCTCCAGCCTACGTCTTGCGAGCGCCAGCTTGGCCTCCGCCTCTGTCAGAGGTTCCCGTTGCTGTTCGGTGAGTTGCACCGCCCAAGCCTGAAGCTGCTGTTCCTGGCCGGCCACAGCACTCTCGCGAGCTTTCAGCGCGGCCTCCTGTTCTGCCAGGTGAGCCTGGATGTTCTTCGAATCGTCCTCAATCTTGAGGATGTTTTCGCTGACAAAAATCCGACGTTCCGCCACGATCTTCGCGGCTTCGCCCTGCCTGCCCATCTGCACAGTGATCCCCTCGGCAAAGGCCCGGTCGCGTACCCTGTCCAGCTCTGCCCTGTCGTAAAGCCGCTGCTTGCGTAGGAGACCGACCTCGCGTCCCTCGATGTGCAGCATGACCCTGGCTTGCTGCTGCTTTGATAACACGGCCTCTGCCTTCGCCGCCCGCTCTGCCACGAGGATAGCCTGCTGGGCCGCTTGCTGGGCTTTCCACTCGCGTCTTGTCAGCCGCTGGCGCTTTGGCCCGATCCGGGCCAGTCCGAAATCCCGGCCAAGCTCTAGATACAACCGATCCTGCCAAGCCCTCATGGCCTCATTGTGAGCCCGCTGCTGGAGTGCCTTCTGGTCACCATTGCGCTTGGCTTTTGCGGCTGCCGCTCTACCAGGATGCAGCGCATTGAAGTCCTGCCCGAACTCTGGCACTGCATAAAAGTGGAGGTGGGGATGCGATTCATCCTGGTGCACCACCACCGACTTGAGGGCCGAACCGTACGTCTTCCTGAGCCAGATCAAAGCCTGCGCCTTGAACGCTGACCACTCCTGCCCATCCTTCGGATAGGAGAGGATGCCTGCGAGCAGCACCGGCGCATCTGAACGCAGTTTCCTCCCCAACCCATCCTTGGCCTGAGCTCCCCAGGCTTCAGCCAATACAACAGCCTCTTTCGGCGAGCAGCCAAAGACGCGGATGGGCTCCTTCGCCATCAACACATGCTTGCAATGTGCAGGCACTCGTTCGGCCTCGCTCGCGATGTCATGCACGCTCCAGCCCCCTTTTTGAGGTTTCCGTGCATACGCTTCCACATGCCCAAACTGATACATACCTCACCCCTTCCTCTGCTGTCCCATGACAGCCCTCACCACCAAGCTATCCAACCGAGTCAATTTAGTGTTGGGAATTTTTTTTGGTGTGGTTGTAAGGCAGTTGCGTACGCAAAGTAACCGACTGTTACGTATCCCCTGCCCCACTTCGTAGCGCGGGTGATACGTGTCGGCCCTGCGGGGCCAAAGCCCAAGATAGAAGGTGGTTCGTGCTGGCCTCGACCGCACATACCAGCCGAGCATTTGCACCTGCGCCTTGACAGCTATCAGCGGCCTTCACCAAACCGCCTGAGAGCCTCGCAGCTGCATTGCCTTGGCTGGCAGCATCCATGGCCTCGGGCAGTTCATCACTCTCTCACCAAGAGCGGCAGATAGCGGCTGGCGCAGCCTGCCGACCCTGTCAGCACCCAGCGCGCGCAGTTGAAGCCCCGCCTCGCCTGCGCGCTTTGTGTGTGGAAAATCACTCACCTGACAGATCGGGCTGAAGCCGCACCAGTACTGGCGGGAACTAGGGGTTATGGGGGTGAATTAATCCTTCAGAATCCTTCAGAATCCTTCACTTTCTTGCAAGCCGTGATCGCGCCCTAGGCACCCAATCACCCCGGCATGGGATTTGGGCCATTTTTGGCCATGGTTATTGGGGTTTTGACTGATTTAGCAAGTATCCTATTCGAGGATTGCGACAACATCATGCCCCTGTGGGATGAGGTGATTCCCTCACCCACCTTGCCCTGGTAACTGACCACCTCCTGCCGGAGAGGCCATAAGAGCCGCTAGGGCTTGCCTTGATGAGTGCCCTAATCTGGACAATCAGGAGGACTCCGCCACCCTTCGCCAGGTCCGCCAACTCTTCACCGCCTACCAGTAAAGCCGCTTTGCCGACTAAGACGACCCGAATCACCAACCGGTAAAAATGGTTGGGTATCGTAAAAAAACTAATTTTGGCTGTAATGAAGAAGTCTTGTTCTACGTATTACCAGAAGGAAGGAGATAAATGACACAAGGAAGAAATTATAAGAAGGCAGCCAAGTTGGCGTTAAATAAAGGGGGGGGGGTATTAAGAGTCCCCAGCGCAGGGGTCAGTGAGGGTTTATAATTGTATATTTTGTCATAGCCTAGAAGGTTGACTATTTATTTTTTATTTTCAACATGTCATCAAGCCCTGCATTGCTCTCTGGGCTTTGGTCTTTTAAGCTTTGAAAATTTTCGTCTGCTTTTTTTAAACGGTCTCGACTTGCTGAATAACTAGCACTTGCTAATGCACGCTCATCAGCAGATAAAATTGTATATTCTTTTTTTATTTTGTCTTTTTCTTCTTGATCTAAAAGAGGATCCGATAATTGTTCAATGCATTTCTTTTTATATTTTTCATTGAGGGTGTGCAGTTGTCTCTCAGCCCGAGTTGTACTCACAAATGTTAGAAAAACACCAAGATAATGGGCGATTATAAATCCTACACCTGGAAGACTAACTAAGATAGAAGTCTTAATATCTGTAATATCTAGATCTAGACCAAAAAAGGTCAATGATTGTGTCTTTACCATCGCCAAGTTTAAGAGACCAATGGCACCATAGGAAAACAAGTTCGCGACGTATACTGGAGCAGAGCCTTTATTTTTTTCCATTTAACGCTACGCCCTCTCTAATCGCAGACATAGCCAGCCGGTAAAACTCTTTGTCATTAGTGACATCTACAGATGTTGAAACAGATGAACCATCCGCTCTAAATACCTCAACTATGACTTTGTGTGGAGGTAACAATTTGTCGAGAAACCAGTCAAAAAAGAGCCTAAAGAGTCCATATGCAAGTGGCAACAATAGGAGGAAAACAGACCAAAACATAGCTGTGCTAGCGTTCATCAATCTCCCTCCTTCAGTAGAATTTGCTGTGAAACGGTATGCTATGGCTTGCTAGTCTATAGTGTCGTGTACTTTAGCAACAATGTATGCTTTGTCCAGAGATAAGAGATCCTCCTTC
The DNA here is from genome assembly GCF_051376105.1 of Aeromonas molluscorum. Classification (NCBI taxonomy): domain Bacteria; kingdom Pseudomonadati; phylum Pseudomonadota; class Gammaproteobacteria; order Aeromonadales; family Aeromonadaceae; genus Aeromonas; species Aeromonas molluscorum. The sequence continues at coordinate 3,313 of NZ_JBPQCY010000002.1, read as the reverse complement.
AGTAAGAGGTTTACACGAAAAGCTGAGCTAAAAAGCTTAGGTTCACGGCCTTGTAAGACCCGCTCCATGAACTCATCATCTTTGATAGAAGTATTATAGGTCTCACCTTCATAGTCGATCCGCCAAGAGGATGTCTTGTCTTTATGCATAGTCAAAAAAGTTATAATTGCATCTTCTATTATACGAGAGGCACTAGAGTCCTCTACGGGGACTCGCTTATATCTAAAATCAGCAGATGTTTCGTCATTAATGTTTAATAGTTCTTCTCCGGTGCTCTCTTTAATGATCTTAAATGAATCAATTCCCTCTTTGCGCAATGGATTGTACGCTAATCGTGATAGAGATTTCCTTATTGATGGCGACGCTAATAGAGCGCGATAATAAGATGGGACATTAAATGACTCGCCTTCCAAGTGAACTTTACAGTCACCATCTTGTGTAAAGGATAATTTTTTTATTTGACGACCCTTCAATTTCTTTATTGTTGAAATCAAACTAGCCGCGCCTGCGGTTGAGCTTAAACCTATAATACTTAAAAGTTCAAGATACTCACCTGGTTGTTGAGCAACATCTATGATGAATTCGAAAGATCCCTCCCTAAATGGCTTGGCTTTTATTGATAAATTATCAGCCGTCCCATTTAGTTTTACATTTATCTCAGAGAGCAGATTGCTTATACCAAGCAGTGATTCAGCAAGAACATCAACATCGATTTTATGTTCTTTGAGTGATTCGCCATCATATTTAAAAATAAGGTTTTCGCTATTCACAATATATCTCCATTGGACAATGGAGTAATGTTATCGAAGACCTATAGATGAGGCCACAATTGTTTTTACTATCTGCAGTTGAGATCAACATATTTATATATATAGCCACTAATACTAACGCTGTGTTTCACATAAACAATGTGTAGCAACTGCTTATCAGTGGATAGAGTCTCCTACCTCATACCGCAAGTACTGCCTCACCAACCCCGTTACACCACTGCCCCGTTTTCGTCGATTCGGCAAACAGACATCCCCTCCCCTGATTGCAGCCGTTACCTCTATATCCGCGTTGCGTCAGGCCGATGGCCTAGGCTTTTTAGAGCGCAGTGATGGAGTACTGTTGAGGGGCTAGACCTGTCGGAAGGGTCTGAACTCTGCGAGCACCCTGCTTAACTGTGTACCCAAGGGTGTACCCAAATCATGGAACCTCTGCCATAAACCCACTCACAGCAAGGTATTGACGCATTCATTCAACAAGCAGTAGGAGCATACACATGCCAACTCCATGTTATATCAGCATCGAAGGTAAAACCCAGGGCAACATCACCGCCGGAGCCTTCACCTCTGACTCCGTCGGCAACATCTTCGTACAAGGTCACGAAGACGAAATGCTGGTGCAAGAGTTCAATCACCAGGTAACCGTACCGACTGACCCGCAATCCGGTCAGCCTGCTGGTCAGCGTGTCCACAAGCCGTTCAAGTTCACTGTTGCGCTGAACAAAGCCGTGCCGCTGATGTACAACTCCCTGGCTTCCGGCGAGATGCTGCCGAAAGTGACCTTGAAGTGGTACCGCACCTCCGTTGAAGGCAAGCAGGAGCACTTCTTCTCTACCGTGCTGACCGATGCCACCATCGTTGACATCGACTGCCAGATGCCGCATTGCCAAGACCCGGCAAAGTCTGACTTCACCCAGCTTATCCAGGTCTCTCTGGCCTACCGCAAGATTGACTGGGAGCACACTGTTGCTGGCACCTCTGGTGCTGACGACTGGCGTGCGCCTATCGAGGCCTAAGCCTCCCTTTCTTACTTTGGTATTCCTTGTAGTCAATCTTGTACTGTCTGGCTGGTGTCTAACCGGCCTATCAGCCCGTGCTTTCTCCGGTCGCCCTTTGGCTGCCGGAGCTTTTATGTTTTGCCATCCCCCTGTTCTGAGGCTCGAGGCGGAGTGATAGCAAAGCACACAAGAGGTTTGAATTATGTGTCCCTCCATTGCACTGCTCGGTGACATTGGCACCGACCACGACGGCTTTCCGCCGACCCCGGTGATAGCCGCGAGCCCTGATGTCTTCCTCGATGGTAAGCCTGTCGCACGGCAGGGTGACCCGTTAGCACCCCACGACAAGCCCAATAATCCACCCCACCCGCGCAGCATTGCCGGTGGTGTGGGCTCGGTGTTGGTGAATGGCAAGCCTATCGCTGTCACCGGCACAGCGGTGGATTGTGGTGGCGTGGTGATTGGCTCGGGCAGCGGGCAAGCAGGATAAGGAACAAGGTCATGGCACAGAGCACAGGATTACAATTCACCGTCAAGGTTGGCACACTGGCTGACAGCACCTTTGCGGTCGCGAGCTTCAAACTTGATGAGGGCTTGAACAGCCCGTTTAGCCTCAAACTGGAGGTGGCCAGCGCTCAGCCCGATATCGATTTCGGTGCTGTGTTGGACCAGCCCTGTGAGCTGCTGGTGTGGTACCACGGCGAGCTGCAGCGCCGGGTATGTGGCGTTGTGAGCGAGTTTGCCCAAGGGGACAGCGGCTTTCGCCGCACCCGTTACAGCCTTGAGGTCAAACCTGCGCTGTGGCGATTGGGATTGCGCCAGAACTCCCGCATCTTCCAGGCACAGAAGCCTGATGAAATCCTCTCCATTTTGCTGCAAGAACACGGCATCACCGATTACGCCTTTGCCCTGAAAAACGAACATGCCCAGCGGGAATACTGCGTCCAGTACCGCGAAACCGACCTCGATTTTGTTAACCGTTTGGCCGCAGAAGAGGGGCTGTTCTACTTCCACGAGTTTGAAGCAGGCAAACACCGCATCGTGTTTGCCGACGACGCGGCAGCACTGACTGCTGGCCCCGAGCTCTTCTTCAACCTTGGTAATCGCTCACTGGAACAGGGCGCCTATGTTCGCCAGTTCCACTACCGCGAGGCGGTGCGACCGAGCGATGTGGAGCTCAAAGACTACAGCTTCAAGACCCCGGCTTACGGCCTCGCCCAGAAGAAAATGGGGACAGAGCTTTCGCATCAACGCGACACTTACCAGCATTTTGACTATCCGGGCCGCTACAAGCAGGACGGCAGCGGCAAGGCATTTGCCCAGCACCGGCTCGATGCGCTGCGCAATGACGCGGTTGCGGGCAGTGGCAAGTCCAACAGCGCGGTGTTGCTGCCGGGTCAGCACTTCTCACTCACCGAACACCCCAATGGCAGCCTCAACACCGACTGGCAAATCGTCCATATCCGCCACACCGGTGAACAACCCCAGGCGCTGGAAGAGGAGGGCGGCAGCGGCCCGACCGTCTACCACAACGAATTCGGCGTAGTG
>NZ_JBPQCY010000001.1:2027500-2138793 GCF_051376105.1 Aeromonas molluscorum | reverse complement strand
AGTCACGCACATCCGCGTCGTCGTATCGAGTCGATCCACTCTCTGAGTCGCAAGGACGAGGTGATCCGCGACATCATTCTCTGATGCGCGGTGTCATGTGCCTTGCAATCCAGCCCGGCCCAGCGCCGGGCTTGTTGCAGTCTGTGAGGGGATGACAGCGATAGTGGTAAGAGGTTGTGCGGGCCTGGGATAGACTGGCACATCCCCTTGGATGGATATCGTCATGGAATGTCGTGCCAGCTGTGCAGCTTGTTGTATCGCCCCCAGTATCAGCAGTGCCATCCCGGGCATGCCACAGGGGAAACCCGCCGGGGTACCCTGCGTCCAACTCGATGAGCGGCTGGGTTGTCGCCTGTTCGGCTCACCCGAGCGCCCCAGCGTATGCAGCGGCTTTCGTCCCATGATGGATGTGTGTGGCACTCACCGGGGGGAGGCGCTCTGGCTGCTCGGGGAGTGGGAGCGGCAGACCTCCTGAGCCTACTGACGGCGCCAACCCGCAGCTGTCGCCTCTGATTGAATGAGGTCGACAGCCATAAAAAAGAGGCCGCAATTGCGGCCTCTTTTGACAGGTTTCACCCAAGGTCGGGTTAGATGCCCGCGAGCTGCAGGGCCTGACGATAGTACTCGTTGGCCTTGTTGGTGAGGCGGCGCTTGTCCATCAGCTGGCCCATTGCATGGTAGAGGGCGGCACTTGGCGCCTGTGCCAGCGCTATCTCCAGCAGTCGCTGGGCTTCATCCAATTGGCCTGCCAGCAGGCAAATCTGGGCGAGTGCTGCCTGAGCGCCCGGCTTGTCCTGCATCTTGCCAAGCAGGGTCAGCAGGGGTTGGTAGTCATCCAGACGCAAACGGGGCAACTCGGCCAGCAGCTGAGGCGAGGCATCCCGGCGCAGGGCATCGAGCCAGAGGTCGGCGGCTGCCTGGTCTCCCTGCAGGCTGCGCAACTGGCGGCCATAGCCTAGCAGCAACTCGGGGTCCTGACGCAACGTCTTGGGCATGGCCTGCCAGATGGCAGCCAGCGTGTCAGCTTCGTTGGCACCTTGCTGCAGGCGGCCAACCCAGGCTTGACGAGTCAGATCCTCTTCCTGTTTGGGTGTCAGCTTGCCGACCTTGTGCAGCACCGGGATCAGCTCCAGCAGGGCCGTCCAGTCCTGACGCGCGAGCTGCACCTGGCGCAGCTGATCCAGCACCATGGGATGGCGAGGATTGAGGGCTCGCAGGGACTCCAGGGTCGCGAGGGCGCTTTCGTATTGACCTTGCTCTATCTGCAACTGGGTCTGGGTCAAGGTCAGGGCCAGCTCGGCCTTGGGGTGCTCTTCCTGAGCCTGCAGCAGATATTGATCCCGGCGGCTGTCATCGCCACGGGCCTGAGCCGCCTTGGCGGCTGAGAGGTAGTTGAGCAGTGGGGTCTCGCTATTGCGAGCGCCCTTGACCATCAGCTTCTCGGCTTGGCTATATTGCCCCTCGGCAAAGGCCAGGGTGGCCGCCACCGTCTGTTGGTTGGCCTTGCGGCGACGGCGGGAGCCATACCAGCCAAGGGTCTTGCGGCGCAGGCCAAAGACCCGGGTCAGCACCCATTCGACGATGAGCAGCAGACCATAAAACAGAATGGCCAGGATCACCGCGCTGGTGACCGAGGACTCCAGGGTGTAATTCCCCAGAGAGATCATCACATAGCCCTTGTTGCCCGAGGCCTCGGGGCCGAAGGCCAGGCCCGCCACCATGACGGCGACCAGAATAATCAAACGGATCATGGGGCTCTCCTCAGTTACCGGTCGCGATGCGTTGCAGGCGTTCGGTCAGCACCTGTTCGAGCAGGGCCTGGGTACTGAACCTGTCCGGATAATCGAACTGGATCTGCTCGCCCTTGAGCTTGTCGAGCTCGCCCTGCAGATAGTGGGTTGCGCTGTTTTCGGTATCGAAATATTGCGCCAGCCAGCGGGAGGCCTTGTCGATGCTGTCTTCATACAGGGGTTGCTGCTCGCGGTACACAGCGAGTTGGGCCTGGAGCAGCTTGGTTTTGAGGTTCTCGCGCAGGTAGATCTCCTGCTGGGGCGAGATGAGTGCCTCGACAGCGCCATCCCGGCGACGGATGGTGATGAAGTTTTCGGTAAACTTGACCCAGTTCTTCTTCAGGTTGCTCTCCCATTCGTCCGGGTTGCTGCTGACCGCCTGATTGGCCTGCTCCTCGGCGGTGGGCATGGTGACGTTGGAGAGGGGCAGTTGATCTATCTGATCTTCGAGGGCGGCGAGCTTGAGGGTGAGCCCTTCACGATCGACGCGGGGCATGGCCTTGAGTTTGGCGATGTCTTCGGCCAGAGCCTTGCGAATGGGCATCAGGCTGGGATCGTTGAGGGCCTTGATGCGCTCGTCGGCATTGCCGAGCAAGGTGATGGCGGAAACGAGGTCGTGCTCCAGCCAGAGTTTGCGGCCCGCCATGCGTACCAGATATTCGGACTCGGCCAGCATCCAGTCATTGGGACGTTTGTCGTTGAGATCCAGCACCCGATTCTGCAAGCCTTTCAACTCCTCTTGCAGGGTCAGCTGTTGCTTGCCGAGCTCGCCCAGCTGGGTGCGCTCCTTGCTGCCGCTCTGGTCGAGTCGCCCCATGACATCCGCTAGCTGCTGCTTGAGCTGGCCCAGTTCGGCCTGTTGTGCCAGGGCGCCCTGATGGCCGTGATAGTAGAGGCCGCCAGTTAGCCCAAGGGCGATCAGTATGGCCACAGCCCCCATGACCACACCGGCACGGCCCTTGTGCTGCTTGGCCGGCGCCGGGCTGGCGTGAGTCGGCTCGGCGGCCGGACTCTGGCGCGGTGCGGCGCTCTCTTGCGAAGTGGCCTGGGTCTCTTGTTGTTCTGTCATCGCGTCTTCCTCTGTTCCAGGGCGGCCAGCAGGGCCTGATTGGCTGCCCCCTGGGCAATCGTGATATGGAGAAAACCCAACCCTTCGGCCATCTCGGCCACCCGGGGGCTGGGGACCACCAACTGGCAGCCGTGCAGCCAGGGGTGTGCATCTTCAGGTACCAGCGTCTGCAGACGCTGCAACAACTCCCCGCTGGTGATAAGCAGGCTGTCTATCCCGGCCGCTTGCCACTCACGGGCCAGTGCCGAGCCATCCAATGCAGGGTAGTGGCGCTCATAGGTGCAACAATAGTGCACCAGAGCCCCCCTCGAGGCCAGCGTTCGGGCGATGAGATCCCGGCCCCCGTTGCCGCGCAGGATCAAGACCCGCTTGCCCGCCACCTGTTGCAGTTCGGACAGGGCCAGCAGTCCCTCGCTGCGGGGATCCGCCGGGCTGGCGGCACGAATGCCCAGCTCGGCAAAGGCGGACGCACTGGCGTCGCCTACCGCAAAGTAGTCAATATTTGGCCAGGTCTGACCAGTTTGCAACAGAAAATGATCAGCAAAAATAACAGCATGTGTACTGACGGCGATGACGATATCGGCCTCGGCCAATTGATTGGCCAGCCGATCCAGCTCGTTGCCGGGACCCAGCGTGAGCAAGGTGCAGGGGTGGGGAGCGTGGCCGTGCTGGCGAAGCAGCGTCGCCAGCTCGGCCCCCTGTTCGGCGGGGCGTACCACCAGGGGGGTCATAGCTGCGCCCTCCGAGGGGGGGTGAAGGAGGTCAGTTGCCAGGGGCTCGGTCTGGCCATTCGCAAGATAGGGCCGACATGAGGGGCACGGACCTGCCGACGCTCTGCCTGACGGCCCTGGTCCATCATGCCTGATAGACCTCGGCGAGTATGGTATCGGCACCGGCAGCGAGCAGGCGCTCGGCCAGCTGCTGGCCCAGGGCCTCACCCTGGGCGAGGGGGCCGCGGATCTCGTCGCGCAGTACCTGGCTGCCATCGGGTTGGCCGACCAGACCGCGCAGCCAGATCTGATCTCCTTCGATCAGGGCGTAGGCACCGATTGGTACCTGGCAACCCCCCTGCAGGGCACGGTTCATGGCGCGCTCGGTCAATACCCGGATACGGGTCTCGGCATGCTCCAGCGGCGCCAGCAGGGCGTGCAGTTCCAGATCGTCGTTGCGACACTCGATGCCGACAGCACCCTGACCGTTGGCGGGCAGGCTCTGCTCCGGCGCGATGAAGGCGCGGATCCTGTCTGCCATCTCCAGGCGCAGCAGGCCGGCGGCAGCCAATATGATGGCGTCGTATTCACCAGCATCGAGCTTGGCTAGGCGGGTGTTGACGTTGCCGCGCAGGTCACGTACCACCAGATCCGGACGGGCAGCGCGCAACTGGCACTGGCGGCGCAGACTGGAGGTGCCGACCACGGCGCCCAGGGGCAGGTCGGCCACGCTGGCGAAACGACTGGAGACGAAGGCATCACGGGGATCTTCGCGTTCGCAGATGGTATGCAGGCCAAGTCCTTTGGGAAACTCAACCGGGACGTCTTTCATGGAGTGAACGGCGATATCTGCCCGCCCTTCCAACATGGCCGTTTCCAACTCTTTGACGAACAACCCTTTTCCGCCAACCTTTGCCAACGGAGTATCCAATATCTTGTCACCCTGAGTGCTCATGGGCACCAGCTCGACGGTGAGCTGCGGATGCAGGGCTTCGAGCCTGTCTTTGACAAAGTTGGCCTGCCACAGGGCCAGTGGGCTCTTGCGTGTGGCGATTCTCAGGGTACGGGCTGCCATATCAATCAGTTGTTTCATATTTAAAGGAAAATGATCTTACCACCCTTTACGGGGGCTTTCATGGCACGGGCCGCAAAAGCGGGATCCGGCTGAAAAATGAAGGGGAGGAAATGATTTTCATTATGGCTTTGCATAACGTCAACTATATGATTCTAAATGCCTTATTTGCTTTCCGGTGATACCGTTCATCTGGCTGTCATAAATAATCCCGCTATTCGCTGTGGGCTTGTTTACCACCGCAGTTTGCATTGTTAACATGATCACACTTTTTTGACGTCTCACCGTTTTGGTGCGTCAATTGCAACCCCCAAATAGGCAGGTCATTGCTGGTACAACTCGATGCACTCGTATCGCGTTATGACGAGATCAATCGTCTCAAGACGCAGCGGGCGCTAGGTCTCATGAGTCGCTATGGGCAACAGGTATTCCAACTGCTGCCCGTCATGCTGCACTTCAATCATCCCCTGCTGCCCGGTTATGTGGGTGGGGATGTGCCTCATGGGATCTGGAGTTTTCAAGCCGACGAGACCCAGCAGGCCTTCATCGAAGACCTGTGCCAGAACGCCAACTGCCAGGGGGGGCTCAGCACCCAGGACAGGGCCATTCAAGGCCTCTACTCCATGGGCAGCACCTCTTCTATCGGTCAGTGCTGTCATTCGGATCTTGATATCTGGGTCTGTCACGTGGCGGGCCTCTCTCCCGATCGTCTGGCTCTGCTTGATCTCAAGTGCCAGCAACTCTCCAAGTGGGCCGAGCAGCGCGGCGTGGATCTCAACTTCTTCCTGATCCCCGAAGACAAGTTTCGTCAGCACAACGATGCCCAGATGCAGGGTGAAAACTGCGGCAGTGCCCAGCACCTGTTGCTGCTCGACGAGTTCTATCGCAGCGCCATGCACATTGCGGGCAAGCGCCTGCTCTGGTACCTGGTGCCCCGCGCCTATGACGAGCAGTACGATGCCTATGTGACCGGCCTGTTTGCGAGCGGTCAGCTCAGTCAGGATGACTGGCTCGATCTGGGCAGCTTCAACCGCATTCCGGCCGAGGAGTACTTCGGCTCTGCCCTTTGGCAGCTTTACAAGGGTATCGACTCTCCCTACAAGGCGGTGCTCAAGTCGGTGTTGATGGAGGCCTACTCCCATGAGTACCCGAACACCCGGCTGCTCTCCTTCATCAGCCGCGACTGGTTCCAGCAGCATGAAGGCATGAGTTTCCGGATGGACAACTACTGCCTGATGCTGGACAAGGTGACCAACTACCTCAAATCCATCGGTGACATGCAGCGTCTGGATCTGGTGCGCCGCTGCTTCTATCTGAAGGTGTGTGACGGGCTCAGCCATCCCAACGAAGAGGGCTCGCCCCTGTGGCGGCGGGAGCAGATGGAGCAGCTGGTCGCTTACTGGGGCTGGAGCCCGGAGCGGCTCCATCATCTGGATCATCGCCAGGAGTGGAAGATAGAACAGGTCAAGGTAGCCCATGCCGAGCTGCTAGAGGCCCTGATGCATAGCTATCGCAACTTGATCCAGTTCGCCCGGCGCAACAACATCAGTGAATCCATCAACCCGGAAGATATCGGCATCTTGTCGCGCAAGCTCTATGCGGCCTTCGAGAGCCTGCCGGGCAAGGTGCAGCGCATTAACCTCAAGATAGCGCCGGATCTCAGCGAGCCTGATCTCAGCCTGGTACAGGTGCCCAACGGCCGCCTCAATCGCGCCGGTTGGTATCTCTACAAGCAGTCACTGGAGCCGTCTGACATCATTGGTCGGGCGCCGCTCGAACATAACAGCTATATCAGCAAGCTGGTGGCCTGGGCCTATTTCAATGATCTGCTCACGGCCCAGTCCAGGGTGCACCTGTTCAACCAGGGCTCGGATCTGCACATAGACAACCTGCACCAGTTCTGCCGCGATCTCTCCGGCACCTTCCCGGTCAAATATCCGCGTGCCACCAATGTGGCCCTGAGCCGACCTTGCGAGATCCATCAGCTCTCCATCTACCTCAATCTGGAGGTGGACCCGAGCAGTCATTGGGTCGGTCAGGTGATAGAGTTTGATGCCAACAGCGCCGATGTTTTCTCGTTCGGTCGCAATATGGAGTGTCTGGTCGGTTCGGTGGATCTGGTCTACCGCAACTCCTGGAGCGAGATCCGCACCCTGCATTTTCGCGGTGACGAAGCCGTGGTCGATGCCCTCACCACCATACTCGGCAAGATGCACCAGGATGCGGCGGCCCCGGAAACCATCGCCGTCTTCTGCTATAGCCAGCATTTCCGCTCCCTGGTGCGCTCCCGCTTCCAACAGCTGGTAGCCGAGTGCATCGAACTGCGTCTGGCCCGGGACAAGCAGCAGCTGGTCAAGACCCTCGTCCTTGGCAAGGAGAAATACGGCATCTTCTTCGAGCGCCGCGGGGTCTCTGTCAAGAAGCTGGAGAACGCCATCGACTTCTACCGGCACATCTCCCACAACAAGCTGGATCACCTGCCGCTGCGCCTCGACAAGACCCACAGCCAGCATCTGCCGGGCATAGTGGATACCTATGCCAGCGAGGGGCTGGTGCAGTTCTTCTTCGACACCCGCAATGCGGGCACCAACATTTACATACTGGACGAGGCGAACAGGGTCGAGATTTACCAGCATTTCGCGGGCAACAAAGATGAGCTGGTAGCCGGGGTGAACCGTTTCTATACCTCCAGTCATGAACGGTTCAGCGATGATGGCCAGTTCGTCAACTTCAACCTGCCCCAGTACTACGAGATAGTAGAGAAGGGGGAGACGCTGGACGTTATCCCTTACCGCAGCCAGGGGTTGGGGCGCGATCCTCAGGTGCAGGCCCGTGACGTGGGCTGAGCCAAGCCACCCCGGTGATGTGAAGAGGGCCTGCAATGCAGGCCCTCTTGCTTTTTACGGCGGGCGACCCTGACCCCATGTAACATGAGGCCAGGCCTGCGTCTCAGGGGGCGAAACGAGCCAACAGCCAGGCCCGGACATCCGCCAGCTGGGGGCGGCAGATCTCGTGGCGCATGGGATATTCGTGCCATTGGGGAGCCAGGCCAGCGGCTTCCAGGCGCTGTTTGGCGTCCCACCCCATGGAGAGGTGAACCACATCGTCATAGATGCCATGCATGTAGCAAATTGGCAGAGTGCGAGCGGCATCACTGAGCTCTGCCAGCAGGGCATCCGGCGCCGCCAGATAGGTGGACATGCAGAGCAGACCGGCCAAGGGCGTTGGATGACGCAGGGCGGTGAAGGAGGCAATGACGCCCCCTTGGGAAAAACCGGCGATGACGACATGCTCGGGGGCGAACCCCTCTTGTTCGAGCCGAGTCAACAGTGTGGTTATTTGCGTGCAGGCCGCGCGCACTTCCGTCTCGTCGGCCCTGTCTTCCGGCCGCTCGAAGCCCTTGATGTCGTACCAGCCGCGCATCTTGTGGCCCATGTTGATGGTAATGGGGCGCTCGGGGGCATCGGGGAGCAGATGGCGGATAGGCAGTTCGCTGGGCAGGGCCAGTGCCTCGACCAGAGGAGCCAGCCCCGCCCCCGAATCGCCCAGGCCATGTAGCCAGATCACCGCATGACGGGCCGCGTCGGGGTGGATATCTATCATGGGAAGGTCACGTCCTCGCCAGATTGTAGGGTACAGGCCCGGCTGAGCAGGGCCTTGAGCTCATGGCCGAAACGGTTGTCTATCCAGGTCTCCCCCTTCAGCTCGAAGTGGAAGCCATTCTCGCGGGTAGCGACCCAGATCTGGTGCAGGGGTTCTTGCTTGTTGAGGATGACCTTGGTCTTGTTCTCGAACGCCAGGTTCAGGACGCCGCCAGCCCGCTCGCAATCGATATCCGGGTAATTTGCATCTATGGTGTCTTCCACATACTGGAAAAAGGTGTCTACCAGGGCGTGATACTCGTGATCCTTCATCGGTTTATCCTGTTGCTTTTAACAATGTGAGTGCGATTATAGAGGGCCAAAATTTTTTTCGCAGCGAACCATTATGATCATTCAACTCGTCCGGTGCCTGTCTGCCGTTCTTCTGTCGTTCACCCTGGTTGCCTGTGGCCTGAAAGGCCCGCTCTATATGCCGTCGGCCGAACAGCCGGAGAGCCAGCAATCGACTCCGTCTGAGGCCGAGCCGGCCAAGGGCCAGCAGAGCACTCCCCAGACCCCGGCCGAGGCGACCCCAGAGGCTACGCCGCACTCGTCATAATTTGGAAGGAACCGCCCCTTGGATCACTTTAATTACAATGCCGCCGGTCAGCTTCAGGCCGAACAGATAGATCTGCAACAGCTGGCCGAGCAGCATGGCACCCCGCTCTATGTTTACTCCCGTGCGACGTTGGAGCGCCACTGGCACGCCTTCGATCAGGCGGCGGGGGACATACCTCACCTGGTCTGCTATGCGGTCAAAGCCAACTCCAACATAGCGCTCCTGAACTTGCTGGCTCGCCTCGGCTCCGGCTTCGACATCGTCTCCGGCGGCGAGCTGTCGCGGGTGTTGGCGGCGGGGGGCGATCCGGCCAAGGTTGTCTTCTCCGGCGTAGCCAAGAGCGAGGCCGAGATGCGCCTGGCCTTGGATAAAGAGATCCTCTGTTTCAATCTGGAGTCCGAAGCCGAGCTGGAGCGCCTCAACCGGGTTGCGGCCAGCATGGGCAAGGTGGCGCGGGTGTCGGTACGGGTCAACCCGGACATCGATGCCGGCACTCACCCCTATATCTCGACCGGCCTCAAGCAGAATAAATTCGGTATCCCCATCGAGCAGGCCCCTGCCATCTATCGCAAGGCGGCGGCCATGGGCAACATCGAGATCAAGGGGGTGGATTGTCACATCGGCTCCCAGCTGACCGAGCTCAATCCCTTCATGGAGGCGGCGGACAAGCTGCTGCGGCTGATCGATGAGCTGGCACTGGAGGGGATCCACATCCATCACCTCGATGTAGGTGGTGGCCTGGGGGTCAACTATGGCGCCGAGCAGCCGCCACATCCGACCGAGTATGCCGAGGCCCTCAAAGCCAAGCTGGCAGGCCGCAAGCTGACGCTGTTGTTCGAACCGGGCCGTGCCATCGTCGCCAATGCCGGTGTGCTCTTGACCCGGGTTGAGTACCTCAAGCCCGGCGAGACCCGCAACTTCGCGCTGATCGATGCCGGCATGAACGATCTGCTGCGCCCCTCTTTGTATGGCGCCTGGATGAACATCATCGAGGTCGACAGCAAGGCCCAGCATGAGCCTGCCCTGTACGACGTGGTGGGGCCGGTGTGCGAGACGGGAGACTTCCTCGGCAAGGAGCGCACCCTGGCGATCGCCGAAGGCTCTCTGCTGGCGGTGCGTTCGGCCGGTGCCTATGGCTTTACCATGTCGTCGAACTACAATACCCGCCCCCGGGCCGCAGAAGTGCTGGTCGACGGCGACAAGGCGTTCCTCATCCGGGAGCGTGAGCCGCTGGAATCACTCTGGCAGGGCGAGCATCTGCTGCCTTGAGTCAAATAGAGGAACGCAAGAGGGTGACGGGAGCTCTCTGCTCTGGCCATCAAGGTTCCTCTGATTTATTTGAGCGGGTGATTAACGGTACAGGAACGCAGGATGTTGATAGATTTCTGCAAGATGCATGGAGACCCGGACAACGACTTCATGGTGGTGGACGACCTTTGTTGCGGCCTGAACAGCGCAGGGAAAAAAGATGTTAATTGAATTTTCCAAGATGCACGGCTTGGGTAACGACTTCATGGTGGTCGATGGTGTCACCCAGAAGCTGTTCTTCAGCAGTGACGTCATCAAGAAGCTGGCGGATCGCCACTTCGGGATAGGGTTTGATCAGTTGCTGCTGGTCGAGCCCCCCTATGATCCCGAGCTCGATTTTCACTACCGCATCTTCAATGCCGATGGCAGCGAGGTCGAGCAGTGCGGCAACGGTGCCCGCTGTTTCGCTCGCTTCGTGCGGCTCAAGGGCCTGATCAACCGGGATCGCATCTCGGTCAGCACCGCCCGTGGCCGGATCATCTTGCAGCTGGAGGGGGAGAATCAGGTCACGGTCAACATGGGTGTCCCCCAGTTCGAACCGGGCAAGATCCCGTTTCGCGCCCAGAAAGCCGAGCAGACTTATCTGTTGCGGGCACAGGACCATACCGTCATGTGTGGCGCCGTCTCCATGGGCAACCCTCATTGCATCATAGAGGTGCCCTCGGTGGATGCCGCGCCCGTCGAGACCCTGGGCCCCATAGTGGAGCGCCATGAGCGTTTCCCTGAGCGGGTCAACGTCGGCTTCATGGAGCTGGTCGATGCCACTCAGATCCGGCTGCGGGTCTTTGAGCGCGGGGTAGGCGAGACCCTGGCCTGCGGTACCGGCGCCTGCGCCGCCGCCGTGATTGGCATGAGCCAGGGCAAGCTCAAGGAGCGGGTGACCGTCTCCCTGCCCGGTGGCAAGCTGACCATCGCCTGGAAGGGCCCGGGCCAACCCGTCTACATGACGGGCCCTGCCGAGCACGTGTTCGATGGTCAGATAGAGTTGTGAGACGTTGGCGGCTTAGGCCGCCTTTTCTCTATTCGGGGTCTGGATCGTCAAATCATGCGGCTCATCAAGGGCCGATGACCGAGGGCGCGTCATCAACGCACCTATATGCAAACGCGACTGTATTTGACGTCCCGATAGCGCTCTAATAGAGAATCAGACCACCAGTGTTCCCTGTGCTGGCGCCATCCGGTGGTACCAGGACGCTTGTCACACAGGGTCATCAAGACGGAATTGACCAACATGAGTGAAGTTAAACGGCAGGAGCATGAGGCCGATGAGGCTATGGTGCTGGCGTACCTGAGCCGTTACCCCGAATTTTTCCAGCAGCATGCGAGCATGCTGGATCGCGTGCGCATCCCCCATGAGCGCAAAGGCACAATCTCCCTGGTGGAGCGTCAGCTCGATCGTCAGCGTGAACGGATCGAGCGGCTGGAGCTCGAGATCACCGAGCTGATGAGTCTGGCCAGCGCAAATGAACGGATTTTTCGCATCTATGCGGATCTCTACGGCGATATCTATGGCTGCCAGACCCTGAGCAAGCTGGTGAGCGCCCTGCAAAACGCCTTCGTCGAGAAGTTGCGCCTCTCCGGCGTGCGGCTCTGGCTCAATCCCAAGCAGTATCAACCGGGGGAGGGGCAGCGTTTCCTTGTCCTGAGCAAGGGGATCGAGCAGATAATGGGTCAGCGCCTGCCAGGTCAGGGGTTCTACTTTGGACGTCTCAACCAGAGCGAGCAGCAGCAACTCTTTGGTAGCGGCACCCTGGTCGGCTCCGTGGCCTTGATGCGGCTGGGAGAGCTGGGTCTGCTGGCCTTCGCCAGTTCGGATCCCGGCCATTTCTCCCCGCACAACGATCCCTTGCTGCTGGGCCAGCTTGGTCGCCTGTTGCAGCTGCGTCTGCCGGAACTCATCCGTGACAGCCAGCGCTGAGGGACTCGCCAGCCTGCCCCCTGCGCTGGCGCAGGATCTGGATGATTTCCTCGAATACTTGCGGGTGGAGCGCCAACTGAGCCGTCATACCCGCAGCAACTACCTGTCTCACCTCATCGCGATGACCAGCCAGCTGGTGGATCTTGGTCTGAGCCATTGGCCCGCGCTTGAAGCGAGCCAGGTGCGCAGCCTGATGAGCCGGATGCACAAGGGGGGGCTGGCACCGCGCTCTTTGGCCACCAAGCTCTCCGCCCTGCGCAGTTTTTGTGACTGGCAGGTGCGACAGGGGCGGCTGATTGCCAATCCGGCGCGGGGGATCAGCACACCCAAGCAGGGGCGCCCTCTGCCCAAGAACCTGGATGTGGATGAGATGTATCAGCTGCTCAATATCACCGATGAGCAGGATCCGCTGGCGGTGCGGGATCGCGCCATCATGGAGCTGATGTACTCCTCCGGGCTGCGTCTTGCGGAGTTGGTGGGGCTGGACTTGATCGATTTGCGGCTGGACGATCGCCAATTGAGAGTGGTGGGCAAGGGGTCTCGGGAGCGCGTGCTGCCCATAGGGCGCATGGCGCTGGAGTGGCTGCACAAGTGGTTGGCCATGCGGCCTCTGCTGGTCGCGGGGGAGGAGCCTGCGTTGTTCGTCTCCAGACAGCGGCGGCGCATCTCGGCGCGTTCGGTGCAGATGCGCCTCGATGGCTGGGGCAGCAAGCAGGCCCTCGACTCCCACGTCCACCCTCACAAGCTCAGGCACAGTTTCGCGACTCACATGCTGGAGTCCTCCGGCGATCTGCGGGTGGTGCAGGAGCTGCTTGGTCACGCCAATCTGTCGACCACCCAGATCTATACCCACCTCGACTTCCAGCATCTGGCCAAGGTCTATGATGGCGCTCATCCCAGGGCCAAGCGTCGCGGCGCCGGGGATGAGGAGCAGGAGTAAGCGGGGAGCCGTCATGGTAAAAATGGCGCCTTGTGGGCATGCAGAACAACAGGAGTGACAATGCTTTTCTTTCGCCGCTGGCAGCCGGTCAAGGCTGTCTCGTTCGATCTCGATGACACCCTCTATGACAATGGCCCCCATATAGCGCGGGCCGATGCCTGGATGCTGGCGCGCCTTCGCAGCGACTATCTGGCGGGAGCCATGATGGACGCCGACCGCTGGCAGGCCTGCAAGCGCCAGGTGTTGCAGGACGACCCCGGCCTTCAGCACGATGTCAGCCTGACGCGCAAGCGCAGCCTGCAACTGGCCTTGCGCCAGGGGGGAATGGATGCGGGGTCGGCCGAAGGGGTCGCGACCGAGCTGTTCCAGGGCTTCCTGGCCGAGCGTTCAGCCATCACTGTACCTGCCGCCAGCCACGACTTGCTGGCGGCCTTGGCCCGTCGCTACCCTCTGGTGGCTATTACCAATGGCAATCTGGATCTGGTGCAGGCCGGTTTGGATGGCTACTTTCAGGGGGTCTACAAGGCGGGAGAGGGCCAGCGGATGAAACCGGCGCCGGATATGTTCGTGCAGGCGGCAACTGAGCTGGGACTGGCGCCCGCCGAGATACTGCACGTGGGCGATCATGAGCGCAGCGATGTGCTGGGGGCCCGCCTGCATGGCTATCGCGTCGCCTGGTTCAACCAGGGGCAGGGCGATTGGCGCCGCCTCTCCCAGCTACCCGATCTGATGCTCAGCCACCTCGATGAGCTGGGCCCTCTGCTGCTCGGTCATGACTGAGCCCGCATCATGAAGATGGCCGCGGCTAATAAGAGTGCGTATCGGCGGTGTAGCCCTTATGCTGCCGAGCCTGGAGAACAAGGGAGTGGATGGCGGTGGTGAGTCGTTACTGTTTATTGGCAAGCCTGCTGTGGTTGGGAGGTTGCGATCTGCTGACCGACAGTTACAGGGTCGAGTTCAGCGATGGCTCCTGGCGAGAAATTTCCATCACCCCTTTCTCCGATGAAGCCCATTGGCGTGAGGGGTGCGCCACGGGTGAGATTTTCACCGACCTGGTGCTGCCTCTCAAGCGTGGCAACAAGATGGAAGGCAAACAGCCGCTGCTCATCGGTGGTGAAAAGTTCGAACTCGATGGCGACAGCCTTTATCGCAGCAATGGCATGGTATTTGGTCACTCGCCGGATCACATACAGCGAGGTTTGAAGGGGATGGATGCCTGCCGAAACTTGCGGCCAGTACGCGGCGGCCTGCCCAAGCTCAAGGCCAGGGGATTTGGCGATTGAAGCTTGCCATGGGCGATAACAACAGAGGGGCCATGGGCCCCTCTGTTGTTTTGTGCATCCCTGGGGGCTAGCCGTGGGCGGCGTGCTGGCGGCAGGCCTCGCCGAAGGCGGTGAAGATCTTGACCGAGTGGGGATTGTCTTTCGCACGCCACTCGGGATGCCACTGCACTGCCAGGGTGAACTGAGGCAGCTCGGGGGCGTGGATCGCCTCGACCAGGCCATCTTCGGCGTAGGCCAGCGGCGCCAATCCTTTGCCAAGCCGCTTGATGGCCTGCCCATGCAGGGAGTTGACCGGTATTTTCTTGGCGCCCATCAGTTCGGCGAACCAGCTGTCTTCAACCAGCTCGACCATGTGGCTCTCCCCATACTGCACTTCGGGCGGGGTCTGGGGATCTTCGCGATGATCCTCGAAGCCGGGCTCGCAGTAGACCTTCTGGTGGATGTCACCGCCGAGGGCGACGTTGATCTCCTGCATGCCGCGACAGATGCCGAGGATGGGTAGTCCCTTGTCGATGGCCGCCCGCACCAGCGCGATGTCGAACAGATCCCGCTCCCTGTCCTGCGCCTTGTCCGGTGTCAGGTTCGGCTGGCCGTAGAGGGCCGGATCTATGTTGGAACCGGCGCCGCTCAGGTAGACGCCATCGACCAGGTCCAGATAGCTGTCGAGATCCTCGGTACCGCAGCAGGTGGGCACCAGCAGCGGGGTGCAGCCCCCTATCTCGACCAGGGGTTTGATGTATTTGTGGGTCATCACCTGATAGTCATGACCATTGCGTTCCTGGCTGCCCATCGTCATCAGGACCAGGGGTTTTCGGGTTGATGCAGATCGTGTTTGTGCGGACATAAATCACCTTGGCATTCCTTTGCTGTCCCGCGGGGACCTCTCGCGCCTTGGGCTCGCCCTGACCAAGATCAGGGCCTGCCTCAAGGCAAGTCTAGGAGATCCGTGGCGTCATATCGGGCTGTGCCAAAGGGCGAGAGGACAGACATGACGGCCTGGATCCCGATTTCAGTCTGCCAAGGCCGTTAAATATGTCAAACGAAATGAGCGATTCTTGTTACAAAACGGTGTGCTGTAGAGGCGGCGGTAGGCCGATTAATTGCCAACTGGTTGTTGGCCATGAGAAAGAGGGACATTTGGCTGGTGGATATATTAAACGGTAAGCAGGCGATGCCTGCCTCCCATTTTTCTGCGATCTCGGCTGGCTCAGGCCAGCACAAACTCTTCGATGACCCTGGCAACCCCGTCTTCATCATTGCGACTGGTGATGTGCTGGGCCAATGCCTTGAGTGCCTCAGTCGCATTGCCCATGGCGACCCCGAGACCTGCGTACTCGACCATGTGACTGTCGTTACCGGCATCACCCACGGCGATCACCTGGCTGGCGTTGATGCCAAGGTGTTCTGCCAAGGCGGCGACACCACTGCCTTTGTGGCTCTGCCTGTTCATGATCTCGAGGAAGTAGGGGGCGCTCTGCACCACGGTATAGTTCTGATGGAGGCTATCAGGCAGAGCCGCTATGGCCCGGCTGAGCAAGCTGGGCTCATCTATCATCATGACCTTGAGGATGGCCTCGTCGGCGGGCAGGGCAGCGAAATCGACCAGCTTGATGGGCATGCCGGTCAGGCGGGACTCGTGCTCTGTGTAGTGGCTGAGACGGGGAGTGATCAGACCCTGAGATACCGAGAAGCCATGGACATTGACCCCCTGCTGGTCGGCGAGGCGGGCTATCAGGCTGGCATCGGCCCCGGTCAGTAGCTGGCTGCGAATGACACTGCCACATGCCACCCGTTGCACCATGGCGCCGTTGTAGCTGATCACATAGTCATCCGGGCCCGTCATGCCCAGCTCATCCAGATAACGGGTCATGCCCTCCAGCGGACGGCCCGAGGTCAGCACCACTGTCACGCCGCGGGCGCGGGCCGCTTGGATGGCGGCGTGGGTGCGAGGGGATATCTCGCCTTGCGGGGTCAGCAGCGTGCCATCCATATCTAATGCGATCAGTTTGTACATCGACTTCTACCTGCTCTGTGTGGACTGCAAGTTTGCGAGTGTACCCAAGATCCCGCACGGGATCACGGTTGGCTTATTTGCGACCCTCGAACGGTTGCAGCACGATCTGATCCTGTTTGAAGGCGATGCGGATGGGGCCGTGGTCGATGTCGACCCGGTAGCTGCTGTTGGCCAGCTCCACCTCGACGCCGGCACAGAGGCGCTGGGTGGCGGTGACATCCATCTCGCCGAGCAGCTGCTGCAGGGTCTGCTGGGCCTCATCGAGCTTGGCATCCAGCCCCTTGCTCTGACTCAGGTACTGCTGACGCAGGGTCTTTATCTTTTCCAGGGTCTGCGGGTTGCGGCGATCGCTCGGCAATTGCAGCAGTTTGAGCAGCAGATCCTGCACCTTGAGCAACTGCTCCCGGCAGACCTGCTTGCGCTGTTTGAGCTCCTGCTCCTGCTGTTTGTGAGTGAAATAACCGCCGAGGATCTGCAACCGGGTATGGTTGGCGGCGGAGGCGCCGA
The DNA here is from genome assembly GCF_051376105.1 of Aeromonas molluscorum. NCBI lineage: Bacteria > Pseudomonadati > Pseudomonadota > Gammaproteobacteria > Aeromonadales > Aeromonadaceae > Aeromonas > Aeromonas molluscorum. The sequence continues at coordinate 2,121,982 of NZ_JBPQCY010000001.1, read as the reverse complement.
TGCTGGGAGCCAGGATCTGGCGATTGGCGATGCTGATGCCGCCGAGCAGGGTGCCTTTGCGCATGGCACTGTCGCCGACCAGCAGATCCTGGCCGCTGCGACTGTGGCAATGGGTGAGCTGAGTCTGGATCTGGATGTTGCCGCCCGCCTCCAGCTTGGCGTATTGGGCATAAGCTGCGTGGATCTCTCCCTGGGCGCTGAGTCGGCAGAGCAGATCGCTCTCCTCGGTCTTGCGACCTATGATGCCGTGACGCACCGTGATGGAGCCGCCGGATTCGATGTCGGCACCCTCGACGAAACCGCCAATCACCACGTCGCCACTGGCCTTGATCCGCATGCCGGCAAAGACATCGCCGCTGATGACGAGGGCCCCCTCGAAGGTCACATGGCCGCTGCGGGCGTCTACCTGCTTGAGGCTAAGCACATCATCGACCCGCATGCCCTGCTTCTCCTGGCAGGGCAGGCCGGGGCGGCTGGCGAGCAGCAGATTGGGATCATCGCTGGCGATGAGGGTGCCCTCCCCCGGGACCATGGCCATCTCCTTGCCCGGTTTGACCGGCAAGTGCTGACCTGTGACCGTGAGGCCGGGGGAGCCCTGAGTTGCGGGATGGCGGCGCATCAGCGGATCCCCGGCCCGCACCGTGATCAGGCTGCCGAGATCGCGCAGGTCCACCTTGCCGTGCTCGGTTTCCTGAGGTTTGAGGATGCGATCGGAGGGGGTGTCGACCAGACGCTCGAAGCGGGTATCCTGGCCGGGGATGGGGGGGATGCCATGGGCGATGGCGGGCTGGAGCAGGCTGCCGGGTGCCCCCTCCTTGGCGAGTTTGATGGCCAGTTCTATCAGGGTGCCCTGCACGCCGCTATTGACCTCACTCTCGGCCAAGGCTTGCTGCAGCTGGTCAAGGGTCAGGGGTTTGCCGCCCCAGTCGCAGGTGATCTGGGCCCGTGCCGTCATCTTGTCACTGTCGATCAGTATCATCAGCCGGGCGTCCTGGCGCTTGGCGATGGGGATCGGGTTGGGGGGGATGGGGGCATCGGGCTTGCTTTGCAGGGTATTGAGCAGGATGACCGCCTGCTTGATCCCTTCGTGCAGGGGTTGGTAGCGACGGCAGTTGGAGGCATGTAGCAGGGCGAGCACATCGGCCTCGCGCACTGGCCGTTCTGACCCGGGCAGGATGCGCAGGCAGGCAAACTCCATATCGGCGGACAGCTGTAACCACTCTTTGCTTAACACCCTGGCTCCTGCGCAGTCCATCTGACTGATTTATCTATCAATTCCATTGATTCCCACTTTGTCGATACCCTGATGCGGGAGATTGTGGCCCAGTATCCTGATAATTCTTCTTATTGGTCAATGAGCTATGTCCAAATGGGTGACGAGGGTTGAAGAAATCTACAGGGGGAGGGGATATGCTCAGGACTGGGTGGCAAGGGAGGGGAGGCAAGATGCTTTCATGGTACAGAGGCGGGCTTTGTTTGCTGGCACTTACGCTGGCTGGTTGTCAGCCGACGACCGAGCCGGGGGCGCTCGGCACCCTTGAGCGGGACAGGGTCGAGCTGACCGCAACCGCAAACGAAATTATCCGCGCCCTGCCGCTGGCAGAGGGCAGCCAGGTGGCCGCCGGGGATCTCTTGGTGCAGCTCGATGACAACCGCCAGCAAAGCGTGCTGGCCGAGGCCAGGGCCGATGAGGGGGGGGCCAGAGCGGCGCTGGCCAGGCTCACCAATGGCGAGAGGCCGGAGGACATAGCCGCGGCCCGTGCCGATAGGGATCAGGCTCAGGCAACCCTGCGCGAGGGAGAGCGCAACTTCAGTCGCGTCGCCCAGCTGGTGCGTCAGAAGCTGATGAGTCCGGCGGATCTGGACGGGGCCCGCGCCGAGCGAGATGGCGCTCTGGCCGCCTGGCAGAGTGCAGAGCAGCGTCTCGCCAAGCTGGTGCACGGGGGGCGCATCGAAGACATTGAACAGGCTCAGGCCAATCTGGCCGCAACCCGTGCCCGGGTTGCCCTGGCCGCTCAGGAGTTGGCGGATCTGAGCGTGCGGGCACCCCGCGCTGGGCGGCTCGACAGTCTGCCTTATCAGCTGGGAGAGCGGGTGGCGACCGGCGCCGTCCTGGCGCGCCTGCTGGCCGAGGATGGCCCCTATGCCAGGGTCTATGTGCCCGAGCCGGACCTGGCCCGCTACCGCCTTGGGAAATCTCTTGCCGTCTATATCGACGGGGTGGCCGAGCCCATGACCGGCAGCTTGCGCTGGATTGCCAAGGATCCTGCTTTTACTCCCTATTACGGTCTCAACGAGCTGGACAGGGCACGGCTGGTCTACCTGGCCAAGATTGATCTGCCAGCTGCCGCCAATCCCTTGCCAAGCGGTATACCACTGCGAGTGGAGCCGACCGATGAGTGACACCGCCAGCCCGCAGAGCACAGCCATGGACGAGCCGGCGATCCTGGCCGAGGGGCTGACGAGGCGTTTCGGTGACATGGTCGCGGTCAAAGATCTGGCTCTTTGCCTGCCCAGGGGGCAGATCCATGGCTTCCTCGGTCCCAACGGTTGCGGCAAGTCCACTACGCTGCGCATGCTGACTGGCTTGCTTACCCCGTCCGAGGGGCGGGTGCGGGTGCTGGGGCTGGAGATCCCGAGGCAAGCCGAGGCCCTGCGCCAACGGATCGGCTACATGACGCAGAAATTCTCTCTCTATGACGAGCTGACGGTGTGGGAGAACCTGGAGTTCATGGGCCGCATCCACGGCATGGCCCAATCTGGCCTGAAACTGCGCCTGCAAGAACTGCTCACCACCTATGAACTCGCGCCTCTGGCCCGGCGGCGGGCGGGGGGGCTGAGCGGCGGCCAGAAGCAGCGGCTTGCCCTGGCCGCCGCCGTCATTCACCGGCCTGATCTGTTGCTGCTCGATGAGCCGACCTCGGCGGTCGATCCCCAGAACAGGCGCGACTTTTGGGAGAAGTTGTTCGATCTCAGCGAGGCGGGAACCAGTATTTTAGTGACCACCCACTACATGGACGAGGCGGAGCGGTGTCATCACCTGGCCATCATGGAAGCGGGTCAGGTGCGGGCCCAGGGTTCACCTCAGGGGCTGATGGATGCCATGACCACCCGGGTGGTGGAGGTGCTGGCTCCGGATCTGCGTCCCCTCAAACAGCACCTGCTCACCCTGGCGGCGGTTCGTTCGGCGGCCCAGCTTGGCCAGCGACTGCGGGTGCTGGTGGACAAGGAAGAGGCGGATCCCCTGGCCTGGCTGCGTCAGGCCTGTCCTGCTCTGGCTGGCGCCGAGCTGGCCGAGGTCAGACCCAGTCTGGAAGATGTGTTCGTCAGCTGCACGGGCCGGGAGGTGAGGGCATGATCCGCTGGTGGCGACTGTGGGCCATTACCCAGAAGGAGCTGCGTCAGCTCGCCCGGGACAGGCTTACCTTTGGCACCTGGGCGGTGATGAGCCCCTGTTGCCTGAATATCACGGAAGTCACTACGAGGGTGAAGGCATGATCCGCTGGCTGCGGCTGTGGGCCATTACCCAGAAGGAGCTGCGTCAGCTCGCCCGGGACAGGCTCACCTTTGGCATGGTGGTGATGATACCCCTGATCCAGCTGCTGCTGTTTGGCTACGCCATCAATACCGACGTGCGCCATATTCCGGTCGGTCTGCTCGACATGAGTCGTACCGCAGACGCCCGCCTGCTGGTGGAGGCGGTCAAGGCAACCCAGGTGGTCAGCATAGCGCGCCACTATGAGGGGGTGAGTCAGGCGGAGGTTGCCCTGACCCGGGGCGAGGTGCGCGCCGTGCTGGTATTGCCGGCGGATTTGCCGAGGCGGCTAGGTGAGGGGCGCCCCGTGGGGCAGTGGCTGGTCGATGGCTCGGATACCCTGATCGCCAGTGCCCTGCTGGGTCTGCGCAGCATGCCGCTCACCGAACTGGATCCCAAGCTGACGCAGCCCCCGGTCAGCCTGGAGACTGTGCTCTACTTCAATCCCTCGCGTCGCTCGGCCATCAACATAGTGCCGGGCCTGCTAGGGGTCATTCTCACCATGACCATGATCATGTTCACCTCGGCCGCCATAGTGCGCGAGCGGGAGCGCGGCAACCTGGAGCTGCTCATCACCACGCCGGTGACGGCGCTGGAGCTGATGCTTGGCAAGATCTTGCCCTACATAGGGGTGGGGCTTGTCCAGGTCGCCATCATACTCGGGCTGGGCCACCTCATCTTCGCCGTGCCGATCAACGGGGCCCTGAGCCAGGTCTTGCTGGCGACGCTGCTGTTCATCGCCGCCAGCCTGACACTGGGGCTGCTCATCTCGACCCTGGCCCAGACCCAGCTGCAGGCGATGCAGATGACGGTGTTCATCCTGCTGCCCTCCATCCTGCTGTCGGGCTTCATGTTCCCCTACGAGGGGATGCCGGTGCCGGCCCAGTGGGTCGCCGAGCTGCTGCCTGCCACCCACTTCATGCGCATCATTCGCGGCATAGTATTGCGGGGTGGCGATCTGGCATCTCTCTGGCAGGACGCGCTCTGGCTCGGTTTTTTTGCCGTTGCCGTGCTGCTGTTAGCGGCCCATCGTTTCAAGAAGAGCCTGGATTGAGGGGCATGAAAGAGAACCCCGGATTGCCGGGGCCTGTGACATCACTCGGGCAGGCGCTGGGCGCTGCGGGGCAGCGTAGGGTAATCGGCGATGACGGGCAGGCCAGCCTGCTGGCGGCGCAACATGTCGAGGGCGGCGAAGGCGAGGATGCGCTGGCCGCTCTCTGGATCCGGGTGACTGAGCCTGAGGGTCTGGCCCCAGTGGCGGCCATCGCGCGACAGCAGCATGGGCACCCCCTCGGCCCCCGCACGGCCTATGGTGAGGGCCAGTCCCTGGGCAGGGCCCTGGAGCCGGGCAAGATCGTCTGGCAGATCCTGCCGATAGCCGGCGCTCACCCCGGCCCGGTCACGGCACAGGGCCAGCAGGGCGCCCTGACTCGCTCCTTCTTGCAACTGCAAGGGTTGATCCTCGGCCAGCCGTGCCAGTATCTGCAACCAGGGGGCCTCATCCCCTCGGCCGACCAGCCAGGGGGCTATCGCGTCGAGCAGGCGGGCTTCGGCGGTGTCCATGTCCTGCGGGCAGGCGCCGTGGCCGATCAGCTTGAGCTCGATGAGCGGCATGGCGGAGCGATAGCCCAGTTCTATCCCCTCGGGCCAAGGGGCGGCATCGAGCTTGTCGCTCAAGGCCGACTCCGAGATGCCAAAGCTGTAGAAGCGGCGCAGCTCGGTGTCCCGCGCACTTCCCGCACCGCGTAGCCGTGGCAGTATCTGCTCGCGCACCATCTGCTTGAATTCGAAAGGCACCCCCGGGGTGAAGACGAGTCGGCTCTGACCATGGGTAACCAGGAAGCCACAGGCGGTGCCGACCGGGTTATCGAGGATCTCGCAGCCCCCGGGCAACCAGGCCTGTTTTTCGTTGCTGGCTGGCATGGGGCGACCTCGGCTGGCATAGCGGGCCTTGATGACATCGAGCCAGTCAGGGTACAGCGTCAGCGGTGCGCCAAAGGCCTCGGCCGCCGCCTGGGCGGTGAGATCGTCGGCGGTTGGCCCTAAGCCGCCACAGACCAGCACCAGTTCGGCGCGAGCGGCGGATTCGCGCAGCAGGCTTACCAGATCGGCCATGTTGTCGCCCACCGTGTGGCGACGGCGTACCTGCCAACCCTGTTCCAGCAACAGGGCGCTGAGCCAGGCGGCATTGGTGTCCACCACCAGGCCGGTCACTATCTCGTCCCCGGTGCTGATTATCTCTATGTGCATGACAAACTCCTGATGAGGTTCCCCGGACCTGCCTTGGGCCGAGCCATGGCTGCGGCATGAGCCTGGGCTATCTTGTGTTCCCTGCTGCACCTTGTCCATGGGGTTCTCCTCGCGGCTACGACTTCGGCTTGTGTTCGAAGTAGTAGCTGATGCGGGTTCGGGGGTTCAGGTATTCAAACACGGCGGGAGGCAGGCGCTTGGGATGGATCACCTTGGCGATGGTGAGCCCCGCTTGCTCCAGGTCGATGATGGCCGCCTCCTGACGCGGTATTCGAGGGTCGTAGACCAGCACGCTGGGGCAGAGCAGTCGGGCGCTATTGATGGACATCACCAGCCCGACCTGGCCGCTGGAGAGCTGGACCACGCTGCCCGGAGGGTAGATACCGAGCAGGCGGATCAGCTGGGCCAGGTTGTCCGGGTTGAACTGGCCCTTGCGCTGCTTGTAGAGGCTGGAGAGGGCCGAGTAGGGCACCTTGGCCTGACGATGGCAGAGGTTGTCGTACTCGTTGATGAGCGACACCAGCTGGGTCGGGGGATCGAGCTGGCCGGCCTTGAGCCCCTCGGGCCCGCTGCCATCCAGATATTCGTGATGGTGCAGCACTATGCCCTTGGCTTCGGCGGGGAAGGCGCTCGCCAGGTTGATCAGATCAAGACCATAGCGGGGATGCTGGGCCAGCAGGTTTTGCTCCGGCTTGGTGAGGGCGGTGCGCTTGCGCAGGATCGGGCTCGGGATCTTCAGTTTGCCGACATCATGGAACAGGGCGCCCATGCCGATCTGGCTGATCTGCTCGGCCCCCATTGCGCACTCCTTGGCCAGCATCATGCTCAGTACGCTGACGTTGAGGGAGTGATAATAGAGCTGATCCCCCTCCTCGCCATCGGCCATCAAGTGCAGCACCAGCTCATCCGCGGCCAGCAGCTGCCGGGTGATGGCATCGATCAATTCCTTGGCTTCGCCGATGGCATTGAGGGGGCGGGCCTGCACCTTGCCCATCAGGCTGCGCACCTGGCTCAAGGAGTGCTGGAACTGCTTCTCGCACTGCTGCAGGTCGCGGCGATACTGCTGCAACTGGGCGATGCGATCTTCCTTCTCCTGCTGCATCAGCGCCTGCTGGCGGCCCGTCTCCAGCGGTTGATCCAGGGTGGGCCGCAGGGCATCCAGCGGTTTGGGTGGGCTGTCGCTCTTGTCGGGGATCAGGGTGACCTGTTTCAAGCCGAGTCGGCGGATAAGTGCTATCTCTTCGTCGCTCTTGATCTTGAAACTGGAAAACAGGAAAGGGTGCTCGCGCCAGCCCAAAGGCAGGGAGACATAGTTGCCGACTTGCAGCCGGTCTACTGAAATGGTGATACCTGTCATGGTGTTCGGAATGAGGGGCGCTTGAGCCGTATGCTAGTCAAAGGCAGGGGCGAACACAAAGGTATCTGATGACAGCTCGGGAGCTTTATTATAGGCTTCTAGATGTCCAGACATTTTTACCGATGCAGTACAGGGAGTCAGCATGCCCATCAAGATCCCGGATCAGTTGCCCGCCGCCGAAGTATTGGGGCAGGAGAATATCTTCGTCATGACGGAATCCCGGGCCGTCACTCAGAACATACGCCCGCTGCGGGTGCTTATCCTCAATCTGATGCCCAAGAAGATAGAGACAGAGATCCAGCTGATGCGGATGCTCTCCAACTCGCCCTTGCAGGTTGACGTGGACCTGCTGCGCATCGATGACAGGGAGTCCAGAAATACCCCCCAGGCGCATCTGGAAAACTTCTATCACGATTTTGAGCAGGTGCGCGGCAACAACTACGACGGCATGATCATCACCGGGGCCCCTCTGGGGCGAGTGGAGTTCGAAGAGGTTATCTACTGGGACAAGGTAGTCGAGATCATCGAGTGGTCCCATGAGCATGTCACCTCCACCCTCTTCCTGTGCTGGGCCGTGCAGGCGGCGCTCAAGGCGCTCTATGGCATGGACAAGCAGACCCACGGCGAGAAGCTCTCCGGCATCTATCGCCACCACCGGCTCGATGAGAACGAACCGTTGCTGCGTGGCTTTGACGACGACTTCGTGGCGCCCCACTCCCGCTATGCCGCCTTCGATGGCGATCTCATCCGTGCCCATACCGACTTGCAGATCTTTGCCGAGTCCGAGGAGGCTGGCGTCTATCTCGCCGCCACCAAGGATTGCCGTCAGGTGTTCGTCACCGGTCACCCCGAATACGATGTGCTGACCCTGGACGGGGAGTACAAGCGGGATCTCGAGGCGGGGCTAGAGCCCATGGTGCCAGTCAACTACTACCCCCACAACGATCCGGCCAAGTCGCCACGGGCCAGCTGGCGTAGTCATGGGCACCTGCTGTTTGCCAACTGGCTCAACTACTACGTCTACCAGCTCACCAGTTATCGCCTGGAGGACATCGGCAAGGTGTTCACCTACGAAAAACCCCGCGACTGAGTGTGATCTGCCGCCTGCCCCATGAAAAAAGCCGCCCGGATGGGCGGCTTTTTTGTGGGCTTAGAGCCTATGCTGAGCCTGGGTCAGCCAGCCTAGTAATCGCCGTTGGCCCGCTTGGCTTTCTCTATCATGGGGGTGATGGTCATCCCCTGCACCACGATGGAGAACATGACTACCGCATAGGTCATGATCAATATCACCTCGCGCAAGTCCACGCCGGAGGGGAGCATCATGGTGTCGGTTGGCAATGCCAGCGCCATCGCCATCGCCAGGCCGCCACGCAGGCCGCCCCAGGTCAGAATGCGGATGGAGAAGGTGTTGTAGCTGCGGAACTTGCGAAACGCCACATAGGGCAGGGAGACGCTGATGAAGCGCGCCGCCAGGCAGAGTGGAATGGCGATGATGGGCAACAGCCAGAACTCCCAGCCAAGATCGAGCAGCACTATCGCCAGACCGATCAGCAGGAACAGCAAGGCATTGAGGAACTGATCCATCAACTCCCAGAAGTGATCCAGATAGTGCTTGCTCTGTTCGGAGAAGCCGGTATGACGAGTCCAGTTGCCGATCATGATACCGGTCACCACCATGGCCAGGGCGCCGGAGACACCCATGATGTTGGCCAGGGCAAAACCGGCGGTCGGGATGCACAGGGTCAGCAACAGTTCGAGGGAACCATCATCGGTGGCGCTGATCATGACGTGGGCCAGCAGGCCGAGCAGCAGACCGAACAGTATGCCGCCGAGGGCTTCATGCATGAAGACAGAGGCCACACCCGAGAAGGTAGGCTCACTGCCGCCGAAGGCGACGGCAAAGACGGTGACGAAAATCACCAGACCCACACCGTCGTTGAACAGGGATTCCCCCTCGATCTGGATGGCGATCTGGGGTGGCGCCTTGAGCTTCTTGACGATGGCCAGCACGGCGATAGGGTCGGTGGGGGAGATGAGGGCCCCGAACAACATGCAGTAGATAAAGGGGATATCCCAACCCAGCAGGGCCGAGATGCCCCAGAAGCCGTAGCCGATGAGGAAGGTCGACAACAGGGTTGAGAAGAGGGCGAGAATGGTGATCTCCCACTTCTGATCTCGCAGGGCTGGCAGATTGATCCCTATCCCGCCTGCAAACAGCAGGAAGCCCAGGATCCCCTTGAGCAGGAAGTCCTGGAAGTTGATGCTCTCCATGGTGGAGACGGCCAGGGGTTGCAAGTTGAACCAACCCAGCTTGCCGAACATGACCATCAACAAAGAGATCAGCATGGAGCCCGCCGTGATGGCAATGGTGGTCTGGATTTTGAGGACATATTGGTTGGCGAAGGCGATGAGAATCGCCAATGCTGCCAAGAAGCAGAGAGTGTAGTAAACGCTCATATTTATTTTTCTCGTTGGAGTTACAGCAAGCACGAGTCCATACAGGACGCGCATAGGGTACTCTGTGGTGATAGTTTACTCACTACCTACTTTTGGGTATCGAGACGAAAGTTTTAGACAGATAGACGGCTAGATTTCCATTTTTTTTCTTTGCTGTTAGGATGAAGCCACGCAGTTGCATGGATGTAAGAGGGAAGAGCGGTGTCGATAAATAACAAGAGTCTACAGGCTTGCCTGGCGCAAAGGATCCTGATCATAGATGGTGCCATGGGTACCATGATCCAGGGCTACAAGCTGGGTGAAGCGGATTACCGGGGTGAGCGTTTTGCGAACTGGCATACCGACATCAAGGGCAACAACGACCTGCTGGTGCTGAGCCAGCCCGGGATCATTCGCGAGATCCATGATCAATATTGCGCCGCCGGGGCCGACATCCTCGAGACCAACACCTTCAACGCCACCCCCATCGCCATGGCCGACTACGAGATGGAAGCCCTCTCGGCGGAGATCAACCTCGAGGCAGCCCGGCTCGCCCGCGCCGTTGCCGATGAGTGGACGGCCAAGGACCCCACCAAGCCGCGTTTCGTGGCTGGCGTGCTGGGCCCCACCAACCGCACCGCCTCGATCTCCCCGGACGTCAACGACCCGGGCAAACGCAATGTCACCTACGACCAGCTGGTGGCCGCCTATACCGAATCGACCCACGCCCTGATCGAGGGGGGTGCCGACATCATTCTGATTGAGACCATCTTCGATACCCTCAATGCCAAGGCTGCCGCCTTCGCGGTGGAAGGGGTGTTCGAGGCGCTGGGCTATGCCCTGCCGGTGATGATCTCCGGCACCATCACGGATGCCTCGGGCCGTACCCTCTCGGGTCAGACGACCGAAGCCTTCTATCACTCCCTGCGTCACGTCAAACCCTTGTCATTCGGCCTCAACTGCGCGCTGGGCCCCGATGAGCTGCGCGAATACGTGGCCGAGCTGTCTCGCATCAGCGAGAGCCATGTCAGCGCCCACCCCAACGCCGGTCTGCCCAACGCCTTTGGCGAGTACGATCTCGATGCCGATGAGATGGCGGCCCACATCCGCGAGTGGGCCCAGAGTGGTTTCCTCAACCTGGTCGGCGGCTGCTGCGGTACCACCCCGACCCATATCCGCGCCATGGCGGACGCCGTGGCTGGCCTCAAGCCGCGGGCCTTGCCCACGCTGCCGGTCGCCTGCCGTCTGTCGGGTCTGGAGCCCCTCATCATCACCGCGGAGTCCATGTTCGTGAACGTGGGGGAGCGCACCAACGTCACCGGCTCCGCCAAGTTCAAGCGACTCATCAAGGAGGGGCTCTACGATGAGGCCCTCGATGTGGCCAAGCAGCAGGTCATGAGCGGTGCCCAGATCATCGACATCAACATGGACGAGGGGATGCTGGACGCCGAGGCGGCCATGGTGCGCTTCCTTAACCTCATCGCCGGTGAGCCGGACATCGCCCGGGTGCCGGTGATGATCGACTCCTCCAAGTGGGAGGTGCTGGAGGCGGGCCTCAAGTGCGTGCAGGGCAAGCCGGTGGTCAACTCCATCTCCATGAAGGAGGGGGAGGAGAAATTCATCGAGCAAGCGAAGCTGCTGCGTCGCTATGGTGCCGCCGTCATCGTCATGGCCTTCGATGAGCAGGGTCAGGCCGATACCCGGGCCCGCAAGTTCGAGATCTGCCAGCGCGCCTACCGCGTCCTGGTGGACAAGGTCGGCTTCCCGCCGGAAGACATCATCTTCGATCCCAACATCTTCGCGATCGCTACCGGTATCGACGAGCACAACAACTACGCGGTGGACTTCATCGAGGCGGTGAAGGACATCAAGGATAATTTGCCCCATGCCATGATCTCCGGCGGCGTTTCCAACGTCTCCTTCTCGTTTCGGGGCAACGAACCGGTGCGCGAGGCGATCCATGCGGTCTTCCTCTACCACGCCATCCAGAACGGCATGGATATGGGGATCGTCAACGCCGGTCAGCTCGCCATCTATGAAGATATTCCGGCGGAGCTGAAAGAGAAAGTCATCGCCGTGGTGCTCAACCTCAATGACAACGCCACCGAGGAGTTGCTGGCCATTGCCGAGCGTTATCGCGGCAATGGTGCGCAAGCCGAGGATCCCCGGGATCAGGAGTGGCGCAGCTGGCCGGTGGGCAAGCGGCTGGAGCACGCTCTGGTCAAGGGCATCACCGACTTTATCGAAGAGGACACCGAAGAGGCGCGGGCCGGGGCCGAGAAGCCGCTGCACGTGATCGAAGGGCCGCTGATGGATGGGATGAACGTGGTCGGCGACCTGTTCGGTGCCGGCAAGATGTTCCTGCCCCAGGTGGTCAAGTCGGCGCGGGTGATGAAGCGGGCGGTCGCCTACCTGCAACCCTATATAGAGGCGGAGAAATCGGGGGGATCGAGCAACGGCAAAATCGTGATGGCCACCGTCAAGGGGGATGTGCACGACATCGGCAAGAACATCGTCGGCGTGGTGCTGCAGTGCAACAACTACGAGATCGTCGATCTGGGGGTCATGGTCTCCTGCGAGAAGATCCTGAAAACGGCCCGTGAGGTGAACGCCGACATCATCGGTCTCTCGGGTCTTATCACTCCCTCCCTGGACGAGATGGTACACGTGGCCAAGGAGATGGAACGTCAGGGCTTCAAGCTACCGCTGCTCATCGGCGGCGCCACCACCTCCAAGGCGCACACCGCAGTCAAGATTGAGCAGAACTACTCCGAGCCCGTGGTCTATGTATCGAACGCCTCCCGGGCAGTCGGCGTGGCCCAGAGCCTGCTCAACCCCGAGCTCAAACCCGCTTTCGTTGCCCGCATCGACAAGGAGTACGAGATTGCCCGGGAGCAACATGCCCGCAAGCAGCCGAGATCCAAGCCGGTCAGCCTGGCCCACGCCCGGGCCAACCGCCAGCAGTTGGACTGGGTGAACTATCAGCCCCCCGCCCCCCGCGAACCCGGGGTACAAAAGTTCGAGAATGTCGCCATCTCGGTGCTGCGTCCCTACATCGACTGGACGCCGTTCTTCCTGAGCTGGGAGCTGGCGGGCAAGTATCCGCGCATCCTGGAAGATGAGGTGATCGGCGAGGAGGCGACCAAGCTGTTCGTCGAGGCCAACGCCATGCTGGATCTGCTGGAGCGCGATGGCAGCGTGCGTTGCGCCGGCATCATCGGGCTCTTCCCCGCCAATCGGGTCGGCGACAGCATCGAAGTCTATAGCGACGAGTCGCGCAGCGAGGTGCGCAAAGTGCTGCACCACCTGCGTCAGCAGAGCGAGAAGCAGGGCTTTCCCAACTACTGCCTGGCGGACTATGTGGCGCCCAAGGAGAGCGGCAAGCCTGACTGGATCGGGGCCTTCGCGGTGACCGGCGGCATAGGTGAAGAGACCATAGCTCAAGCCTACAAGGCGCAGCATGATGACTTCAATGCCATCCTGGTGCAGGCGGTATGTGACCGTCTGGCCGAAGCCTTTGCCGAATACCTGCACGAGCAGGTGCGCAAGGTGCATTGGGGCTATGCCCCCGAGGAGGCGCTCAGCAACGAGGAGCTGATCCGGGAGAACTATCAGGGTATACGACCTGCCCCTGGCTATCCGGCCTGCCCGGAGCACACCGAGAAGGGCAGCATCTGGGAACTGCTGGATGTGGAAAACGCCATCGGCATGCAGCTGACCGAGTCCTACGCCATGTGGCCTGGCGCCGCGGTATCGGGCTGGTACTTCTCCCATCCGCAAGCCAAGTACTTCGCGGTGGCGCAGATCCAGCAAGATCAGGTCGAAGATTACGCCATGCGCAAGGGCATGAGCCTGAGTGAGGCCGAACGTTGGCTGGGGCCTAACCTGGGTTGAGACGCGCGTCAGCCAGGCTGACCATCAGCCCCATGAAAACGGCGGTTCCACTATGGCGCCGCCGTTTTACATCTGGATGACAGCATCCGACATTTTGCACTTTTTGTGTGGATTGTCTTGTTGTCAGGATAAACGATTGGCGTTGTCATGGCGCTGTGGCACCTTATACTCTCCCGCCCTATCCTGCCCAGGCACTGCCTCCTAGCGGAACTTTCATGAAGATTGCAATTTTATCCCGTGAGCCCAGAAACTACTCCACTCGCCGCCTGGTCGAGGTGGCTCGTGCCCGTGGTCATGAGGTCGAGGTGCTCGACACCCTGCGCTGCTACATGAATATCGCCTCCCATAATCCCTCCATCCATTATGAAGGGGGCGAGCTCGGAAATTATGATGCGGTGATCCCGCGCATTGGCGCCAGCATCACCTTTTACGGCACCGCCGTACTGCGCCAGTTCGAGATGATGAGCACCATGGCCCTCAACAGTTCGGTAGCCATCTCCCGCTCCCGTGATAAATTGCGCGCCATGCAGCTGCTGTCACGTCATGGTATCGGTCTGCCGGTGACAGGTTATGCCCACAGCACCCATGATGTGCCGGATCTCATCAAGATGGTGGGGGGCGCCCCCCTGGTGGTGAAGCTGCTGGAGGGAACCCAGGGGATAGGCGTGGTGCTCTGCGAGACCCAGAAGGCCGCCGAGAGCGTGATCGAGGCCTTCATCCAGACCAACAACAACATCCTGGTGCAGGAGTTCATCCGCGAAGCCGATGGCGCCGATATTCGCTGCCTGGTGGTCAACGGCAAGGTGGTCGCCGCCATGCGCCGCCAGGCCCAGCCGGGGGAGTTTCGCTCCAACCTGCATCGGGGCGGTACGGCCGAGGCGATCAAGATCACCCCGGAAGAGCGGGCGACAGCGGTTCAGGCCGCCAAGATCATGGGGCTGGACGTGGCCGGTGTCGACATACTGCGCAGCGCCCGTGGTCCGCTGGTGCTGGAGGTCAACTCCTCCCCCGGTCTGCAGGGGGTGGAAGCGGCTTCCGGCAAGGATGTGGCTGGCAAGATCATCGAGTATCTGGAGCTCAAGGCGAGTCGCAAGCACAAGCCGGCGGAGTGAGTCCCCGAGCTGGCACCGGCAATGAGTCAGCGGGGCTCAATAACAGAGGGGAGCCCAGGCTCCCCTCTATCGTATCCGACACCAGGATAAGGTTCATGTCAGGGCTTGCAGTCCCCGGTTTTCCAGGCGCTCGCGAAAGGCCCGGGCCAGCCGATCGTAGAGATCCGGTGCCTCTTTATCCTCGATGTCGCCACGGATCCAGGGGTTGTCGATGATCTCTAGCAGTACACAATCGCGCCCCTGCTGACGCAGATCCACCCCAAACAGGCCAGTGCCGAGCTGATGCACGGCCCGCCGCGCCATCTGCAATACCCGTTCTGGTACTTCGGTCAGCGGCATGGCCTCGATCCGGCTCATGTCGAGGGGGTGCTTGCGGCGACGGATGCGATTGCCGGGTTCGGGGCGGTAGCGGCGGCAGGCAAACAGAGGAGAGCCGTCGAGAAAACCGATGCGCCAGTCAAACTCGGCCGGGATCCGGCTCTGTATCAGCAAGAGGGCGGAACGACTCAGCCCCTCTTCCAGCAGGCGGACGAGCTGCTGCTCGTCACTTGCCATGGCCAGATCACGCCCCTGGGCGCCGTCCGGGATCTTCACCATCAGCGGCAGGCCAAGGCGCTGCACCAGCTCGTCTACCTGATGACGTCCGCGACGGGTGACCACCATAGTCGGTGGCATGGCCACGCCACTGCGCACCATCAACTCATAGAGGTAGAGCTTGTTGCTGCAGGCGAGAATGGCGCGGGAGCTGTCGATGACCGGCATCTTTAGCTGCTCGGCCCGACGGGCAAACTCGAAGGTGTAGTGGCCGACGGCGGTTTCGGATCTCAGCCAGAGGCTGTCGAATTCGGGCAGCCGCTCTATGGCGTTGGGGGCGAGGATCTCGGCGTGGATCCCCTGAGCGGCCGCGGCCCGGATGAAGCGAGCCAGCGCCAGTTCATCGCTGCTGGCGCGGCCATCGGCGGGATCTGCCAGTATGGCGAGCTGGTAGCGCGGTGTACTGGGCTCGGCCTGATCACCGACCAGGGACTGGACATGGCTCAACATCAGGGCGCGCTCCCCCTCGCCAAGGGCAAGGGGTGACAGGCTCTGCTGTTGGCGCACCGACCAGCCGTGGCGGCCGCGCTTCAGAGTCAGCTCCTGGAGCGGCAGCTGGCTCAGGCCATAGTAGTAACGAGCCAGCCCTGCCAGCGCCTCCTGTTCACATTGACCGAAGATGGCGCGCACCCGGATCCTGTCTTCGTTCTGCTGGGCCAGCCAGCCTTGCAGCTTGCGCCACAGCTTGGCCGGCGGCTGCTGGGGTTGCAGCACACTGATGGCTTGCAGCCCGGGCAGGCAGTGGTGGCCACGGGCCTGAGCCAACAGCGAGCAATAGTAGCCGGCACTCAGGTGATCCAGACTGCGGCAGAGGTTGATGATGCGACCACGTCCCCCGGTCGTTGGCAGGCCATGTTGCAAATAGGAACGGGCGGTCAGCAGGTAGTCGCCATGACAGGGCCAGTCACCCGGCTCCTCGACAATGACATAAGTACTCATATTTTCGACTCCAGGGATGAGGCTGCCGGTATGGCAGTATCCCCGGTGGGCTTCGATGCACCGACAGCACGACCATGGCGCGAGGGGGGACAAGAGGTTAGAGTGCCTAATATGACGCTTTGGTAACTTGTGATACAAGTCGCATTTCTGGTGCTGAAGATAAATAACTCAAACGAGGACTCCCCTGTGTTGACCCTGCGCGCCGCCCGTCCCGATGATCTGGGCGCAATCGTAAAACTGGAGCGTTACTGCTTCCCGCCCGAGGTCGCCTTCGGCCGCAATCGCTGGCACTATCTGCTCAGTCACGCAAAAGGACATACCCTGCTGTTGCACGATGCCAAGGGTCAGCTGATGGGCTATCTCTGCCTGCTGGAGCACAAAGGCTGGGATCGACTGGTGATCCAGACCCTGGCCATTCATTGGCGGATGCGGCGCCAGGGCTGGGCCCGTCGTCTGCTTGAGCAGGTGATAGCCAAGGGCAAGGCGCAGGGCTGGGGCGCCATCCGACTCGAAGTGGCCGATGGCAACGATGAGGCGCTGCCTCTCTACCAGCGACTCGGCTTCAAGGCCCAGCAACGACTGCCCGATTATTACGGCCGGGATCAACACGCCCATCGACTGGTGCTGCGATTGCACGAACCCAAGAAGACGGGCGACGTCGCCATACCGGGTTATCTCCGTGAGCTGTGAGATCTGTCTCGCGACAGCCATCCGCGCCAAGCTGGGTCGCTGCCCCGTCTGCGCCATCCAGACCCTGGTCATCGGCCTGACGGGGTGGACAGCCTGGTGGTGGCTGGGGGCGGACAGCTCGGTCAATGCCCTGACGGCTCTCCTGTTCGGGCTCGCCGGCTCGGCGCTGTTTGCGTTGCACCTGCTGGTTTTTGTCTGGCGCAAGATCAGGGGGCGCGAGCTCGACTGATACATCTACAAGCATGAACATCTTCGACAACCGATTTGAATAGCAGCCAAGGAGGCTCAGATGATTGCAATGGTAACGGGCGCTTCGTCCGGTTTTGGTGAGGCGATCAGCCGCGCGCTGGTAAAAGCGGGGCACAGGGTGATTGGCACTGGGCGACGCGCCGAGCGTCTGGCCGCCCTGGGCGATGAGCTGGGCGACAGCTTCCTGCCACTGGTGTTCGACGTGCAGGACAAGGCGGGCACCCGATCAGCCCTGGAGGGATTGCCCGCAGACTGGCGCGAGGTGGACCTGCTGGTCAACAATGCCGGTCTGGCCCTGGGACTGGCGCCGGCCCACCAGTCGGATCTTGATGATTGGGAGCAGATGATTGCCACCAACATCAGTGGCCTGACCCTGGTAACCCGGCTCTTGCTGCCGGGCATGGTGGCACGCAACCGTGGCCATGTGATCAACATTGGCTCCATCGCCGGCACCTATCCCTACCCGGGCGGCAACGTCTATGGCGCCACCAAGGCATTCGTTAAGCAGTTCAGCCTGAACCTGCGTGCCGATCTGGCAGGCTCGGCGGTGCGGGTTACCAATGTGGAGCCAGGCCTGTGCGGCGGCACCGAGTTCTCCAACGTGCGCTTCCATGGGGATGACGCCAAGGCGGCGACCGTCTATCAGGGGGTGCAGGCCATTCAGCCGGAGGATATCGCCAATACCGTGCTCTGGATCGGTGAGCAGCCCGCCCATGTCAATATCAACAGCATAGAGATCATGCCGGTGGCCCAGACCTTCGGCCCTCTGCATATCAGCCGTGGCTGAGTGCTCCGCCCGATGAAATGAAAAGAGGCACCCTGGGGTGCCTCTTTGTTTTGATGGCCCGGGTTAGAGGCTCATTATCTTCTTGAACTCCTCTTCCGAGTACTTCTTCTCCGTACTCTTGGTGAGATCCGTCATCAGCTTGTAGCGCAGATCCTTGGCCATCTGATAGGTCTGCTCCAGCTGGCCGTAGGAATAATCTGCCGCCAGCCCAAGCGCCGTGGCCTTGTCGCGGACATAACTCTGTTTGAGGGTTTTGTCGAGCATGGTCACCTCCTTGTAGAGCTTGGCGCTCTCCTTGCTCCAGACGCTGCGCAGCAGCGGCAGATACTTGTCCGGGTTGGTGTTGGCCAGCGCGGTCAGGCTGCGGAACTGCCAGTAGGCGGAGTCATCGGAGTAGCTGTCGCTGCCGGTGCGATAGGGCAAAGGGTAGGATTCCAGCGGGCTGTAGATCGGCACCATCACGGATTCGGCCAGCACGCCGTAGCTCTGCCAGATGATCCCCTGCAGCTCCTTGGGCATCTCCTTGCGCAGCTGGATCACGTGGGATTCGAGCTGCCTGTCGATGCGGATCGGTCGCTCCGCCTTGCCAGCGAGCCGTGTTCCCTCATAGGTGGCGCTCAGCACTTTGGCCACATCCGGCACGGCGATGAGGGCATCGGGCTTCATGAACAGCGGGTATTGCGCCTGCCGGGTGGCTTGCTGGTGGGAGGCGGTCAGCATTTGCTGGCCGAGCCATTCCCTGTCCACGTTGTAGGGGTCGGCAATGACCCCGAATGCCTTGGCGAAGTTGAAATCTTTCGGATCTGCCTGGTCGAGCAGTTTGTGCTCGCGCACGAACTCCAGCAGCTTGGGCGAGTGCAGTACATCGGCGCTGTCGAGATTGACGCCGTGGATACGCAGGCCGTTGGCCACCATGGCGTAGCTGTCATCGGGTACCCGCACCGCAATCCAGTGGTGGCCGGAGCCAATTTCCATCAGCCAGGCCTCGTTCACATCCGCCAGATAGAGGCTGTTGCCCTCACCGGCGCCATAGGTCTCCACATAATGGCCGAGCAGCGCGACCCCCTCCTTGGCCGTCTTGGCCTGCGGCAGGATCAGGGTGGGGATGATGGCTTCTATGACCCCTTTTTCGATCAGTGGATCCGCTTTCTGGGCCTTGTCGTTGACCTCGGCACTGGTGGTGGCCGAGAGGGCGACGTTGAACTCGTTGATGCCACGCTCCTCATAATATTTGCCGGCGGGATCGCTGGTGGTGGCATCCCAGTCACGGATGGCGGAGTAGGCGAGGAAGGCCTTGGGCATGGGCACTTCCAGCCCGTTGCCCAGCGTCCAGGTCTTGCCCTCGTTCTGCTGGGCAGGCCGGAAAGCCAGGAATTTGTTCCAGTTGTTGACGCCAAAATCCTCGTTCCTGGCGATCATTACGCTGCCATCCGCGCTGGCGCCCTTGCCGACGACAAGGCCGGTACAGGCGTCGGCACTGGTGCCAAGCAGGGTGAGCAGGGTGGCGGAGAGGAGACTCAAGGTGTGTTTTTTCATTGGTTTGCCCGAAGTGTAACTGTGAGTGAAAGTCAGGCGGTGGGATGGGATGCGCTCTGCCGCAGGCCGAAGGCGGCATGGAAGTATGCCGGTGGATTGGTCTGCCGATCATTGATATCGCAAACATTTCATCCATAACACTGCTTGCTGGTTCTATCGTGCGTGGAGATTGTATTCTTCTGTAGTTGTTTGCTTTGTGATCTACGCGTCAATCCTGTTTTTTATTTGGTTATTACTCATTTCAGTAGATACATGAACCATTTAATTATGATTTTGCAGTACATAAATCATAAAAATGATGCCACGCTCGACGGGGAGGATGCGTGGCGCCAGCCTGCACGGGGAACTCGGTCTATCCGGCATGATTGGTTATAACTTTCTGATTTTATTGTAAGTTATTGGGCGCCTATGTCACTGGGGCGGCTGACGGGCCCTGCCGGATAGGCGAACCAAATGGGAGTTTTATGAATCTCTCAGTCGGCAAGAAGAGTGAGTCAACAACAGAGACCAAGTGCGGCTGAGTGATGGCTGGTGCGACTCAAGCGACAATCTTATGTCATCGAGGGCAGGCACTTGCCTCTGTCTGGGGGCAATGGCCGGGTTGATGGCCTGGCAATGAGTGGGCTGGCCGACACCGGCACAGCAAAAAAGGGAGGGCGAACGCCACTCCCTGCTTGATCGTGTTGAGCCCGCCAGCGCTTGCGGGGGTTGTCCCTGGATTAGTTACTTTTTACCCGGGTACTATTTTTTTTCGGGGGCGATGCTGATGCCCACTGCCTGGGTTTGCACGGCCTTGATCTGATCGCCTTTGGCCATCAGGGCAAACTGATCCGGGTTTTGCACCTTCACGACTATGGTGTGATCCACCCCTTTGACGGTGACCGTTTGCTGCTGTTTGTCGAGACCTATGATGTCCCCAAAGAGGGTGACCTTGGCGCCAATGCCGGCTTCTGGGGCCTGACCTGCGGCGGCTTTATCCGCAGCAACCTCCACGATGCGCTTTCTCACCCCGGCGGTGCCTTTGAGCAGTTCCAGATCCAGCATCTGCAGGTACTCCAGCGTGACGGTGTCACCGACTTTCAGGTTCTGCAGGTTGGTAACCTTGTCACCGGCCACTATGTCGAATACATCGCCAGCGGCACCCTTCAGGCTGACCTTGCGGCTGGCCATGTCGATGGCGGTGACGGTCGCCGAGGCGGTCATTACTTCAATCAAGTTGGCCTTGCCTGGTGCACTCAATACTTGGGTGGCGAGCTCGGTTGCCTGTGCCTGTGCCAGGCCGGTCGAGAGGGTGAAGAGGGCGGCAATCCATGCGTGCTTCAATTTCATGTTTATAACCTCATAGCTGGGACGTCGTGGCAAAGCGGGCATCTGAATGATGGCGCGGCATGATCATGGTGTTGTTTAGCGGACTGTCTGCTCTGAACGACCATAACAGAGTCGCGCTTGGCTACCTTATCAAGATTGACGACAATTTTCATGTTGATGGTCAGCTCCCGTTTTTTGACCTCATGGGGCGCCAGGGGCACAATGACCACAACAATGCTCCCCGTGTGACCATCTTTGAGGATCCTGCCGTGCACAATTTTCAATACTCGAATCCGACCCGCGTCTGCTTCGGTGAAGGCCAGATTGCCAGCCTGCCCGAACTCATTCCGGCAGACAGTCGCGTGCTGGTGCTCTATGGCGGCGGCAGCATCAAACACAATGGCGTTTATGACCAGCTGGTGGCAGCCCTCGCAGGGCGCGACTGGCAGGAGTTCTCGGGCATAGGGGCCAACCCCCAGTACGATCAGTTGATGGAGGCGGTCGCCCTGGTCAAACGTGAGGGGATCGATTTCCTGCTGGCCGTCGGTGGTGGTTCAGTGGTGGATGGCACCAAATTTGTGGCCGCCGCCGCCTGTTACCAGGGCGAGGATCCCTGGGACATATTGAAAAGCGGTGCACCATTCGAGCGGGCCTTACCCCTTGGCTGCGTGCTGACTCTGCCTGCCACCGGCTCGGAGAGCAATCCCGCCGCCGTGGTGAGCCGGGGCGATGCCAAGCTCTCCTTCTACAATCCGCTGGTGCTGCCGCAATTTGCGGTGCTGGATCCCACCACGACTTACAGCCTGCCTCCGCGTCAGGTCGGCAACGGCGTGGTGGATGCCTTTGTGCATATTCTGGAGCAATACCTCACCTTCCCGGTGGGAGGGGATGTGCAGGACCGACTGGCCGAAGGCCTGTTGCAGGTGCTGATCGACAATGGCCCTCTGGCGCTGTCCGAGCCGCAGAACTATCAGGTGCGTGCCAACATCATGTGGGCGGCCAGTTTGGCGCTCAATGGCCTGATTGGCCGCGGTGTGCCCCATGACTGGTCCAGCCATGCCATCGGTCATCAGCTTACCGCCCTGTATGGCCTGGATCATGCCCAGAGCCTGGCTGTGGTGTTGCCCTCCCTGCTGCGCGAGCAATCGGCCCAGAAGCAGGAGAAGTTGTGCCAATATGCCAAGCGGGTCTGGCAGGCAAGTCGGGAGGACAAGGCGCTGCGTATCGAGGAGGCCATCATCCGCACCGAGCAGTTCTTCCAGCAGATGGGCGTCGGTACCCGCTTGTCGGATTACAATCTCAACGAGAGCTGCATTCCTGCCATCTGTTCCAACCTCAAGCGCTTTGAGCTGACGGCGCTGGGGGAGCACCAGGACATAGACCCGGACAAGGTGGCCAGGATTCTCTCCCACGCCCTCTGAGTCGCGACTCCCCTGGGAAGATCGGGTCATGTCATGGCACCGGGTCGGGGCATCCAGATCCTACGTGGAACCCTCGACACCTTGTCATTGATATGAAAAACGCCCCTGTTCAGGGGCGTTTTTCATATGGGCAGAGCCAGTATCAGCATGCCGAGTCCAGCTCGCGCTCCAGGGCTTCAGCCTTGCGACAGCCTGGGTGCTCCATCAGGCGTTGATGGTAAGCCAACAGGTGGGGGAAGTGGGGCAATTGGCCACTCTGGGCCAGCAGATCCACCAGGAAGGAGTTCATGATGTCGGCGCCGGTGAGGCGCTCTTCCACCAGATAGCGGCGAGTGCTCAAGACCGCATTTAGATAGCCCAGCACCTTGGCGCACTCCGCCTGGGCGTAGCCCGGCAGGAAGCGCATCGGGCTGCCATCCTTGCGCACGAACATGTCGAGCAGCAGCGGCAAGATGCCGGAGCTCTCGGCAAAGTGGATCCACTGCAGGTAGTCGGCGTACTCCGGGCTCTCAGGGGCGGGAGCCAGGGAATGAGGGGCGTGGCGGGCTATCAGGTATTCGGTGATGGCACCGGATTCGGCCAGCACTCGGCCGTCAAACTCGATGACCGGCGACTTGCCGAGGGGGTGGATGGCCTTGAGCTCGGGCGGTGCCAGAAAGCTGGCAGCATCGCGCTGGTAGGCCTTGATCTCATAGGGCAGCCCCAGCTCTTCAAGCAGCCAGATGATGCGTTTCGAGCGGGATTTGTTCAGGTGATGCAGGACTATCATGGGAACCTCGATTCGGTGGCAGGAGTCGGTATACGCGTCGGCATGGCGACTGGTTCACCGGCATGAAGAAATAAGAGCGCGGGCAGTGCCCGCTCTCTCGTTGATTGATTCAGGCCTCCAGCGCCTGATCCAGATCCGCCAGTATGTCCTCGATGGCTTCGATCCCCACCGACAGCCGGATCATCTCCGGCTTGACCCCGGCCTTTGCCTGTTCGGTTTCGCTCAACTGGCGATGGGTGGTGGAGGCCGGGTGGCAGGCCAGGGACTTGGCATCACCGATGTTGACCAGCCGCTTGAAGATCTTGAGCGCATCGTAGAAGCGAACCCCGGCCTCATAGCCCTCCTTCAAGCCGAACGAGAGGATGGCGGACGGTTTACCGCCCATATACTGCTCGGCGAGGGGGTAGTGGGGGTGGTCGGGCAGACCGGCGTAGCTGACCCAGGCCACCTTGGGGTGATGCTTGAGGTGGTGGGCAACCCGCAGGGCGTTCTCTACATGGCGCTCCATGCGCAGGCTCAGGGTCTCCAGCCCCTGCAACAGCAGGAAGGCGTTCATGGGGGCCAGGGCCGCGCCCGTGTTACGCAGCGGCACGGTACGTACCCGGCCGATGAAGGCGGCCGGGCCAAAGGCCTCGGTATAGACCACCCCATGATAGGAGGGCTCGGGCTGGGTGAGCTGGGGAAAGCGCGCGGCGTGATCCGCCCAGGGGAACTTGCCCGAGTCGACAATGACGCCGCCCAGGGAGTTGCCATGACCGCCCACGTACTTGGTGAGGCTGTGCACCACTATGTCGGCGCCGTGCTCTATGGGCTTGCACAGCACAGGGGTGGCGACCGTGTTGTCGACGATAAGCGGCACGCCACGGGCGTGGGCCACCTTGGCAAACGCCGCCAGATCGACGATGTTGCCCGCCGGATTGCCGATGCTCTCGCAGTAGACCGCCTTGGTTCTGTCGTCGATAAGGGCGGCGATGGCCTCGGCGCTGTCATCCCTGGCGAAGCGCACCTCGACCCCGAAGCTCGGCAGCATATGGGCGAACAGGGTATAGGTGCCGCCATAGAGCTGGGGCGTGGAGACGATGTTGTCACCGGCGGCGGTCAGCGCCTGGATGGCGTAGGTGATGGCGGCGGAACCCGCCGAGACCACCAGACCGGCGATGCCCCCTTCCAGCGCGGCCATCCGCTGCTCCAGCACGTCGTTGGTGGGGTTCATGATGCGGGTGTAGATGTTGCCCGGTACCGCCAGATTGAACAGATCCGCCCCGTGCTGGGCGCTGTCGAACTCGTAGGCCACCGTCTGGTAGATAGGTACGGCCACCGCCTTGGTGGTGGGGTCGCTGGAAAAGCCATGGTGCAGGGCCAGGGTCGCATCTTTCATCACACACTCCTTGTTGGACGTCGTCTGTCGCCGTTCTGGATGGAAGGCTATAGATGGATAGACGTCCAATCTAACAGGGCCGGCGCCGATGTAAACCACCCAATCCGGCAAAGCAATTGCGCCCGCTGGCGAACTGCGCACTCCCTTGCCCTTGAGCAACCGGGGCTGCACTCAGAGGCGGCGACGATACTCCCGATCGTCGATCTGGTGCATGTCCCACTGCATCAGGCGGTTGAGCTGGCTCATGGGAGCCTCGATCAGTGGCAGCGGGCGGGGCAGGATCCGCTTGAAGTAACGACGCAGGGTTTGCTGGATCCGGTTCGGTTTGGGGGCGCTTTGCTGGTTCATGATGATGCTCCTGTGCTGTGGCTCTCATGTTCATCAGCAGTATTGAGCTAAAATACGGAAGTAAAAACTGATAACTTATAGAAACAGGATTTCCTCTTTTATGCCGACCAGTCGCCTCTATCAACAATTTCAACGGCTCGCCCAGCAGCTTGGCTGCGATGAGCGGGAGGCCAGTCTCGCCGAGATAGCGGAGCTGCTCTGCTGCACCCCGCGCAACGCCCGCCTGCTGCTGCGGCGGATGCAGGATCAGGGCTGGCTGAGCTGGTCGGCCGAGGCGGGCAGGGGACGCCGCTCCCGGCTGGTGCTGCTCGACAGCCAGGAGAGCCTGACCCGCCGTCGGCTGCGGGATCTGCTGAGTCAGGGCCAGCTCGCCCAGGCGGTACGGCTGGCGGAGGGGCGGCTGGATTTGCTCACCCCGCTGCTTATCGAACACCTTGGTCAGGCCACCCGGGAGGGACGCCAGATCCTGCGGGTGCCCTACTATCGTCCGCTGCCCCAGCTGCTGCCCACGGATCCGCTGCGCCGCTCCGAAATTCACCTGAGTCGGCAGATCTTCAACGGCCTGACCCGGCGAAATGAGGAAAATGGGGAAATCGAGGGAGATCTCGCCCACCACTGGGAGTGTCTGGGCCCCTGCCACTGGCGCTTCTATCTGAGGCCGGCGGTGCGCTTTCACCACGGCCGCGAGCTGGGGGTGGAAGATGTGATGGAGAGCCTGCTGGCCCTGCGCGATCGCCCGCTGTTCGCCCATCTGGCAAGGCTGGAGAGCCCCTGGCCGCGCACCCTGGACTTGCATCTCGACAGCCCGGATCCTCTGCTGCCTCATCTGCTGGCGGAGCCGGTGGCGGCCATCTTGCCCCGCGAGCTCAAGGGGGAGGCGGGTTTTGCCCTGCAGCCGGTCGGTACCGGCCCCTACAAGGTGACCGCCAACGATCCCCTGCATCTTTGTCTGGAAGCCTTCGACGACTATTTCGGGCTGCGCGCCCTGCTCGACGAGATCGACATCTGGATGCTGCCGGAGCTGGCGGAGCGACTGGAGAGCCATCTGCAATTGGGGCGCGACAGCCCGGAGCTGGGCACCATGCGCGGCGAGTCCGAGCTCGAATCCGGCTGCTACTTCCTGCTGCAGGACGGCAGATCCGGATCCTTGCAGGATCCCGCCCTGCGCCAGTGGCTGGCCCACCTGCTCAACCCCATCGCCCTGATGGCGCGGGTCGCCCCCGAGTTGCAGCGAGGCTGGACCAGCGCACTGGGCCTCTTGCCCCACTGGCGCGAGGCGTTGCCTGCGTCATTGCCAACGCCGGAGCAACTGCCGACGCGGCTGGTGCTGGCCTGTTTCAACCAGCATCTGGAGTTCAACGAGTGCGCCAATGCCATGGCCAGCCTGCTGGCAGAGCAGGGCATCCGGCTGGAGGTGCGCACCCTGGATTACGGCCGCTGGGTGAGCGGGGTGGATGAGGATGTGGATCTCTGGCTCGGCACCTTGAACCTGGAGCATGAGCACGCCTTCGCCCCCTACGCCTGGTTGCTGGGCACCCCCTTGCTGCGCCAGGTGTGGGCATGTCAGGAGCCCCTGTGGCAGGGCCTGATGCAATGGCGTGCCAGCGGTGAGGAACCAGGCCCGCGGGCCTTGCTGGCCCGGGTGCAGCGCCAGGGCTGGTTTGCGCCCCTGTTCCACCATTGGCTGGAGTTGGAGAGCCGGGTCGGCGTGCACGGGGTGCGCATGACGGCGCTCGGCTGGTTCGATTTTCGTAGCGCCTGGCTGCGGCCCGAGCTGGCGAATTCACCCGCCGAGGGGGAGATTGCTCCCTAGTCAAAAGAGCCTGCTTTTGACGCAGCCCTCTCCTGGCTACGACGCTGTGGCGCAAAAAGCCAGGAAGGGGTGAGGGGATCACAGAAGGGATCATTCTCATGTGCCATGCTGATTCTGGTTATGGAACGCAGCGCAAGTGAGGAAAATGATGAGCAACAATTCAGAAAATTCCCGAGGAAAATGTCCGGTCATGCACGGAGGCAGCACGACGACCGAGACGGCCAACATGGAGTGGTGGCCGAAGAGCCTTAACTTCGACATCCTCCATCAGCACGATACCAAGACCAACCCCCTCGGGTCCGACTTTGATTATCGGGAAGAGCTGAAGACCCTGGACGTGGACGCCCTCAAGCAGGATCTGCTGGCCCTGATGACCGACAGCCAGGAGTGGTGGCCGGCAGACTGGGGGCACTATGGCGGCCTGATGATCCGCATGGCCTGGCATGCCGCAGGCACCTATCGCATCGCCGATGGTCGTGGTGGTGGCGGCACCGGCAATCAGCGCTTCGCTCCCCTCAACTCCTGGCCCGATAACGCCAACCTGGACAAGGCGCGGCGCCTGCTGTGGCCTATCAAGCAGAAATATGGCAACAAGATAAGCTGGGCCGATCTCATCATGCTGGCTGGCACTATTGCCTATGAGTCCATGGGGCTCAAGACATTCGGTTTCGGTTTTGGTCGCCAGGATATCTGGCATCCGGAGAAGGATATCTATTGGGGGGCTGAAAAGGAGTGGCTGGCGCCCAGCGACAATCCCAACAGCCGCTACTCGGGGGTACGAGACCTCGATAACCCGCTGGCGGCGGTAATGATGGGGCTCATTTACGTCAACCCCGAAGGGGTGGATGGCAATCCGGATCCGCAGAAAACCGCCCAGGATATCCGTGTCACCTTCGCCCGCATGGCGATGAATGATGAGGAGACGGTGGCCCTGACGGCGGGGGGGCACACCGTCGGCAAGACCCACGGCAATGGCAGTGCCAAGCTGCTTGGTCCGGAGCCGGAAGGCGCAGAGCTTGAGGACCAGGGGCTCGGCTGGCTCAACAAGACTAGCAGAGGCATCGGCCGCGATACGGTCACCAGCGGCATAGAGGGGGCCTGGACGACGCAGCCGACGCGCTGGGACAATGGTTACTTCGACATGCTGTTTGGTCACGAATGGACCCTAACCAAGAGCCCGGCAGGGGCCTGGCAGTGGATACCTATCGACATCAAGGAAGAGGACAAGCCGGTCGATGTGGAGGATCCCTCGATCCGCTGCATGCCCATCATGACTGACGCCGACATGGCCATGAAGGTGGATCCCGAGTATCGCAAGATAGCCGAGCGTTTTCGCGATGACCCGGCCTACTTCTCGGACACCTTTGCCTGTGCCTGGTTCAAGCTGACTCACAGAGACCTGGGGCCGAAGGCGCGCTATTTGGGGCCTGATGTACCGACAGAGGATCTCATCTGGCAGGATCCTGTGCCTGCGGGCCGCAGTGGTTACGATGTGTCGGCCCTCAAGGAGACGATCCGCAACAGTGGCCTCACCATCGGCGAGATGGTCGCCACCGCCTGGGACAGTGCCCGCACTTTCCGTGGCTCGGATCTGCGCGGTGGTGCCAACGGTGCCCGTATCCGCCTGGCGCCCCAGAACGAGTGGGAGGGCAACGAGCCCGCCCGGCTGGCCAAGGTGCTCAAGGTGCTGGAGCCCATCGCCGCAGCCAGCAAGGTGAGTCTGGCCGATGTGATAGTGCTGGCGGGCAATGTGGGCATCGAGTTGGCGGCCAAGGCGGCCGGGGTGCCGGTGACGGTGCCCTTCTACCCTGGTCGCGGCGATGCCAGTGAGCAGATGACGGACGTCGATTCCTTCGAACCCCTTGAACCCCTCCATGATGGTTATCGCAACTGGCTGAAGCAGGACTACCTCGTCAGTGCCGAGGAGCTGATGCTGGATCGTACCCAGCTGATGGGGCTGACTGCTCATGAGATGACGGTGCTGGTCGGGGGGATGCGGGTGCTTGGCACCAACCATGGCGGTACCAAGCACGGGGTCTTTACCGAGCGTGAAGGGAGCTTGACCAACGACTACTTCGTCAACCTGACCGACATGGCCAATCTCTGGCACCCCACCAGCAAGCAGTTCTACGAGGTGCGCGATCGCAAGAGCGGCAAGGTGAAGTGGACGGCGACCCGGATAGATCTGGTGTTTGGCTCCAATTCGGTGCTGCGTGCCTATGCCGAGGTATATGCCCAGCACGACGGCAGAGAGAAGTTTGTGGGTGATTTCGTCGCGGCCTGGAACAAGGTGATGAATGCGGATCGCTTCGACCTGATGAGCTAGATTCGACCTCGATGCCCCGCACACCACCCTGTGCGGGGCATTTTTTTGTCTGCCAGATAACCTGGATATGGTACAGCGACCTCCTCTGGCCAGGGGCATCCCTGTCCTTTGGGGGGGGATATCGGGTAACATTCTGTCAGCCGATCCTGGCCAGCCGCCAGCTCATCCACCGACAAGGAGTCACCCATGCTGGAAATGCAGATCCTCCCCCGTTTTCAGGAGACGGATGCCCTGGGGCATATCAATAATACGGTGCCGGCGGTCTGGTTCGAATCGGCGCGGGATCCCCTGTTTCGCCTTTTCTCCCCCGAACTGGATGTCCATGACTGGCACCTGATCATCGCGGGCTATACGGTGCAGTTCAAACGGGAGCTGTTCTACGGTCAGCCAGTGCTTGTCAAGACGGGGGTAAGCCGCATCGGCAGCAGCTCTTTCACCCTCTGGCAAGAAGCTTGGCAGGGGGGCGAACTAGCGGTGACCGGGGAGACGACCCTGATCCATTTTGACTACCAGACTCGCCAGTCCGTGGTGCTTAGCGAAGCGCAGCGGGATGGGCTCAGAGGCTGGTTACTCGAGCGTTAACCTTGGCCTTTGGCCAATCACAGGAAATCTATGCGCAAGATCCTCATCGCCCTGACCTTGGGGTTAGGTTCACTGCCCGCTCTGGCGGCTTCTCTCGCACAACAGTTCGCCCTGATGGACCAAGGAGCACAAAGTGCCCTGGATACCCGATTGTTCAGTCACGATGGGGTCGAGATCCAAGCCTGGATTGATGGACCTCCCGTCATCATCGCCGTGCCCATTCGCAACGAGCAAGGCAAGTCGGTCGGCGAGAGCCGCTACTACTTCAAGGGCGGCAAGCTGTTTGGGGTCAAGGAGCCCGAGGCCCAATTTGGCTTTGATGAACAAGGTGCTCTGACCCAGTGGCTGGACGCCAAAGGTGAATCGGCCGAGTTCGTCAGCAAGATGAGCATGCAGCAGCGTGAGGCCTGGTTGGGCAAACGTGCCGCCGAGTTGGCTGCTCTCTTTGCCTTGAGTCCAGGGGAGCAGCGCCTGGCCAAAGGAGATGCCGGCATCAAGCTCAAGGGGGCGGAACTCGCTCACTGGCTGTGCAACGACAAGCTGATGGCCCTGACCGGTGGGGACAAGGTGACCTCGGAGAAAGCGGGACTCAAGGTGAGCGAAGAGCGGGTGGAGGGGGCTGTCAATCTGCGTCTCGACACGGGCTGGCAGCCGCTTTCCCTGCGCTGTGATCTGCAGGCTCAGCGAGTCACACGCCTTACCTGGCAGCCCTTGCCCGGTGCCAACAAGCCGCAATGATGGTGGCTGCCTCCCAGCAGTGGTGGTGCCCTGTTTCGCACCGGTAGCGCAATAACGAAGGGGCCCAAGGGCCCCTTCGTTATTGCGCGGGTAGCTGCTCTTGGCGCAGCCGGGTGAGAGCCGCGACCCGGCGCCACTGGGTCTCGGGAAACCATAATGCCAGCAACTGCTGATGCGCCTGGGGATCCTGGCTCGTCATGGTCGCCAGCTCAGCCAGATAGCCATCGAGTTGATGTTCGAAGTGCTGCGTATCCTGGGCCAGTTGCTGCAATCGGCCCTGTGCCTCAGGACCGACCCGCTCCAGCATGGCGAGGCGCCGGGCCTCGGGGGTAAGGCGCGCCATGCGCTGCAGGTCGCTTATCAGTCGGCCATTGGCCTCAGCCTCCTGAAACCAGCCCGGCTGCTCGGCAAGCCAGTTGTCGAGGGCCTCGCCAAGGGCCAGCTGCTCGCCGGGGCTGGCTTCGGCAAACTCCTTGCGTCTGAGGGTCCACTGCTCCATCAATCGCTCTTCACCAAACAAGCCGGACTGCTCCAGGGCATCGAAGTTGCGTTGGCGCAGCTGTTCGCGGGAGTCGAATAGCTGGATCAGGCTGGCGAGATCCGGGGCCTGGGGCAGCGCCAGCCTTGCCTCTTGCTGGAGAAAGCCCTGATAGCGCCTCAGCAGGGGATCCTCGATGGGTTGGCCGCTGGCGAGGCGATCGACCAGCTGTTGGCGCAGGCTGGATGGGTCGAGCACCGGGGCGTCTGGCTTATCCTGCCGCTGGTTCAGCCAATAACCGAGCAGGCCGAGCAACAGGCTGACCACCGCCAGAGTCAGCACGCCGGTATTGGTTTTCACAGTCCCATCTCCTTGAGGCGGTTGGCGTGCTGACGGTAGAGGCTGACCGGGTCAGTCTCAAACAGGTGATGGATCCCAAAGGACTGGTTCACCTCATCGAGATGATTCATCCGGTAGTGGGTGCCAATCACCTTGCCGAGGTGACTGCTGCAGACTCCCACCAGACCATCATTGGCCTCGCTGAAGAAGGTGCCGGTGAGCACCAGAGCTGGATCCACGGGATCCAGGATATTGGTCAGGTTGCCGCGTCCACTCCAGGAGAAGTAGTAGACACCGTTCTCGGCTTGCAGTGGTCCCTCGCCACAATATTGATGCGGCAGCCCCTCAGGGTAGGCGGCGTTGAAGCGGGCCGCCCCGGCACTGGTGAGCGCATCCAGGGCCTTGAGCGGGTCCTGAGGCAGGTTGCTGCCGCCGGACAGCAGGGAGATAACCCCGGACAGCGCGGAGGCGGCGGAGGCCGCAAGTGCTTCTCCCGCCGAGCCGGGAATGACCTGCATCCGTACTTTGTCAGCAATCTCTGAGCCGAAGTTGACGCCACCGACGCTGGTGGCCGAGGCGACCAGTTCGGGGGCGACCGAGGCCACGTAGCGAATGGTGGGACCACCGTGCGAATGACCGATGAGATTCACCTTGTCGGCCCCGGTCACTGCCAGTACTTGCTGAACCTGTGCCAGCAACTGCTCGCCACGCAGTTCCGAGCTGGCGGTGGCAGAGACCTGGGCGACGTACACCTTGGCGCCATCGCGCCCGAGGGCCTGGGGTATCCCGTAGAAGTAATCCACCCCCAGCAGTTTGTCGAAGCCAAACAGGCCATGGACCAGCACTATGGGGTAACGGGTCTGGGTATAGCCGCTCGCCTGGCCCAGCATGGGCAGGGTACAGAGCAGCAATAGCAACCATCTCTTCATATCAGCATCCTTGTTGATAGGGTCATGGGACACGCCAGGCATCATGCCAGCCCCGACAGCATGGCTGCCGATGTGCAGCCCTGCTGTGCAGGGGATCACTAAACGGCCAGCCTCGGTCGCGGCTCCCCCATATGGGGTTGGCCGGGTCTGCTTGTTTCCTGCTGATTAATATGAAATGATAATTAATATCATTCAATGTTTGGCGTGGATGGATCACAGAGATGGCGAGACAGGATCCCATGGCCCAGTGGCGGCAACATACCCGGCTGGCGAATCACCACTTTACCGAGGGCAATCACCTGGCGGCATTGCCCGGTTACCGGCAGGCATTGCTCCTGGCCGAGCAGCAGTTGCTGCGCTGGCAGGATGCCGATGAAGTGGTTGCCGCACTTGTCGTCGCTTGTCACAACCTGGCCGATCTGATGATGGCGATGGGTGAGGATTCGAATGCCGCCACCTTGCTCTGTCAGGCTCATCAATGCCTGCTGCAGCTATCCCACTCATCTCACTGTCGCAACGCACTCCGGGTGGCCGCTCTCAACCACAGTCGGTACACCCAGATGGAGCTGCTCTCTTTTCTGCGTAAACGGGGACCCAACGTCGCCATTCAAACCTGCCTCGACCAGTGCCATTGCCAGGAAGGCGTCTCCCACACGCTGCATTGATCGCCCATTACTCACTCCCAAGGAGTTGCTATGAACCATGTCCTGCCCGTTCTGACCTATGCCTATGATGCACTTGAGCCCCATCTGGATGCGCTCACCATGGAGATCCACCACAGCCGCCACCATCAGACCTATGTCAACGGCCTCAACGCCGCCCTGGCCGCCGCGCCAGCATGGGCTCAGACCCCCCTTGAGCAGTTGCTGCGCGGCATTGACAGCCTGCCCGTCAGCCTGCAAGGGGCGGTGCGCAATCATGGCGGTGGTCACGCCAACCACAGCCTGTTCTGGCAGGTGATGAGTCCCCAGGGGGGCGGTCTGCCAGAGGGGGAGCTGTTGATGGCCATCGAACGGGATCTGGGCGGCTTTGAAGCCTTCACAGGGTTGTTTACCCAAGCCGCCCTGACCCGGTTTGGCAGCGGCTGGGCTTGGTTGGTGGTCACCCCGGCTGGCAAGCTGCAGGTCGAAAGCAGCGCCAACCAGGACAGCCCGCTGATGCAGGGATTGACCCCAATCCTGGGTCTGGATGTGTGGGAACATGCCTATTACCTCAAGTACCAGAACAAACGTCCGGATTACATCGCCGCCTTCTATGAGGTAATTGACTGGACGCAGGTGGCGCGCAATTATCGGCAGGCACTGCGTTAAGCAGAGAGCCGCCAAATCAGATTGGAGCCCATACCGAAAGACCCGCCAAGGCGGGTCTTTCTCTTGCTAGCTGACGGCATTGAGTCGAATCAATCGGCCAGAGTCGCACTCGCCGCCGAAGGTGGCAGCAGCACCTGTTCACCGCTGGCCAGGGGTTCGGTCGGCAGCGGCAGGCAGGGTTGGCTCAACCCCAGGGTACTGAGCGGGCGACAGGGGATGGGCTCGCCAATATTGACCGGCTGGCCAAGGAATTTGGGACCCTTGTCGAGAATATAAAGATCGAGCAGTCCCATCAGCCGGGCGAAGACTTCGCGCACTCGGGTTCTGATGCCCTGATAGGCACTGGGATCCGCGGCGTTGAAGCCAACAGCCTCTATGCCGAAGTGGCGGGCGATGAAGATGGCCCGCTCATTATGAAAGGCTTGGGAGACCACGGTAAAGCGCTCCTGACCGAACACCTCCTTGGCGCGGACCATGGAGTCCAGGGTGCGAAAGCCGGCGTAATCGCTGTAGATGGCATTGGCGGGAATGCCCGCCTTGATCAAGGCGCGGCGCATCTGGCGCGGCTCGTTGTACTGCAAGGTAGCGTTGTCGCCTGAGACCAGGATGTAGTCCACCTTGCCGCTGTTGTAGAGGGTGCTCGCCGCCTTGATCCTGGTCTGGAAATATTGGTTGGTGCCACCGCCGACCAGATACTTGGAGGTGCCGAGCACCAGGGCCACCTTGTTATAGGGCACCTTGTCGACGTCATCATAGGTGTAGTGACGGCTCTCGGACACGGCCCACTCCCCATAAACCAGTAGCAGGGCGGCAGAGCCCAGCAACAGGCAGAAGCAGATGAGCAGTATCTTGCTGAACTTCGTCATGGGCGGTCAGAGTCTGGCTTGAGAGTGAAACAGCGTGGTCGCCATTCTATTACATCTTGGTTGCCCCCGTCATGGGCAATGGCCTCATTCGATAGGGAACCAGCCTGTACCTGTCGCAGCACTTAGCTCCTAACCCTTTGATTGAGTACAAATCTGATGCAAAGGGGCGGCCGTGGCCGCCCCTTGTCACCCCCGTCTCGTCCTCAGTGGGAGGAGTCGTTGGCCTTGCACTCGTCGGAGTCCTTGTTGGCCTCCCACCAGGGCAGCAGATCGCGGCCGAGCCACTGCTGGTAGGCCTCGCTGTCGTTTGCTATCAGGCTGTCGAGTTCGGCTTCGAAGGCGCTCATCGCCTGCTGCTGGTCCGGGTTGCGCAGGGCCTGGGCCATGGCCAGCCAGCTGGCGCCACGGCCGGTCTCGCTGAGGAAGCGGTGCACCGTATAGGACCAGGAGTAGACCAGCTCGCCACCCTTGTCGTAATCCAGGTGCAGTATGTCGGCCAGGGTCGGGCGATCGCTTGCCGGGCGACCGGCGACGTTGTCCATGCCACGGGCGAAGCACTGACCGTGGGCGACGAACTCCGCCAGTCCTTCCGCCCACCAGGTGGTGCGATTGAGCGGGTAGTGACCGAAGCTGCCGTACTGGTTGAAGCGGCCATCCAGATAGTGCACATACTCGTGACGCAGGTTCCACACCTGGAAGGCGGGGCGCTTCCACTCGGCCTCATAGGCGAAGAAGCGGGCCTGATTGCCGGGGCGGGCCGGATCTCCTTCGATGTAGATGCCGCCGTTGTCGGTGGAGACACCGCCAAACAGGGCGCCGCCGTAGCGTTTCCAGTCGGCGGAGGAGTTGAAGATCACCAGCTCCAGTGCCTCGTTGTGGTCATCCGCCACCGGCTGCCAACCGGTTTCCAGCTGCTGATGGAACTGCTGCTCCTCAGCGCCCAGCTCGCGGCAGATGCCGTCGGCCTGATCCTGGCTCAGCTCCTGGGCCCGCAGGCGCAGGGTCGGCGAGCAGGTGTGCTCGAACGGCAGCACATCCTCCAGCCGTATCGGGGTGCAAAGACCGGCAAAGTCGCCGCTGATGCAGGCCTCACTGGTGCGATCCGTGTAGGTCAGATAGTAGGTGGAGAGGGTCAGTGACATCTCTTCCAGCAGATCCTGGCTCTGCTGGCCACCCGGGATCAGGTTGTGATGACGGATGAGGTCGATGACTGAACCATCCAGCAGGGTGCGATAGTTTTCGCTCTCGCCCGGGCGGGTATAGCGGGCGATCCGATAGAGGCGGGTGTAGGCATCCAGCACATTGTTGAGCAGGAACAGATCCTTGCCATCCCGTCCTTGCCACAGCGACAGCTCGCTCATGCCGAGGGCGTGCAGCTGTTTGCGCAGCTCACCATCCTGCTGGCGGAAATCGGCGGCGAAGACATCGCTATGGTCGCTGGCGAAGTCGAGGAAGTTGAGCAGATCGAACAGACCCGTTGCCCAGGCATGCTGACCATTGATCTCGCTGGCGTGGCGGGTGCTGTAAGCCAGCATCTGGTTGAACTGGCCGAGCAGGGTACCAAAGCGGCTCTGCACCGCCGGGCTCTTGAACTGGCCATGCAGGGCGATACTCCAGGCCCCCATGACGGCTCCCACCTCATCGCTGGCCTGCTCCGGATAGAGCAGCGGATGGGCACCGAGCGCAGTCAGGGCTTCAGCCAGTGCCTCGGCGGCGGCCGGGCCATCTTCCTTGTGCTTGCCGTAGTTGTGATAGTTGTGGGCACGCACATATTCGAGCAACAGCTTCATGGCCGGATGGGCGGGCTGATTGGCCGCCAGCAGACTCTGCATGCCCCGTGACACGGCCAGCAGCTTGGTGTCATCGTGGCCATAGTTTTCCTGCCAGACGGGAGCGGGCTGACCGCTGGCGTCCTGCACTATCCTGGCGGCATCGGCATCCAGCAGATCCGTGCCTGGTTGCTCCGGCTCGGAGCAGGGGCGGCCATCGGCGCGACGGCAGTCGAGCTGCTCCTCCTTGCTGGCCAGCACTATGGGGCGATTGAGCACCCGGCTCTCTTGCCACTCGTCGGTTTCCGGCAGTGTCTGCCATTCGCTGCCACCGACCGGGTATTGATAGCCGGTGTCTTTCAGTACTACCTGCACCTCGCTGCCGGCGGGCAGGGTCTGGCGGCAAACCCGATAGCTGATGGTCTTGTCCCCTTCCTGGCGGGTCTGGGGTTCATCGCACTCCTGCTGGGTTTTGGTTTCGTCCAGCTGCCAGCTGTACTGGCGCCAGACGTGCAGCTCGCGGACCTGGCTGGCGGCCTGACTGCCTGGCAGGGGTTGCAGGCGGAAGAAGATCTGCTCGAGGCGGCCGTCCCGCTCGTTGGGGGTCTCCTCCAGCACGCTAAGCTGTTGCCAGTCTTGGGGCTGGTACTGCCAAAGCTGCTCGGCGCAGCGGCCTTGGGCGTTGAGCTCGCAGCGATCCAGCACCTGCTCGCTGTGACCCAGGATGATGCGCTCGGCCAGCGGCAGATGATCCTGGCGCGGTGCGGTCGGGGTGCCGGTCAATGGCTCCCAGCGGCCCTGCTCCAGGCCGTAGCCATAGTCATAGCTGCTGGCCGGGATGGCTTTGCCTGCCGGCACCACCTGCTCGCAGCTGAGGTAACGGATCTGCCAGCCCTGCTCAATCCTGAGCTGCGGCTCGCCGCACTGTTGTTCTGCCTGCGGGGTCAGGTCGGCATCGCGCCAGTCGAAGCGGCGGTAGACGCGCAGTTGCTGATAGGGAGCATCGTCATTGCGGGCGCTGAGCTCGTAGGTCACTTCGGTGACGCGATCGCTCAGCTGGCGGCTCGATTCACCGCTCAGCCGGTACTGTTGCCAGTCGGTGGGGGAGTAATTGGCCAGCGCCGGAGTGGCGAGCAGGCCTGGCGCTGCCAGAAGCAGCAACCTTGTACCCAGATAGTTCATTGTTATTCCTTTGAGCGCTTGTCTGCGAGGTTGTCGCGGGCAATGTATAGAGTTTCAAAGGAGTATCAACTGGCCATCTTGGTCTTATAAATCATGTATTTAATCTGGTGAATAATAAAACCAGCCCCATAAGGGGCTGGCGTGATAGCAAGGACTCAGCGCCATTTGGGGGGCTAGGTGTCCAGGCTCCGGGCGAGCAGAGCACGGGAGGGTTTCAGGCTGCCAGCCAGATCGGGCCAGGGTTGCCAGAGATCCGGCACCATGAAGCCGGGTAGTGACTGCCGGATCCAGGCCGCCAACTCGGGATAGGGCACAGCTTCCCCATGCCAGTCGATGAAGGCGGCGGGGCGCTGTCCCCACTCGTCATCGGAGATCGGCACCACCAGTGCCTGCGCCACGGCGGGGTGATCCACCAGTCGTTGCTCTATGGTTTCGGGCTGAATGTTCTCCCCCCCGGAGATAAACAGATTGTCGAGGCGTCCCTCCACCACCAGCTCGCCGCTGGCGGTGAAATGACCCTTGTCACGGGTGTGGAACCAGCCGTCCTCGTCCAG
Source organism: Aeromonas molluscorum (assembly GCF_051376105.1). Taxonomy (NCBI): domain Bacteria; kingdom Pseudomonadati; phylum Pseudomonadota; class Gammaproteobacteria; order Aeromonadales; family Aeromonadaceae; genus Aeromonas; species Aeromonas molluscorum. The sequence continues at coordinate 2,084,493 of NZ_JBPQCY010000001.1, read as the reverse complement.
CGGTCGCTCCAGGGCGCCATCCTTGAAATAACCGGCAAACAGGGTATCGCCGCGCACGCAGATTTCCGCTTGCTGGATGCAGACCTCCCGTCCCGGCAGTGGCAAGCCGACCACGCCGGCGGCGGCAGGCTGGCCGGTGCAGACCTGGCTGCCCATCTCGGAGAGGCCATAGCTCACCTTGGGGGTAAGCCCCATGGCCGCAAGGCGCGCAACCAGTGGCTGAGAAATGGCGGCGCCCCCGAGCAGCAGCTCGCGCAAGCGGGTACGCGTGGGGTTCAAGCCCTGGGCCAGCAGCCGCCAGAGCTGGGTCGGCACCAGGGAGAGGTGGGTGATGGGCAGGCGTTCGAGGCGATCCTTGAGGGGTTGGCTGCGATCGTCCAGTACCAGGCTGGCCCCGGCCAGAAAGACCCGGAACAGGATGGCGTAACCGCCGACATGAAACAGCGGCAGGGAGAGCAGCCAGCCGCACGTCTGATCCAGCGGGATCCGGGCGGCTGAGCCCCGGGCCGAGGCCAGATGGTTGGCAAGGCGATGCACCACGGCTTTCGGTGCGCCGCTGGAGCCCGAGGTGAGGATCATATTGCTGAGCCGGGCAGGATCCAGTGGCCAGGCGTCATCGGTTGCCGTCAGTTCGGTGCTGAATGCGAGCCGCAGTGGCCGCCAAGGTCCGGTCGGGATCTCGTCGCTCGACCAGAAGGCCGCCACGTCCAGTTGTTGCGCCAGTGCGGCCTGTCTGGTCGCCGGAAATGCGGGGTTTAACGGGCAGAAGAGAATGCCGCTGCGCAGGCAGGCCCAGGCCAGCAAGACGTCTTCCAGGGCGCCGCGTACCACGGCGGCCAGACGGTCGCCGCTCTGCAAGCCGGCCCCTTCCAGTTGCAGGCAGAGGCTGTTTAGCCGCGCATCCAGCTGCCGGTAGTTGAGTGGGCTTGCGGCGTGGATGGCGATCCGCAGGGGGGTGGTGTGTGCCCAGTGGCGTACCGGGCAGGCTTCCAGGTGGGCGTGATGGTCAGATGTCGGCAGCATGAAAGCCCCTTCAGTCACGGTGAAACAGGGGCTCCAGCAGGGCAGGGTCGGGCTCGCCATCCGCACCCAGCAGATCGCTGGCCAGCCAGCGTCTGGTATCCAGGCCCGGGGCCTGATCGGGCGCCCACTCCGCGGCGAGGCGGGCGAGCTGGCCGAGGCCGACCCCGGACTCGAAGCAAGATGAGACGATCACTTTCAGGCGCAGTTCACGGGCCCTGGCCACCAGCGCCTCGCTGTTGGCCAGGGCGCCGAGCAGCATGGGCTTGAGCACCAGGGCCTTGAGCTGCGGGATCGGTTCCCAAGGCTTGCCCTGGGCCAGCAGCTCGTCCAGGGCCACCGGCATGCCGGTACGGTTTGCCACGAAGGCGATGTCGTCAAAGTTGGCGCAGGGATCTTCCAGGTATTCGATGCGGGTTGGGTCCAGATGGCCGCAAAAAGCCCAGGCCTCCTCGCGGGTCCAGCCCTGGTTGGCATCCAGCACGAGATGGAGATTGGGACGCCGGTCGAGCAGCAGGCGGATCAGCGCCAGTTCGTCGCGCATGGGATAGCGAGCCACCTTCAGCTTGGCTTTGGCTGGCGTCTGGTGCAGCCACTCTTTCCAATGTTTGAGCAGATCCTGGGGGGCGCCCTGGATCAGCGGATAGGGCTCGGGCAGCGGCTTGTCCTGCGCGGGCCAGAGGCGGCGTGCGCAATCAAAACCGAACTGTACCGACGGCAGGCGTGGCGCCGGAGTCTCTCCCCGGGCCAGCCTCTCGAGGCAGGTTTTGGCCTCCGCTTCGGCCTCGGCCAGAGACTCCTGGGAGAAGCCGGGCAGGGGGGCTATCTCGCCCCAACCATGGGGGGTGCGCAGCAACAGGCCCTGGCGCACCGACTCGACCCGGCCGTGGAAGCTCAGCGGCTGAGTGAAGGGAAGCTGGTAGCGGTACAGGGCATATTTCATCAGGGGTTGCGCTTGTATTTGGAGAAGTCGGGGCGGCGTTTCTCGTTGAAGGCGTTGCGACCCTCCTGACCCTCTTCGGTCATGTAGAACAGCATGGTGGCATTGCCCGCCAGCTCCTGCAGACCGGCCTGACCGTCGCAGTCGGCGTTGAGGGCCGCTTTCAGGCAGCGCAGCGCCATCGGGCTGTTTTGCAGCATCTCCCGGCACCAGCGCACGGTTTCGCGTTCCAGGTCCGCCAGAGGCACCACTGTGTTGACCAGCCCCATGTCGAGGGCTTGTTGGGCATCGTACATGCGGCACAGGAACCAGATCTCGCGGGCCTTCTTCTGGCCGACGATGCGGGCCATGTAGGAGGCTCCCCAGCCGCCATCGAAGGAGCCGACTTTCGGACCCGTCTGGCCGAACTGGGCATTGTCTGCCGCGACGGTCAAATCGCACATCATGTGCAGCACATGGCCGCCGCCGACCGCATAGCCGGCCACCATGGCGACCACGGGTTTGGGGCAGGTGCGGATGTCGCGCTGGAAGTCGAGCACATTGAGGTGATGGGTGCCCTCATCATCTTGATATCCACCGTAGTCGCCCCGGATCTTCTGGTCGCCACCGGCGCAAAATGCCTGCTCGCCGAAGCCGGTCAAGATGATGGTGCCGACATGATCGTCGTAACGGGCATCGGCCAGGGCCTGCAGCATCTCCTTGACGGTGCGGGGACGGAAGGCGTTGCGCACTTGCGGACGATTGATGGTGATCTTGGCGATGCCATCGCCGGATTTGTGATAGAGGATGTCCTCGTAACCGGCAGAGCAATCCTGCCACTCCACGGGGGCATAGAGCTCCGCTTCTGTCATTGCTTCAATCATCTGTGCTCTCTTCTCGTTGTTGTCCTGCCCATACCCTCAGGATCCGGGCAAATTGCACGGGTTGGCTGGCGTGCAGATTATGGCCGCCATCCAGCGTCAAGTGTCTGATTTTGGGGTTCTTGCTCCCCAGCTGGCAAGCCAGATCATGAAATTTCCGATCCCGTCGGCCGGAGACATAAATCACTGGCAGCAAGGTGGCGGCGAGCCAGGGGGCGAGATCCGGCTGGCGGCCCAGGGAGCTGGCTCTGAGCATGGCGGCGACGGCGTGGCCATCATTGCCGAGCCGTCTGGCCAGTTGCCGCTCTCTTTGCTCTTCATCGAGATCCGCAAACACCCCCTGCTGGTACCAGTCGGCAAGGACCTCAGCCAGCGGTTCACTCTCAAAGCGCCTGGCCCAGGCTTCGTCATGGGCAAGGCGAGCCTCTCGCTCGGCCAGGGGCAGGCCCGGGTGGCAGTTTTCCAGCAGCAGCCCATGCAGCCCGGCCGGTGCCTGGCTGGCGTGATAAAGGGCGAGGCGCCCTCCGAGGGAGTAGCCCGCCAGCCGGTAACGGGAGATACCTCTCGCCCGCAGCGCATCGCACAACCACTGATCAGCCTGCTCGAAGCCGTTCACCCCGAGCCCCCGGTTGCTCCCATGGCCGGGCAAGTCCAGTGCAATCATCCCGATCTCCGGCAGGGCATCCATGACCGGCCGCCAGTCATGGCCATCGCCGAGCAGCCCATGGAGCAGGACCAGCGGCACCTCGGCGGACAGCGGCTCAGTGGCCACGGATCTGTACGCCCAGAGCATGGAGATCCTCGGCCACTTCGCGGCTCGGCACCTTGATTTCAATCAGGGTTACTTTCTTTTCCGGCCCGGGGCTTGCCAGGGCCTCGCGGTAGGTCTGCTCGAACTGGGCCAGGGTCGCCGGGGCTTGATAACCGAGGCCGAACATGGCGGCGGCCTGCGCAAAATCCAGGCCGTGGGGCAGGCAGTAGTAGCTCTCCAGCAGCTCGCCCTTGGGCACGGGTAGCAGGCGGAAGATGCTGCCGCCGTCGTTGTTGAGAATGATCACCACCAGGGGGGCGATCGCCTTGGTGAGCAGCGCAAGGCTGTTGAGATCGTGCAGGGCGCTGAGATCGCCGATAAGCAGGGTCGTGGCCTGGGGGCTGGTTTGGGCAAAGCCGAAGGCGGTGGCGATCAGGCCGTCGATGCCGGAGGCGCCGCGATTGGTCATCACCCGGCTCGGGCCCTTGCCCGGCTCTCCGAGCATGTCCATCAAGCGGGCTGGCATGCTGTTGCCCACAAAGAGCTGTCCCTCGATGAGGGCGCCCAGACGGTGGCAGACCCCGAGTTCGGAGAAGCGATTGCAGGCGGTGGCTATCTTCAGGCTGCTGGCGCGCTGCACGTCGTGCAAGTGGTGCCAGGGAGTATTGCCCGAGGGTTGCGTGTGCGCGGCCAGGAAAGCGCCGGGCGTACAGAGCAGGCGGCGGCGCAGCCGGTAGTCGGGATCGAGCCGGGCCGGTTGGGAGTCGATGAGCCAGTAATCCTGCCAGGGATGGCTCTTGATGAACTGACCGAGCCGCTTGGAGATGAGGCGGGCGCCAAATTGCAGCAGTACCTCGGCCCGGGCCAGCTCGGCGCGAAAATGGTCATCTTGCAGGGCCAGATCATGGTGACCGAGATTGCGGCCATCGAAGTGGAGCTGGCTTTGCAGATCCGCCAATAGCGGCCAGCCGAGCCGCTCGCTCAGGGCTGCGATGGCGCTGGCTTGCTCGGGGTCCTCGATGCGACCGGCGACGATGATGCCTCGCTTGGTACTCAATTCAGACCAATCCGGCTGGGCCGGGCAGGGAGCCAGGTCGCTCTGCCAGGGGCTCCAGGCTTGCGCCGAGTGCAGCCAGTCTCCGAGCGGAGCCAGATAATCGCTGAAATCGAGATACTCATCCCCCGGATAGAGGGGCTCTGGATACATGCAGTTGAAGTGCACCGGCCCCGGGGTCAGCGCCTGTCTGGCCAGGGCTTGATCCACAGAGCTCAGCACGAAGGCGGCGGGGATGGTCGGGCTTGGGCTCGGCAGATTCTGCTGATAGACGGGGTAGCGGGCGAAGATGCCCTGCTGATCTATGGCCTGATTGGCACCATTGTCGATGAGTTCGGGGGGGCGATCCGCCGTCAGCAGTATCAGGGGCACCCCGGTCAGCTGAGCTTCGGCAACCGCAGGCCAGAGATTGGCAACCGCCGTCCCCGAGGTGGTGATGATGGCGACCGGACGGCCACTGCCCTTGGCCAGCCCCAGGGCCATGAAGCCCAGGCCCCGCTCGTCGAAATGCAGGTGACGGCGAAAGCCGGGATGGGCCGCCGCCGCCATGGTCAGGGGCGCCGAGCGTGAACCGGCGGCCAGCGCCAGGTCGCGTACCCCGAGGCGATGGAGCTCCTCCAGCAGGAGGGAGGACCAGACGTGATTGAAGGTGGCATGACGGCTCGCGAACATGAGGCTCTCGCTATGGGGGTTGGTGCTATCCCAGCAGGGACAGGACGTTGGCTATCTTGTTGTCGAGCTCGGCCCACTCGGCGGCAGGTTCTGATCCTGCGACTATGCCTGCCCCGGCGAACAGGGTGACCGCGTGGGGCCTGACAAGGGCGCTGCGGATGGCCACGCTGAATTCCGAGGTCTCCCGGCTCAGCATGCCACAGGCGCCAGCATACCAGCCGCGAGCATGGGGTTCATGGTCGCGGATGAAGCGCAGCGCCGCTTCCCGGGGGGCGCCGCCCACGGCCGGGGTCGGATGCAGGGCCGCCAGCAGTTGCCCGTCGCTTACCTCGGGATGCAATTCGGCCTCGATGTCGCACTTGAGGTGTTGCAGCAGCCGCAATTTCAGCACGCGAGGCTCGGTCAGGCTGGCGTCATGGGTCAGGGGGGCGAGGCGCTGCAATATGTCGGCATGCACCAGACGGTTCTCAAGCCGGTTCTTGCCATCGCCCAGCAGCTCGGCGGCGAGCTGGGCATCCGTCATCTCGTCACCACTGCGGCGTATGGTACCCGCCAGCGCTTCGGTATAGAGATGGCGCTGCTCGCGGCGATAGAGGCGCTCGGGGGAGCAGGCGATGAAGGCCTCGTCTGGTTCGAACTGGAAGCCGAACTGGAAGCACTCCTCGGCCTGCAGGGCCCAGCTTGCCAGCAGGCTCCAGGGGTTGACGCTGGCGCCTTCGAGTCGACTCTCCCGGGAGAGCACCACTTTGGGCGTCAGGGTCTGGAATGCGGGGGCGGTGACCGTTGCCACCAACCGTTGCCACTGGGGGAAATCCGGGCTGTCGTGCCGTTGCCACTGTTGGGGCTGCAGGGATGGCAAGGGGGCCTCGGGCTGCAGGGCCGTCAAGGCGCTGAGGGCGGCGGTTAGCTCGGCCTCCCGGTTACCCTCATCGAACCAGAGGTTGAGGCAGAGGCTGACGCACTCGCCGCGGCGTATCAGCTCAACCCGTGGCAGCACGAAGCGGCAAGGACCGAAGCCCGGCCAGTCGTGCTGCTCGGGATCGAAGGCGAGACCGCCGTAATAGCGTGGGCTCTCGTCCTGATTGCCATGGGCACCGATCTGCTGGATCTGTTCGGGCTCAGTCAGCTCGCGGATGCAGCCCAGGGCCACATACTGGGGTTTGTCATCTCCCCTGGCATGCCAGTAGATGCGTGGATAGAGGGTTTGGGCGTTGAGCCAGCCGAGGAAGGAGTCCACCTCCATTGCCACGCGCACTCTCACCAAGCCGCAGGCCTTGTCGTGACGCAGGGCGTCCAGTTGTTGCTTGATATGGGTCTGAGCCAACATGGATTTCGTATCCGAGCCTTGGGGTAGCGGTCTAATGGGCGGTGCAGGCCGCGGGTTTATGCCAAAGGGCGATTATTCCTATATATTATCTGCCCATTCGTCCATGTAAATTGCCCAAGGGAGCCCGGCTCCCAGGCTGGCAAGTATACCCAAATCCGTTTCGATAACCCTTAACACGATCAATATCTGATTGTTTGGCCACCAAAATATGACAAAAACCTTCTCTGTGTGGTTGCTGGCGGCGCGTTTGCGAACCCTGCCCCTGGCCTGCTCATCCATCTTGCTGGGGTCGGGTCTGGCTGCCAGTCGCGGCGCCTTCGATGGCGGCATCATGGCGCTCTCGCTGCTGACCGCCATCTTGCTGCAGATCCTCTCCAACCTGGCCAACGACTACGGGGATGCCGTCTCCGGCGCCGACAATGGTGAGCGGATCGGCCCCCAGCGCGCCGTGGTCTCCGGTCTTATCAGTCGTCATCAGATGTGCCTGGCCATGGGGCTGACCGCCCTGGCTGCGGTAGTGAGCGGCCTCGCCCTGTTGATCACTGTCTTCGGCGAGCAGTGGCTGCAGATCCTCGCCTTCGTCGGTCTGGGCGGCGCCGCCATCATTGCGGCCATCACCTACACGGTCGGCAAGACGCCCTATGGCTATCGCGGCTTCGGTGACATCTCGGTGTTTCTCTTCTTCGGCCTGCTGGGGGTGCTCGGCTCCTACTATCTGTTCACCCAGACCCTGGAGTGGGATCTGTTGCTGCCCGCCGCCGCCTGCGGCTTGCTGGCCACCGCTGTGCTCAACATCAACAACGTGCGCGACATAGAGACGGATGCCGCCAGCGGCAAGATAACCCTGGCGGTGCGGCTTGGCCGCAATCGCGCCATTGCCTATCACTGGGCCCTGCTGGGGGCGGCGCTGCTGGCCACCGTCGCCTTCCTGCTGACCCAGCCGACCGGCTTCTGGCCCTGGATCTTCCTGCCGGCGCTCAAGCCGCTGACCGATGCCGCCCGTACCCTGCGCCAGAGCCATGATGGCGAGGTGCTGACCGGCGCCCTCAAGAAGACGGCCATCAGCGCCTTTCTCTACAGTTTGCTGCTCTCCCTGGGACTGGCCCTCTCCTGAGGGATGTGCCCGCCATGAAAAGAGGCGCCCACTGGGCGCCTCTTTTCATGATGGCGCAGGCCCGGCCCCCTCCTCGGGGAGGGTCAGCTTGGGGTCGCTCATGCACAGGCGGGCACGAAACACCCCCTGCTCCAGGCGGGTTGTTATCTGCCAGCCCAGCTTGTCACAGATGCGCTCTATGATGGTGAGGCCACAGCCATAGCCCAGGATCTGATCCGGCACCGCCGCCGTGGGATTGCTGATGGTGAGTGTCTCCCCTTCCAGCCGGATGTCGATATGACCATCGGCATAGCTCAGGGCATTTTTGAGCAGGTTGCCCAGCGCGATGGCGAGCAGGGAGAGGGGGGCGTGCACCTTGCTCTGCTCATCCAGGGCCAGCTGGATGTCGAGGGGCTCCCGCTGCAGCAAGGGGGCCAGGCGTGCCAGCTCCTGCTGGATCAGGGGGGCCACCTGTTGGGGCGGGCGCTCCACGGCCTCCTTGCGGCCCAGCAGCAGGAAGGTCTCGGTGAGCAGCGCCATCTCGTCGCTGGCGGCGCGGATGCGGGCGGTGGCACGTTGCACCGGGGCGGGCAGATCCGTCACCTTGCCGAGCAGGGCGGCCGAGCCCTGGATCACCATGTTGGGGGTGCGCAGCTCATGGCTGGCGAAGCGGCTGAACTCCTGCTCCCGGGCGAATACGGCGGCCACCTCGTGTTTGCCTTCGAGCAGCGCCAGCTCTATTTCCCGCAGCTCCTGCCAGGGGGCATCGGGAATGAAGTCGGCCCGATCCGGGGTCAGCCGGGTGACCCTCAGCCGCAGCCTGTCCAGGGGGCCGACCAGATGGCCGACCAGCCAGATGCCAAAACCGATGCAGGCCAGCAGCAGGGCCAGACCGATGAGGCGGGTGGTCAGGTGCAGTTTGTCTTCATAAGGGTCCAGGTAGTCGTCGGCATCATCGTTGAATACCAGATAGATGAGCCCCTGACCCGAGGGGTGGGGGCGCACCAGGAAGTGCTTGTCCTCATCGGCGAGCTGTTGCTCGAAAAAGCCCGGGGCCTGGTAGGGTTTGAGCCAGCCGGGCAGGCGACCCCGCTCGGTCCAGTAGCTGGAAAATTGGCGCGGGCTGGGGGCGGGGGCCTGATCTCCCAACCGCAGCCAGTCATCCTGGTAGCGGGTCGCCTCGGCCTCCAGCCAGTGGCGCAGGCTCAGCTCCTCCATTTTGTCCTCCGCCACCACCATCAGCAGGCTGATCAGCACCAGCAGCAGCAGGCCGGCGCTGCCGAGGATCAGCACCAGTCGGCGGCGCAGGCTGGGCAGGGCCGCTTGCGGGGTCATGGGGTGACCAGCCGATAGCCCTGGCCGTGCAGCGTCTCCAGCATGGGGTGCTCGAACGGCTTGTCCAGCGCGTTGCGCAGGGCATAAATGTGGCTGCGCAGGGCGTCGGAGTCAGGTTCGTCATCGCCCCAGATGGTGTCGAGCAGTTCCTGGCGGCTCACCAGGGCCGGTGCGCGGCGGGCCAGCAGGCTGAGTATTTGAAAGGGGATCTTGCCTATCTTGAGCTCGACCCCGGCCCGCTTGGCACGGCCCGCTGCGGGGTCCACCTCCAGCTCGCCAAAACGCAGGGGGGCGGCGATATCGCCCCGGGGGCCGCGCAGGGCCAGGGCCTGCAACCGCACCTCCAGCTCCTCCATGGCGAACGGCTTGACCAGGTAGTCATCCCCCCCAGCCTTGAAACCGGCCAGCTTGTCGGCAAGGGCATCGCGGGCGGTGAGAAACAGCACCGGGGTGGCAATGCCGTCGGCCCTCAGCCGCTCGACCGTGGAGAGGCCGTCGAGGCGCGGCATCATGACGTCCATGATAATGACGTCAAAGCGCTGCTCGGCCAGCAGCTGCAGGGCGGCCTGGCCGTGATAGGCACAGTCCATGCTGTGCCCTGCCAGCTCCAGATAATCCATGATGGTTTCTGCCACCTGGGGATTGTCTTCCACCACCAGTATTCTCATCTATCGATCTCCTGCTCTTGACCGATATTTTCACGGTCATCTCACACCGGATAAGGCATCCTGTATGGCAGTGTAACCTCGAGGATCCCCGATGAAGAAGTCTCTCTGCGCTCTCCTGCTGCTTATATTGTTGCCACTTGGCACTGTGCAGTCGGCCGAGTTCAAACTGACCGGTCGTACCACCTGGCAACTGGGTCAGCTGATGGTCAATGGCATCCCCTTCGTGCTCGACGAACAGACTCGCTTCAAGGAGGGTCTCGACGAAGATGATCTTGGCGGTACCTGGGTCGAGCTGGAAGGGGAGGTGCAGACGACGGCGCAGGGGGCGCGACGGCTGATCCGCGAGGTGGAGCCTCTGGAAGAAAAGGATGAGATGGAGCTGGAGGGACAGGTAGAGCAGGGGCGAGTCTGGGGCTATGGCGCCGCCGACGAGAGCCTGGCGCCCTTCGAGGGACGCTGGCTAGAGCTGGAGTGTCGCTTCGACGGCCTGCGTCTGAGCCAGTGCCGAGAGGATGATTGAATCGCTGCTCAGTCGAGCGGAAAAATTACCCGTCCAGGCCCATAGTTAAACCTCATCGCTGGGTTGACCATGGACTTGTCTGCTATGACCAGAACCGCACTGTTCCTGCTGTTGCTCCCCTTTCACGCCCCTGCCGACCAGCCCGAGCGCTGGCTGGTGGAACTGGAGCATAACGATGGCATCCATCTGCAATTTCAAGGGGCCGAGCTGGAGTTGGGCAGTGCCCGGGTGGAAGGGGGAAATGCCCTCCTCAGGCCCGGCGTCTGGCTGGCCATCGACAGTGAGCAGGGGGTGGCGCAGCGGATCCGCCCCCTCGGCGCCTCCTGGCAGGCCGAGGATAGGCTCAACTGGCGCAGGGCTCAGGATCGGCTGCTGGCCCGGCAGGGGGATCGCCTCTTGCTGGCGCGGCTGGGGGCGGTCTCGCTCACGCCGGATGTCAGGCTGATCAACGGCCTGGCCGCCGACCTGCAACCGGGCCGCCAACTGGTGCTGAGCCGCAACGAAGCGGGCCGTCTGACCGAGATCCTGATCCCCAACCCCGAGGATGAATCGGAATAAGGTTCACGCCATTGAATAGAATAATATTGTTTTTGCTAATTTAGAAATATCTTTCATATATATGCCGGGCAATGAATAAGTGACGAATAAGATTATGGGGTAGATGCTCTGATATTATATTTGTCAATATTGAACGATCGTCAACTAATGGCTTTGTTAATATGCAACACATATTAAAGTGTGGGCGAGATCGCACATTGATATTAATGCGGCTGATACTGTCGTACTCACATGCGACCTACGGGTTTATTAGCTCGGTGGATGCATGTCAATGTTCAATATATCGGGGTTGCTATGCGAAAATTAAAAATAACTGGCTTGTCATTCATCATGTCCGGCCTGCTGATGGCACAGGCTCAAGCGGCAGAGCCCGTCTATCCAGATCAGCTACGCTTGTTTTCATTGGGCCAGGAGGTCTGTGGCGACAAGTATCGCCCTATCAATCGCGAAGAGACTCAAAGCGTTAAAAGCAATATTGTCAATATGATGGGGCAATGGCAAATAAGCGGGCTTGCCAACGGCTGGGTCATTATGGGGCCGGGGTATAATGGTGAAATAAAACCAGGGGCAGCATCCAATACCTGGTGTTATCCGACCAGCCCTGTCACAGGTGAAATACCGGCTTTATCCGCCTTGGATATTCCAGATGGTGATGAAATAGACGTGCAATGGCGACTGGTACATGACAGCGCTAATTTCATCAAACCAACCAGTTATCTGGCCAACTATCTTGGCTATGCCTGGGTGAGCGGCAATCACAGTCAATATGTCGGTGAAGACATGGATGTGACCCGTGATGGCGATGGCTGGGTGATCCGTGGCAACAATGATGGTGGCTGTGACGGCTATCGCTGTGGCGAGAAGAGCAGCATCCGGGTCAGCAACTTCGCCTATCACCTGGATCCTGACAGCTTCAAGCATGGCGATGTCACCCAGTCTGACCGCCAGCTGGTCAAGACTGTGGTGGGCTGGGCGGTCAACGACAGCGACACCCCCCAATCCGGCTATGACGTTACCCTGCGCTACGACACCGCCACCAACTGGTCCAAGACCAACACCTATGGCCTGAGCGAGAAGGTGACCACCAAGAACAAGTTCAAGTGGCCGCTGGTGGGGGAAACCGAGCTCTCCATCGAGATTGCCGCCAACCAGTCCTGGGCGTCCCAGAATGGGGGCTCGACCACCACCTCTTTGTCCCAGTCCGTGCGCCCGACTGTGCCGGCCCGCTCCAAGATCCCGGTGAAGATAGAGCTCTACAAAGCCGACATCTCCTACCCCTACGAGTTCAAGGCCGATGTCAGCTATGACCTGACCCTGAGCGGTTTCCTGCGCTGGGGCGGCAACGCCTGGCATACCCATCCGGATAACCGTCCGAACTGGAACCACACCTTCGTCATAGGTCCGTACAAGGACAAGGCGAGCAGCATTCGTTACCAGTGGGACAAGCGTTACATCCCGGGTGAAGTGAAGTGGTGGGACTGGAACTGGACCATACAGCAGAACGGTCTGCCTACCATGCAGAATAACCTGGCTAGGGTGCTGCGCCCGGTGCGGGCGGGGATCACCGGCGATTTCAGTGCCGAGAGCCAGTTTGCCGGCAACATCGAGATCGGCGCTCCCGTGCCGCTCGCGGCTGGCAGCAAGGTGCGCCGTGCTCGCAGTGTGGACGGTGGTGCTCCGGGCCTGAGACTGGAGATCCCGCTTGATACGCAGGAGCTCTCCGGGCTTGGCTTCAACAATGTCAGCCTCAGCGTGACCCCTGCCACCAATCAATAACGGCAGCGCGTTGCAGTAAGAGAACCGGGCCCATGGCCCGGTTGTTGTTTGTACTGGTCGGGCTTGTTAAAGGCTTGTGCTTTCCATTTCCCCACTTATACTGGCGCCATCTTGTCGGAGTGCCGACCGTCGAACGACGCGAGGCTGAGACCGTTAATTCGGGATCCGTGGAACCTGATCAGGCTAGAACCTGCGAAGGGAAACAAGGGTAACCAGAGGGTTGCCGCGCCGGGGGAGGGACAAGCCTCTCCCGCTCATCGAAAGGGCTATCCCTCGATGAGTCAAGGCGCACAAGAGGGAGCTTGCCCTGCCAGGGGCCATCTAGGTGGTAACATCAGGCAGCGACAAGGACGAGTCGGGAGCCAGCGGGCATCCCCTCCCTCTTGAGAGCAGATCTCAGCTCCTGGTTCATCACTTCTCCTCGAACTCCAGACAAGCAAACCCATAACTTCAACCAGTTAATGTGAGTTTTGCTATGTCTACCTCAAAAACTTCCGCACCGGAAAATGCCAAGTCAGTCCCCGTCGGCCGTCGCCAGCAACGCGCTAGCGCCCAGACCTTCATTGACAACTTGAAGGGCATGGCCCATCCCAACTCCAAACGCATCTTCATCCAAGGGTCACGCCCCGACATCCAGGTGGGGCTGAGGGAGATCACCCTGGCCGATACCTTCGTCGGTGGCACGGAAGAGAACCCCAAGTTCGAAGCCAACGAGCCGGTGCCCGTCTACGACACTTCGGGTGCCTATGGGGACGAGAGTGCCGAGATAGACGTGCGCCGCGGCCTGCCGCGCCTGCGTGAGCAGTGGATCCTGGAGCGGGGTGACACCGAGCCACTCGATGATCTCAGCTCCGCCTTCACCCAGGAGCGTCTCGCCGACGAGGGGCTGGATCACCTGCGTTTTGAACACCTGCCCAAGGCGCGCCGCGCCAAGGCTGGTAAGTGGGTCAGCCAGTTGCACTATGCCCGCCAGGGGATCATCACCCCCGAGATGGAGTTCATCGCCATTCGCGAGAACATGGGCCGTGAGCGGGTGCGCTCCGAGCTGCTGTTGACCCAGCATCCGGGTCAGGGTTTTGGCGCCAAGTTGCCAGACAGCATCACCCCCGAGTTCGTGCGCGCCGAGGTGGCCGCAGGCCGCGCCATCATCCCCAGCAACATCAACCACCCGGAAGCCGAGCCGATGATCATCGGCCGCAACTTCCTGGTGAAGATCAACGCCAACATAGGCAACTCGGCGGTCAGCTCCAGCATCGAGGAGGAAGTCGAGAAGCTGGTCTGGTCGACCCGCTGGGGCGCCGACACCGTCATGGATCTCTCCACCGGCCGCTACATCCACGAGACCCGCGAGTGGATCCTGCGCAACAGCCCGGTACCCATCGGCACAGTGCCCATCTATCAGGCCCTGGAGAAGACCAACGGCATCGCCGAGGATCTGACCTGGGAGCTGTTCCGCGACACCCTGCTGGAACAGGCCGAGCAGGGGGTGGATTACTTCACTATCCATGCCGGCGTGCTGCTGCGCTACGTGCCCATGACCGCCAAGCGCCTCACCGGCATCGTCTCCCGGGGTGGCAGCATCATGGCCAAGTGGTGCCTCTCTCACCACAAGGAGAGCTTCCTTTACAAGCATTTTCGCGAGATCTGCGAGATCTGCGCCGCCTATGACGTGGCTTTGTCGCTCGGCGACGGCCTGCGTCCGGGCTCTATTTATGATGCCAACGACGAGGCCCAGTTCGCCGAGCTGCGCACCCTGGGGGAGCTGACCAAGATCGCCTGGGAGTACGACGTGCAGGTGATGATAGAGGGTCCCGGTCACGTGCCCATGCACATGATAGAGCGCAACATGACAGAGCAGCTGGAGCATTGCCACGAGGCGCCTTTCTATACCCTGGGTCCGCTCACCACCGACATAGCGCCGGGCTACGATCACTTCACCTCCGGCATAGGCGCCGCCATGATCGGCTGGTACGGCTGCGCCATGCTCTGCTACGTCACCCCCAAGGAGCACCTGGGGCTGCCCAACAAGGAGGACGTAAAGCAAGGCCTCATTACCTACAAGATTGCCGCCCACGCAGCCGATCTCGCCAAGGGTCACCCCGGTGCCCAGATCCGCGACAACGCCATGTCCAAGGCGCGCTTCGAATTCCGCTGGGAGGATCAGTTCAATCTGGCGCTGGATCCCGAAACCGCCCGCAGCTATCACGACGAGACCCTGCCCCAGGAGTCCGGCAAGGTGGCTCACTTCTGCTCCATGTGTGGCCCCAAGTTCTGCTCCATGAAGATCACCCAGGACGTGCGCGATTACGCCGCCAAACTCGATGCCGCCAAGCTGGAAACCATAGAGGTGAAGCTGGTGGGTATGGATGGTCAGCAGCAGCGGGTGCAGGCCGAGGTCGAAAGCGGCATGGCCCGCATGGCGGAAACCTTCAAGGAGAAGGGGGGCGAGATCTACCATCAAGCCGCCAACCTCAAGGAAGAGGCATGAACCCCATGGTCCCACAACAGGCTGCCAGGCCCATTGTCTGGACCATAGCCGGTTCAGACTCGGGGGGCGGGGCCGGTATTCAGGCCGACTTGCACACATTGCACGACCTTGGCGTGCACGGCTGCTCGGTCATCTCCGCCATCACAGCCCAGAACTCGGTGGCGGTGAAGATGGTCGACCCCGTGCTGATGCAGTCCTTCACCGCCCAGATCGACGCCCTCGGCGTCGATCTGCCACCCGCCGCCATCAAGATAGGCCTGTTGCCGACCCGGCTCCATGTGGAGGTGCTGGCCCGGCGCCTGGATACACTGAACGCCCCCTTTGTGGTCTATGACCCGGTCGCCATCGCCAGCACAGGCACCCCCATGGCGGAGCCGAACATGCTGGCGGCGGTGCGCGAGCAGCTGCTGCCCCGTCTGTCGCTCATCACCCCCAACGGCCCGGAGCTGGAGGCGCTGACCGGCATTCCCGCCAGCAGCCCCGAACTGGTTCGGGCAGGGGCGGCCCGGCTGCGGGAACTGGGGGCCCGCGCCGTGCTGGTCAAGGGGGGGCATCTGGAGTGGAGCGGGGATCACTGCCTCGATTACTACCAGGACGAGAGCCGCGAGTTCTGGCTCGCGGCGCCGCGGCTCGATACCCGCCACGGTCATGGCACCGGCTGCGCTTACGCCAGCGCCATCGCCGCCGTGGTGGCGCAGGACTACCCGGTGGAAGACGCCATCACGGTGGCGCGCGCCTACCTCCAGCAGGGGTTGGCAGGGGCGCAGGGGGTGGGGGCAGGCCCAGGCCCCATCGCCCATCTGGGCTGGCCGACCAGCCTCGCCCATTTTCCCCGGGCCGTATTGGCGGGCTCCAGCCTGGATCGCCGTTTCGCGCTCTATTCCGCCAGCGAGGCTCGCCTGCCCGATGGCCCCTTTGCCCCGACCGAGCATCGTCTCGGCCTCTACCCTGTGGTGGATTCGGTCAGGTGGCTCGAACGGTTGCTGGGGGCCGGGGTCAAGACACTGCAGCTGCGCATCAAGGATCTGCCTGCCGATGAGGTGGCGCCCGCCATTCGTGAGGCGGTGGCCCTGGGTCGCCGCCATGGCGCGCGCCTCTTTATCAACGACTATTGGCAGCAGGCCATCGCCGCCGGCGCCTATGGGGTGCATCTGGGGCAGGAGGACATGGAGAGCGCCGATCTCGCCGCCATCCAGGCCGCCGGGCTTCGCCTTGGCATCTCCACCCATGGCTACTTCGAGCTGA
Organism: Aeromonas molluscorum; assembly: GCF_051376105.1. Lineage (NCBI taxonomy): Bacteria > Pseudomonadati > Pseudomonadota > Gammaproteobacteria > Aeromonadales > Aeromonadaceae > Aeromonas > Aeromonas molluscorum. Next base: position 2,068,186 of record NZ_JBPQCY010000001.1, on the reverse strand, counting down.
TGCGGGCCCGGGAATTGGCGCCCTCCTATATCGCGCTCGGTCATATCTTCCCGACCAACACCAAGCAGATGCCGTCCCGCCCGCAAGGGCTGGTGCGATTGCACCACTACCGCGCCCTGATGGCCAAGTGGCCCACGGTCGCCATCGGCGGCATCGGCGAGGAGCGCATCGGCGCTGTGCGGGAGAGCGGGGTCGGCAGCATCGCCCTGGTCTCGGCCATCACAGGGAGCGATGATTGGCAGGGGGCGACCGCTCGCCTGCTGGCCGCCGTGGGGGCAGGGGATGCCCCCCTGTCGGCGCGGCCGCACCAGATAGAGGAGGCCAGTCATGCTCTCTGACGAAGAGTACCTGCGCTACGGCAGGCAGTTGATGCTGAGCGAGATCGGCGAGGCGGGGCAGGCGAGGCTGAAAGCGAAATCTGTGCTGATCGTCGGTCTCGGCGGCCTCGGTTCGCCGCTGGCGCTCTATCTGGCCGGGGCCGGTGTCGGCACCCTGTGGCTCGCCGATGGCGACACCCTGGATTCGAGCAATCTGCCGCGCCAGATCCTCTACACCGGCGAGGGCGTGCGTCGCTCCAAGGCCGAGCTGGCCCGGGAGCGACTGGCGGAACATAACCCGGACCTTGAACTGATTGCCATCAATCAGCGACTCGATGGGCAGAGCCTGCCGGAGTTTGTGGCCGAGGTGGATCTGGTTGTCGACTGCTGCGACAACCTCCCTACTCGCCACGCCATCAACGTCGCCTGCGTGGCCCAGGGCAAGCCCTGGATCTCCGCCGCCGCCGTCGGCTGGCAGGGCCAGCTGATGGTGCGAAGCGCCCCCGAACAGGCCTGCTACGCCTGCCTCTACCCGGCGGATACCGACGTAAGGGAGAGCTGCCAGAGCAGCGGCGTCACCGGCCCCCTGGTGGGGGTGATGGGCGCCTTGCAGGCCCTGGAGGCGCTCAAACTGCTGCTCGGCCTGCCGAGCCCGGTGGCGGGCACATTGCGCCGCTTCGATGCCCTGGCCCATGAGTGGCAGACCCTGCACCTGCCCGCCGATCCCGACTGCCCTGTCTGCGGCAGCGCCATCCCGGCCCTGAAGGATTAACCATGAAGATCCGATTGAACGATATCGAACTCTCCCTGCCCATCGGCCAGAGCCTGAGCGAGCTGCTGGCGGTGCAGGAGATTGCCCCCCAGGGGGTGGCAGTGGCCCTCAACGGCGCCGTGCTGCCCCGCAGCCGCTGGCCAGAGACCCGGCTCAATGACGGGGACGAGATCCACCTCTTCACCGCGATAGCGGGAGGCTGACATGCTGCGTATTGCCGATCACACCTTCTCATCGCGCCTCTTTACCGGCACCGGCAAGTTTGCCCACCCCGAGCTGATGGCGGCCGCCATCGCGGCGAGCGGCTCCCAGCTCGTCACCATGGCCATCAAGCGCCTGGAGCCCGGCAAGCGTCACGACGACATCCTGAGCCCCTTGCTGGCCCTCGGGGTCAAGCTGCTGCCCAACACCTCGGGCGCCAAGACGGCCGCCGAGGCGGTGTTTGCCGCCCACCTGGCCCGGGAGGCGCTGGGGACGAACTGGCTGAAACTCGAGATCCACCCCGATCCCAAGTACCTGTTGCCCGACCCCATAGAGACCTTGAAAGCGGCCGAACAGCTGGTGAGAGAGGGCTTCGTGGTGCTGCCCTACTGCGGCGCCGATCCCGTGCTCTGTAAGCGGCTCGAAGAGGTGGGCTGCGCCGCCGTCATGCCGCTCGGCGCCCCCATTGGCTCCAATCAGGGGCTGGTGACCCGGGAGTTCCTGTCGATCATCATCGAGCAAGCCAATGTCCCCGTGGTGGTGGATGCGGGCATAGGGGCGCCGAGCCACGCGGCGGCGGCCTTTGAGCTGGGCGCCGATGCCGTGCTGGTCAATACGGCGATTGCCGTGAGCGGGGATCCGGTCGCCATGGGCCGCGCGTTCGCGCTCGCCTGCGAGGCAGGTCGCAGCGCCCATGAGGCGGGCCTCGGGGCGCGCGGCAGCCAGGCGCAGGCTTCCAGCCCGCTCACCGATTTCCTGGAGGCCCTATGAGCGCGCACTTCGCCCCTATCGAGGGGGCGAGTTTTCTCGATAGATGGCAGGCGCTTGGGTGGGACCATGTGGGCATGAGTATCCGCGCCAAGACTGCCAGGGACGTGGAGCGGGCGTTTGCCAGTTCGCGTCGCAGCCTGGATGACTTCATGGCGCTCATCTCCCCGGCCGCCGAGCCCTTCCTGCCCCGGATGGCGGAGCTGGCCGAGCGCCTCACCCGCCAGCGTTTCGGCAATACGGTGGGCTTCTATGTGCCCCTCTATCTGTCGAACCTGTGCGCCAACGACTGCTCCTACTGCGGCTTCTCCATGAGCAACCGCTTGAAGCGAAAGACTCTGAATGGCGAGGAAATCGAGCGCGAGTGCCTGGCCCTCAAGGCGCGGGGTTTTGACAGCGTGCTGCTGGTGACCGGCGAGCACGAGACCAAGGTGGGCATGGACTACTTTCGCGAGCAGCTGCCGCGGATCCGCCGCCACTTCAGCACCCTGGCGATGGAGGTGCAGCCCCTGTCCGAGGCCGAATACGCCGAGCTGAAAACCTTAGGGCTGGATGCCGTCATGGTCTATCAGGAGACCTACAACGCACCCGCCTACGCCCGCCATCACCTGCGCGGCAACAAGCAGGACATCGCGTGGCGCCTCGCCACGCCGGATCGGCTGGGGCGCGCCGGCATCGACAAGATTGGCCTGGGGGCGCTGATCGGCCTGTCGCCGGACTGGCGCGCCGACAGCTATTTCATCGCCGAGCACCTGGCCTGGATGGAGCGCCACCACTGGCAGAGCCGCTATTCCCTCTCCTTCCCGCGCCTGCGCCCCTGCACCGGGGGGCTTGAGCCCGAAGTGAGCATGTCGGACAGGCAGCTGGTGCAGCTTATCTGCGCCTGGCGCCTCTTCTCGCCGACCCTGGACTTGTCGCTCTCCACCCGGGAATCCCCTGCGTTTCGCAACGGCGCCCTGCGCCTTGGCATCACCCAGATGTCGGCGGAATCGCGCACCCAGCCGGGCGGCTATGCCGAAGGGGACAAGGAGGAGCTGGAGCAGTTCGCCATCCACGACGACAGGGCCCTGGGGGAGGTCGCCGCCGCCGTGCGGCAGGCAGGGTTGCAGCCGGTGTTCAAGGACTGGGAGGCGTTTTTGGGCCGATAGGGGCGGCCACGTCCCCCTTTGTCGGTGGCATCCGGGGCGTTCAGCCAGACTCCGTGCCTGTGGCAAGCAGGCACGGCTGCGCCGTGCAATCGTAGGGTCGATTAGCCGTCAGGCGTAATCGTCCGTTCCGTAGGGTCGATTAGCCATCAGGCGTAATCGTCCACTTTGTTGTGTGGGGATGGTGGATGGCACGGCTTCGCCGTGCAGGATGCGAGGCCGCTGGCCTCGAAGGGGTTTCGCCCGCCCTTCGGGCTGGGGCGAGTGACTTTGGAAAGACCCAAAGTCACCAAAGGTCTTCTCCCCCACCAATCCGACCGCTACGCGGTTTCCCTCGGGTCAGGTGCAAGGTCGGACGGACCGCCGCAGACGGCACATCCCTGATGGCGCTCCTGACCTTGCCCCTTCCCCTCGGCGGATTGGAGGGGGCACCAAAACCGTGCTCACCATAACCTCAGGGTGTAATTCACCTCGTTCATTTCACCCTACGGCTCTGAATAGAGTTTAATTAAATCAGTTCAGGGTTGAAGTAATTTCCATACTCGGTGGTAGTTTGTAACCATGTAGCTAACGTAACCTCAAATCCTTGTTGCTTAATTTTATGTCCGATATCTCTCATGAAGTCATCATTGGCCTTGAAGTCTCCTAACGATAAAATATCTTCCCCAAGCTTTGTGACTTTGTAGATTGGCAGCTTAACCTCTTTTTTAGGATCGTCAGAGTGTATCAGGAGTATTCTGTTTTTATTAATAATCTGGTTTGAAAATTTATCTGCATGGTTGCTTTTCATAGTAGCTTCAAGGCTACTTACACTCCCTCCCTGTACACCACTAATGATCCCGAGATCTTCCATTTGTAATAGAAATTCAAAGTCTATATCGTTGCTGTTTAGAGTGTCGCTTTTGAATAATATTTTTGCAGTAGTGAACATTCCAAGTTTTGATATGGATATAGCTTCATCTTGAGATAAATTTTTAATGAACTCCAAAGTTCTCATTGAATATGTTCCGGGACACTTTGTTTCACCCGCTAATGTTCTTGCCCATAGGCGTCTGAGATCTTCGTTTTCAGTTTGACTAACGTAATCCCTCCATCTGTAGAGCCAGTCAATATTTATGTCTTCTTTTGGTGGTGGTGTTTGAGAATTACTTAATTCTTCTTCTGCCATTAATATTGTTTTATTAATATTGATCTCTGATTGTATATTTTCAGCTTTTTTCTGTTGTTCAATATTAGAAAGTATTTTTTCAATCACTAATGTTGGTTCAACTCGCCCGAGATAGCATGAGGGAGCGTGAGAATCGATATCTTGGTGCAATTCGATGAGTTTTCCATCAGATAGCAGTTTTTTTCTCCCCTCTTTGATTGCTTTTGCCTCTACTTCAGCTTGAGCAAGCATCAGTATTTCATCTCTTCTTACCTCGGCATGAGCTCTACCTTCCCGCTTTATTTGCCATGGAGAAGCAAGGGAGCCAATTCCTCCTTTCACAAGGGTATCCCACATTTTTGTAACGAGTTGTTCCCCAAACATATAACTCACTCCATATTCAAAGTCATAATATAATGGTGCGATATTGTTTAATTGTTATGTTAATGCAGGTGCAAAACATTTTTGAGAGGCAGAAACTGACTCTGTAGATATGAATGCACATATCTTTAGTATGTCAATAGTGCGCTTTCATATAAATCCTATCATTTACATAAATGTGAAGTGTTGCAACTTTATCATAGAAGAGTCAGGGCATAAATTTGAATGTTGAACACTTTGACTGGGTGATTGTGGGGCGCTTCGCTCATACGGCTACAGAAAGCTTATCAAATATTCACTTTAGGTAACCCTAAAAATATTTTCTGTTACAGATGTGAGTTTGCATAAACAAGAGCATAGATATGTGCATCAAGAGGCTGGCCGTGGAGAAAGATGCGGTTTCTTGCCCGGCATTCAAAGGTAGCCCCGGCGGCGATAGCAACGGCTTCGCTGGCTCTGTTGCCAACCCCCGTCACGATCTCCAGCCGAAATAGACCTAACTGCCGAAAACCAAAGTCATGCAGCAGGGCGACTGCCTGCCGGGCGATGCCTTGTCCTTGGCGGGATTGGCGCACCCAATAACCGATATTGCCGTAGCGATGATGGGGCGACAGCTGGTTGATACTTGCGCCACCCAAGAGCTGGCCGGTGGTGGCGCAGAAAATGCCCATGTCAAAGGCGCGTCCCGCCGCGCGATCCTGATCGCAGGTGGCGAACCAGGCCAGTGCCTGCTCCCGGTTGAACGAGGGAGTGCACCAGCTCATCCAGCTGCCGACCGTCTCGATGGATTCGTGGGCCGCGCGGACAAACTCGTCTGCATCGCCCGGCTCGAAGGGACGGATCAGAATATTGGCGTTTCCAAGGGGCGGGAAGGTCATCAGCGCTCCTGTTTTTTCAGAAAGTAACTCACATGCCCCGGCGGCATATCGGGCAGCTGGCCAAAGACCTCGTAACCCTGCTTCTGGTAGAAGGGCAGGGCCTGAAAACTGGTGGTTTCCAGATGGTAGTTGGTGATGCTCTGGCTTTGGGCGTACTGCTCCATGGCGCCGAGCAGGCGGGCACCCCAGCCAGCTTGGCGGATGGCGTCATCGACCCAGAGTCCCTCGATATGGAGCCAGCCCCATTTTATCTCCCCCAGAATGCCACCCAGCACCATCCCTGCTTCATCCTTGATAAAGCTGGCGATCCGCTCGCGATGGAGGGGGCCGGTGACGGCTTCGTTGAAACCATTGAGGCCGCTGCGCAGGGCATCGAACTCATGGTTGTGGGGCGGTTGTGGTTGGTTAACTGCATAGGGTTTCCTGCTTGATGGTGTTTATCGGGCCGCAGCTTCCAGCGCCGCAATATCCCCGCCGCTGATAAGCGCCACGTGCTGGCTGATCCGCTCCACCGGCCAGTTCCACCAGGCGAGGGCGTTGAGGCGCTTGATGGTGTCGTCGTCGAAGCGGTAGCGGATCAGTTTGGCGGGGTTGCCGCCGACGATGGCGTAGTCGGGCACGTCGCCTGTGACCACGGAGCGGGCGGCGATGATGGCGCCGTTGCCGACCTTGACCCCCGGCATGATCAGCGCCTCGTAGCCAATCCAGACATCGTTGCCAATCACCGTATTTCCCTTGTAGGGCATGCTGCCCGGCGCGGGGGCGGCGCTCTCCCAGCCGTTACCGAAGATGAAGAAGGGGTAGGTGGAGGGGCCCGAGCTCTGGTGGTTGGCGCCGTTCATGATGAACTTGACCCCGCGGGCGATGGCGCAGAACTTGCCGATGATGAGCTTGTCGCCGATGAAGGGGAAGTGGTAGAGGACGTTGCGCTCAAAGCCTGCCGAGTCTTCCGGGTCGTCGTAATAGCTGTAATCACCCACCTCGATATTGGGCCCCTTGATGGTGTTCTTGATAAAGCACACCTGGGGGAAGCCGGTCATGGGGTGGGGATTGGTGGGGTCGGGTCCGTGCATGGGCTGCTCCTCTCGGATCTGGGTTTTGAATACCCTAACGGAACCTTGCAGCCCAGGGCCACCTTTTTGTACGCCCTGGTTCGCCAGGCTTTGTCGTCCCCTGCCTATGTGCGCATCGACCCGGAGCGAGTTTGTCTCTAGCATGGGAGGGATGCGGGGCCTGGGCTCCGTCACACGGACTTTTGACGGAGAAGCGATGATGAAGATGCGTTCCCTGCTCATGCTGAGCGCCCTGCTGCTCGGCGGTTGTGCGGTCAATCCCTATGGCGGCACCCCGGCGCCTGTTACCGAGCCGGCTCAGCCGGTGAGCCAGCCTGAGAAGCCTGTGACCAAACCGGACACAGGGGCGCCCCTGCCCAAACCCGCAGCCCCGACCGGCCTGGCGGTCGCCATGGCGGATGCCTTCTTGAAGGCCCCCGAGGTGAAGGCGCTGAGTCAGGATGGCAGTCCTATGCTGCTGCTGATGGCGCCCCAGAACGGCACCGGTGAGCCCTTCAGCACCCAGCCCATGGCGGTGGCCATGATCCAGCGCATTCAGGGGAGCAGCGGCTTTCGCTTCGCAGACCCGGGCCAGGTTTCCGCCATTACCAGCCAGCTTGAATACCAGCAGGGGGGCATGAACCCGGCCTCCCTGGTGCGTCTGGGTCGCCAGACCGGCGCCAGCTACATGCTCTACGGGGATCTGCTCTCCGAGGGGGGCCGCTATCGGCTCGCCATGAGCCTGATGGATCTCAAGAGCGGCGAGCTGCTCTGGAACGAGAGCCGCACCGCCAGCCGCTGAGCCCCCGCGCTATCGGGTCAATGAGACCATCGAGGGTGCGCCGCTCCTCGATGGCCTCGACTCGGCAACTGGCGCTACCTCCCTGCAATGACCCCACATCCTCTCTGCTGGCATTCCCCTTCCTTTTCCCGATGAAACACCATAAAAATCGCGGCCAGACTGCCAGGGGCAGGGCCGCGAAAGGTGGAGCGTGGCGCCGCGTTCGCGGCGCTGTTCAACCGAGCAGGCCGGAGAGCCCCTGCCCGGCCATCAGCACTCCCACGGCCAGCACGGCAAACCAGACCAGGGTGGCGGCCACCAGGGCGTAGCCGAGGGCGACGAAGAGACCGTCCCGCTGCAACATGCCGATGGCCAGCAGCAGTATGGCCCAGGCGGGCAGGGTGTTGGTGAGCGGGATGGCGCCAAACGGCATCATCAGCAGCAGGGCGGCCAGCATGATCATCAGGCCGTTGGCCCGGTTGATGGTGCTGCTGGCGGTGAGCATCAGCAGGCGGGGACGCACGAACTTGTCCAGCCGGGCCAGCAGGTCGGCCCCCTTGTGCAGGGTCGACTTGAGCTGCTCGGTGGCGAAGCTGCGGGCCATCAGCCGGGCGGGCAGCCAGGGCACCCGGTTGAGGGTGATGCCGATACCGATAAAGAGGATCAGCAGGCCAAACACGCTGCTGATGCCGGGAATGCTGACCGGCAGCAGGAAGGGCACCGTCAGCAGCAGGCAGAACAGCAGCATGCCCTGCTCCCCCACCAGGCCGAGCAGTTCGCGCAGGCTGATCTGGCCTTCACCCATGGCCTGGGCTGTGGTGCGCAGGGTCTGGGAGAGGCGGGCCTCGGGATCCTTGAGATCGATGGCAACCATGTTGTGTCCTTGCAAAACGTCGTGGAAAGAGGGGGTTGTGCCACTGGGGCAGGCGCGCCACAGCATACGGTGACTGGGTGAATCGCCGATGAATAATCGGCGCGGCGGCCAGCGTGGTCGAGCCTGGGGCAGGGCAAAAAAAAAAGCGGCCCTGAGGCCGCGAAATGGCGTGAAGTTCCCTTTCTGCCGCTTGCTATGTTCAGTGGCCGTAGGGCAGGGGGGAGTGGTGCAACATGATGCGCACCTTGCCATCGTCCCCTTTCTTGAAGCCCCAGCCATCTTGCGCCGCCTTGATCTCGGCCTCAGTGATGTTGCCGTTGGCTATTTCGGTGGCGTGCAGCGAGACGCTGGCGCCGAACAGCAACAGGGTCAGGCCGTCTTTGAGTGGCTTCATGGAGGTGATTCCTTGTGGTCACATCAGAGTCTATGCATCGGCGATGAACAGAGATTGAACTCCCTGTTCAGGGTAGTGAGGCTGGCAGGAAGCGCGCAAAGGCGGGGAAAGGGGAAGCAAGAGGATGTCGGGGGCGGGCGGAAAAATGCGCTCAGGAGCGCAAGCGGCAGCCCAAAAAAAGGGGAGCATAGCCCCCCTGAAAGCATGGAACCCAGGGGGATCAGGCCCGGCTTTGGGCCAGTTCATCCGCTTGCTCGCCATGGAGCAGCGCCTGGTCGGTCTGGCCAAGCAGCTGGCTGGTGATGGTACCGGCCGTCATGGCGCCGTTGACATTGAGGGCGGTGCGGCCCATGTCGATCAGCGGCTCGACCGAGATGAGCAGCGCCACCAGGGTGACCGGCAGCCCCATGGCGGGCAGCACTATCAGGGCGGCGAAGGTGGCGCCGCCACCGACCCCGGCGACCCCGGCGGAGCTGAGGGTGACTATGCCGACCAGGGTGGCGATCCAGAGGGGATCAAAGGGATCTATGCCCACGGTCGGCGCAACCATGACCGCCAGCATGGCCGGATAGAGACCGGCGCAACCGTTCTGGCCTATGGTGGCGCCAAAGGAGGCGGCAAAGCTGGCGATGGCCTCGGGCACGCCGAGGCGGCGGGTCTGGGCTTCCACGTTGAGGGGGATGGTGGCGGCGCTGGAGCGGCTGCTGAAGGCAAAGCTCAGCACGGGGGTCACCTTGCGCAGGAAGGTGAGCGGGTTGACGCCAACCAGGGCGAGCAGCAGACCGTGTACCAGGAACATCAGTCCCAGCCCCAGGTAGGAGGCGAGTACGAAGCTGCCCAGCTTGATCACTTCCTGAGGATTGGAGCCGGCGACCACCTTGGTCATCAATGCCATGACGCCATAGGGGGTCAGGGTCATGATGAGGCGCACCAGCTTCATCACCCAGGCCTGCAGGGTGTCGATGGCGGCGAGCACCTTGTCACCCTTGCTGGCATCATCCTTTTTAAGCTGCAGGGCAGCGATCCCGAGCAGGGCGGCGAAGATCACCACGCTGATGATGGAGGTGGGGTTGGCACCGGTCAGATCGGCGAAGGGATTCTTGGGAATGAAGGAGAGCAGCAGCTGCGGCACCCCCAGATCGCTCACCCGGCCGAGGTAGCTGGTCTCGATGGCATCGAGGCGCGCGCTCTCCTTCACCCCTTGCACCAATCCCTCGGCGGTCAGGCCGAACAGGTTGGTGACCAGCACGCCAACCAGGGCGGCAATCAGGGTGGTAAACAGCAGGGTGCCTATGGTGATCACGCTGATGCGGCCCAGAGAGGCGGCATTGTGCAGCTTGGCCACGGCACTCAGGATGGAGGCGAACACCAGGGGCATGATGATCATCTGCAACAGTTGCACATAGCCGCTGCCCACCAGATTGAACCACTCGATGGAGGCGGCGATGACGGGGTGACCGGCGCCATAGCCCAGTTGCAGGCCGAAGCCGAACAGTACGCCCATCAGCAGACCGGTCAAGACTTTGCGCGACAGGCTCCAGCTTGGCTTGCTGAGTTTGGCCAGGGCCATCAGCAGGGCGGCGAACAGCAGCACATTGATGATGAGGGGGATATTCATAGGGGCTCTCCAGCGGCAGATATGGATCACTGCGGACGGGCGAGCCCGGATCCGGCAGAGCTGCGTATGGTACCAGCCCTGCCGGTCGGCTCTTAGACGGAAATAGAATTTTATATAAGGATCAGATGGTTGGCTCATTTACTGAGCAAAGCAAATCCCAGCCTGCCCATGCCACGGCTTGGCCGGGCGGCGCCGCCCGGCCGGTGAGCCTGCGGGCGTGTCTAGCGTGCTTGCAGCAGCCAGCGGCTGATGGGGTGGGCGGCCAGCAGTCGGTAGGCCAGCAGGGAGAGGGCAAAGAGGATCGGCACCTTGCATATCTCCCACCAGAGGTGCTGGCCCTGGGGACCGAGTATCACCAGCCAGACGACCAGCATCATGTGCAGGCAGTAGAGGCCAAGCACCTTGGGGGCCTGGCGCTCCAGCCAGCTGCCCGCGCCCCATCCGGGATTGGCCAGCAGCAGGGCGAACAGCCCCAGGGTCCAGGGTACTGAGCCGAGCAGGAAGTCATGGCGGGCCGCAGCCACATCGGCAAGGTGCAGCAGGGCAAAGACCTCCAGGGCATAGAGCGCCATGCCCGTTCCCAGCAGCGTCCAGGCCAGGGTCTGGCCGGGCTGCCAGTGACGGGCCCTGAGGGCGGCGCCGAGCGCCACGAACAGCAGGGAGAAGAAGGGGCCGTTGCGGGTCAGAAAGGCCCACTCAGCGCCGAGCAACAGGTTGCCATAGGAGCCGCCGATCAGGGCCAGCAGATAGAGCAGGGCACCAAGGCCGAGCGCGAGGCGCGGCTTGCCGAGTTGCTGGCACAGCGCCAGTATCAGCACGGCCAGGATCAGGGCAGGCAGGAACCAGAGGTGGATCATGCCGCCCACCCACCAGGCGTTGAGGCTGTCACCTAGCTGCATCTGCCACTGATCCGTCATCACGGTCAGGTAGCCCTCCTTCATGGCCGCGACCGGGTTGAAAGGCACCAGCAGATAGACGAGGCTCCAGGCCAGCCAGAGCAGCAAGAGGGGGCGGCAGTAAGCCAGTGCCACCGCCAGCGGCTTGCCGGTGGCGAGCTTGGGTTGCAGGAAGTAACCGGCGCACAGGAAGAAGAGCGGCACGGCGAAGCGGCAAAGCTGATTGATGATGTCGCTCAGCCAGAAGTAGAGGGGGCTGTTCCACAGCTGCGGATCAAAGGGGTTGGTGAAAGGGGCCAGGTGGATCGTCATGACGGCCATGATGGCCAGCACCCGACCGCATTCGATACTGGAGATGCGCATGATACCTCGTGAACGCGCGGGAGCAGGGGGGCAGCATATCAGTCGCAACTGGCACTCATCCAGCCAGGGGCGCGTAAAGTGTGACCGCCATGGCGCCCGGTTACCCTTTGTTGCCCCGGCCTGGCTGAGGGTGCCAGCCAGAGAAGCCAGCGCGGCTTGGTCTGGCATGGGGAGGGCGTTACTATCGAGGAACGGGGCTGCTGCGGCCCCACAGGATGAAGGAGACAGGGATGGATGAGGTGATCAGGGCGGATCTGAACAAGGCGGAGCATGGCGAGGCGCTGGTCATGCTGCTCGATGCCTATGCCAGGGACGAGATGGGGGGCGCCACCCCCTTGCCCGCCGCGGTGAAGGCGAGTCTGGCGGCCACCCTGGCGCGGCGCCAGGGGGCCCATGTGCTGCTGGCCTGGGTCGATGGCAAACCCGCCGGGGTAGCGACCTGCTTCGAGGGATTCTCAACCTTTTCCTGCCGCCCGCTGCTCAATATTCATGACATGGCCGTGCTCCCTGATTATCGGGGCCGGGGCCTTGGCAAGCGGCTGCTCGCCGAGGCGGAGCGGCTTGGCCGCGAGCTGGGATGCTGCAAACTGACGCTGGAAGTGCTGGAGGGAAACCGGGTGGCGCAGGCCGCCTATCGCGCCAGTGGCTTTGCCGGTTATGAGCTGGATCCCGAGGTGGGCAAGGCGTTGTTCTGGCAAAAAGCTCTGTGCTAGCGGGCGCGGGCGGTTCTTGTCATGGGGAGACCATGGCGCTAGAATTTGCCCTCTTAAAATTTTGCCATGCAAGGTGTTGATCCCTTTCGGGTCGACCTAATCGTCAGGACAATATGACCGCTTTATATGCCTCGGATCAGCGAGTGACCCGAGTGAGCTCCGAACAGCAGCGTGCGATGACGCATTGTCCGGAGCCTGATCCGAAAGCCTGAGCTTTCGATCTCATTCATCGTTCCATCCGCCCGCCGGTGCCATAGTGACACCCGGTGGTGCGTGGCCGTGGGACGATCACCAGAGGGCCACAGACAATGCTGTCTGTGGCCCTTTTCGTTGGATTCGCCCGGTCATCACCGGTCGAGTCATCTCGAGCAGAGGGCCCTCCGGGCCCTCTGCTTTTTTATTGCCTGGCGGGCGCATACCCGCGTGTTATGACGGCATGTAAGTGATCGTATGAATCTTGTTTGCTAGGCTTATCCCATGACTGAGGAGTCAAACATGTCACAGAATATTTATGATAATCAGGCCTTTTTCGAAGGCTATGCCCAGCTTCCCCGCTCGGTGCAAGGGTTGGCGGGCGCCCCTGAATGGCCTGCGCTGCAAGCCATGCTGCCGCCGCTGGCGGGCAAGCGGGTGCTGGATCTTGGCTGCGGTTATGGCTGGTTTTGCCGCAGCGCCCGTGAACAGGGTGCCCGTGAGGTGGTGGGCATAGATCTCTCCAGCAAGATGCTGGCCAGGGCGGCCGAGCTGACCCGGGATCCTGCCATCCATTATCGGCGCGGGGATCTGGCGGCGCTGACCCTGGACGACGAGCGCTATGATCTCATCTACAGTTCCCTGGCTCTCCACTACCTGGCCGAAGTTGGCCCCCTGTTTGGGCAGTTGTTTGATGCCCTGACGCCGGGGGGAAGCCTGGTATTCTCGGTGGAGAATCCCATCTTCACCTGCCCGCGTCAGCAGGGGTGGCTGCATGATGAGAGCGGTCAGCGCTCCTGGCCCATCAACAGTTATCAGGCCGAGGGGCCAAGGTTGAGTAACTGGCTGGCCGAGGGGGTATTGAAGTACCACCGTACCCTAGGGACTTATCTCAATAGCTTGATTGCCGCAGGGTTCCGGCTTGGTCACGTGGCGGATTGGGGACCGAGCGCCGCTCAGATAGCTGCCAATCCCGCCCTGGCCGAGGAGGCGGAACGGCCCATGTTGCTGCTGGTGGCCGCCAGCAAGCCATGAAGCCGCTGGATTGTTGAGGCTGGTGCGGCTCCCCGGACCATGAGATAACAGAAGGGCGCCTTGGTGGCGCCCTTTCAGGTTGAGACAGGACATCTCATATGGCACTGACGGTTGAACAACTCTATGAAGTCATGGCCCAGTTGCCCGATCCCTTGTTCGTGCTCAGCGAAGATGGCTATTACATAGAGTATCTGGGGGGCATAGAGCAGCAATCCTATCAGGATGGCAACCCTCTGATCGGCAAGCGGTTGCAGGACATGCTGCCGCCGGACAAGGCCGAGTGGATCATGATGCAGATAGCCCTCACTCTGGAGAGCAATCAGGTCCAGGTGGTGGAGTACGATCTGGCTGCCGCAGAGGTCAAGGACATAGAGAGCGGGGAGGGGCCTCAGGGGATGCAGCGCTTCGAGGGCAAGATAGCGCCCCTGCCATCACGTTATGGGGGCAAGCGCGCCGTCTCCTGGATGACGCGCAACATCACCCGCCAGCATGAACTGCAGCGGCGCTTGCAACTGCTCAGCGAAACGGATCAATTGACCGGTCTGCACAATCGCCGCTACTTCTTCGAGCACTTTCCCCAACTGGTGGCAAGCCAGGGCAGGGCAGGACTCATCATGATGGACATAGATCACTTCAAGCAGATCAACGATCTCTACGGGCATCAGCAAGGAGACAGGGCATTGCAGCGCTTCTGCACCTGCGTCGCCAGCCAGTTGCGTGCCGGGGATCTGTTCGTGCGCAGCGGCGGCGAGGAGTTTCTGATCCTGCTGCCCCAATTGCATGGTCCGGGTCTCTGGCAGCTGGCCGAGCGCATTCGCGGCGCTGTCGCGGCCATGACCCTCGATGATGGGGTGCCCGAGCTGCACATCACCGTCAGTCTGGGGACCACCGAGATACAGCCAGGAGAGGAGGCAGGCACAGTGCTGGCCCGTGCCGACGAGTGGCTCTATCGCGCCAAGCGGGCGGGACGCAACCAGACGGCTCACTGCCCGTCCCCCTGAACCACGACATGGATTGGCGAACCCTGGGCGACATTGATGAGGGCATCAAACCAGGCCCCGCACGGGTTCTGGGCTGGTAGCTTTCCTCTTTGATACTCCTCTGAATAGGCCTGCGTCTTGACGAACGGGATTGTGAACTGTTCTCATGGCAGCTCCCTGCTATTCATTGGAACCTTGCCATGAAAAAAATCGTACTGATTGCCCTGACTTCACTGCCGCTGTTTGCCCATGCTGGCCTGCTCGATGCGGTCACGGGCGCTGTCTCCGACAGTACCAAGGAGATGGCTCTCGGCGCCGCGGATAGCTACACCAATGATGGGGTGCAAGCCGCCCTTGGCATCAAGCCCGGGATCTCCACCAAGGAGACCATCAAGGAGAAGTTTGGTGCACCGGCCAGCACTGGCACCGAAGAGAAGCTGGAGCTGTGGAACTACGATCTGGCTGCCCTCAGCGAGAGCTCGCCAACCCTGACCCAGACCACCAAGGCACTGCTGCCCGATGTGGATCTGGACAGCAAGCTGGTGGTGATCCGTTTCGAAGGCGAAACCGTCAAGAGCCTGCGTCTGGCCGACAAGCCCAAGGCATAAGCCAGGGTGACGAGTGCACATGAAAAAGGGGCCTGTCGGCCCCTTTTTTGTATTCTGATCTGCCGAATAAGCAGACCGAAAGAGGGGTCAACAGACCCCTGCTGCTTACTGGTGCGCGTCCGCGAAGGCTTTCATCGCCTCGGCATGTTTGGTCATGCCCTCGGCACGTTCACCCAGACGTTTGACGAACTCGGCCTGCTTGGCCGGATCCTCTAGCTTGTCGTAGCGTTGTTGCAGCTGGGCCTGGATCTCTGCCGGCGTCATCTTCTGCATGCGCTCCATCCGGTCATGGCGTTTGTGATGCTTGCCGCCCATGCCGTCCATGGGACCACCCATGGGGCAATCGACTGCGGGACGCTCGGCCGGTGCTGTGGTCGCCGCTTCGCTGGCGGCATAGGCGCCAAGGGGCAGGCCCAGGATCAGGGTGGCGGTCAGCAGTGTCTTGGTCAGTTTTTTCATGGTGTATCTCCTCGAAGAATGAATGCGGAGTCGGCGTTTTGCCTTGCCCTCAAGTAAACACCCAGTCCGTGTCTGAACTTTGCCAGTCAGGCGCTTTTTTGTAGCAGAGTGTGCCACCCGGCCCATTTGCCACAGTTTGACACAAACACCCCGGGGGATTTTCGTATAATCGAGCCAGTTCCGCTCATGCCCTTTGCCTTATAGAGAGCCGCCATCATGAATCAGTTGCACAACCATATCCTGGTGGTCGATGACCACGGTGAGATCCGCGATCTGCTCAAGCGCTTCCTGGAGCAGCACGGCATGCGGGTCAGCTGCGCCCGGGACGGGCGGGAGATGAAGAAGCTGCTGGAGGAGCGGGAGTTCGATCTGCTGGTACTGGATCTCATGCTACCCGGCGAGGATGGCCTGACCCTGTGCCGTGAGCTGAGGGCGAAGTCGAACCTGCCCATCATCATGCTCACCGCCATGGGGGAGGAGACAGACCGCATCATAGGGCTGGAGATGGGGGCCGATGACTATCTCGCCAAGCCGTTCAATCCCCGTGAGCTGCTGGCGCGGATCAAGGCGGTGATGCGCCGCACCCAGGCCGACCAGCAGCCGGTTGCCGAGACGCTGTCCCGGGACTTGCGCTTCGACCGCTGGTTGCTCGACATCAATCGCCGGGAGCTGATCGACGAGGATGGGGTGGGGCTCAGCCTCTCTACCGCCGAGTTTGACCTGCTCAAGGTATTTCTGGAGCGTCCCCAGCGAGTGCTGAGCCGGGATCAACTGCTGGATCTGGCCCGAGGCCGCGAGGCGGTGGCCTTTGATCGTGCCATCGACACCCTGGTCAGTCGGCTGAGGCGCAAGCTCGAACGTGACCCCAAGAATCCCGAACTCATCAAGACCATCTGGGGCGGCGGTTACCTGTTCGCCGCCGATGTGAGCCAGGTCTGACACCATGCCCTTCATCAAGCGGCTCTGGCCCAAGGGGCTGACCGGCCAGATAGTGCTGGTGGCCCTGGCGGGGCTCATTTTAATCCAGCTGCTCAGCATTCAGATCTATCGCTCGGACCGGGAGGAGGCGCTGGGCTTCGTCAACAGTCGCAACGCCATGCAGCGCATCGTCTCAGTGGTCAGGTTGCTGACCCTCTCTCCCCCCGAGTTGCACCGGGAAATATTGAAGGCGAGCCGCAGCGAGACCCTGTTTCTTCGCCTAGCTCATGAACCGCTGCAGCCGGACAATCGCAGCCCCCGCTTCGAGGGACTGGTGCGCAGCAAGCTGGGCTACCCCCCTGAACTCATGGTGGAGATCAGCGCCGAGCTCAGCAAGGATGCGCCGCGCAGCCGGGCCTGGCGTCACCATGTGCGCATGATGGACGATCGCAAGGGGCCGCCGCCCCAGGATATGCGGCTTTACGGCTCCATCGAGCTGCCCGGCGGCCAGTGGCTGCAGTTCAGCTCCTTGGTGGACAAGGAGGTGGGCACCTGGTCGCTGCGTACCACCTTCAACCTGCTGCTGGTGGCCAGCCTGGTGATAGGGCTGATGATCTGGCTGTTTCGCCGCGCCACGCTGCCGCTTAAGCAGTTGGCCCGCAACGCCGACAAGCTGGGGCGCGGTGAAGAGACTGCTCTGCTCAAGGAGGAGGGGCCGACCGAAATTCGCGACTCCATCCAGGCATTCAACCGCATGCATACCCGGCTCGATCGCTTCGTGCAAGACAGAACCCAGATGCTGGCCGCCATCTCCCATGACTTGCGCACCCCCATTACCAGCCTGCGGTTGCGCAGCGAGTTTTTGGCCGATGGTGAGGATAAGGACCGCATTCAGCAAACTCTGCAGCAGATAGAGCAGATGCTGGCGGCGACCTTGAGCTTTGCGCGGGATGAAGGCACCCAGGAGCAGACCCGGGAACTGGACTTGGTCAGCCTGCTGGAAAGTCTGTGTGACGACTACGCCGACATGGGCCAGCCGGTGCACTTCGAGGCCGAGGGCAAGCTGGTCTATGCCTGCCGGGCCAATGCCATGCGCCGGGTGCTGCAAAACCTGGTAGGTAATGCCCTCAAGTACGCGGGGGAGGTGGAGGTGCGCCTCGAACCGAGTCCTCAGGAGCTGATCATCCGGGTGCTCGATCAGGGGCCTGGGATAGCACAGGACCAGCTCGACGAAGTGTTCAAGCCTTTTGTGCGCCTGGATGAGGCCCGCAATACCGAATCGGGCAGCGTGGGTTTGGGGCTCTCCATCGCTCGGACCCTGGTGCATCAGCACGGCGGCGAGCTGACGCTGCACAATCGGGCGGAAGGAGGGTTGGAGGCCAGGATCCGGTTGCCGCGCTAGGGGATGGCTTGGCAGCCAGGCAGTCATAAAAGAGGCCCGCACTGTGCGGGCCTTTTTTAGTTGAGGTCGTGTTTAGAACTGATAGGTCAACCCAAGGTTGTAGCGGCGACCGTCCAGCACTGTGCCGTAGCTGCCGTAATCCACCGTCTTGTCCAGCAGGTTGTAGATGCCGGCAGTGACGCTCAGTGCCTGGTTCGCCTTGTAGACCAAGCCGGTGTCGAAGAAGGTGTAGGAGGGGGTGCCTTCTGCCATCCGAACCCGGTTCAGGTAGTCCGATGTTTTGCTGCGAAAGTTGACCCGCGACCAGAGGCTGACCTCATCCGTGGTCTGCCAGTCCACCGAGGTATTGAACATATGGCGCGGCATCTGGTTGAGCGCTTTGCCAGCCATGGGGCCGCTCTTTTGCTCGGACTGGGTATAGGTATAGCTGGCCGCCAGGGACCAATCGGTATTGATCGCCCAGTTGGTCGTGCTCTCCACCCCGCGCATGTTGGCTTCATCGACGTTGATGCGATCGCTGATGAAGTCATAGGTGTAACCATTCAGAGTGCAGCTTGGGTCATTCTTGCTGGAACAGCGCCGAACCTCAGAGATCTTGTCCTTAAAATCGGTATTGAACAGGGTCAGGCCGGCATTCAGTCCTTGCTGACCATCCCACAGCAGGGCGATCTCTTCACTGATGCTGGTTTCTGGCTTGAGAGCCGCGTTGCCGACCAGGATGCCATCCTGGGTACCACCACCGGTTGCCTGCCCCCAGTTGGCGGCGGACATGCGCAAATCGGGGGAGCGATAGCCGGTGGAGACGCCTCCCTTCAGGGTCCAGAATTCGGCCGGATGCCAGACGCCATACAGGCGCGGGCTCCAGTGGTCACCGTAGTTCTCGTCCTGATCCAGGCGGACACCGGCGGTGAGAGCGAAACGTTCGGTCATGGCCCACTCATCTTCCACAAACAGGGCCCAACTCCAGCGAGTCAGCTGGTCGGCGCTATTGGTCACCTTGAGCTGGTTGCCCTGATCCTGCAGATCCTCATAACGGTACTGGCCACCGATGCTCAGATAGTGATCGCCGAGTATGAACTGGGTGTGGGTGTCGGCTATGGTGTTGAGCATCCTCATCTGCCGACCCGGATTGGTGTTCTCCTCGTGCTGCAGATAGCTGGAGGATGAGCCGAACTCATATTGGCCATCGTGGGTGATGGCGTAGTTGGTGCGCTCGTAGCGGTTCAGACTCGGCTTGGCTTTGGTGGGAATCGATTCACCTGGAGTGCGATTCCTATCTTGCAGGCCGCGACTGACCTCGAAATCGACCCTGTTGTGCTCATCCGGGGTCAGGCTAAAGACAAGGGTGCCGCTGCGCATCTCCTGCTCGGCAAAACCGTTAGTGAATTGATCCTCACCGCGATGGGACAGCAGGCCATTGATCCTCATCCCCAGCAATCCGTCTACCAGGGATCCTGCTGCATAGGCATCTGTCTGGAAGATATCCCCAGAGGCCTTGTTCTCCTGGAAGGTGGTGTCGCCATGGAGCGACCCCTGCCAGGCCGCCATGCTGGCTGTCTTGCGGGTGATGACGTTGATCACGCCCCCCATGGCATCCGAGCCGTAGCGGGAGGACATGGGACCACGTACCACCTCGATGCGCTCGATCGCCTGCAAAGGTGGCAGCCAGCCTTGCTCTATGCCTGGACCGTCGCTGTTGGGACGAGTGCCACGGCTGTCGACCCGCTTGCCATCGACCAACATCAGTGTGTATTTGGAGCCCATGCCCCGGATGCTGATGTCGCTGCTGCTGCCGCCACCTGTCACCACTACGCCGGGCACGTCTTTCAGCGCATCAGTGACGTCACGATAGGCGCGTTTCTCCAGTTGTTCGCGCGTCACGACCGAGATGGAGGCGGCGGAGTCTTCGATCTTTTGCTGGAAACCCGAGGCGGTCACCACCATCACTTCGTTCTGGTTGGCGTGTGCCTGGCTGATGAGAGCGGCGAATATCAAGGTGGCGATAGGGGTAATGCGTATGCTGGTCATGGAAGCCTGAACTCCTGGAAGAAAAAGTTTCTCAATCGGCCATTGAGTCCCGGGATCTTGATGTCGCACTGGGACGGCGAGATTGAGCCTCAAACGGGAAAACCGTCATCGGCAGGCATTTTAATTAAATGAGAATTAAACGCAATTGATATTAGTTATCATTTGTGTGGTTGTGAGGAGAGAGCGTGAGGGAGAAGAGGGGGCTGCCACTGTTTTTCAGGCAACAAAAAACCCGCCTAGGCGGGTTTTTTTAATTCTTGCAGTGGTCAGTCAGCAGACTTGAGTCCGGTTACTTGACCCTTGGCTTGAATTACAGACCAACTACGTTGGCAGCAGCAGGACCTTTCTGGCCTTGCTCGATGGTGAACTCAACGCGCTGACCTTCGTCCAGGGTTTTGAAGCTGGTGGACTGGATAGCGGAGAAGTGTACGAACACGTCTTTGCTGCCGTCAGCCGGGGAGATGAAACCAAAACCTTTCTCAGCGTTGAAGAACTTAACGGTACCAGTCATTTTGTTAGACATAATAATTTCCTTTACAGTGTTTAAGTGCCATATGGCAATTTATGATTTTTCGTCAGAATACGTATGGCGCACTAAAGAAGGAGAATTATTTGATAAGTGGAATCCGAGGACAACGCTTATCTAATCACTGCTTTACTAGAGACTACCTAACATAATGTGGTCTGAACTACCGAACCATCGAGAAACATTAAAACACGCCATCACAGTGATGGCAATCTTTATCTCGCAGATCATTTCTTTCAGCAGTCGATCTGGCAATCACTTTTACCCAAAAAGAGACTTGAATGGTTCAAGTGCTTCTTGGGAAGAAAAGAGGCAGAACCTTGCATGGCCTGCCTTGGCGCTGAATTCTCGCCCCTGCCTGCTGGATATAATGCCGGAGGGCTTGTTGGGTGAAAAAACCTGAAAAAAATGTGGATAAGGGGCGAGCCGGGGCAGGCTCGACTCGTCACGCGGGACTTTTTTCCCTGGGTGACGAGCCTAAGTGGTCAGCGGCGGCCGCGGAACTTGTCGCTGACGGAGTCAATCCAGCTGAAGGTTTCCGGCAGCACTTGATTGCGAGCCCGTTCCTTGGCTTTCTCGCGAGCAAGGCGAGAGGCCTCTTTGGCGGCTTCGGCGCGATCGGCAACCACCTTGAGACGGCCCTCTTCCCGAATTTTGTTGCGCTCGCCATTGGTCAGCGGATGATCCGCATTGGCCTGTGCCTTTTGCAGCAGTTGGGCGATATCGGCTTTTTCTTTATCAGTCAGATCTTTCATTTCCAATTTTTTCACGGGGCTCTCCTGGCAAGTTGGGAATGAAATACTTTATCACATTCCGCTGATTATTTCTTATTCTCCGCTTGCCATCACATTTACCCCCTGTTAGCACCGGATTATTGCCCTATTCAGTTGGCACTCTGTCAGACATATTTATGACAGTAGATAGCACATTAAATGTTGGTTCTGGTCAGGCGTTAAATTAAATAGTGATATGGATTAATGGCTTGCTCTGTTTTAGCTCAGAGCAGCGGGATAGAAAGGTGTGAGTCAGGGGGAGCAAATGGGGATGGATCCCGGCCTTGATTAGGGAGTATGCTGAATTTGCTTCCAGCTCAATAGGGAGGCAAGGAAGTACTGTAGTTAACGATTCGGATTGCAACGGGGGTCCGCTCCCGAGTGTCGGTCACATTTTTGGAGTTTGATGATGAGTAACAAAGAACATCACAACGGCAAAGATGGCAAGAAGAAGCCGCAGATGTCACTGAAGGAAAAGCGCGAGGCCAAGCGCCAGAAAGCCGATCTAAAGAGTGATGGCGTCATGAAGTAACTCAGCTCAGTCGAGCCAGTACCACAAGCCAGCCTCAGGGCTGGCTTTTCTATTGCCGCGCATTGTTTGCTGCAGGAACTATGGCTTGGCGCCATAGTTGGCGAAGATCTGCTCGTAACGACCATCCACCCGCATCGCCAGCAGTGCCCGGTCAAAATGATCCCGTACTGCCGCATTCCTAAAGGCGAAGTGATAGAGAGTGGGTTTGAACAGGGCGTTGGCCTGGATCCGTTCCCGGTTATAAATGTGGGGCTCGGCTCTCTCCTGCCTTAATTGTTCCAGATGGTAATAGAAGACGCGCTCCTCCATCACAACGGCATCGACCCGGCCGAGTAGCAGTTGATGCACCTGGCCCTGCTGCTTGGCGACTTCTTCATAACGGGCATTGTGCGCAGCCATAGTGGCAAACGCGGGTCCCAGAACCTGAGTGGCCCGTTGGAAGGCGCTTACCTTCAGGGTCGTGAGTGCCGTCAGGTCTGCCACTTTGAGCGGACTGAGGGTGAATACCTGATTGTGGAAGTGGATAACGGGGCGGGAGAGGAAGGCGCCATCCAGCATGCCGGGTCTGACATTGATGATGGCGTCCAGCTTGCCGTCGGCCAGCATGCGGAAGGTGCGTTCAAGGGGCAGATATTGAAAAGAGAGTTGATAGCCGCTGTCCTGGAAGGCGGTGCGCAGCAGATCCAGCTCTATGCCCTGCGCCTCTTTTTCTATGACGTAAGGTGGAATGGCAAAACTGACACCCACCTTGAGCTGTGCGGCACTCAGAAATCCACTCAGTACTAACCCAATGATCAGGATCCCGCGTTTTATCATGTCCCACTACTCGATGGCGATTCACTGCATCATACCCTGTCCCCCCGGTGTTATCTCAATTCAGGGTGGCGAGCCGGGCTGAAATTCAAGGGACACTGTTTTCTTGCGTCAGGAATGCGCACTATGCTCACAAAATTTGCAAAAGAAAGGCCCTGAATAGTCAGGGCCTTTTTAGATCTAGTTTCTAGAACGGAATGTCGTCGTCAAAGTCCATCGGCGGTTCGTTGTAAACCGGCGGTGCTGACTGAGGTTGCTGCTGCGGACGGCTATAGCCACCCTGCTGCATATTCTGTTGCGGTGCTGCGTTCTGCTGGGGAGCAGAAGGACGCGGCATGTTCTGCTGAGGTGCAGCTTGTTGAGGCTGGCCCCAATTGCCCTGAGACTGCTGACCGCCCATGCCCTGACCGGCGCCACCTTGTGGACGCCCCCCCAGCATCTGCATGACACCGCTGAAGCTGTCTACCAATACCTCGGTGGTATAGCGCTCCTGGCCACCCTGATCTTGCCATTTGCGGGTCTGCAGTTTGCCTTCGACATAGACCTGGGAACCCTTCTTCAGGTATTCGCCAGCGACTTCGGCCAGTTTGCCCATGAACACCACGCGATGCCATTCGGTGCGCTCTTTCTGCTCACCTGTTTGCTTGTCGCGCCAGGTTTCGGAGGTGGCCAGGGTGATGTTGGTCACGGCACCGCCGCTCGGCATGTAGCGCACTTCCGGGTCTTGCCCCAGGTTACCGATCAGAATGACTTTGTTGATGCCTCGACTGGCCATAATCTCTCTTCCACCTTTATATGCCGACCAGCTACCTGGTCTGGTTCTACTCAAAATATTGCTGCCGTCCAGGCCCGGCACCATCTTGCCTGCGGAACCTGGGCCTGTTGTCGATGGGGTATTGACCCTGTCATCGACATCCGGATTAGCCCGCCATAGTAACAGTTGATGCCGTCGATAGCACATCTTTAGCGCCCTGAAACGGGTTTGACTCGCGGGTTCCGTATTGGGGAATACGCTAACGCAGGTGCCGGGATCCGGGCAAGCGGCGCTGTGGGGGCTGGCTCACGTTCCAGCAAATTTTGCCCATATCCGAGGGATAAAGACAGAGATGACAGTTGGAGTATCTATGTCTCATTTGCCCCCCCCAAATAGGGGGGGTGTCCTAGTCCTCTGTATTGTCTAGAAAAAAAACAGTTTCACTCGGGGTTGAATGACGCCTAATACTTTTTTAATGCTGTGCAAAAACAGGGGCTTGTTACTCTCTTGCGACCATTATTGGCACATAAAAACGATTCAAGCCGATAGGCACACTGTTCAAGGAAGAGCCCCATGACGACAGAGACTCCGTTGGTACTAGTGACCGAAGGCAATGTTCAGGCGACGACCTTCACCACCTATCTGATGGCCCAACTCGGTCAACCTATACGTCTGATCAGCCATCCGGATCAGTTGCTGGCCATCAAGGATTGCAACCTGTTCCTGATCGATCTGGACTATCTCAAGTCGAGCCAGCAGTTTGGCTGGAACCGGGATATAGCCGCCTTCGAATCAGCCCGCACAGTCCTGCTCAATGCGCCGACCAGCACGGATCGCGATCTGCTGCTGATGTGGCCCAATACCAGCGGTCTCTTCTTTCGGCAGGATCCCCTGGATCGCCTGGTGGCCGGTATCAAGAAGGTGCTGCAGGGGGAGTTCTGGATCCCGCGCCATCTGATGTGCGAGCTGGTCAACTACTACCGGCAGGGAATGGAACCGGCTCAGCGCAGTCAGAATCTGTTGACGGTGCGCGAGCGCGAGATCATTCGTTATCTGATGACGGGGGCCTCCAATACCGAGATAGCCGACACCCTGTTTGTCAGCGAGCACACCATCAAATCCCACCTTTATAACGTCTTCAAGAAGCTGAACGTCAAGAATCGGTTGCAGGCCGTGAGCTGGGCCAAAGAGTACCTCGATATGACGAGCTCCCACTGATGAGACACTGGCTGCTCTGTCTCTGGTTGCTTTCTGGGGCCCTGGCGGCCAACGAAGGCGCTGCAAATGAACCTATCGAGTCACTGCAACCCGAGCAGGAGAGCGACAGGATAGAGATAGGTGGCCTGGTCATAGACCGCACCTTCACCCGTTTCGGCCAGGTTTTTTATCACCACTTCAGCCGGTTGCGGGAGGATGACGATCCGAATGCGCGGGAGAATATCACCATACACGAGCGGCCCACTGCGCGTTGGGGGAGCCTTATCTGGATCACCCACAATCGCAAGGTGTTGTTCAGGACGGCGCTCTCTCCGGTACGGAGTCAAGGAGAGGCTGCCGCGCAGCAGGCCTGGGCTCAGGTGAGCGAGGCTTTACGACAGCAGAAGGTCGCCAACCTGTTCATGGATACCTTCGATCTGGAACACGATGAACTATAAGGACATGGTATATGCGCTCACGCCTCCTGCTCCTGGCGCTGACGGTCAGCATGACCGCCTCTGCTTCCGAGCTTATCTATCGGCCTGTCAACCCCAGCTTTGGCGGTAACCCGCTCAACAGCAGTCATCTGCTGGGTACGGCCAATGCCCAGAACGATTACAAGGATCCCTCTGCCGGTGGCAGCAGTGGCACCTCGGCCCTGGATCGGCTGACCTCCAGCCTGCAATCCCGACTGGTGAGCCAGTTGCTTGCCGACATCGGCAAGGATGGCAGCCAGACCGGCAGCCTGGTTACCGACGAGTTCGCGATCAATGTAGTGGACGAGGATGGCACTCTGGCCATCTCCATCACTGATAGAGCGACGAATGAAACCACCATGATCGAAGTGAATGGCCTGATCGCCGACTGAGGACGTTATGACAAGGACACCGTTATTTACCGCCCTGCCTTTGCTCGCCATTCTGTTTGCTCTGGGGGGGTGTGCTACTCATATAGGCTCTCCCGAGGCGGATGAGAAGGCGACCCTGATGCCGAGATCCATCTCCTACAAAGAGTTGATCAGCCTGCCCAAACCCAAGGGCAAGATAGTGGCCGCCGTCTATGATTTTCGCGATCAGACCGGTCAGTATCTGCCAGCCCCAGCCTCCAACTTCTCCACCGCAGTGACCCAGGGTGGGGTCGCCATGCTGAGCACGGCGCTATGGGACTCCCAGTGGTTCGTGCCTCTGGAGCGGGAAGGGCTGCAGAACCTGCTGACCGAGCGCAAGATAGTGCGGGCCACGCAAAACAAACCCAATGTGCCCGGCAATAATCAGCATCAATTACCCTCCCTGGTGGCGGCCAATATCCTGATCGAAGGGGGCATAGTGGCCTATGACAGCAATGTGCGTACCGGCGGTGCCGGGGCCAAGTACTTCGGCATAGGGGCGAGTGGCGAATACAGGGTCGATCAGGTGACCGTCAATCTGAGGGCCGTCGATATCCGCTCCGGCCGGATTCTCAACAGCGTCACCACCTCCAAGACCATCTTGTCCCAGCAGGTGCAGGCCGGAGTGTTTCGTTTCGTCGAGTACAAGCGCTTGCTGGAGGCCGAGGCGGGCTTTAGCACCAACGAACCGGTGCAGATGTGCGTCATGTCTGCCATCGAATCGGCGGTGATCCGGCTCATTGCCAACGGGGTGCGAGACAACCTCTGGCAGCTGGCCGATGCGCGGGACATGGAAAACCCCATACTGCAGGGTTATCTGCAAGACAGCGCCCCCATCCTCTAGTCGAGGCAGCGTCGCTAGTTTCTATCTATCGCTTGCCCCTTTCAGCTCTTCTCCACAGGCCCATCATGGGCCTGTTTTCATGGTCTATCCCCCTCCACCCCTTGGCGCGACACCTGCAAAAAAGAGGCATGGCTCAGCTTGACCTCAGCCTTTTCTACCAGACAAACCCTGGATCCGAATCAGCCTCGAATCAGCTGTGTGCCTGATGGCCCTGGCCCGGGGGGCTGAGGATACTGGACCCGCACTTCAAAAAGGTAATCGCAGATGAAATACCTGAATCCCGTCCTGCTGATCATGAGTCTGCTAGGCCTGCCCGCATTGGCGCAGGACCTGGCTTCCCTGAGTGAACTGGGTCAGGGCAACGAACTTGAGCTGGTTCAGCGGGGGGAGGGCAACCAGGCCCACCTCTGGCAGCTTGGCTCGGATAACGAATTGCAGCTCAGCCAGTCAGGCAATGACAACCAGATCCGCCTGATGCAACAGGGCCAGCAGCAGCAACTGCGGCTGGATCAAGTCGGCGACAACAACTGGGTAGATGCGGTCCAGCTCGGAGTTGGCAACAGCGCCGAGCTCTACCAGGCCGGTATCGGCAACCAGATCTGGCTGTGGCAACAGGGGATGGACAACCAGGCCTGGATCAGCCAGAGCGGATATGACAACAGGGCACGGGCCGTTCAGCTCGGTGATGGCAACTTGGCCAGCATAGAGCAAAACGGCTCCGGCCTATCGGCCACCGTCATTCAGACGGGCGCCAACCAGCAAGTGAGAGTAGTTCAAACCAACTGAGCCCCGGCTCACACCAAAGCACGAGAGGGAAATCATGTTCAAACGTACCATCATCGCCTCTGCCGTATTACTGGCTACTTCCAGCGTCTGGGCGGCTTCCGCCAACAACCAGGCCACGGTCGCCCAGACCGGTAACAACAACTTGGCCACCGTCGAGCAGATCGATAACAGCAACCATAATCAGGCGAGTATCAGCCAGATTGGTGCCGACAACGAAGCGAAGACCATCCAGAAAAACACCAGCCAGTCCGAAGCCAGTGTGGCTCAGGTCGGGGCAGGCAACGATGCCCTGGTGACCCAGGAGTCCAGCACCGCAGGATCCGTCGCCCAGGTGGCAAGCACAGGCAACTTCAACGTCGCGACCGTGACCCAGCAGGTGTTCAACGAAGGCTCCCACGCCTCCGTGGCCCAGGTCGGCAACCACAACAGTGCCGACGTGATGCAGGATAACGGTGATGGTGCCAGCTCCACCGTGAGCCAAGTTGGCAACAACAACGATGCCAGCATCAACAACTATTGGTCCGATAAAGCCATCGCCAACGTCAGCCAGCTTGGCAACAGCCACGAAGCCAGCGTTTCCCAGCAGATTGCCGATGGTGCCGAAGCCCAGGTGGCCCAATCCGGTCAGTTGAACAAAGCCACCGTCACCCAGGCCACCAATAATTATGGTTACGCCTATCCGGAGGGGACTCTGGCAAAGGTGACTCAATCGGGCAGCGGCAACGAGGCCCTGGTCGACCAGCGCGATCTCGATAACAAGGCTTATGTCACCCAGAGCGGTGTCGATGGCTATGTGAAGACGGCGCAGTCTGGCTCTGCGGCCGGTGAGGGCAACACCCTGACCGCCAATCAGGCTGGTACCAACGAGAGCGCCACCCTGACCCAGGTTGGCAACCGTAATGAGATCGAAACCAGCCAGACTGGCCGTGACGATGCATTGACCATCGATCAGCTGGGTGATGACAACTTGGCCACTGCCTATCAGGGCGGTGTCGGTGAGCAGGGCTCCATCATCCAGGTGGGTGACGGTAACCGTGCCGATACCGAGCAGGGAGGGTCGGGCAACCAGGCCAGCGTCGATCAGATGGGTGACGGCAACCAGGCCGTGGTCAAGCAGCTGGCGAGCAGCACCGCTGGCGTGGTGACCATAGATCAGAGCGGTGATGACAACTACGCCAACGCGGTGCAGGAAGCTGGCAGCAACAACCAGATCGCCATCGACCAGCAAGGGGATCGCAACCAGGTGGCGGCCGCGCGTGATGTGCAAGGCAAAGGCGCCTGGACCTGGGGTTCAGACAACGAGCTGACCGTGGCCCAGACCGGCAACGACAACTGGGCCTATGCCGATGCGTCCCACTCCGGCTCTACCGTG
Organism: Aeromonas molluscorum; assembly: GCF_051376105.1. NCBI lineage: Bacteria > Pseudomonadati > Pseudomonadota > Gammaproteobacteria > Aeromonadales > Aeromonadaceae > Aeromonas > Aeromonas molluscorum. The sequence continues at coordinate 2,039,781 of NZ_JBPQCY010000001.1, read as the reverse complement.
ACCGTGACCCAGACCGGCGACCTGAACAACGCCTCTGTCGAGTCCTACCTGGGTAGCGACAACGATCTGACCGTCAGCCAGACCGGCAACAACCATGTGGCCGACGTCTATGTCAACGCCGGTATGAATGGCGGTGGCAACCTGGTCGATGTGGTACAGACTGCGAGCTTCAACACGGCTCAGGTCGATGTCTATGGCAGCAACAACCACGCCTATGTTTATCAGGGCGGCAACTGATGATTTGCACATTCGGGGGCCTGCGGGCCCCTTTTTTATTGGTGCGAACCCGGGACTGGCTGGCTGGTCCATGCCATCAGACCACTCCCCTGCACCGGCGGCTAGTGATGCTGCTCCTGTGGCTCAGCTTGTCTCCCTCGGGATGGGCGGGCGAGTCAGAACCGGCCAAGGAGGCCAAGGTGATCCCCAAGATAAGCCTCAATGTCCAGCAGGGGCCGACCGGCCTCTCCCTGGCCCCTACCCTGCAAAGCGATCAGTCGGGGGCTGTTACCTTTGCCCTGGATCTCTGGAGCCAGGGGGCGGGGGGGCGCAGTCATCAGCGCCAGAGCGGGGGGGCCGAACTGGTCGCCAACCGGCCCCATAGCGTGGGACGACTGAGTCTGGGACTGGCTTGTCCCTATCAGGTAAGAATACGGCTGCAGCTGTGGCAGGGGGCCTTGTTGCTGAGCGAAATCGACCAGACATTCGAGTGCCCCTCATCTCCATGATTTCCCGTCTGGACTGTCTATTCATCCAGTAGTCTCTATGCCATACTGGCCCGCTCTGGTTACCGTATCGAGCGCGCAACAAGATGGAAAAAATCGTGATCCGGGGTGCCCGCACCCACAACCTCAAGAACATCAATCTGACTCTGCCCCGCGACAAGCTGATCGTGGTCACCGGCCTCTCTGGCTCCGGCAAGTCTTCTTTGGCGTTCGATACCCTCTATGCCGAAGGCCAGCGCCGTTATGTGGAGTCCCTCTCCGCCTATGCCCGCCAGTTCCTCTCCCTGATGGAGAAGCCGGATGTGGATCATATCGAGGGCTTGTCGCCGGCCATCTCCATCGAACAGAAGTCTACGTCTCATAACCCGCGTTCGACCGTCGGCACCATCACCGAAATTTATGACTATCTGCGCCTGCTGTTTGCCCGGGTGGGTGAGCCTCGCTGCCCCACCCATGCCATACCGCTCGCCGCCCAGACCATCAGCCAGATGGTGGATCAGGTCTTGGCTCAGCCAGAAGGCAGCAAGCTGATGCTGCTGGCGCCCGTGGTGCGCGATCGCAAGGGGGAGCACAGCAAGCTGCTGGAGAACCTGGCGGCTCAGGGTTATATCCGTGCCCGCATCGATGGCGAGGTGTGTGACCTCTCGGATCCCCCCAGCCTGGAGCTGCACAAGAAGCACACCATCGAAGTGGTGGTCGACCGTTTCAAGGTGCGCGAGGATCTGGCCCTGCGCCTGGCCGAGTCCTTCGAGACGGCCTTGACCCTCTCCGGCGGCATCGTGCTGGTGGTGCCCATGGACGGGGAGGAGGGGGTTGAACCCATGACCTTCTCGGCGAATTTCGCCTGCCCCGAGTGCGGTTACTCCATGTCGGAGCTCGAACCGCGGATCTTCTCCTTCAACAACCCAGCCGGTGCCTGCCCCACCTGCGACGGCCTGGGGGTACAGCAGTACTTCGATCCCGCCAAGCTGATCCACGATCCGAGCCAGAGCCTGGCAGGGGGCGCCATCCGTGGCTGGGACAAGCGCAGCTTCTATTACTTCCAGATGCTGAAATCCCTCGCCGAGCACTATCAGTTCGATCTGGAGCTCCCTTGGGGGGATCTGCCCGCCAAGGTGCAGGAAGTATTGCTGCGGGGCTCGGGCAAAACCGAGATCGAGTTCCGCTACATGAACGACCGTGGTGATGTGGTGGTGCGCAAGCACCCCTTCGAGGGGATCTTGCACAACATGGAGCGCCGCTACCGGGAAACCGAATCCAACTCGGTACGCGAAGAGCTCTCCAAATACATCGCCAACAAGTCCTGCACCAGTTGCGGCGGCAGCCGTTTGCGGGAGGAGGCGCGTCACGTATTCGTCGATAACCGCAACCTCTCCGCCATCGCCGAACAATCCATCGGCGATGCGCTGGCCTTCTTCGAGGGGCTGGCGCTCACCGGCCAGCGTGCCCAGATAGCGGACAAGATCCTCAAAGAGATCGTCGAGCGGCTCGGCTTTCTGGTCAACGTGGGCCTCAACTATCTGAGCCTGTCCCGCAGCGCCGAGACCCTCTCCGGCGGCGAAGCCCAGCGCATCCGCTTGGCGAGCCAGATCGGTGCCGGTCTGGTGGGGGTCATGTATGTACTGGATGAGCCCTCCATCGGCCTGCACCAGCGGGACAACGAACGGCTGCTCAAGACCCTGACCCACCTGCGCGACCTCGGCAATACCGTGATCGTGGTCGAGCATGATGAAGACGCCATTCGCCTTGCCGACCATGTGCTCGACATAGGGCCGGGGGCCGGGGTGCACGGCGGCGTCATCGTCGCGCAAGGCACGCCGGAGGAGATCATCAATAACCCGGACTCCCTGACCGGTGACTATCTCTCGGGGCGCAAGGAGATCGCCGTCCCTGCGCAGCGCACCCCGCTCACCGATCGCTGGCTCAAGCTCAAGGGCGCAAGCGGCAACAACCTGCGCAGCGTCAATCTGGACTTGCCCCTCGGGGTCATGACCTGCGTCACCGGGGTGTCCGGTTCCGGCAAGTCGACCCTGATCAACGACACCCTGTTCCGCATTGCCCACCGGGAGCTGAACAAGGCGACCGAATCGACCCCGGCGCCTTATCGCAGCATCGAGGGACTCGATCAGCTGGACAAGGTGGTGGATATCGATCAGAGCCCGATCGGCCGTACCCCGCGCTCCAACCCGGCCACCTACACAGGCCTGTTCACCCCGATCCGCGAGCTGCTCTCCGGCACGCAGGAGGCGCGTTCTCGCGGCTACCAGCCGGGTCGCTTCTCCTTCAACGTGAAAGGGGGGCGCTGCGAGGCCTGTCAGGGGGATGGGGTCATCAAGGTGGAGATGCACTTCCTGCCGGACGTCTATGTGCCGTGCGATGTCTGCAAGGGCAAGCGCTACAACCGCGAGACCCTGGAAGTGAAGTACAAGGGCAAGAACATCAACGAGATCCTGGAGATGACGGTGGAGGACGCCCGCGCCTTCTTCGACCCGGTTCCTGCGGTAGCGCGCAAGCTGCAAACCCTGATGGACGTAGGGCTCTCCTACATCCGTCTCGGCCAGTCGGCGACCACCTTGTCGGGGGGCGAGGCGCAGCGGGTCAAACTGGCGCGGGAACTTTCCAAGCGCGACACTGGCAAGACCCTCTATATCCTGGATGAACCGACCACGGGTCTGCACTTCCACGACATCCAGCAACTGCTCAAGGTGCTGCACCAGTTGCGGGACAGGGGTAATACCATGGTGATCATCGAGCACAATCTGGATGTCATCAAGACCGCAGACTGGGTGGTGGATCTGGGGCCGGAAGGGGGGGCTGGTGGTGGCCGGATCCTGGTGGCAGGTACCCCGGAACACGTTGCGAAGAACAAGGAGTCACACACGGCGCGCTTCCTTGCCCCCTTGCTGGACAAGCATGGGGCCAGGCAAGCCAGCCAACCGGCGGCGCGCAAGGGACGCAAACCGCGCCAGGCAGCACAGAGCGAATAACCGCCTCTGCCAGCATATGAAAAAACGCGGGCGACTTGACCGTTAACAGAGAGGGGCCCATCGGGCCCCTCTCTCCTGTCCAGCCTCAGTGCGTCCGCACCATCAGCCAGGCTAACCCGAGACAGAAACCGACGAAGATAAACAGCAGGGAGCCGAGGCCGAAAATAGCGGCCAGTATGCTGGTGACGGGATGAGGCTGATAGGGCTTTTTCATAAAAACAGGATGACAACTCGACAACAATGGATGCGGAAAATACGCTAGCCGATAACAAGCTGCAATCAAAAAATAGCCAACTCGTGTCACAAAACTTATATTCCGCTTATGCATTAATCGTTGAAAATAAAGACGGTCTTTATAGTTAGTTATTTTAAATCAGTTGGTTAGGTTATTCATGTGCGACAAATTTCTCATGAATAAGCTATTTCGTACATCTATCTATTTATTGGTAACTTTTGCGCTAAATCAATAACCCGCCAGTCACATCCTTTTATAGTCGCCCTGCTTACAACACAGAACGAAAACTAAAAAAGGAAATATGGTGATGAACAAGTTTCTTCCTCTGATGATCGCAGCCGCCTTTGCTTCTCCCGTCATGGCTCACCAAGCCGGGGACATCCTGGTGCGCGGTGGCCTGGCCTTCGTCTCTCCTCAGGAGAGCAGCGACGATGTATTGGGTTCGGGCGAGTTCCAGATTGATGACAACATGCAGCTCGGGCTGACCTTCTCCTATCTGATCACCGACAACTGGGGCGTCGAGCTCCTGGCCGCCACCCCCTTCTCTCATTCGGTCAGTACGCCAGGCCTGGGAGAGGTCGCCAAGGTCAAACAGCTGCCGCCGACCCTGATGGCCCAATACTACTTCGGCGATGCCCAGAGCAAGGTGCGCCCCTATGTGGGCATCGGCATCAACTACACCACCTTCTTCAGCGAGAAGGGCAAGGGCGCTCTGGATGGCGCTGACGTCAAACTGGATGATTCCTGGGGTGTCGCCGGTCAGATCGGGATCGACATGGCCATCAATGATCGCTGGTTCGTCAACGGCTCGGCCTGGATCATGGACATAGACACCGAGGTGCACGTCAATGGCGGCGAGGGGATCAAGACCTCCATCGACCCCATGGCCTTCATGGTCGGCGTCGGCTACCGCTTCTAATCCCCGCTATTTGCACTGCACGTCCTTTTCGCCCGGCTGAGCCGGGCTTTTTTGTGGGCGCCTATTGATTCCCTTGTCATAAAAACATCATAAATTCACCTCTCCTGCCTCCACTAATGGGCCGCCCGGCCGATATCTCTTGTACTGTCCCTTTCCCAACGAGTGAGGATGTCTCATGGGTTTGTCTATTGTGCAGCGGATCATCGCCGGATTCGTGTTGATGCTGCTGTTGTTAATCCTGCTGGGGGTCGTCAGCGCCCTCAAGATACGGGGGATCAGCGACGGCCTCTCTCAGGTGTCGGATAAGGCCACCCCTTTGGTCATCACGGTGGCTGGCCTCAAGGGGGCGCTGCAAGACAGTAACCGCTGGGTACTGGAGTACAGAGCCAGCGAGCAGGCCGGCAGGTTGCCTGAGCTGGCCAGTCGCTTCGAGCAGCAACAGGCCGGTTTCAAGACCCTGAGCCAGCAGATGGGGCGCTTCACCGCGCTGGATGAGGCACGTTCGCGCTTCGCCGGGGTGGAGCAGGCCACGGGACAGTTCTATAACCTGGCCGGGCAGGTGCTGAATCAGCACAGCCAATGGGTCGATACCCTGGCCCAGCGCCAACGGTTGGAGATGGCCTTCATCCGCCTGGAAGATACCTATCAGTGGTCTGCGGACCTGCTGTTGCAACAGGCATCCGCCAAGCGATCCATGCGCAACAAGGCTGAACTCATCACCTCCGGCATCGCCCGGGATCTGAAGAACATACGCCGCGCCGACGCAAGCACGGATCTCAATGAATTGGAGCGGGTGCTTGGCAAGGATATCGAGATGGCCCGCAAGCGGCTGGAGCGGGTCGATGTGCCCGCCGACGTCAAACAGCGCTTCCTCTCCAACCTGGACAGGATGCAGGAGCTGGCCTTAGGCAAACAGGGTCTGCTTGCCACCATGCGTCAAAGCCAGCAACTGGCAGCCTCCCTGGAACAGCTCAACCAGCAGCTCGATGCCGCCCTGGTCAGCAGTCTCAATCAGCTCGATGAGATGGGCAAGAGTGCCGGCACCATCGCCAGCTCCAGCCGCGCCCTGGCCGATGATGCCGTCAGCAGTGCCAGCATCTGGATCCTGCTGGTGGCGGCAGTGTCTGCCGCCGCCGCTCTGCTGATCGGCTACACCACGGCCCGCAGCATACAGCGCCCCTTGCAGCGTATCGGGCATGAGCTGAGCCTGATGGCGGCAGGGGACATGACCCGCCGCATCGATTATCGCAGCCGTTGCGAGTTCGGCAGCCTGTCCCGTTCCATCGATACCCTGGCGGGCAAGACAGGTGAACTGCTGGCGCAGATCAATGCTGGTTCCCGTCATCTGGTGGAGGAGGCGAGCCGCGCCGCCGAGATCAGCGAGCGAGCCATGGCCCGGGTGCAGGATCAGAAGAGCCAGACCGATCAGGTGGCTGCCGCCATCACCGAGTTGGAGGTGAGCGCCACCGAGGTGGCTCGCTCCACCGATGGCACCAAACACGAGGTCGATCTCGCCGACGAAGAGGCTCGTGCCGGTCGGCAGCAGGTCGCCGTGACCCGTCGCCTCACCGAAGAGCTGGCGGGGGCCATGGCCGAGGCAGTGGGCATCACCCACAAGCTGGGGGAATTCAGCCACAACATCGGCAGCATTCTGGATGTGATTCGCGGCATCGCCGAGCAGACCAATCTGCTGGCGCTCAACGCCGCCATCGAAGCGGCCCGGGCCGGTGAGGCCGGTCGCGGCTTTGCCGTGGTGGCCGACGAAGTGCGGGCTCTGGCCAACCGGACCCAGACCAGTACGGAAGAGATCCAGGCCATGATCGAAAACTTGCAGAGCGCCAGCAGCCAGGTGGTCGAGGTGATGGGCCGTAGTCAGGTGCAGACCGGCAGCTGTGTCGATCAGACTCGCCAGATGGACGCGGCCCTGCAATCCATCGCCGAGCGGATGAGCGCCATCAAGTCGATGGCGGATCAGGTTGCCCAAGCAGCTCAAGAGCAGATCTCGGTCAGCCAGGGGGTGGCTCGCCATATCTCCGGTATTGCCGAGGTGGCCTACGAGACAGAGCGGGAAGCCCGTCAATCGGCCAGCAGCAGCGAAGTGCTCGCCAATCTGGTTGCCAAGCAGCAGCAATTGATCGCCCATTTCAAGGTATGAGAGGACTTATGGCTAACAAGTGGATCGGAGCCCTGAGCCTCCTGTTGTGTGGTCAGTTGATGGCCAGTGAGCTGGTGATCGAGAGCTGGCGTACCGATGACAAGGCGTTGTGGGAGCAGAAGATCATCCCGGCCTTCGAGACCGAGCATCCCGGCATCAAGGTGGTCTTCCACCCGGTGCAAAACGTCAACTATATACCGACCCTGTGGCAGAGCCTGAAGGCGGGCAAGGCGGGAGATCTCATCACCTGTCGCCCGTTTGATGACTCGTTGGCGCTGTTCAAGGCCGGCTATCTTGCCGAATTGACCGAGATGGCCGGGATGGAGAACTTCCCGAGCTTTGCCCAGTCTCCCTGGCAGACGGACTCCGGGGCCCAGACATTCTGCGTGCCCATGGCCTCTGTCATTCACGGTTTTTTCTATAACAAGACGATTTTCAAGGAGCTGGGCCTGAGTCTGCCCGAGACCCGGGAGGATTTCTTCCAGGTATTGGAGAAGGTGAAGGCTGATGGCCGTTATGTGCCGCTGGCCATGAGCGGCAGTGAGAGCTGGGTCGCCTCCGAGCTCGGCTTCCAGAACATAGGCCCCAACTACTGGAAGGGTGAAGATGGTCGTCTGGCGCTGGTCAACGGCCAGGAGCGACTCGACGATCCTCAGTACCGGCAGGTATTCGAGGAGCTGGCTCGCTGGCGCCCCTATCTGGGTGAGGGCGCCGCGCAGCGGGACTATGCAGCCAGTAATGAGTTGTTCACCAGTGGCAAGGCCGCCTTCTATGTGGCGGGATCCTGGGAGATAGCCCCCTTCACCGGCAAGCTGGACTTCGGCGTGATGCGCCCGCCTGTGGCCAAGCGTGGAGATGGTTGCTTCTTCACCGACCACACCGACATCGGCATGGGGCTCAATCCTGCCAGCAAGAACAAGGAGGCTGCCATGGCCTTCCTGCAGTGGCTGACCAGCGCCCAGTTCGCCGAGTTGTACACCAATGCCTTGCCCGGCTTCTTCTCCCTCTCGAACCACTTCTTCGAGGTGAGCAATCCTGCGGCGCGGGAGATGATGGAGTGGCGTGATCAGTGTGACTCGACCATCCGGGTTGCGACTCAGATCCTGTCTCGTGGCGAACCCAAGCTGGGGGATGAGTTGGCGAGCCAGAGTCAGGCCGTGCTGCTGGGCAACCAGACGCCACAAGGGGCGGCGACGTTGCTCGAGCAGGAGCTCAAGTCCTGGTATGCCCCCCATCAGGGCAGCAAGGTCAAAGGCGCCGCTTGCCAATGCGAGGGGACAGTGGCCTCCAGTGACCCCCTGGCGACAGGCCCGGTGGTCGACGAGACGCTGACCGCTGCACCCGCCCAGACGCCAGTACCGGTTCAGGTTGAGGGCAGTGTGGCCGAGGCTGCGCCTTTACCTGCGGCCAGCCCGCAGACGGAGGCTGCCCTGGCTCGGCAGTTGGAAGGCACTCAGTGAGTCGATGCCGGGCATGCTGGCTCGGCGTGCAGATATGAAGAAGGGAGGCTTGGGCCTCCCTTCTTTGTTTATCGTGATTTTCGCCGAGCCTCCCCTCAGGGCGCTGCCGCTTCCCGGGGCCAGCGGCAGAGACTGGCGATGCGCGCACTGGGGATGAATCCCAGGTCGCGATAAACCCGCTGGGCGTGATACTGCTCGTCCGCCACTATCACCAGTTGCGGGACCCGTGTCAGGCCCTGTTCGGCGACCCGGGCAAGTAACAGCTTGCAGAGTCCGCGGTTGCGCCAGGCCTGGCGAGTGCGCACCAGCTGGAAACGACCCAGGGTTGGGGTGAAGAAGAGACCGCAACTCGCCGCCAGTTGATCTTCTTGCCAGAGGCCCCACCAGTTGCCCAGCCCATCGTCCGTCATGGCCTGATAGAGCCGTTGGCGACTCTCCAGGTAGGCGAGGTAATGCCCGGCCGGATAGTCTGGCTCGCGCTCCTCCAGCTCCAGGGCGAGCCAGTCGGCCCAGTCCGCCGTCGTGAAGGGACGGATATGGGAGCCCGTGCTGTCGGGGGGGATGAGCAATTGCTCCCGCTCCAGGGTCAGCACCACGCACTCCATATACTGGTAGCCGGTCGCGACGAAGCCGGCAACCCGGCTGTTCTGCCCTTCGGCCAGGGGCCACTGGAAGGTGCGATGACGCACCCTGGGATCGGTCGCAATCAGTTTGTCGAAGCTCTGCTCCAGCCAGCCTTTGTCCCGATCGCTAGGGGCCGCGCTCAGCAACAGGTAATTGCCGAAGTAGTAATCGGGGGCTGCGGGGGTGCGCACCGCCCAAAACTGGGGGTGTGTGCTGACCTCGCCCTGATAGCGGTCGAACAGCAGGTCGGTGGCAAAGCCGGGATGGGTATCCATGATGAGCTCCTGCTAGTTGGATATTGGGTTATCGGCAGAGGAGGCTGGATATTGAAAAAGGGGCCGGAGCTGGGCTCCGGCCAAACAATCACACGCAGATTCAGAACGTCCAGGACGATCCGCCGCCATCATAACCTGAGCCAACGCGTTTTGGCATGGGAGCAAACTCGCAATAACGAGATAATATGGCCACATATGGACCCTATTTTGATGGAGAGGCATTTCCTGATTGACATTCGAGCGGTTTGTCTTAAAGATAGCAAGACGTTTAGACGTCCAGACATTCATTTGGCGTCAGGAAGAGCAGCGAGCAGGGCAGGGAGTAGAGCGATGGGATTTCACAGTGCACGTCAGGTTGAAGCACTCAACCAGAGTCTGGCCGATTTAAGCGGTGACATAGGGGTCAGTTTCGAGTTTTTCCCACCCAACAGCGAAGGGATGGAGAACACTCTCTGGCAATCCATAGAGCGTCTCAAGGTGCTGGAACCCAAGTTCGTCTCCGTGACCTATGGCGCCAACTCGGGTACCCGGGATCGCACCCACAAGGTGATCAAGGACATCAAAGATCGCACCGGTCTCATCGCCGCCCCGCACCTGACCTGCATCGATGCCAGCCGTGACGAACTGCGCACCATAGCCCGTGACTACTGGAACAGCGGTATCCGCCACATAGTCGCCCTGCGCGGTGACCTGCCCCAGGGAGTCGACAAGCCGGAGATGTATGCCACTGATCTGGTTGCCCTGCTCAAGGCCGAGGCCGACTTCGATATTTCCGTGGCCGCCTATCCGGAAGGTCACCCCGAAGCCCGTAGTGCGCAATCGGACTTGCTGAGTCTGAAGCGCAAGATCGATGCCGGTGCCAATCGCGCCATCACCCAGTTCTTCTTCGATGTGGAAACCTATCTGCGTTTTAGGGATCGCTGCGCCGCCATCGGCATAGATGCCGAGATAGTGCCGGGCATACTGCCGGTCTCCAATTTCCAGACCCTGGCCAAGTTTGCCGGTTTCACCAACGTCAAGGTGCCGCGCTGGATGCACCAGCGTTTCGAAGGGCTGGATAACGATCAGATGACTCGCAACCTGGTGGGCGCCAGCATCGCCATCGATCAGGTTCGCGTGCTGAGCCAGGAGGGGGTGAAGGATTTCCACTTCTATACCTTGAACCGCTCCGAGCTGACTTACGCCATCTGCCATACCCTGGGGGTGCGTCCCAAGGTGTGACCCGGTAACGGACTAGATGATCAAAGGCCAGTGCATTGCACTGGCCTTTTGCTATGTGCGACAGGGGTCAGGTGCATCGCAGCCGATACAGACCCCAGCCGATGAGCAGGCCCCAGCAGGCGGATCCCACTCCGAGCAGGCTGATGCCGGAGGCCGTGATCATGAAGGTGAGCAGGGCGGCCTCCCGCTCATTTTCTTGCTGCAACGCCCCATAGAGGCTGTTGCCAATGGTGCCGAGCAGAGCCAGGCCCGCCACGGCCGTGACCAGGGCGGGTGGAAAACCATTGAACAAGGCCACGACGGTAGCGCCGAAACAGCCACTTATCAGGTAGAAGCCGCCGGCCCAGACGGATGCCGCCCAGCGTCGTGCTGGATCCTGATCGACCTCCTTGCCCATGCAGATGGCGGCCGTGATGGCGGCCAGGTTGAACGCAAATCCCCCGAAGGGGGCCAGCACGACACCGATGAAACCCGTCCAGCCAACCAGGGCGGAGGCGGAGACCTGATAACCATGGGCCTTGAGAATGGCGATGCCCGGCATGTTCTGGGAACTCATGGTGACGATGAAGAGTGGCAGGGCAATGCCCAGCAAGGCATCGAGCGAAAAGTGCGGACTGACCCAGACAGGGCTGGCCAGCTGCCAGCTGACATCGGCCAGCTGCAACTGACCGCGCAGTGCGCACAGTCCCACGCCAACCGCCAGTACCACCACCATGGTGTAGCGTGGCCAGAGATGGCGGGCAGCGATGAAGCTGAACAACAGTGCCCCGATCAGCAGTGGGTCTTTCGGGGTTATCTTGAACAGATCCAGGCCAAAGCGCAGCAACACCCCGGCCAGCATGGCGGCGGCCAGGCTGGCCGGGATTTGGCGCATCAGTCGCTCGAACCAGCCGGTGATGCCGCAGAGTGTGATGAGAAGAGATGAGAGCAGGAAGGCGCCGATTGCCTCTGCCAGGCTGAATTGACCCAGGCTGGTGATGAGCAGTGCCGCCCCCGGAGTCGACCAGGCCGTCAGTATGGGAGTGCGGTAATAAAGAGAGAGACCGATGCAGCTCAACCCCATGCCGATACCCAGCGTCCAGAGCCAGGAGGCCGTTTGGGCGGCGTCAGTACCGGCGGCGCTGGCCGCCTGGATGATGAGCACCACTGAGCTGGTGTAGCCAACCAGCACGGCGATGAAGCCAGCGACCAGATGGGGGAGTGCGAATGGCATGGGGACATCCTTGTGTCAGTTTGTGCGTTATTGCGTACAATATGGCTGAGTATAGGGATGGGCGCTATAGCGCACAAGGGGGATTGCATGCAGACCATGAGCCAGCATCTGGCACAACGATTGAAAGGACTTCGCACTGAACTGGGCTGGAGCCTGGATGTGGCGGCGCGGGAAACAGGGGTGAGCAAGGCCATGCTCGGCCAGATAGAGCGCGGTGAGTCGAGTCCGACGGTCGCCACGCTCTGGAAGATAGCAACCGGCTTTCGGGTCTCCTTTTCCAGTTTTATCGAGGCGACACCAGAGCCGGTGCGGGAGACCCTCCATCGCGTCGCTGACGAGATTCGCCAGCAGCCCGCCGGGGAGGGGATGTTGGTCGCACCATTATTTCCATTTGAACCTGGTATTGGCTTCGAGTTATTCGAATTGACCCTGCTGCCCGGTTATCAACGGGAGTCAGAACCCCATGCACC
>NZ_JBPQCY010000001.1:1592500-2022500 GCF_051376105.1 Aeromonas molluscorum | reverse complement strand
AAAGTTCTGGTTAAGTGGGAAACGATGTGGGAAGGCTCAGACAGCTAGGATGTTGGCTTAGAAGCAGCCATCATTTAAAGAAAGCGTAATAGCTCACTAGTCGAGTCGGCCTGCGCGGAAGATGTAACGGGGCTCAAACCAGGCACCGAAGCCGCGGATTCACACTTATGTGTGAGTGGTAGGGGAGCGTTCTGTAAGTCTGCGAAGGTGTATCGAGAGGTATGCTGGAGATATCAGAAGTGCGAATGCTGACGTAAGTAACGATAAAGGGGGTGAAAAGCCTCCTCGCCGGAAGACCAAGGGTTCCTGTCCAACGTTAATCGGGGCAGGGTGAGTCGACCCCTAAGGTGAGGCCGAAAGGCGTAATCGATGGGAAGCAGGTTAATATTCCTGCACGACTTGTAATTGCGATGGGGGGACGGAGAAGGCTAGGTGGGCCAGGCGACGGTTGTCCTGGTGAAAGTGCGTAGGCGGTATCTCTAGGCAAATCCGGAGATGCAACGCTGAGACACGAGACGAAGCCACTACGGTGGTGAAGCCATTGATGCCATGCTTCCAGGAAAAGCCTCTAAGCTTCAGATTACAAGTCATCGTACCCCAAACCGACACAGGTGGTCGGGTAGAGAATACCAAGGCGCTTGAGAGAACTCGGGTGAAGGAACTAGGCAAAATAGAACCGTAACTTCGGGAGAAGGTTCGCTCTTGACAGTGAAATCCCTTGCGGATGGAGCAGTTGGGAGTCGCAGTGACCAGATGGCTGGGACTGTTTATCAAAAACACAGCACTCTGCAAACACGAAAGTGGACGTATAGGGTGTGACACCTGCCCGGTGCCGGAAGGTTAATTGATGGGGTTAGCGCAAGCGAAGCTCTTGATCGAAGCCCCGGTAAACGGCGGCCGTAACTATAACGGTCCTAAGGTAGCGAAATTCCTTGTCGGGTAAGTTCCGACCTGCACGAATGGTGTAACCATGGCCATGCTGTCTCCACCCGAGACTCAGTGAAATCGAATTCGCCGTGAAGATGCGGTGTACCCGCGGCTAGACGGAAAGACCCCGTGAACCTTTACTACAGCTTGGCACTGAACATTGAACCTACATGTGTAGGATAGGTGGGAGGCTTTGAAGCGATGACGCTAGTTGTCGTGGAGCCGTCCTTGAAATACCACCCTTGTATGTTTGATGTTCTAACGCAGGGCCCTGAATCGGGCTCGCGGACAGTGCCTGGTGGGTAGTTTGACTGGGGCGGTCTCCTCCCAAAGAGTAACGGAGGAGCACGAAGGTTGGCTAATCCTGGTCGGACATCAGGAGGTTAGTGCAATGGCATAAGCCAGCTTAACTGCGAGACGGACAGGTCGAGCAGGTACGAAAGTAGGTCATAGTGATCCGGTGGTTCTGAATGGAAGGGCCATCGCTCAACGGATAAAAGGTACTCCGGGGATAACAGGCTGATACCGCCCAAGAGTTCATATCGACGGCGGTGTTTGGCACCTCGATGTCGGCTCATCACATCCTGGGGCTGAAGTCGGTCCCAAGGGTATGGCTGTTCGCCATTTAAAGTGGTACGCGAGCTGGGTTCAGAACGTCGTGAGACAGTTCGGTCCCTATCTGCCGTGGGCGTTGGATGATTGAAGGGAGTTGCTCCTAGTACGAGAGGACCGGAGTGAACGAACCTCTGGTGTTCGGGTTGTCACGCCAGTGGCACTGCCCGGTAGCTAAGTTCGGAATCGATAACCGCTGAAAGCATCTAAGCGGGAAGCGAGCCCTGAGATGAGTCATCCCTGACCCCTTGAGGGTCCTAAAGGGCCGTTGGAGACCACAACGTTGATAGGTGGGGTGTGTAAGCGCGGCGACGTGTTGAGCTAACCCATACTAATTACCCGTGAGGCTTAACCATACAACACCCAAGAAGTGTTCTGGGCCTTGTAGCAAGTGCATGAACTACTTACAAATTCAGTGGTAATGACAAGCAACTAGCGAAGTCGTTATTCACGTCAGCTTTCCGAGATTGAAGTTTTTGCCTGGCGGCCATAGCGCCGTGGACCCACCTGATCCCATGCCGAACTCAGAAGTGAAACGCGGTAGCGCCGATGGTAGTGTGGCATTCGCCATGCGAGAGTAGGACACTGCCAGGCTCCTAATTACAGTCACAGCGATGTGACTGGCCAGAAGAAGCGGATGCTTCTTATTGGTAGCAAGACCTTAACAGCCCGCTCTCACGAGCGGGCTTTTTTCATGCCTGCGATTTAGGAAAGAATAGATCCGTCATGTTACCTTCTGCTTACTTCCTCTTTCCAAATCATATGTTTACTGGCAAGACCTCTGGCGTTAGCACGCAATAGGCTTGTATCTGTCATATAACTCGGTAGAGTAAAGACATGCAATGTTCGCCTGCTTTTCCGATGATAGTCTTTCGCATCAGGTGTAACCTTCCCCGCTTTTATCAACCTTGAGTCAGTGGTATCGATATGGAACAAGTAAATAAATCTACTTTTAGCGATGTATTGGAATACGTGCGTATGTCTCGTCGTCAGAACAAGCTCAAGCGCGAGATCACCGATAATGAGAAGAAGATCCGTGATAACCAGAAGCGGGTACTGCTGCTCGATAACCTGAGTGACTACATTAAACAGGGCATGAGCATCGATGAAGTTCAGGCCATCATTGCCAACATGCGCACCGACTATGAAGAGCGGGTTGATGATCATATCATCAAGAATGCAGAGCTCTCCAAGGAGCGCAAAGAGCTGAGTGCCAAGCTGAAAGCGATGAGCTCGCAGAAATAATCCATTCAGGATAGATATATTGAACACCGGCTTATCGCCGGTGTTTTTGCATGAGTAGAGAGGGTTGGTGCGAGACAATTGACTCCCATTTTGGAAGTAGGCTTGTTACCATCGGCACGAAGCGGTGAATAGTTTTCAAGCCATTGACTTGAAAAGACTAAGCTTGAGTGAAACACAATAAATTGCGTAACCATGGTGGGCAAATATGGGCGCATTACAACGGACGGATCTGGATACAGTGGCACCTCAAGAGTTTCCCGTCCCGCCAGAGGGCGGTTCCAAAAAGCGCAAGCGTCGTCCCTGGTGGCGTTGGTTGCTCTGTCTGTTCATCTTGCTCTGCCTGATAGCGGCAGGCCTGTTGATCGCTTACGAAATGAAAACCTCCAAGTTGCAGTCGCAAGAGATTTCCCGCTATGCGACTACGCTGACCTATCAGGTCGAACCTGGGCCGAGCAAACAGATTATCTTCCCGGACGATGGTCCCTTTGATAAACGGTTAGGCTATGTCTTGTTGCCCATGATGCAGGAGCGTTTGCTTCAGCGGGGCTATGAGGTGAGCGCGCAGGTACGCTTCTCCGATGCGCTCTACGACTATGCCAAGCGCGGTTTCTTCGTGCCATATACCGAAAAGGTGCAGGCTGGTCTGACCTTGCATGACTGCCGGGCCGAAGCTTTCTACGATTTCCATTATCCCAGTTATTACTACCCGGATTTTGCCTCGATCCCGCCTCTGGTCGTGCAGTCTTTGTTGTTTATTGAGAACCGCGATCTGCTTAGTAATGAGGAGCCTTTGGCTAATCCCGCCGTTGACTGGCCACGTTTTACCAAGGCGGCCGTCTCCCAACTTGGCAAGGCGCTGGATATGGAAGGGCAGTCTGCGGGTGGCAGTACTCTGGCTACCCAGGTGGAGAAATACCGGCACTCACCCGATGGCTTGACGGTCTCGCCGACCGAGAAGATCCGTCAGATGATTTCAGCCAGCGTGCGGGCTTATCGCCTGGGTCCCGAGACGCTGGAGGCGCGCAAACTGGTTGCCTGGGCCTACCTCAACTCTGTTCCCTTGTCGGCAGCGCCTGGCCATGGCGAAGTGCATGGGCTGGGAGATGGTCTCTGGGTATGGTTTGGTGCCGATGTGGCCGAGGTGAATCGTCTGCTCGACCCCTCTCTCAATCAGGATGCCTCTCTGGACGATAAGGGGTTGGCGCTGCGTCAGGTGGTCTCCTTGATGATCGCTCACCGTCGCCCTTCCTACTACCTAGCCCAGGGGCGTGATGCCCTGTCCACTCTCACCGACAGCTATCTGCGTCTCTTTGTGCAAGAGGGCATGATTACCCCGGATCTGATGGCTGCCGCGTTGAAGGCCAACATCAAATACCGGGATTTCCTGCAGTCTCCGGCCATTACCAAAGTCAACAACAACAAGGGATTGCAAGTCGCTCGCACTCGCTTGAGCCGCCAGCTCGGGGTACAACTGTACGATCTGGATCGTATGGATTTGACAGCCGAGACCAGCCTTAACATGCCACTGCAAAAAGAGATCACGGGCTACCTGCATCAGTTGGCCGATCCTGTCTTTGCCGAGAAGGTTGGTTTATTTGGTGAGCGGTTACTCTCGCCGGAGAAGACGGGGGATGTGCGTTATAGCTTTACCTTGTTCGAAAAATCCCAGGATGGCTTCAAGGTTCGGGTACAGACGGACAACACGGATCAGCCTTTTGACATCAACGAAGGCAGCAAGCTGGAACTGGGCTCTACCGCCAAGTTGCGGGTGCTGACGACCTATCTGCAGATAGTTGCCGAACTGCATGACAGCTATGCGACTATGCCGGTTGAGAGCCTGCGCAAGCTGGATCTCTCTCCTCAGGACAATATCAGCCGCTGGGCCGTCTCCTATCTGGCTTCGGCCAAGGATAAGAGCCTGCCTGCCATGCTGGAGGTCGCACTGGACCGCAAATATTCAGCCAGCCCCTATGAAGGCTTCTTCACCGGCGGCGGCATGCACACCTTCAACAACTTCAACAAGTACGATAACAATCGCAATCCCTCGATCCGTGATGCGCTGCGCGAGTCTCTCAACTTGCCATTCGTGCGTCTGATGCGTGATCTGGTGCGCTACACCCTTTACAAGGAAGGTAACCGTACTCAGCTGCTCAAGGATGACCGGGATCCGCGCCGTACCGAGTACCTCAACCGGTTTGCCGATAAAGAGGGGCAGACCTATCTGTTGCGCTTCTGGCGCAAATATCGCGGCAAGACGCCGACCGAGCAGATAGATACCTTCCTGGACGGCTTGAGGCCCAGCGCCAGCCGTCTGGCGGCGGTGCATCGCTATCTCTATCCGAATGCGGATCTGCCGACCTTTACCGCCTTCCTAGATGCCCGTCTGCCCAAGGTGCTGCGCAGCAAGCTTAATGACAAGCGTATCGCCCAGCTCTATGACTCTTATGGTCCTGGTCAGTATTCACTACCGGATCAGGGCTATATCGCTCGGGTGCACCCCCTCGAGCTCTGGCTGGTTTCCTATCTCAAGGCTTATGAGAAGGCGACCTTCGCCGATGCGGTCATGGCGAGCCGGGATGAGCGTCAGGAGGTTTATAGCTGGCTGTTCAAGACTCGTCATCGCAGCGCTCGGGATACCCGGGTTCGCACCATGCTGGAAGTGGAGGCCTTCCTCGACATCCATCAGCGTTGGGTCAAGCTCGGCTATCCGTTTGATCACCTGGTGCCCTCTTTGGCCACCGCGTTGGGCAGCTCGGGCGACAGGCCAGCGGCTCTGGCCGAGCTGATGGGCATCATTCAGAATGATGGTATCCGGGCACCTACCTTGCGCATCGACCACCTGTCGTTTGCCAAGGGCACGCCATTCGAGACCGAGTTCGAGCCACTCCATACTCAAGGTGAGCGAGTACTACCCTCAGAGGTGGCAACAGCCCTGCGAGGAGCCTTGTCCAGGGTCGTGGAAGGCGGTACGGCCCGGCGCATCTCGGGTGCTTTTACCCTGGCCGATGGCACTGTACTGACGATGGGGGGCAAGACGGGGACAGGGGACAACAGGCTCGAAACCGTGGGGCGCTATGGCAATGTCACCAGCTCTTTGGCTCGCAACCGCACGGCAACCTTCGTGTTCTACATAGGGGAGGATCACTTCGGTACCCTGACCGCCTATGTTCCGGGCAGTCAGTCAGACAAGTTCCGCTTCACGTCGGCGCTGCCGGTACAGGTACTCAAGGGCATGGCTCCCTTGCTCACACCGTATCTGGTGCCTGGAACCCAGACCCAGTGTCTGGCGCCAGTGCCTGGTTGAGAAGATGCTAGATATGAAAACGGGGCCTTTCGGCCCCGCTTTTTATGGTGCTATTCGTCCAGCAGTCAGCTTACAGCTGGTCTTCTATCTCGCCACGCAGGTACTGATAGATCTCGCGAAATGCCGCAGGCGGCTTGTTATGTTCGCGCTCTTTCTTGGCATTGCGGATCAACTGACGCAGCTTCTGGCGATCCAGTTCATGGAACTGTGACATCAGCTCGTTGAGTGCCTCGTCCCCTTCATTGATCAAGCGCTCGCGCCACTGCTCGAGACGGTGCAGGCGAGCATTGATGGTGGAGTGGCGATTCTTGAAAATCGACAGCGCTTCAGTGATGGGCGCAATGTCGCGACTGCGCATCAGTTTACCGATGAACTGCAGGTGACGGCGGTATGATTCATCCTTCTTGGGCTTGAGTTTACGACCCAGTTCGATGGCGTCGGCCAGCTCTTCGTCCAGTGTGATGCGTTCCAGCTCACTGTGGCTGAGATCGACGAGATCATCACCCATTTGCTGCAGTATCTCGGCCTCGCGCTTCAACTGGCTCTTGCTGGGGCCCCAGTCATCCAACTCTTGCTCATCGTTAAAGTGGCTCATTATTCTTCATATCCTGTCATTCGCGTTTGGTTGATATGTTACCAGTTTCTCCCGCTGGGCGCAGGGGTCTGATATGCTTAGCCCCCTTCCTTTCTTCACGCAGACTTGAGTTATGACGCAGCAAGACGAAATCCGCCAGGATCAGACGCAACTGGAGGCCGTGGTGGCCGAGGCGCTTGAGATTGCCAAAGGGCTGGGCGCCTCGTTGGCGGAGGTCTCTATCAGCAAGCAGACCGGTTTGTCGGTCAATACCCGCGGCTGCGAATTGGAAAGCATCGAATTCAACAAGGACGGGGCCTTGGGCATCGCCGTCTACCGTAATGGCTGCAAGGGCTCCTCCTCGACCACGGATCTGAGCAAGTCAGCCATCCGCGCGGCTGTCGAGGCGGCCATCGAGATTGCCCGTCACACCTCGGCCGATGATTGTGCTGGCCTGGCCGAGCCCGAGCTGCTCGCTTGGGATGCCCCGGATTTGCAACTCTGCCACCCCATAGAGCTGGATCCCCAGCGCGGCATCGCGCTGGCAATCGAGTGCGAGCGTCTGGCCTTGAATCGTGACAGCCGGATCAAGCACTCCGATGGCGCCGGTTTCTCCAGTCACCTAGGCATCAAGGTCTATGGCAACAGTCACGGTTTTGTGAAGGGTTATGCGGCCTCGCGCAATTCCCTGAGCTGCATGCTGATCGGCGAGCAAGATGGCGACATGCAGCGCGATTATGGTTACTCCTCCAGTCGTGATCTTGCCGGGCTCTGGAGCCCGCAGCGCATCGCGGACGAGGCGGTAGAGCGAACTGTCGCCCGCCTTGGTGCCCGCAAGATAACGACCCGCCATGCCCCCGTGCTCTTTCACCCCGATACCGCAGCCGGCCTGTGGGGGCATCTGGTCATGGCCATCAGTGGCGGCAATCTCTATCGCAAGTCGAGTTTCCTGCAAGGTCGGCTGGGCGAACAGATCCTGCCTGCGTGGCTCAGGATCCAGGAGTTCCCCCATCTGCTGGGTGGCTTGGCCAGCTCGCCCTTCGATGGTGAGGGGGTTCGCACCCAGGATCGCGACATCATCCGCGATGGCAGCCTGATGAGCTGGTTGCTCACCTCCTACTCGGCGCGCAAGCTGGGATTGACCACCACGGGCCATGCCGGTGGCATCCACAACTGGCAGGTGTCCAATACGGGTCAGGATTTCCAGACTTTGCTCAAGGAGATGGGCACAGGTCTGCTGGTGACCGAGCTGATGGGGCAGGGCGTCAATATCGTCAATGGTGACTACTCTCGTGGTGCGGCAGGGTTCTGGGTCGAGAATGGCGAGATAGCCTACCCGGTCGAGGAGATCACCATCGCGGGCAACCTCAATGACATGTATCGCCAGATAGTGGCGGTCGGTACCGACGAGGATGAACGTTCCAGCCTCAAGACAGGTTCAGTGCTGGTTGAGAATATGAAGCTGGCCGGCCACTGAGTCTTGCCCAGCACGGCAAAATAAAACGGCCCCCTCGCCAGGCGAGGGGGCCGTTTTTGTTGGCCGAAAGAGCGTTTACTCTTTGATGCGCTCGATACGGCCACCCAGGGCCTGCAGCTTGTGCTCTATGTCTTCGTAGCCACGGTCGATGTGATAGATACGCTCGACTATGGTCGTGCCTTCGGCGACGAAACCGGCCAGTACCAGGCTGGCTGAGGCACGCAGGTCGGTGGCCATGACCTGGGCACCCTTGAGCTGTTCGGTATCACGGCAGATGGCAACGTTGCCCTGCAGCTCGATGTCTGCCCCCATACGTACCAGCTCTGGCACGTGCATGAAGCGGTTCTCGAAGATGGTCTCGGTGACCATGCCGGTGCCTTTGGCGACGGCGTTCAACACGGTGAACTGAGCCTGCATATCGGTCGGGAAGGCCGGGTAGGGGGCCGTCTTGATGGTGACCGGCTTGAGGGTGCGGCCTGTCATATCCAGGCTGATCCAGTCTGAGCCCTTCTCGATGAGCGCGCCCGCCTCCTCCAGCTTGACCAGCACAGCTTCCAGCAGGGAAGGATCCGTCTTGCGGCAGACAACTTTACCGCCAGTGACAGCGGCACCGACCAGGAAGGTACCGGTTTCGATGCGATCCGGCTGGACGCTGTAGGCGCCTCCGTGCAGCTTCTCAACCCCGTCGATGGTCAGGGTATCTGTGCCTGCTCCCTGAACCTTGGCGCCGAGCGTGTTGAGGAAGTTGGCCAGATCGACCACTTCCGGCTCACGGGCGGCGTTTTCGATCACGGTACGACCCTCAGCCAGGGCTGCGGCCATCATCAGGTTCTCGGTGCCGGTGACGGAGATCATATCCATCAGTATGTGGGCACCCTTGAGGCGACCATCGACGCGAGCCTTGATGTAGCCATCTTCGATGGCAATCTTGGCACCCATCAGCTCCAGACCGTGCACGTGCAGGTTGACCGGACGGGCCCCAATGGCGCAACCGCCAGGCAGGGAGACATCTGCGGCACCGAAGCGTGCGGCCAGGGGGCCGAGCGCCAGGATGGAGGCTCGCATGGTCTTGACCAGCTCATAGGGGGCGACGTGGTTGTTGACGGCTCCGGTCAGCACGGTCACGTTGCCGTTGACCTTGGTGCTGGCACCCAGCATCTCCAGCAGCTTGAGGGTGGTGCCGACGTCTTTGAGGCGGGGCACGTTGGAGAGCTGGATCTCTTCGTCACACAGCAAGGTGGCGAACAGGATCGGCAGGGCAGCGTTTTTGGCGCCGGAGATGGTCACTTCGCCGTTGAGGGTGCAACGACCATCGATCTTGAATTTGTCCATGTTACTTAAATACCAAATCAGGAGGGCAGGATAAATTTGCGTTCACGGGCCCACTCGGTCGGCGTAAAGGCCTTGATGGAGAGGGCATGAATGGCGTTGGTGGCGATCTTGTCCATCAGCGGGGCGTAGATGGCCTGCTGCTTCTTGACTCGGCTCATGCCGTCGAACATGTCGCCGACGGCGATCACCTGATAGTGACTGCCATCCCCTTTGACGTGCACTTCGGACAGGGGCAATGCCTCTAGGAGTAGTGCTTCAATTTCAGAGACTTGCATTATGCGTCCTCGGTTTGTTGCGCAATGGGTTGAAAAAGACCGACGACCCCGTACAGGGTCGCCAGGGTATATATGTCGGCGGTGGCGTTGATCAGCTGAGGTTGACTACCCCTTGCCAGTGCGGCCTTGGCCCACTTGACCAGCAGTGCCAGTCCGGCGGAGTCGAGGCGCTCGACCCGGCTCAGGTCCAGACTATCTTGCTGCCACCACTGGTCGCGGCTCTGCCACAGAGTGATGACCTGCTCGGATTGCAGGTCGGTACCGAACATCATGATTTGAGTGCCAGCGGCTTGGCGTTGTGGGCCTGCAGCTGGGCAATCACGGCGTCTATGCCATTCTGGCGGATCAGGCCACCGAGCTCGCTCTGCTTGGCGGAGAGCAGGCTGATGCCTTCGGCCACCATGTCGAATGCTTTCCACTCACCGGTCTTGTTGTTCTTGCGCAGCTTGAATTCGAGGAAGAGATCGGGCTTGCCACTCTCCTTGACGCTGACGCTGACCGCCGTGATGCTGCCGGTCGCGGGCTTGCCCGGTTCGACCTTGACCACTTGTTTGTCAAAATGGGCAAGGGCATCGGCATAGGAGCTGACCATGTATTCGGTGAACACCTGCACGAAGGCATCACGCTGGGCCGGGGTGGTCTCTTTGATCTGGTTGCCGAGCACCTTGTAGGCGGCAAAGCGGGTATCTATGTAAGGCAACAGCTCTTCACGAATGATGACCCGCAGATGATCCGGGTTCTGCTTGATCTGACTCTGATCGGCCTTCAGGCGAGCGAACGTCTGCTTGGCGGCGGTATCGACCAAGGCGTAGGGGTCACTCGGGTAGCTCTCTGCCTGGGCAACCAAGGAGAACAGTATGCTGGCCATCAGCCCGAACAGCAGGGTCATTTTTTTCAACATGGTTACTCCTTGTTGGTATCGTCTTTGCTATCGGAAGACTGGCTGTACAGGAATTTGCCAATCAGGTCCTCGAGCACTATGGCGGACTTGGTGTCTTCTATGGTGTCGCCATTCTTGAGCATGCCCGTTCCCATCTCATCGTCGGAGAAACCGGGTACCAGACCAATATACTGCTCGCCGAGCAGACCAGAGGTCAGGATGGAGAGCGTGCTGGTTTCAGAGAATTCTCCGGCGCTCTTTTGCATCTCCAGAGTGACAACGGGCACCTGGTTTTTGCTGTCCAGAGTGATATCACTGACTCGACCGACTACCACACCGCCCACCTTGACCGGCGAACGTACTTTCAGGCCGCCGATATTATCGAAATGGGCGCGCAGGGTATAGGTTTCTCCCTCCGGTTTAAAGCTCAAACCTGCGACTTGCAGTGCCAAAGCCAGAATGGCTGCGATGCCGGCCAGCATGAAGGCGCCAACCAGGAATTCTACTTTGCTGAACTTCATCTTTACCTTATCCAAACATGATTGCGGTGAGTATAAAATCCAGGCCGAGCACGGCCAGGGAGGAGTTGACCACGGTGCGTGTCGTGGCCTGGCTTATCCCAGCCGAGGTGGGCTTGGCATCATAGCCGTTAAAGAGCGCAATCCAGGTGACGACCAAGGCGAAGATCACACTCTTGATGGCGCCCTGCATGATGTCGTCCTGCCAGTCTACTGCGGCCTGCATGGCTGACCAGAAGCCACCCTCATCGACTCCTAGCCAGTCTACACCGACTAATTTGGCACCCATGATGCCGACCAGGCTGAACATGAAGGCCAGCAGCGGCATGCTGATGACGCCAGCCCAGAAACGGGGCGCTACCACACGGCGCAGGGGATCGACCGCCATCATCTCCAGGCTGGAGAGCTGTTCGGTCGCCTTCATCAAGCCTATCTCGGCGGTGAGCGCTGAACCGGCCCGCCCTGCGAACAGCAGAGCCGTCACCACAGGACCGAGTTCACGGAGCAGGGAGAGGGAGACCAGCGGCCCCAAGCTCCCTTCCGCACCGAAGTCTTTCAGTACGTTGTAACCCTGCAAGGAGAGCACCATACCGATGAAGAGACCGGAGACCAGGATGATGGCGACCGATTGCACCCCCACTACATAGAGCTGCTGGATAAGCAGCGGGAAGTGTTTGCACGGTTGCGGGCGACCAGCCAGGGCGTGAAACAGCATGATGGTCGCTCGTCCCATGGCGGTCAGAGACTGGATCCCGGATCGCCCCAACTGGGTTATTTGACTTATCAACATCATAGATCCTGTAGCAGTTCGCCAGCCGGGAAATGAAATGGAACCGGACCATCGGGCAGCCCCTGCAGGAACTGTTCGACCTCTGGGTTGCTGTCTTCCCGCAGCTGTTGGGGGGTACCCTGGGCCACTATCTTGCGATTGGCGATGATATAAGCGTAATCGGCAATGCTCATCACCTCGGTGACATCGTGAGTGACAATCACGGAGGTGATGCCGAGGGCGTCATTGAGCTCGCGGATGAGTTTGACCAACACCCCCATGGTGATGGGATCCTGGCCGACAAAGGGCTCATCGAACATGATGAGGTCCGGATCCAGGGCGATCGCTCTGGCCAGGGCCGCACGTCTGGCCATGCCGCCAGATAGCTGGGAAGGCATCAGGGATGCTGCACCGCGCAGGCCGACCGCTTCCAGCTTCATCATGGCGATGGTGTGGATCAGCTCCTCGGGCAATCCGGAGTGCTCACGCAGGGGGAAGGCCACGTTGTCAAACACCGTCATACCGGTAAAGAGGGCACCACTCTGGAACAGCATGCTCATCCGCTTGCGCAGGGTATAGAGGCGGCTGCGCGACAGGCTGGGCACATCCTCACCGTCAAACAATATGGTACCGGCATCGGGTTTGAGTTGACCGCCGATCAGCCGCAGCAGCGTGGTCTTGCCGATCCCGCTTGGCCCCATCACAGCAGTCACCTTGCCACGGGGGATGGTGAGGCTGATGTTGTCGTAGAGCAGGCGATCGCCGTGACTGAAGCTGAGATCGGAGATGGTGATCAGATCGTTGTTCAAACAATTGTCCATCGGGTGCAAATGAAGAGCGAATTTTATGGGCTAGTCTAGGTCTAAGCAACAGTAAGGAACAACTATTGAGCAGGCAGGCCCGCTTTGTAGGTGACAGTTTCCGGCCTTTACTCCCCATCATGTTCGCCAGAAACCATCAGATTCGCTTATCTGGGCAGACTTTTTTATAATCCCGCAGCTAATTTCGGCCCGGAGCTGTCCCTATATGTCTGTCAAGCCTGAAAACCTGTCTGAAATGTTCGATTTTCGTCGCAGTGCCAAAGCGGTGCTGGACATAGAGAAACAAGCCATTGAGGGCTTGCATCAGTACCTGGATGAGACGTTCGTGCGAGCCTGCCAGCTGATGCTGAGCTGCGCTGGCAAGATAGTCGTCACTGGCATGGGCAAGTCCGGCCACATAGGCAACAAGATTGCCGCCACCCTTGCCAGCACTGGCACCCCCGCCTTCTTCTTGCACCCCGGTGAAGCCAGTCATGGCGATCTTGGCATGATCTCGGCTGGAGATCTCATCATCGCCATCTCCAATTCAGGGGAGAGCGACGAGATCCTGGCCCTGCTGCCGGTACTCAAGCGCCGTGGTATACCGCTCATCTGCATGACCGGCAACCCGACCTCTACCATGGCCAAAGAGGCGAATGTGCATCTCTGCGTCAGGGTCGAGCAGGAGGCCTGTCCTCTGGGACTGGCGCCCACCTCCAGCACCACGGCTACGTTGGTGATGGGGGATGCCCTGGCGGTTGCCCTGCTTGAAGCCAGGGGGTTCACCGCCGATGACTTCGCGCTCTCCCATCCGGGGGGATCCCTGGGCAAGCGTCTGCTGCTGCGGGTTGGCGATTTGATGCATGCCGGAGATCTGTTGCCCCAGGTGGGGATAGATGCCACCATCAGTCAGGCCTTGCTGGAGGTGAGCGGCAAGGGTCTCGGCATGACGGCCGTAGTCGATGCCGATGGTCTGCTGGCTGGCCTGTTCACCGATGGCGACCTGCGCCGCATTCTGGATCTGCGGGTGGATATCCACAGCACGTCTATCGCGCAGGTGATGACAGCCAACTGTGTTACCGTAAGACCAGAGATGATGGCTGCCGAGGCGGTAAAGCTGATGGAAACCAAAAAAATCAATGGCTTGTTGGTAGTTGATGCGGACAAACGACCGCTCGGTGCCTTTAACATGCACGATCTGCTTAAGGCGGGAGTGATTTGATGCAACAGATTGCGACGCCCTATGGCCCAGTGACGGCAGGCCAGTATGAGAAGGCTGCCCGTATTCGCCTGCTGGTGTGCGATGTGGATGGCGTACTCTCCAATGGCCTCATCTATATGGGCAATGATGGCGAAGAGCTCAAGACCTTCTGTACCCGGGATGGAGCAGGCATGAAGGCCCTGATGAAGGCGGGGATTGAGATAGCCATCATCACCGGCCGCAACTCGCGGATCGTCAGCAACCGGATGGCGAGCCTCGGAGTCAAGCATCTGGTCCAGGGGGCGGAGCAGAAGCTGCCCCATTTTGAAGCCCTACTGGTCAAGTTGGGTCTGGATGCCACCCAGGCAGCTTATATGGGGGATGACACCATAGATCTGCCCGTGATGCAGGCTTGTGGTTTGGGGGTTGCGGTTGCCGATGCCCATCCGCTGGTGACCTCCCGCGCCGATCTCGTCACCCGTTTGGGAGGCGGCATGGGAGCTGTACGCGAGCTGTGCGATCTCATCTTGCAGGCTCAGGGCCATGCCGATGAGCTGGCTGAGGTATCGGCATGATCAATCGCCAGACCCTGCTGTTCGCCGTGCTCTTCCTGGTTGCCTTGGCCATCTGGCAGCTGGGGGACGTCACCCTGGCGCCGCCGGCCGCGACCAAGACAGAGCATTATCAGCCGGACTTCATCGCCAAGGATCTGGTGACTACCCGCTTCGACGAGACAGGCAAGCGCAGCGAGCGGCTGGAATCTGTCTATGCAGAGTATTTTCAGCTGCTCGAGCAGGCTACGTTCGACAAGCCCATCGTCTATCTGTTCGATGACAAGGGCAAGGAAGAGTGGAAGGTGACCGCCGAGACAGGAGTGCTCAACACGGACGACAACGTGATACTGCGTGACAAGGTGCATCTCGATGGCCTCTTGCCTACCTCCTTCATTTCCACCCTGGATACACCCTATCTGGAGCTGGACTTGGTGACTCAGGATGTGAGAAGTAATCGGCAGGTCAACATAGTCGCCAAAGAGTTCCAGACCGAGGGCGTGGGCCTGAAGGGCCATCTGGATCGCAAATATTTCGAATTACTGGATCAAGGTCATGCCATCTATTTCAATGAAAAACGTTAACCTGGCCGTCCTGGCGCTGCTGCTGTGTGGCGGCGTCAATGCTAAAGAGTCCGACTTCGCCGAGAAGGTGTATGTGGATGCAGTCAAGCAGATCGCCGAGATGCAGGACAACCGTGTCACCTTCAGTGATGATGTGATCATTACCCAGGGCACCATCAAGATTAAGGCCGACAAGGTCGTGGTGATCCGCTCCGGCGAGCGGGGGGCCGAGGTGATGACAGCCTATGGCAAGCCAGCCACCTTCTTCCAGATCCTGGACAACGGCAAGCCGGTCAATGCGCACGGTGACAGCATTCGCTATGAGCTGAAAAACCGTCTGGTGACCATCACTGGCAATGGCGAGCTCAAGCAGGAGGACAGCCAGGTCAACGGGGACCTCATCCGCTACGACATCGTCAAGCAGAAGATGATTGCCGAGAGCAAGGGTGAGACCAATCGCGTCAAGACGGTGTTCCTGCCTGACCAGGTTGAGAACTTCGACAAGCCCGCCGACAAGAAGCAGGACAAATAAATCATGGCCGTGTTGAAAGCAGCAGGGCTGCAGAAGAGCTACAAAAAGCGCATGGTGGTCAGTGATGTCAGCCTGGAAGTTGGTACCGGTCAAATAGTGGGCCTGCTCGGTCCTAACGGTGCGGGCAAAACCACCTCTTTTTACATGATCGTCGGCCTGGTGCAGCGCGATGCGGGCCTCATCACCATAGATGAGCAGGATATCAGTCTGCAGCCCATGCATATCCGTGCCCGCAATGGCATCGGCTATTTGCCTCAGGAAGCGTCCATCTTTCGCCGTCTCTCCGTCTATGACAACCTCATGGGGGTCATGCAGACCCGCAAGGAGTTGAGTCGGGAGGAGCGCGAAGACAAGGTTGAGCAGCTGCTGGAAGAGTTCAGCATCACCCACATTCGCGACAACCTGGGCCAGAGCTTGTCCGGTGGCGAGCGCCGCCGGGTCGAGATCGCCCGCGCCCTGGCCGCCGAACCGCGCTTCATCCTGCTGGATGAACCCTTTGCCGGGGTGGATCCCATCTCAGTCATCGACATCAAGAAGATCATCCAGCACCTCAAGGAACGGGGCTTGGGTGTGCTTATCACGGACCACAACGTGCGAGAGACGCTGGACGTATGTGAGAAGGCCTATATCGTCAGCCATGGCCAGATGATAGCGGAAGGCACTCCTGCCGAGATCCTGGCCGATGAACAGGTCAAGCGTGTCTATTTGGGCGATCAATTCAGTCTATAGTAAGGGGAAATTGCCCTTTGCTTGCTGATGACCGCCTCGCTGAATATAAGGATATCCCGACGTAGATGAAGCCGACACTCCAGTTGCGCCTCGGTCAGCAATTGACCATGACGCCACAGTTACAACAAGCGATTCGTCTGCTCCAGCTCTCCACATTGGAACTTCAGCAGGAGATCCAGCAAGCCCTCGACAACAACCCCCTGCTCGAGCAAGAAGAGGCCGAGCTGCAGGAGACCCATGCAGAGGTCAAGCAAGACGAGAGTCAGCTCGACAGCAGCGATGCCATGGCCCAGGAACAGATGCCCGATGAGTTGCCGGTCGACAGCAGCTGGGATGACGTCTACTCCGCCGGTACCGGTCAGAGTGCGGGTCCTGTCTTTGAGGGAGAAGACAGCGTATACCAAGGTGAAACCACCGAGAACCTGCAAGATTACCTGCTGTGGCAGATGCGACTCACCCCTTTTAGCGATGTTGATGCCGCCATCGCCCTGGCCATCATCGATGGCATTGACGAGTCCGGTTACCTGACCAGTACCCTGGAGGATATTCGGCAGGCGGTGACCAGCGAAGAGGTTGAAGTAGAGCTCGACGAGGTTGAAGCCGTGCTCAAGCGGGTGCAGCATTTCGATCCGGTCGGTATCGCCGCGCGCTCTGTGCAAGAGTGTCTGTTGATCCAGCTTGGCCAATTCAGCCCAGATCTGCCCTGGCTGGCCGAGGCGCGGGAGGTGATTGGTGAGCACATGGATTTGCTGGGCAATCGTGACTATCGCACCCTGGCGCGCAAGACCCGCCTCAAGGAGGGGGATCTCAAGGAGGTCATCGACCTTATTCAGCAGCTCGAGCCGAGGCCCGGCAACAGGGTAGTGCAGAGTGACTCTCAATATGTGATCCCGGATGTGTCTGTCATCAAGCGTCAGAATCGCTGGGTGGTGGAGCTCAATCCGGATTCTGCACCGCGCATTCGGGTCAATGAGACCTATGCGGCCATGGCCCGCCAGGCGCGTACCAGCCAGGATACCCAATTCATTCGCTCCCATCTGCAAGATGCAAAATGGTTCATCAAGAGTCTGGAGAGCCGCAATGAAACTTTGCTGAAAGTAGCCACTTGCATAGTGGAGCAGCAGCAGGGGTTTTTTGAATATGGCGAAGAGGCCATGAAACCCATGGTGCTCAACGACATCGCCGAGGCGGTCGAGATGCATGAATCGACTATTTCCCGGGTGACGACCCAGAAGTACATGCATACCCCGCGCGGCATCTTCGAACTGAAATATTTCTTCTCAAGTCACGTCAATACCGAAGGAGGAGGTGAATGCTCATCGACTGCAATTCGCGCCCTGATCAAGAAGCTGGTGACGGCGGAGAACCCGGCGAAACCGTTAAGTGATAGCAAGATCGCGGATTTGTTGGCCGAACAGGGTATTATGGTGGCACGACGCACGATCGCCAAATACCGTGAATCCTTGTTGATACCACCGTCCAATCAGCGCAAATGCCTGGTTTAGGCAAAACAAAAGGAAGACGTTATGCAAATTAACTTGACCGGACACCACGTAGAGATCACCGAAGCGCTACGTGATTATGTGAATACCAAGTTTGCCAGACTCGAGCGTCACTTTGACCAGATCAACAATGTTCATGTGGTATTGAGCGTAGAAAAACTGAACCAGATTGCCGAAGCCAAGCTACACGTCAGTGGGGGCGAAGTGTTCGCCAACTCACAGCATGCAGATATGTATGCCGCGATCGATACCCTGCTCGACAAACTTGATCGACAGATCATCAAGCACAAAGACAAGTTAAATCAAAAATAACTATGCAACTTGAACACATACTGAGTCGGGACTGCACCAAGAGTGCGGTCCCTTGTACCAGCAAGAAACGCGCCCTGGAAATCATCAGCGAACTGGCCGCCGAGCGGCTGGGGACCTCACGCCAGGCTCTGTTCGAATGTCTGCTTGCCCGCGAAAAGATGGGCAGTACCGGCATCGGTGCCGGGATTGCCATTCCCCACGGCCGTATCGGTGACGAGTTTCCGCCAACGGCTGTCCTGATGACCTTCGCAGACCCCATTCCCTTCGATTCCATCGACAATCAGCCTGTCGATCTGCTCTTTGCCTTGCTGGTGCCGGAGAGTGAGTGCAAGCAGCACCTCAAGACTCTCTCCCTGATGGCATCCAAACTTGGTGACAAGGCGGTATGCCGCCAGTTGCGCCAGGCCAGCAGCGATGATGATCTCTATCAGATCATGATCTCCGCCTGATGGGCATCACTCAGCTCTAATCATTCCTTGTTGTGGGAGGGCGCAAGATGCAGCTCATCGTAGTCAGTGGCCGATCCGGGTCGGGCAAGACAGTCGCCCTGCGGGTACTGGAAGATCTCGGGTATTACTGTGTCGACAACCTGCCGGTCAATTTGTTACCCCAGCTGATCGTCTCGGTACAGAGTCAGTACGACAAGCTGGCGGTCAGCATAGATGTGCGTAATTTGCCCAGCGATCCGGAGCGGCTCGATACGCTACTGGCGCAGGTGCGCAATGATGGTCGGGTGCAGTACAGCAGCTTCTTCTTCGATGCGGAGAACAGCACCCTGCTCAAGCGTTACGGCGAAAGCCGCCGGCTGCACCCGCTGTCACGCAAGAGTCTCTCGTTGGACGAGGCGATCCGTGAGGAGACCCACCTGCTGGCGCCGATCTCGGCCAGCGCCGATCTGCGCATCGACACCACAGGGCTCAGCATTCATGACCTGAGTGAACTCATCAAGACCCGGGTGCTTGGCAAGAAAGAGAACGAGCTGGTGCTGGTGTTCGAGTCGTTTGGCTTCAAATACGGGATACCCAAGGATGCCGACTTCGTGTTCGATGCCCGCTTCCTGCCCAACCCGCACTGGATCCCCGAGCTCAAGCCTTTTACCGGCAAGGATGAGCCGGTGGCTCGCTACCTGGCCAGCCAGCCGGATGTGATGCAGTTCACCCTGCAGATAGAGAATATGCTGGCGACCTGGTTGCCAGCCCTGGAGCGCAACAACCGCAGCTACCTCACGGTCGGCATTGGCTGTACCGGTGGTCAGCACCGATCGGTGTTTATCGCCGAGCAGCTGGCCCGCACCTTCGAGGGGCTCGGCAAGAACGTGCAGATCCGCCATCGCACTCTGGACAAGCGCGACCCGCAACATTGATGGCCCAACGGGAGGTCAGATGACAGTTTCCGCCTCGGTAGAAGTGAAGAACAAGCTGGGCATGCATGCGCGTCCGGCCATGATGCTGTTCGAGCTGGTACAGGGTTTCGATGCCCATGTGCTGCTGCGTAACGAAGAGGGGGTCGAGGCCGATGCCGACAGCGTCATCGGCATGCTGATGCTCGATTCTGCCCAGGGCAAGCAGGTGGAAGTGCAAGCCGAAGGGCCCCAGGAAGAGGCGGCCTTGGCCGCAGTGGTGGCGCTGTTCACCTCGGGTTTCAACGAGGAGTAGGATTGCCCCCTTTAGCTAGTGGGGACCTGTGCGTGCCAGCGCCTTGAAACTGGCGAAGTTTTCACAGGCCAGCAGACTCTTGCTGGCTTTCTCGTTCATCAGGCTGATGAAGAGATCATACAGGCCCATTGCCTCCTCATAGTCCCCCTTACTGATGGCCAGCACGAAGATGAGGCCGGCACTCTCGCCATTACCCCACTCTATGCCTTGTGGCGCCAGCACCGTATAGACGCAGGTTCGCTTGGC
The DNA here is from genome assembly GCF_051376105.1 of Aeromonas molluscorum. NCBI lineage: Bacteria > Pseudomonadati > Pseudomonadota > Gammaproteobacteria > Aeromonadales > Aeromonadaceae > Aeromonas > Aeromonas molluscorum. The sequence goes on along the minus strand of NZ_JBPQCY010000001.1, from coordinate 2,002,496 downwards.
CAGCAGTCCGAGGGAGTGGGGCAGGGCTATGCCTTCCCCCAGCATGGTGGAGACGATGGCTTCACGCTCGAACAGAGAGGCGCGAAAGCCGGTCTCGACCATCTCTTCCGCTTCCAGCTGTTCACAGACTCGTGCCAGCAGCTGATGTTGGCTCATGGGCTCATCAAGGATGAGAAAGTGGCGCTCGCTGAAGTATTTGTCGAGCAGGTAGGGGCGGGTGCGGTCGATCAGCACCAGCTTGCCAAGCTGCTCCAGCTGATACTGGGTAGGGAAAGGATTGACCTGTACCACGGGGATGCCCTTCTCGCTCACCCGTACCGTACTTATCACGAAATCCTGCTCCAGCTTGCCCAGCATCTCGTAGTCGCGCACCGAATCCAGAGTGGTAAACCTCAGTTGGGGGTATTCACGTCTGATGCTGGCTTCCAGTACCCGGAAGGTCGCGTTGCCTGCATCGCATAGCAGCAGGGCATGCGGGCGCCGCTCGTAGCCAATGTCGTAGTGACGTTCCAGTCCGACCCCTATGTGGATCACCAGGTAGCCTATCTCGTGGTCGGTGAGGCGATAGGGCGTTTGCCTGATCCACTCGGAGATGGCGGCAAGGGTGATGTCGTAGGCGAGGGGGTAGTGTTGCTTGATGTGCTCGGCCAGCGGATTATGGCTGCCTACCTGGTATTTGACCCGCAGCAACATAGTGCTGATGTGGGTGAGCAGATCCCCGCGTAATTGGGGATCGTGACGAAGGTCGTAGGGGAAATGCTGGTGGATATAGTCGAGCAGGTGGCTGACGAGCCGCTGACTCTCTGCGGTCATGGCTGGATTGAGCAGGGGGTTGTCGGCAATGACCCGCGCCTGGATCTGGATGGCCAGACAGGCCAGCTCGCTCGCACCTGGCGGCGTCAGGCTGGGCAGTTCCGCGAAGATGTCTCCGGCCGCCGCCAGCATGCTGTCGGTCAGATCTTCGGTATCGAACTGAGCCAGTTCGTGACCTGCGGCCAGCCGCAGCAAGGCGACGGCGCAATAGATGGTCAGCTGCTGCAGTCCCTCATCGGTCAGTCGTAACCGGTGGCGACCGAGCTGCTCGTGGATGCGATTGCCGAGCACCTCCAGGGTCTTGCTGGGACACAGGGTTGGCAGCAGACTCTGTAACTGAGTGTTATGGAGCAGCTCTTGAGAAAGCAGCTGGGTCAGGCAGGCGCGGATCGCCGTCTCCTCGCCCTGGATGCGCATGCCCAGACGGGCCTTGCTCTCTATGGTCAGTCCGAAATGAGCCAGTCGCTCGCGCACCTCCGCCATGTCCCCCTGCAATGCCGCCCGGCTCAGATACCAGGTATCGGCCAAGTCCTCCAGCCGGATCCCCTGTTCGGCACTGAGCAGCATGACCTGCAGGTGCAACACCCGCTCCCGGCTGGTCCGTGGCAGGCTCGCCTCTTGCTGACGGCTGGCAAGCAACGCATCGAAGAGCGCCAGGTTGTAGATCTTGAGCTGATAACCGGCCCCACGTTGATGAATGAGGTGAGCGCCGTGGTTGGCGATCAGCTCATTGAGGGTCGAGACATCGGTGCGCACTGTGCGGGTCGAGACCTGCAGGCGGCGCGCGAGCTCCTCCTGGGGCAAGGCTTGATCGCGCAGGGTATCCAGCAACTGGTTCAGACGGGGAGTAGGAAACTTCATAAGGGGACTGGGTCGCTCCGATCTGGCCATGAGGGGATGAGGGATGGGATCATATCGACAAATCGTTCAATAGCCCAACCCGACCAGCTGAGTCGGGTTGGGTGCTCGCCAGCGTCTACCGCGATATCAAGCCAGCAAGCCCTTGACGGTGGCGAGCAGGGTGCGCACATCCTCTGGCCGGGTCTCACCACTGGCCTGGTCGATGATGGAGCTGTAGATGTGCGGTATCACCTTTGCCACCCCCGCCTCCAGGGCAATGCGCACTATCTCCTCGAAGTTGTCGAGATCGATGCCGCCGGTGGGCTCCAGCCAGAAGTCATGGCGGGCGCACGCCTCGGCCACAGCCACATACTCATCCCGGCAGGCGAGACCATTCATGGGGAAGAACTTGACCGAGCTGCCGCCCATGTCTTTCAGCAGGGCGATGGCGGTAGCGATGGGGACAATGCCATCGGCCTGCTGGGCACTGAGGGCGCCGGTGGAGATCTTTACCATGCCGGGGATGCCGGTTGGGGAAAGGAGACCATTGACCAGGCTCTCGCTCTGACCAAGCAGCGCCCGGCTGGCGCCGACACCGGTAAACACCTGATTGACGTGTTGAGGCTGCAACTGGCCCGCCAGCTCGGCGACCATGGCCGACTGTTTGGGATCGCCCGCCCCCAGACCGATGGAGAGGGCATTGTTGATGCGGCCCGCATAGTCGCGCATGTCTGCCACCGCACTTGGGACATCGGGGTAGCTCTTGGAGAGGACGCCGACCAGCACGTGGCCCTCGGCGGCTTCATAGACATCGACGGCATTCTGCTTGGAGCCCGCCAGCACATTGAGGCAGACGCGGTCACGGTAGTAATTGGGGGTGAGGGACATTAACGAGTCTCCTGGACAAGGTGAGCGATGGCGGTATGGATCTGGTCGAGCTGGGCTGCGCTGACGCTGCGTACGTCTATCTCGATATGGCCTTCATTGGCTTTGTAGCCGCGACAGTAGATGGCTGGATTGCCCCCTTGCAGGCGCTGCACCAGCTGGGTCGTATTCATTGGGAGTCTGGCATGGTCGAAGGCAATGTCGGTGCGGGCTATGTCTCGTCCGGCACTGTCCCAGATCACACTGGCGCTGACGCCCGGCAGTTGATTCAACTGCTCGATGAAAGGGGTCATCTTGGCGACCATGGCGGCGCCGCTCTCCATCTCGCGGGCCAGGTAGCGCTCTATGGCATGGGTCAGGCCGAGGATCCCCTCCTTGCCGACCTTCATGGCACGGCCGATGCCGTTGCTTTGCTGCTTGACCCACTCCACATACTGATGCTTGCCGAGTACCAGGCCACTGGTTGGGCCCTCGATGGCCTTGGCGCCGCTGTAGATGACCAGATCGGCCCCGAGTCGATAGTAGAGCTGCAGATCCTCCTCGGCCGCCGCATCGACGATGAGCGGCAGCTGGTGGGCCTGGGCCACGTCGACCGCCTCTGCGACCGACAGCATGCTCTTCTGCACGCAGTGGTGGGATTTGATATAGAGGATGGCGGCGGTATTGGGCGTAATGGCCGCCGTCAACTGGGCCGGACTGCATTCGTTGGCATAACCCGCCTCGACCAGCTTGCCGCCGCCGAGGTTGATCATGGTGCCAACCGGCGCGCCGAAGTTCACGTTATGGCCCTTGGCCAACACTATTTCGCTTGGCACCTGATGCGGGTGGGCATGCAGCTGTTCCAGACGGTAGGGATCGCCGCGCACTATCATGGCGGCCACCGATTGGGCGATGCCAGCGGAGGCGCAGGAGACCACCACGGCATCCTCTACGTCCAGCAGGCGGGCGATATAGGCGCCGGTCTTGTTGACCAGATCCTTCACCTCGAAGTAGTGATCCAGGCCGAAGTTGACCGCCTCGACCACCTCATGTTCCGGGGTGGATACCCCGAGGATGGTCATGCGGCCGGAGGCGTTGATCACCGGCTTGAGGTCATATTTTTCATAGACGGAAGACATGATGAGATTCCCCATATTGAGTCAGAGTCAGTTCGCCGGCCACCAGAGCGGCGACAGGCATCAGCTGGTGGTCGCCGCTGCGGTGCTGCGCCTCGGTATCGGCGAACAGGTGCGGCTGGTGGGCCAGCTCGAACAGGGTCAGGTCGGCATCGGCCCCCACCGTCAGCCGCCCCTTGTCATGGAGGCGCAGGGCATCGGCGGCTCGGTCGGTGACGCAAGCGATGACCCGATCCAGAGGCAGGCCGATGGCCAAAAATTTGGACATGACGTGGGCCAGGCTGTAGACGGGGCCCTTGATGCGGTTTTTGCAGTAGATATCCGAGCTGATGGTGTCCGGCAGCACGCCTGCCTTGATGGCCTGCTCTGCCACCTCGAAGCTGAAGCTGGCGCCGCCGTGGCCGACGTCCATCAGCAAGCCGCGAGTCATGGCACTGCGCACTGAATGCCTGAGCTCTCCGGCAGGAGTCAGAATGCGATTGGGCTTGCCGTTATAGCAATGGGTCAGCAGATCGCCCTGGCCGAGCAGGGCGACCAGCTCGTCGAGATCCGGCGGGGTGTTGCCCACATGCACCATGAGCGGCAGATTGCCGTTGTCGCGCTGGATCTGCTTGGCGATGCGCAGCGGCTCCAGGCCGTTCTCGCCCACCACGCTGCCACTCATCCGAGCCTTGATGCCGACGATGAAGCCGGGGTGACGGCGGATGGCCGCCTGGGCCAGGTCCGGATCGATGTCGGTGCGGTTAGCCAGCTCATTTTGGCGCAGCAGACCGATGCGGGAGATGTTGAGCAGGGCATGGACCCGGGTCTGGCATTGCTCCGTCAGTTCCTTGAACTCGTCCACATCGTCGGCGCCGGTGCTGCCGGCGTCGATGACGGTGGTGACGCCGGCTTCGACTCCTATCTTGTCCGGCTCATCCTGATAGATGGGGGACTTGGAGTAGCAGTGGGTGTGGGAGTCTATCCAGCCGGCGCTGAGATAGAGGTTGCCAGCGAGATCCAGTTCGCGGCTGGCCTGGGCCGTGTCGAGTTGGCCGAGGGCGGCAATCTTGCCCGCTGCAATGGCCACATCGGTCAGCTCGCCGCAGGCCAGGCGTGCTCGCCTGAAGATGATGTCGTACATAGGATGCCTCGCAGGTTCTGTTCGCCACCTTGGGGTGGCGAACAGAAGGGTCAGGATATGGCGATCGGGAAGAAGGCTCCCAGCAGCATGGCGCCGAGTATGGCTCCGCCGGTGATGGGTTTGCCCCAGAGGTAGAACAGCAGGGCACCAAACAGGGATCCGAGTCCGATGGGGATGGAGGCCCCGATGGCGGAGAGGATGATCAAGGGGCCCAGGAAGCGGCCTGAGCTGTTGCCTGCCCCCATCATCACATCTGCCCCGTAGGTCGAGTCACTCTGGTTCACGGTAAATTTGCGCGCCAGTATGATGAGGCCGCCGATGGCGAGACCAATGACCATGCCGGTTGCCAGCGCGGCGCCAAAGTTCTCCACCGGGTACATGATGCCTGCGCCCATCAGCAGGGCAGGGATCCCCAAACCAACCCCGGTCTGGATGGCCCCGCCTATGTCGAGTATCCCCACCAGGGAGCCCTCGATGATGCGGGCAAACAGGAAGCTGGCCCCGAAGGCGGCGACGGCACCATAGACGCCGGTATCCATGCCAGCGCGCAGCATGGAGACGAAGGCCACTTCGTTGAAGGCACCCACGCCATAGAGGTAGTACATGTGGGTACCGGCAAAGACACCGGCCGAGAGCAGCCCGACGAAGATGGGGAAGGACCAGTCGGCATACCAGAAGTTGTTTCTCAGTTTCTCATCCATGGGATAGCCCTTATTTGCTGCTAAGCAGGTTATGGACGTTATCCAGCCACAGGGGGATGCCCAGGTGGAAAGACTCAATCAGTTTCATGTCGAAGCCGCGGAAGAATCCGCTCAGCACGAACAGCAGCACGATGGCGGTCATCATTACCTTGGTGACATGGTTCCAGCCGCTCTCTTCCACGCCTTTACCGATCAGGATGCCAAGCACCAGGCCCGGTACTGCGTTACCCATGATGAGCTGGGCCAGCCCTCCGAAGATGGTGGCCCAGAAGCCGGACTTCTTGCCCGCTTCTATGGCCGCCAGCCAGAAGATCACCGGCATGATGGTGTTGACCAGCAGGTTTGCGGCGGGGACCAGCACCTTGACCGCGGTCACCTGCAGCGCCTCTGGTACGGCGGCTGCCGTACTGTTGAGGAAGGCAACCACGATGGCACCAATGATGCCGCCAGCGATCGCCATCTTCTTGGGATCGTGCAAGGTCGTGGCCAGATCCCGGTTCTTGATCATCAACACGGCCGTAGCCCAGTGGGGGATGATGCGGTGATCCACGTCCTGGGTGAAGGCACCGGCCGCCACGGTTGAAGCCCAGGCGTTGAAGAAGAAGCCCAGACCGAAGGAGAAGTGGGAGGCAGGATCCCCTTCACAGGAGTTGAGCTCCCCCAGGGTACGAAATGCCCCCATGCCCTGTACTGTCGGTGCATGGAACATGCGGGCCGCTCCGGCCCCAACCCCGACCCCCACCAGGCCGCCGATGATCAGCGACTTGATAAAAATGATTAGAAACATGCAACCTATCCTTTTTGAATCGCGTTACACCCGGGTGAAGTCCACCTGTCGGGTATCGATCGCGTTGATGCTGACCTGGATCTCGAGTTCGACCCGAAATTCGTGCCGTGTCCGTGGCAGGAAGAAGAACAGGAACTTCTCGACCCGGGTCGACTCCTCTGCCTTGAGCACCTTGACCGCGAGCGGTTCGACCCGCAGCAGCACCTGCTCTGTCTCCTTGAGCAGGTTTTGCTGCACCTTGCTGAGCGCGGCGGCAAAGGCTTGTTGCCGAGTGGAACCCTTTCCGCTCACGACCACTTGGCTGGTGAACTGGTGCTGCATCAGGCGCGCCCGTGCTTCTTGGCGAAGGCTTCGATCAGCTTCTGACCCAGCTCTTCCTTGTCCATGAAACCGAAGCCGAGCACCACACAGCCATCATTGATGGCGGTGACGCCCTCTTCGACGGAGCGCATGCCATAGCGGCACTTGTAGCCGTATTTGGTCTGGGCCGTGATGGCGCCAGCGCCGCCGCTGCCACAGAAGGAGATGCCAAGATCCGCCTGCTCCTTGTTCATCACATCGCCAAGTTTCATGTCCGCGGCCATGCCGGGGATCACGGTGACCTCGGCCCCGGCCGCACTGGCACCGGCTCCTACTTTCTGACCTTTACCGAGACGATCGCCGATCACGAGTTTGATAGCTGACATTTAGTGGTCTCCTTTGACTGAGCTGAGTTCATTTTCTTTGGCCACTTCGAAGTGGACAGATAACAGATGGGCTTCTTCATAGGCCAGGTTGTCTAGCCAGGCGACGACCTGTTCGGCCAGCCGCAGTGACAGGGGGGAGATCTCGTCAAACAGAGAGAGATCCACTTCCGGCAGGGCTTCACCACTGTAAGAGCGCCACACCATGGCCTTGACGTGGGAGGCGAGCATCTGCTGCTGCACGTCATTGGGTACTATTCCGCGCTCGGCGAGCAGGGGATAGATGCGGGCCAGGGTATCGGTACTCTTGCGCGCTATCTGCGGGCTGCTGGGGGTGAGGCCGTGATTACTTGCTTGCAAAGTCTGCTCTCCTGATGACAACGAGATGGTGACGACGAGATATGGGATTACCCTATTCCTCCCCGGGAGGGACAGGGAGGCAGGCTTTTTCCACAAGCAAATGGAAATTCGGCGTCAGCGGTGCTGAGGGAGGGATTTTCTTGACCTGGATCCGGTGATTGGGTGTCAAGGGGGCTGAGGATGTGAGCAACCTCACAGCTCGGTGGCGCAAGCGCTTGCGAAGCCAGGTGCAGGAAGTGTGACCTTGTTCACATCAGGGAAGGAGGGCAGTGGGGGCGTGGGAGTCAGATGGCGGACGGAATGAGTCCCGTCCGTCGCAGGGGCAGGGTCAGCTGGCGTTGGCCGCACTAGTGGCGTCTTGCTGGTTCTGGTAGCGCAGGTCTTCTTCTATGGTCACCGTCAGTTCGAGGGGCTTGCCGTCGCGGATCACCGAAATCTTCATCTGGGCGCCGGGTCGGCTCTCGACAATCCTATCCATGGCGGCCCGGACGCCGCTGATGGCCTCGCCATTGATCTTGAGCAGCACATCCCCTCGTTGCATACCGCCCTTGGCGGCAGGGCCGGCAGGATCCAGGCTTTCGACCACCAGGCCACGCAGATCACCCAGGTTCATCATGCGCGCCACTATGGGATTGATTTCGACGCTGGAGATGCCGAGATAGCCACGGATGACCCGGCCATTGGCGATCAACTCGTCCATGATGCGTTTGGCCAGGCGATAGGGGATGGCGAAGCTGATACCGTAGCTCTCCTGGTTGCCGTTCAGGTGATAGGCGGCGGTGTTGATACCGACCAGGTTGCCATTGGTATTGACCAGGGCTCCCCCTGAATTGCCCTCGTTGATGGCGGCATCGGTCTGCAGCAGATCCTGACGGCCATTGCTGTCAGGCCCCATGCTGGAGAGACCGAGGCGACCCGTGGCGCTGATGATGCCCTGAGTGATGGTCTGACCGACGTTATAGGGGTTGCCGATGGCGAGCACCACATCCCCGACGTCTGGGCGAAGATCGGGATCCTGGGGGATCACTGGCAGGTTGTCTGACTCGATATAGAGTACGGCCAAGTCGGTGAGCTTGTCGGTACCGACCAGCTCCGCGCTGTACACCCGGCCATCTTGCAGTGCGACTATGATCTGGTCCGCATCGGCGATGACATGGTAGTTGGTCAGCACATGGCCACGCTGGTTCATGATGACCCCGGAGCCCAGCCCCTGGGGCCTGAGTTCGGCTTTCTCGCCACGATTTCCGGCGAAACTGCGGGTGTAGATATTGACCACGGCAGGACCTGCGCGGTGGGCGGCATAGGAGAAGCTCATCTCCCGGCTGTTACTGATGAGGTCGGGCAGCAGGGCGCCGCCTCTGAGGCTGGGGAAGAACAGCAGTAATAGGGCCGCGACCATGAGGCCAAAGGCGATTGACTTACCCAAGTAACTGATCAGAGGTGGGATTTTCATTTCATTCTCATTGCGGCTCGCTGCCAGCAGAGAATAACACTAACGGTGAATAAAAATCACCCGCGACCTGAGTCGCGGGTGATTGGGGGTGATGGCTCGATCAGGACGGGATCAACGGATCACCAGGTAGAGAGAGGAATCGCCGCGCTGTATGTTGAGGGCCAGTACATCCGGCTTGTTCTTCAACGCCTTGGTCAGGTCGGCGAGGGCATTCACCCGCAGCCGGTTGACCCCGATGATCACATCCCCCTTCTGCAAGCCGGTAGCGGCTGCCGGGGAGCGCGGATCTATCTCGGAGACGGCCACGCCAGCCACGGGATCCGTGGTGGTGCTCAGCTTGGCGCCTTCCAGTGCCGGATGCAGGGCGCTGGCACGCACCTCGCTGTCATCGGCCTGTTTCAGGGTAACCTTGACGCTCTCCTCTTTGCCGTCGCGCACTATGCCGAGGGTGACTTGCTTGCCGGCGCCCATGGTCGCGATTTTGGCACGCAGTTCCCCAAACGAACGTATGGCCTTGCCATCAATGCTGGAGATGATATCACCGGCCTTGATGCCAGCCTTGTCGGCTGAGGAGCCCGGCATGACCTGGTTGACGAAGGCGCCATTTTGCTTGGTGGAGCCGAAGGTCTTGGCGAGATCGGAGGTCAGTTCGGCGCCTGTGATACCCAGTTGGCCACGGCGTACCTCGCCGAACTTGATGATCTGCTCGGACAGGTCGCGCACCATGTTGGATGGAATGGCAAAGCCAATGCCAATGTTACCGCCGTTCGGACCCAAGATGGCGGTATTGATACCGATCAGCTCGCCACGCAGGTTGAGCAAGGCCCCACCTGAGTTACCCGAGTTGATGGCTGCGTCAGTCTGAATAAAGTTTTCGAAGTTCTCTATGTTCAGACCGCTCCGTCCCAGGGCGGAGACGATGCCAGAGGTGACCGTCTGACCCAGGCCGAAGGGGTTGCCGATGGCCAGGGCATAATCCCCGACTCTCAGCTCGTCGGAGTCAGCCATCTTGATGGCAGTCAGGTCATCAGCCTTGATCTGCAGCAGAGCGATATCGGACTGCTTGTCCTCGCCAATCTTCTTGGCCGTAAACTCGCGGCCATCCTTGAGGCTGACCTTGATCTCGTCCGCCTCGTGGATGACGTGAGCATTGGTGATCACATAGCCTTTCTTGGCATCAATGATGACCCCAGAACCGAGTGCCTGGAAGGGTTGCTCGCTGACCTGTTCGTCAGGCATGTTGGGGCCGAAGAAGAAGCGGAATTGCTCGGGTAGACGCTGTCTGGTGACTTTCTTGCCAGAGACAGAGATGTTGACCACCGCAGGGGTCACCTGTTCCAGCACGGGGGCCAGACTCGGGATATCCTGGTTTCCCATCAGGGAAGGCAGTGCCGCCTGGGCAGGGGCCGCAGACATGGCGATACCGACGCTGAGGGCTAGTACGCTGAGCAGAGAAAGAGGTTTACGCATATGAATAACAGCTCCCAGTTGATTGACAGTGCTTTCGCCAAGAATCTGACTACGGATCAAGGCATTAGTTCAAAGAAAGTGTCAGCTGGATTGCTTCAACAGGCCTGAGGCACTGCCGGCATAGTCCCGTGGAGGCAGACCTTGGCTCTCTTCATCAGGGGCAGGCGTTTCTTCGACCTCAGATTCACGGAACAGTGGCTCCTCGGCCTTGGCCAGGAACTTGCTCTGCTCGGCCATGTGGCGGTAGAGAGTCTGGTACTGCTCGGCCAACTGCTCCATCAGGGCGGCGCTGTCGGCAAAGTGGTTGTTGATCTGGCCTTGGTAACTTTCCATGTCCTTGCGGGCAGTGTTGAGTTCGCGCTCGAGGCGACCGGCATCACGGCTACGCACCGAGAAACGACCAATCAGGACTCCGATAATCAGGGCGGCAGCGGCCAGCAGGATCCCATTTAACAGACTCATAGATGCTCCTTGTTACAGCTAATTCAACATGTGGATGAAGGCCCGGAATGGCCGTCAACCCTGGAGGCACTATACCGTGCGCCCCGGGGCCGTGATACTCTTTTGTCCTCTATTCAGGGACTTGGAGACGTTTGACAGGATGACCCCGCAGCAAAAATATCAGCAAGATCTGCAACGTTCTGATTTTCAGGCCGATCCGGCCCAGGCGATGGCAGTGGCACATCTGGAGCGACTCTATCAGGATTTGTGCGCTCCCCCGACTCCGACCAGATCCCGTGGTTGGTTGGGCTGGTTGCAAAAACCGCCAGCCGTCATACCTGTTCGGGGATTATATATGTGGGGTGGTGTTGGTCGGGGCAAGACCTGGCTGATGGATATTTTTTTTGATGCCTTGCCTGGTCATCGCAAGTTGCGGGTGCATTTCCACCGCTTCATGCACAGGGTACATGATGAACTCAAAGGCTTGACCGGTCAGGCCGACCCCCTCAATCTCATTGCCAGCAAGCTGGCCAGTGAGACAGACATCATCTGTTTTGATGAGTTTTTCGTCTCCGACATCACGGATGCCATGTTGCTTGGCACCCTGTTCCAGGCTCTGTTTGGCCACGGCGTCGTGTTGGTGGCGACCTCCAATATCCCCCCGAAGGATCTCTATCGCAATGGTCTGCAACGGGCACGTTTTTTGCCGGCGATCGCGCTTATCGAGCAGCACTGCGAGATCCTCAATGTCGATGGGGGAGTCGATTACCGGTTGCGGACCCTGGAGCAGGCCGAGATCTATCACCACCCCCTCGACGGGGAAGCAAGATCCAATCTGGAGCGTTACTTCCAGCAATTGACCGGCCAGAAACAGGCATTGCCATCGGCCATAGAGGTGAATCATCGTCAGTTGCAGACATTGGGGGCCGAGGAGGGGCTGCTCTACATCAGCTTCGAGCAACTCTGCCGCAGCGCCCGCTCCCAAGGGGATTACATCGAACTGTCACGACTATTCCATACTGTGCTGCTGGCCGAGGTGCAGCCGATGGGGTCTTCATCCGAGGATGCGGCGCGGCGCTTCATTGCCATGGTCGACGAGTTCTATGAGCGTCACGTCAAGCTCATCATTTCGGCAGCTGTCCCCATGACGGAGCTCTATAGCGGAGGTCTGCTCAGCTTCGAGTTCAAACGTTGTCTTTCACGCCTGCAGGAGATGCAATCGCACGAATACCTTGCCAGAGTACACCTTCCTTAGTCACAATACCCGCGCCTGCCAGTCGATGGGCATCTGCGGCAGGTAGGGTCGGGCGACATTTGCTAGCTTCATGGCAGTGAAATTAGCAGGTGATATTTAAGGCAACTTCACTTATAATCGCCCGGCCCACGTTACAGCTGTCGATAAGACAGCAATACTTTAAAGCTTTACTTGTATTCGAAGGGGTACAGGTAGGCCATCGTTTGTTGTTTGTGGGAGAGCCCCCATAAGCAATTGGGTCTGTAACAGGTAATTGGGTTTAACTTAATGAAAACTTTCGTTGCCAAGCCAGAAACCGTAAAACGTGACTGGTACATTGTGGACGCAGAAGGTAAAACTCTGGGTCGTATCGCAACTGAGATTGCTGCTCGCCTGCGTGGCAAGCACAAAGCTGAGTATACTCCGCACGTTGACACCGGTGATTACATCATCGTTGTAAACGCTGAGAAGGTGCATGTTACCGGTAAGAAATTTACCGATAAAATCTACCATTCTCACTCCGGTTTCCCGGGTGGTATCAAGTCAATCAGCTTCGACAAGCTGATCAAGCGTAAACCGGAAATGGTAATCGAAGCTGCTATCAAAGGCATGCTGCCGAAGGGTCCTCTGGGCCGTGCCATGTTCCGTAAACTGAAAGTTTACGCAGGCGCCGAGCATGCTCATGCTGCTCAGCAACCTCAAGTACTGGATATCTAATCGGGAACTGGCAACATGGCAGAAAATCAATACTACGGTACCGGCCGTCGCAAAAGCTCCACTGCTCGCGTCTTTATCAAAGCGGGTAGCGGTAAAATCGTAATCAACCAGCGCTCCTTGGAGCAGTACTTCGGTCGTCCGACTGCCCGTATGGTAGTTCGTCAGCCGCTGGAACTGGTTGAAATGACCGAGAAACTGGATCTGTACATCACCGTTAACGGTGGTGGCATCTCCGGTCAAGCTGGTGCGATCCGTCACGGTATCACTCGTGCTCTGATGCAGTACGATGAAACCTTGCGCGGTGAACTGCGTAAAGCAGGCTTTGTTACTCGCGATGCCCGTAAGGTTGAGCGTAAGAAAGTCGGTCTGCACAAAGCTCGTAAGCGTCCGCAGTACTCCAAGCGTTAATTCGCTTTTGGTACTCACTCTTTCGAGTGTTAAAAAAGCCTGGCAGCCGCCAGGCTTTTTTTATTGGTAACATTTTAATGGCCATTGCTAACCTCACGTCACAAAAGACAAAAAATTGTGTCTTTATTGTTTTTGCCCTTCGCTTCTCTTTCTTGTCAATTTGTTATCTTTTCTTTAAAATTTCCTCGATTTTTCTGTGACAATTGTAACTCCTGCTTCCGCCACTGTTGTCACAGGGGAACAGGGACATTATAAGAATGCGCCGAGTCCACATGGGAGAGTTTTTGGATGAGCAATGCGCCAGTTGATACCGGCCGCCGCAGATTTCTTACCTGGTCAACGATCGCCGTTGGTGGGGTAGGGGCTGCTTTTACCGCAGTGCCGTTTATAAAATCATGGAACCCGAGTGCCAAGGCCAAGGCTGCTGGCGCTCCGGTTGAAGTCGACATTAGCAAGTTGGAGCCGGGTCAACTCATTCGTGTTGAATGGCGCGGCAAACCGGTCTGGGTGGTCAATCGTTCCAAGCAGATCCTGGATGGCCTGCCGACGCACGACAACCTGTTGCGCGATCCAAAATCCGATGAGCCCCAACAGCCTGACTATGCCCACAACGGATACAGGTCCATCAAGCCGGAAATCTTTGTGGCTGTTGGTATCTGTACCCATTTGGGCTGTTCCCCAACCTATCTGCCAGACAGTTTCGGTGAGCAGGTTGAAGGGGTTAGCTCTGGCTTTTTCTGCCCCTGTCATGGTTCCAAATTCGACATGGCCGGTCGCGTGTTTCAGGGGGTACCTGCCCCACTGAATCTGGTGATCCCGCCGTACCAGTATCTCAGCGACACCACCATCCTGGTCGGTGTCGATGGCAAGGAGGCCTGACCATGTTTGCCAAATTGATGGGCTGGATCGATTATCGTTTTCCGCTCACGGCCATGTACAACGACCATATGGCCAAGTATCCGGCCCCGAAAAACCTGAATTTTTGGTACTTTTTCGGATCCCTTGCCATGTTGGTGCTGGTCAACCAGATCATCACAGGCATCTGGCTGACCATGAACTACAACCCGTCGGCTGAGGGTGCCTTTGCCTCCGTCGAGTACATCATGCGGGACGTGGATTACGGCTGGCTGTTGCGCTACATGCACAGTACCGGTGCCTCCGCCTTCTTCGTGGTGGTCTATCTGCACATGTTCCGTGGTCTCATTTACGGTTCCTATCAGAAACCCCGTGAGCTGCTGTGGATCTTCGGCATGCTGATCTTCCTGGTGTTGATGGCTGAAGCCTTCATGGGATATTTGCTGCCCTGGGGACAGATGTCCTTCTGGGGGGCTCAGGTCATCATCTCCCTGTTTGGCGCCATCCCGGTGATTGGTGACGATCTGACCCTGTGGATCCGGGGTGACTATGTTATCTCGGGGGCAACCCTCACCCGCTTCTTTGCGCTCCATGTCATCGCACTGCCGCTGGTACTGGTGCTACTGGTCGCCATGCATATCCTGGCGTTGCATGAGGTGGGATCCAACAACCCGGACGGGATCGAGATCAAGACGCACAAGGACGAGAATGGCTGGCCACTGGATGCCGTTGCCTTCCATCCCTATTTCACCGTCAAAGACATGATTGGTGTGGCCGGTTTCCTGTTCTTCTTCTGCGCCATCATCTTCTTCAAGCCGGACATGTGGGGTTACTTCCTCGAGAAGCCGAACTTTGAAGTGGCGAATGGCCTGAAGACGCCGGCGCACATTGCTCCGGTTTGGTACTTCACGCCCTTCTACGCCATCTTGCGTGCGGTACCGGACAAGTTGCTCGGCGTCATCATGATGGGCCTCTCCATCGTCGTGCTGTTCTTGCTGCCCTGGCTGGATCGTTGCAAGGTGCGTTCGGTACGCTATCGCAGCATGCTGCACAAGCTGAACATTGCTCAGTTTGTGGTCTGCTTCGTCATCCTCGGGGTATTGGGGGTCTTGCCTTCCACGCCGACCTTGACGTTGGTTGCGCAGATCTGTTCACTCGGCTACTTCGGATTCTTTGTCCTGCTCTATTTCTATAGCAAGAACGAAAATACCAAGCCGCTGCCGGAGAGGATCACATTCAAATGAAAAGGATAATCTTTGCTGTGCTCGCTCTGCTGCCAGGGTTGGCCATGGCAGCGGGTGCCAGTGTACAACTGGACAAGGCTGACTATGACCTGAGCGACAAGGCGTCTTTGCAGCGTGGCGCGACCACCTTCATGAACTACTGTGCGGGTTGCCACTCGACTCAATATCAGCGTTACAACAGGGTGGCTGAGGATCTGGGGATCCCCGAAGATCTGATGCGGGATAACCTTATCTTCAACGGTGCCAAGGTGGGGGACCTGATGAAGAGCTCCATCTCCGAGAAGGATGCTGCCCGCTGGTTCGGCGCATCGCCGCCGGACTTGACGCTGGTCGCCAGGGTGCGTGGTGCAGACTGGGTCTACACCTACCTGCGTTCTTTCTACGTGGATCCGACTCGCCCGTTTGGAGTGAATAACCTGGTGTTCCCCTCTGTGGGCATGCCCCATGTATTGGAGCCGCTACAGGGTACTCCGCGCCTGGAACAGGAGACTCGTCTGGTCGATGGGCAAGAGGTGCACGAGACCATCGGCATCAAATCCGATGGCAATGGCGAAATGACGAACGAAGAATATGATCAGACGGTGCTGGATCTGGTAAACTTCCTGGTCTACTCGGCTGAGCCGGTCAAACTGGAGCGCGAACGCATGGGCTTCTGGGTGCTGGGCTTTATCGCTATCTTCTTCATCTTCACTGTGCTGTTGAAGAAGGAATTCTGGCGCGACGTTCACTAAGCGACCAGATCCGAGTAATATAATGCACGGCAATGAGGTCCAAGTTACTTCATTGCCGTTTCTGCTTTTTAATGACGGGAGGGTTCAATGGCTGTAGCTGCCAATAAGCGTTCGGTAATGACGCTGTTTTCCGGTGCCAACGATATGTTCAGCCATCAGGTGCGCATTGTCCTGGCGGAGAAGGGTGTTAGCGTAGATATCTGCCAGGTTGACCCGAGCAACTTGCCGGATGAACTGGCTGAGCTGAACCCGTACAACTCAGTGCCGACTCTGGTTGATCGTGAGCTTGCACTCTATACCTCACGCATCATCATGGAGTATCTGGACGAGCGCTTCCCTCATCCGCCACTGATGCCTGTTTACCCGGTTGCCCGTGGTAACAGCCGTCTGATGATGCATCGCATCGAGCTGGACTGGTACAGTCTGGCCGACAAGATCATGGCAGGCACCGATGTCGAGGCGGCACGCAACGAGTTGCGTGACAATCTGCTGGCCATCGCTCCCATCTTTGGTGAAATGCCTTATTTCATGAGCGAAGAGTTCGGTCTGGTCGACTGCTACATGGCCCCGTTGCTGTGGCGCCTGCCAAGTCTGGGCATCGATCTGGGTGGTCGCGGCGCTAAAGAGCTGAAGGCCTACATGGTTCGTCTGTTCGAGCGCGAGTCCTTCCAGGCATCCCTGACCGAAGCTGAGCGCGAGATCCGCTCCGGTATATGAGTATGGAACCGACAATGACCCCGAGCCGCCCGTATCTGTTGCGGGCGTTCTTTGACTGGCTGCTGGACAATGACCTGACGCCTCACCTGGTGGTGAACGTCAACATTCCCCATGTGCAGGTGCCACTGCAATTTGCCCAAGATGGGCAGATCGTGCTGAACATAGCGCCGCGAGCGGTAATGCAGTTCCACATGGATAATGATGCCATCAGCTTCAGCGCCCGCTTTGGTGGCGTGTCCCAGCAGGTTTATATTCCCATGGCGGCCATCATGGCCATCCATGCCAGAGAGAACGGTGTTGGTACCCTGTTCCCGCCGGAGCCAGCGTATGACCTCTGGCTAGAGCAGGCAGATCAGGAGCAGGTGCAGCCTGATCCTGAACCGCCGCGCCCCACTGGCAGGCCGAGTCTTACTGTCATCAAGTAATCTCATGGACCAATAAAAAAACGCAGCCAATCGGCTGCGTTTTTCTATTTAGGAGTTGAGAGTGGCGTCACTCCTGAGCGTACTCGAACGCTTTGATGACCCGGGTCACGCCGCTGACGTGGCGGGCAATCTCGACAGACTGTTCTGCTTCCTTGCGGGTCACCAGACCGATCAGAAAGACCTCTCCGTTCTCTGTCACTACTTTGACCTTGGTGCTGTCAAAGCCCTTGGTGGCCAACATGTCGGCACGCACCTTGGAGGTGATCCAGGAATCATTGCTGCGAGTACCTATGCTGACGGGTTTGCCGAGGCGCAACTCGTTGTAGACGTGGCGTACCCCTTCAATACGGCCAACCGTCTGCCCCGCACTCTGCTTGTAAGCATCGGTCGGTGTCTGGCCGACCAGCAGCACGCGGCCATTGTTGCTGTAGACGCTGATCTTGCTGGCGGCAGAGAGTGCCTTGTTGTCTGCCAGTAGATTGGCTGCTTTCAGCTCTATGGCCTGATCGTCCCACTGGGTACTCAGGGTGCGGCGGTCACCAGCACTGTTGGCCGTACCGGCAGCTCCACCAACGACCACGGCAGCGCAGCCTTGCAGCAGCAGGGAACCGGTCACCAGGACCATGATTAGGGGCGTCTTGTTCAAGATGTTAATCCTCTTGTTGCGGGAAGAGCGTCTGATCGATGAGATCACACAGACAATGAAGGGTCAACAGGTTGACTTCCAAAATACGCGGTCGACGGGCAGATGGTACCCGGATCTCGACATCGTTAGGGCCGAGCAGGCCTGCCATCTCGCCGCCGTCACCACCGCTCAGCACCACTATGGTCATGTCACGGGAGAGGGCAGCTTCGGCCGCCTTGATCAGACTGCGGCTGTGGCCAGAGGTGGTAATGACGACCAGGATGTCGCCGGGTTGACCCAAGGCACGGATCTGTTTGGCATACACCTCTTCGAAGCCGTGGTCGGTGGCAATGGCACTGATGGTTGCCATGTCGGCGGTCAGGGCCATGCCGGGCAGGGAGGGACGCTGGGTTTCGTAACAGTTGACCAACTCACTGATGAACAGCTGGGCCAGGGCTGCGGAGGGACCGTTGCCACAGGCGAGTACCTTGTGGCCATTGAGCAGGCAGATGGTGATCATCTGCGCCGCAGTATGGATAGCATCCGGCAGCGCCTCCGAAGCGGCGATCTTGGTTTGAATGCTTTCTGTGTAGTTCTCTTTGATGCGATCTGTCATGGGACCCTCTTAAAAGGCGTTCTGGATCCAGTCTGGCTGGTTGCCCTCGAACGCCAGCACATCGAATCGACAGGCCTGGCTGGCCTCGTTGATGCCATGGTGCGTCAAATAGTGGCGGGCGGCTAGCATGAGCTTGCGTTGTTTGGCCGGAGTGACCGAGGCGGCGGCGCCGCCATGGTCGTTATCGGCCCGATATCTGACCTCGACAAACACCAGGGTATCACCCTGGCGCATGATGAGATCCAGTTCGCCGCCACGGCAGTGATAGTTGCGTTCAATCAGTTGCAGACCCCGGGCCTGCAACCAGTTGGCGGCGACTAACTCAAAGTGCTGTCCCGGACGCGGTGGTGTCGCTGCTGTCTGAAACAGGTTCAGGCAGTGCTGTATCAGGGGCTTGAGTCTGCTCTTCATCACTGGGCTCCGAGGGCGCAGGAACGGCCTCCTGTTCCATGCCGATGGGGTTGCCTGTAGCGTCGAGTAGCTTGCCATTCTGGTAGGTGGCCCAGCTCTGCTCCCGTTGCACTACGCCATCCTGGCTGATGCTGAGCTGACCGCTCAGACCCGGCTGTTTCATGGCGCCGACGGCGCGCATCTGTATCAGATTGGGGCTCAGGCTAACCGCATCATAACCCAGGGCAAACAGGCGCAGCAGGTCACCTTGGGTCTGTGGCCAGAGCAGTTGGGCCTTGCCACGCAGCTCGTTGAACTCGCCCAGCATCAACGGCATATCGCCGATGCGCAGACCATTGAGCTCCGAGGCTACCTCGGTAGCGCCACTGTCATAACCGCGGGGCCCAGTGAAGATAGGGAGACTGCCCATGGGATTGACCGAGATATCCACATAGGGTTTGACCATCCGGGTCTCCAGGTTATTGGCGATCAGATAGACGACATCGATGCTGCGCGGCGTCTCATCGGCGAGCTGCATGATCTCGCCCGCCCGGGCAGTGGAGCGACCGCTCAGGGCATTTTTCACCATGCCCGGTACCTCTTTGCGGGAGGTAAAGGTCGCGACCACGGGTTTATCCTGACTCAGACCGCTCCAGGTCTGCTCGAACGCCTTGATGCTGCCATAGCCAATGCGGCCCTGGGTGGCTATCAACAGCGGCTTGCGATAACCCTGGCCGAACAGGTAGTTGGCGGCCTGGCTCGCATCGGCGGCGGCGGAGAGGGAGAAGTAGAAGGTGCTGTCATTGACGACCGGCTTGTCCAGCTCGTTCAAGGCGAGCACGGGCACGGTCGGATTGAGCTTGAGCAGCTCGTCGACCCTGTCCTTGAGCAAGGGACCGATGATCATGTCGGCACCATCCTTGATGGCCTGCTGGTAGAGCTCGCTGACCGATTTGGTCTGGGTGTCGTAGAAGTTCAGGCTGTACTGGCCGTGATGCTCCTTGTAGGACATCAGCATGCCGTTGCGGATTGCCGAGCCCTGCGACTCCAGATTGCCGGACAGGGGCAGGAATACGGCTATCTGCTGCGGGGCCAAGCCAGTGGTACTGGCCAGATCGCCAAGACCGGCCGGCATGTCCTGCTGGGCCGGATGATTAGGGAAGTCACGCTTCCAGCCATCCAGCTGGCGAGCAAGCTGGCTCGGTTGGGCCCCAAACTCGTTGACCAGGGCCGCCAGGCGCAGCCAGCCGGTGGTCACATCGGGTGCCGGTGCTTCTTCCAGTGCTTGCAGGGTCGTGGGGGTCATGCTCTTGAGCAGGGACCAGATCTGCTGATGATTGGTGGCGATCTCCTCTTTGACCAGATAGGGCTCCAGCAAGATGAGAGACTTGGCGGCACCAAACTTGTTGTTGATGTCGAGCTGCAGCACGGTGCGTTGGCGATACCAGTCACGCTGGGTATCGGCGTCGAGTTCCACGGCGGGCTTGCCTTCGAGCAAGATCAGCGCCTGATTGGCATTGCCCTGGGCGAGGAGCACATGAGCCTCTAGCAACTGTGCCTGTGCCTGCTGCTGTGGTGTCTTGGCCTGCTTTTGCAACTGTTGCAGCAAGGCCTGAGCCGGATTGAGCTGGCCTTGAGCCAGATAGCTGCGGGCAGCCAGGGTTTGCCAGACGAAGGCTTCATCCGGCTTGGCCGGATCCACCTTGGCCAGATAGGCCTCCGGATTCTGGGTCAGTTTGGCAAAGCCAGAAAGGCCCCCTTCCTGTCCAGAGGGTTGATTGGGTTCCGACGCGCAACCCGCCAGCAGGATAGCTGCGAGTAGGATGCCGAAGAGTCGTGATACACTTAGCTGCTTTGTAACCCGGTTCAAGTTCATTCCCCGACCAGTGTTGAAGTTACCCATAGTGTAAACGGGCCAATATGGCGACACAATTGTCGGGATGCTCGGAGATCCCATGAGTGACATCCCAACCCTCTATATAGTCCCCACTCCCATCGGTAATTTGGCAGATATCACCCAGCGTGCCCTCGATACGCTGCGCCGGGTCGATCTGGTGGCGGCCGAGGATACTCGCCACACCGGCATACTACTCAAACACTACCAGATATCGGTGAGCAGCTTCCCTTTGCATGATCATAACGAGCAGCAGAAGGCCGAGGTGTTGATAGCGAAAATCAAGGAAGGCAAGAGTGTAGCCCTGGTATCGGATGCGGGCACACCACTGATCAGCGATCCCGGTTATCACCTGGTCACCCGCTGTCGCGAAGCCGGGGTCAAGGTTGTGCCACTGCCGGGTCCCTGTGCCGCCATCACGGCGCTCAGTGCCGCAGGTCTGCCGACCGATCGGTTTGCCTTTGAAGGTTTCCTGCCAGCCAAGAGCAAGGGCCGCGATGACAGGTTGCAGGCCGTGATTGAGGATACCCGCACCCTGGTGTTCTACGAATCACCCCGCCGGGTTCAGGACACAGTGGAAGCGATTGCTCGCATCCTCGGGGAACGCCAGGTTGTGGTGTGCCGCGAGTTGACCAAGACCTTTGAGTCCATTCACGGTCTGCCTGCCTCCGAAATGCTGGTCTGGCTGGGCGAGGATGAAAACCGTTGCCGCGGTGAAATTGTGCTGGTGGTGGCCGGGGCGAGCAAGACGGAAGAGGATTTGCCCGCCGAGGCGATCCGTACCCTGGGGCTGCTGGTGGCAGAGTTGCCGCTCAAGAAGGCGGCCGCGCTGACAGCCGAGATCCATGGGGTGAAGAAGAACGCACTTTACAAGTACGGACTGGATCACCACCAGAAAGAATAAATAGCATCGTCGGTTCGGGTCACAGGGTCATCCTCACCATGAGGGTCTATGACGAAGGTCGCATCTACCAACCTGACCTGGCAAGAATGGGTCCATCGATGGGGGCGGCTTGATGACAGTGTCACTCTAGAATGGGTCAGCATATCATTAATAAATGCCACTATCGGCAATTGCCGGTTTACCCCGGGCTGCGGACAGGGCTATAATCCGCGCCCGGAGTCGGCTGGACAATCGCTGCTTCGTCGTTGTGCCTTTCGGGGCAGACGGGCGGAGGGGAGGAAAGTCCGGGCTTCATAGGGCAGGGTGCCAGGTAACGCCTGGGAGGCGTGAGCCTACGACCAGTGCAACAGAGAGCAAACCGCCGATGGCCCGCAAGGGATCAGGTAAGGGTGAAAGGGTGCGGTAAGAGCGCACCGCGCGTCTGGTAACAGTTCGTGGCACGGTAAACTCCACCCGAAGCAAGACCAAATAGGCCCCTATTGGCGCGGCCCGCGTTGGGGGCGGGTAGGTTGCTTGAGCCAGTGAGCGATTGCTGGCCTAGAGGAATGATTGTCACCGGGGAAACCCGGAACAGAACCCGGCTTACAGGCCGACTCCGACCTAATTTCAGCCGATACCGAACAGCGGCTGTTATTGCGGCTTCGCCAGATCAGGTTGATATCTGGTGTGCTTGTTCTCGGGGTTGGGGGATTTGAAGTGGCAGTTGCATGTCGTGCCACGGGATTCCATCGCCACCGTCAAGCCTGGACCACGCAGGCAACCCTGCATGTAATTGCACGCATCACTTGCAGATGTGGCTGCTTCCCCCCGAGGAGTCCATTTCTCAGGTCAGTCATTCATTGCCGCAAGGTCAGCTGGCAACAGGCTCTGACGCATGTGCCAGTGCGGCTGCGCGTGGTCATGGGACAACTCTCCATGACACTGGCGGATCTCGAGTGTCTCAAGGTGGGGGATGTGCTCTCGCTGGATTTGCCTGAAGTTGTGCCAGCACTGATTGGCAATCGTACCCTGTTTTAATGGACGCATTGCTGAACATAAAGGCAGCCTGGTCTATCAGGTTGCGACGGTTGTAGAGGAGTAAATTGAATCATGAACGAGCACAATATGAATGACCCGCTGGATCTGGATGGCCTGGATCAACTGTTTGGTGATGACATCAGCATGCCTAGCGCCGCAGATTTACTTGGCCCCCACCAGTAGCAGCAAGCAGCGGGATCTCTCCTTTTTCGCCAGATCCCGGTCAAGGTGACGCTGGAAGTGGCCAGCACCGAAGTGCCGCTCGGTGATTTGATGCGCGTCGAGGAGGGGGCTGTCATTGAGCTGGACAAGCTGGCGGGTGAACCGCTGGATGTGCGGGTCAACGGTCGCCTGCTTGCCAAGGGCGAAGTGGTCGTGGTGAATGGCAAATATGGCCTGCGCCTGGTCGATGTCATCGATACCAACCTGCTGGGTGGCATGGACGACTGATGCGCTATCTGCTTGCTCTGCTGCTGTTTTCGCTGCCCGGCTGGGGCGCGGACATGACGCTGTTCTCGGTATCGCCAGGCGCTTCCGGGGGCGAGGACTACAACATCAAGTTGCAGATCCTCTTCTTCATGACCCTGCTGGGTCTGCTTCCGACCCTGTTGCTGATGATGACCAGTTTTACCCGGATCATCATAGTACTGGCCATATTGCGTCAGGCCATTGGCTTGCAGCAGAGCCCTCCCAACCGGGTGCTGATCGGCATCAGCCTGATCCTGACTGTGGTGATTATGCGTCCGGTCTGGACGGACATGTATCAGAACGCATTTGTCCCTATGACCAGAACGAAATAACCCTGTCCGAGGGGCTGGCCCGGGCAGAAAACCCCTGCGTCAAATTCATGCTGGCCCAGACCCGTGAACCGGATCTGGAGCAGATGCTGCGCATCTCTGGCGAACCAACTACGGTCGCCAAAGAGGATGTGCCTTTCGGTGTGCTGTTGCCCGCGTTTGTGCTGAGCGAGCTGAATACCGCATTCCAGATTGGCTTTATGCTGTTTATTCCCTTCCTGGTGATCGACCTAGTGGTCGCCAGCGTGCTGATGGCGATGGGGATGATGATGCTCTCACCGCTGATCATCTCCTTACCATTCAACTGATGGTCTTCGCTGGTAGACGGCTGGTCGATGACGGTCGGCACGCTGGCGGCCAGCTTTGGCGGGGGAGGCTGACATGACGCCGGAGCAGAGTGTTGCCCTGGTTGGTGGCGCGGTCGATCTGGTGGTGACCATGGTCTCGGTGCTGATTGTACCGGGCCTGATCATCGGCCTCATGGTCAGTATTTTTCAGGCTGCAACGCAGATCCAAGAGCAGACCCTCAGCTTTCTGCCTCGTTTTATCGTGACTCTGATGACCCTTATCTTTACGGGAAAGGTGACTGTCCCAAATCACTACTTTGTTCCAGGATCTTTTTCTAAAATCCCCGGGTTTATCGGATGAATTCGCTGCTGTCCTCAGTGCTGCTGACCTGACCGCATGGTTGGGACAGTGGTGGTGGCCGTTTATCCGGATCGGTATGGCATTCTGGGTGATGCCGGTCTTTGGTGATGGCCGGGTGCCGCGCCAGTTCGCCTGATGCTGGCGTTCATCATCAGCCTGCTGCTGGCGCCCATGATCAAGGGCATGCCTGCGGTCGACCCTTTCAGCACGGGCGCGCTGGTGCTGACCATCGAGCGGTTGTTGTTTGGGCTGCTGTTCGGGCTTTGTGTCCCAGCTGCTCTATATGGTGATGACCACAGTGGGGCAGATCCTCTCCATGCAGATGGGTCTGGCGATGGCGGTGATGAATGATCCGGTCAACGGTGATTCTGCCCCTATCATCAGTCAGGTAATGACGGTTTTTTGTGCCTTGCTGTTCCTCGGCCTGAACGGCCATCTGGTGGTGCTGGATGTGCTCGTGCAGAGCTTGCGTAGCTGGCCGCCGGGTTCATCGCTCGGATCTGCTGGATATGAAGGGCGTCATCGGGTTGTTTGGCTGGTCTATCGGGGCCGCCCTGATCCTGACTCTGCCTGCCGTGGTTGCCATGTTGATGGTCAACCTGACCTTTGGTGTCATGAATCGCACGGCCCCTTCGCTGAACATCTTCTCGCTGGGTTTCCCATGACGCTGATGCTGGGCCTGCTGACCATGGCCATTTCCATCAGCGGAGTCCCTTCCCGTTACCTTGAGCTGGTGAC
Organism: Aeromonas molluscorum; assembly: GCF_051376105.1. Taxonomy (NCBI): domain Bacteria; kingdom Pseudomonadati; phylum Pseudomonadota; class Gammaproteobacteria; order Aeromonadales; family Aeromonadaceae; genus Aeromonas; species Aeromonas molluscorum. The sequence continues at coordinate 1,977,865 of NZ_JBPQCY010000001.1, read as the reverse complement.
CTATGTGCTGGAACAACTGCGAGCCCTGACCCCTTCATGAGCCAGAAAAGAACAGCGCCCAGGATAAAACCGAAGAGGCCTCTTCCAGAAACTGCGCAAGGCACGGAAAGAGGGTCAAATTGCGCGCTCCAAGGAGCTCAGCTCGGCGGGCTGCTGTTGCTGCTCGGCGGCTTTGCCATGCAGTGGATGGTGCCCAGCTTCGGCCGCTTCTTCGCCGAGTTAATGAAAACGGCCCCAGCGTTTCGACTGGCAAGGAGCCAGGGATTCCGGAAATGATGCTTCACTGGACGGCGGAAGCCTTGCTCAACATGTTGTGGGTCCTGCTGCCGCTGTTCGGCTTTTCTGGCCCTGTTGCTGGTCCTGCTCAGCATTGTTGCCGGGGGGCATGGTGCTGACCTGGAAGAAGCTGATCCCCAGTGCAAAGAAGCTCAATCCGCTCAAGGGGCTCAAGCGGATGTTCTCGACCCACAGCCTGATGGAACTGCTGAAATCGGTACTGAAAATTCTGCTGATTGGCGGCACGCTGGCCCTGATGCTCCAGCACCAGTGGCCCCTGCTGATGATGATGAACCGTATGCCGCCCCAGGCAGCGATGGAACAGGCGCTGCGCATCCTCTTCTCAGGCATCTTGCTAGGCAGTGTGCAGATGTTGATTGCCGTGCTGGATGTCCCCTATCAGCGCTGGTCTTTGAACAAGCAGTTGAAGATGACCAAGCAGGAGGTCAAGGACGAGCACAAGAACAGCGAAGGCCGCCCGGAAATCAAGGCCGGATCCGTCAGGTGCAGGGCATGCTGGCGCGGGCGCGCATCGAACAGCGGGTGCCGCAGGCAGACGTCATCATAGTGAACCCGACCCATTACGCGGTGGCCATCAAGTATGATCCCCGCGAGCCAACGCCCCCTATGTGATTGCCAAGGGGTCGACGGCATGGCGGAGCGGATCCGCGAGGTCGCCAGGCAGCACGACAAGATGGTGATGAGCCTGCCGGAGCTGACCCGGGCCATCTACTACTCCACCCGGATAGATCAGGAAGTACCGGCGGGTCTCTATACCGCGGTGGCTTATGTCTTGAATCATGTATTGCAGTTGAGGGCCTATGCGGCTGGCAAGGGAAAGCCAAACCCGCTTGCTCCTTTGCATGTGCCGCCCGAATTACGTCAACCTGAGAGGTAAGTTGTGAACTGGCGTGTATTGACCAAATCCTATACCGCGATCCCGATGATGCTCCTGGCCATTCTGGCCATGATGATATTGCCGCTGCCGGCTGGCCGCTGGATGCTCTGTTTACCTTCAACATTGTGTTGGCAGTGCTGGTGTTGCTGGTCTCCGTATCGGCGCGTTGCCGCTCGATTTTTCCGTCTTCCCGACCGTTCTGCTGGTGGCCACCCTGATGCGACTGTCGCTGAACGTCGCCTCGACCCGCGTGGTGTTGCTGCATGGTCATGAAGGGCATGAAGCGGCGGCAAGGTCATCAGGCATTTGGCGAGGTGGTGATAGGTGGCAACTCTGTCGTGGGTCTGGTGGTCTTCGTGATCCTGATGATCATCAACTTTGTGGTGATCACCAAGGGTGGGAGAGCGGAATATCCGAGGTGTCTGCCCGCTTTACCCTGGATGCCATGCCGGGCAGCAGATGGCCATCGATGCCGACCTCAATGCCGGCACCATGGATCAGCATCAGGCGCGAGCAAGGCGTGATGAGATCGCGAGGGAAGCGGATTTCTACGGTGCGATGGACGGCGCGTCCGATTCGTGCGCGGTGATGCGATTGCCGGCATGCTGGTGCTTATCATCAACCTGGTTGGCGGCCTTGCCATCGGTATTTTCCAGCATGCCCTGCCGGTTGCCGAAGCCTTCCAGCGCTATGCCCTGCTGACCATCGGTGATGGTCTGGTGGCCCAGATCCCTTCGCTGCTGATGTCCACCGCTGCCGCCATCATTGTGACCCGGGTCAGCGATGAAGGTGAGATGGCGGATCAGGTGGGTGACCAGATCCTGGCATCGCCCCGGGTAATCTACACTGCCGCTGCCATCATGCTGGTACTGGGGCTGGTGCCGGGCATGCCATGCTGGCCTTCCTCAGCTTTGCCGCCGTACTGGCCTGGGCTGGCTGGAGCGTGAGCAAGCGGGCGGCCAATACCCCGGATCCGGATGCCGCGCAAGAATTGACTCGTCCAGCTGCCCAGCCGGAACCGCAAGGGCTGGAGTGGCAGGATCTGCCGCCAGTCGATACCGTCGCCATCGAACTGGGTTATCGGTTGGTGCCGCTGGCGGAAGCTGACAAAGGTGCCGAAGCTGTTGGCTTGGGTGCGCGGTATTCGCAAAACTCTATCGGAGCAGTACGGTTTTCTGCTGCCCGAGATCCGGGTACGTGACAACCTGCAACTGCAGCCCGATCAGTACCGGATCAAGCTCTCAGGTGTAGGCACTGGCGTCCGGTAACGTTGATTGTCAGCGTCTGATGGCCATCAGCAGTGGTGAGACCTATGGTGCGCTGGATGGAGCTGACCCAGGATCCTGCATATGGCATGAGCGCAGTCTGGATTTCACCGGAGAGCAAGGCCAAGGCGCTGAATCTTGGCTATTCGGTGGTGGATTCTGCAACGGTGATCGCCACCCACGCCAGCAAGCTGCTGCGTGAGCAGCTTGATGCCCTCTTTGGTCATGACGAGGTCGGCAAGCTTGGGCAACATCTTGCTGTCCAGTCTGCCCCGTCTGGCGGAAGAGCTCAATCTGGCCCTGACCCAGATGCAGCAGTTGCCAGTTTTTCGGCAATTGCTAAAGGAACAGGTCAGCCTGACCGATATACGCACGGTGGCGACGACCCTGCTGATGCCAGCGAGCTGACCAAGGATCCCGTGCTGCTTGCTTCCGATGTTCGTTGCGCCTTGAACGCCAGATTGTGAGACAGGCGATTGGCAGCCGTGATGTACTGCCACCTTCACGCTCGATGACCGTCTTGAGCAGACCTTGCTGGCGGCCATGAACCAGTCGCAGCAGCAGGGGAAAATCCAGCTGGACAGTTTTCCGGTTGATCCCCAACTGCTGGCACAGTTGCAGCAAAATATGCCGCTGGTTAAAGAGCAGCTGCAGCAGCAGGGACATGCCCCGGTACTGGTGGTCATGCCTCAACTTAGACCCTTGATGGCGCGTTATGCCCGTTCATTTTCAAAAGGCCTCAAAGTGCTCTCTTATAATGAAATACCGGAAGATTTAGAGTGGAGGTTATTGGTACGCTAGGCTGAAGCGGAACTGCCATGTTAATGAACTGACATGGAAGAATATATTCCGCCTATCTACTTGAATTGTAATTATAAGCCGTTATGATGTGACGGTTTTGACAGTCGGCCGTCAAAGATAAATAACAAATATAACAATTCACATGTGCCATGCAGTCACCACTAATTTGGTGCTGTCTTGTCCAAATACGGGCAGTCGCATGAAAAAGGCAAACTGAACTGAAAAGTCAGGACGCAAAGCCTCCGGTCTAATAGCAGGAATGCTAATGATAGCGGGGTTGCCAAGGCCATTGTTACCGCCTTGATATCACTTCTCACCCAATAGATGACGTCAGTGCCAGCGTACCTGGTGCGTCTTTTATTTCGGCATTTCAGTTCTGTTGATTGTTTTGTCCACAATCACGGGTTCGGTTCCTGCTTTCGGATTTATCTATCAAAAAAAACTCAAGGCCAATCGCTATTGAGAGTGCTCCCCATTTGTTATTGATTAATCTTCATCTATGGCAAATGGAAACGATATTGCAGGAATATTGTTGCACAGGGATATGCATTTCCTGTGTCGATTCCATCAGCAAATCGAAGTTAATTCTCGCTGATAATTCCGTTGATTTAATCCTGCTCGATATGGATGCCATGACCGAAGCCGGTCCTCAATTGGTGCATGATTTCAGCGGTACTGATTGCGTGATCCTGGTTAATGAGCGTCAGGCCTATCTTGCGGCGGAAGCGATGCGAGCGGGGGCCATCGACTGACATCATCAAGCCCTTCAGTGGCCAGCAGATGGTTGATGCGGTGAAGGGGGCGCTGCGTCTGCGGCAGGCAATTCCAGATCTGATACGCTGTCTCCGCCATGAGCCTGCAAGTGTTGCAGCTTGCTCGCCGGGCAGCCGAAACGGCAGCCACCATTCTTATCGGTGGTGAGTCTGGAACGGGCAAGGAGCGTCTGGCGCGTTACATCCACGAGATGTCCAGCCGTGCTCACAAGCCGTTTGTCGCCATCAATGCGCCGCCATTCCCGAGTCCATGCTCGAATCCATTCTGTTTGGCCACAACGAAGGGGGCCTTCACCGGCGCGAACGGGTTCGCAGCCCGGCAAGTTCGAGCAGGCGCAGGGCGGGACCCTGCTGCTCGACGAAATCTCCGAACTGCCGTTGACGCTGCAGGCAAAATTGCTGCGGGTCTTGCAGGAGAAAGAAGTTGAGCGGCTCGGTAGCCATCAAACCATAGCGCTGGATGTGCGGATCATCGCCGCCAGCAACAAGGATCTGCGTACCCTGGCGGTTGCCGGCCAGTTCAGGGAAGACCTCTTCTACCGCCTCGACGTGTTGCCGATGAACTGGCCTGCATTGCGCGAGCGTCCCCGACGACATATTGCCGCTGGCGGAATATTTCATTGAACGGCATGCGCCCGCAGCAGGGCTATCGCCTCAGTGAAAATGCGCGCAAGCAACTGCTGGCTTATCAGTGGCCGGGCAACGTCAGGCAGTTGGACAATGTCATTCAACGTTCATTAATCATGGCTCGCGGATTGCATATTCAGGCGGTCGATTTGATGCTGCCCAGTTATGTCGCGGAACCCAGCGATGGATTGGCGGAAGTCCTTTCCGTCCCGGAAGGGCTGAGTGAGACGCGTCGGCATGCAGAATTTCAATTTGTACTAGAGACCTTGCGCCGCTTCCGTGGCCATCGTACCCGCACGGCAGAAGCCCTTGGGATGACGACCCGGGCACTGGATACAAGCTGGCGGCGATGCGTGAGCAGGGCATTGATATCGAGCAGCAGCTTCAAAACTAAGGGATAACGGCGTGAAGATTGAAATGATGTCATCACAGGCAACGCTCTTGCAGCAGATGCAGGAGATGCAGCAAGTTGCCACTCAGGCCCCTTTATCGAATCAAATGATGTCTCGAATGTGTCATTAGGTGACGCCATGCGAGATGTGGTCGGGCGGGTCAATGAACAGCAAAACATCGCCTCACGGCTGATGACCGCCGTGGATGCAGGCCAGAGCGATAATCTGGTTGGTGCCATGGTTGCCAGCCAGAAAGCAGGGCCTCAGTTTTCCGCCCTCATGCAGGTGCGAAACAAGCTGATGACCGGTTTTGACGACATTATGCGTATGCCGCTCTGAGGTAAGTGATGACTGAACTGGTAACGTCTCCTCAGGGGACCGCCTCTGATTCGCTCAAGATCAGGCTGCAAGAGGGATTACGCAATTGGCGTACCCTCTCCCATGACAACAAATCGATCCTGACCATAGCGCTGCTCGCCGCCATTGTGGCCGGTACCATTGTCGTTATCCTGTGGACCTCCAGCAAGAATGTGCCTCTTTACGGCAAGCAGGAGTTGTATGACACCGCCAACATCATGGAGATGTTGGAGAAAGAGCAGGTGCCTTTCAGGTTGGAAAAGAGTACGGGTCAGGTCCTTGTTCCTGAAAAGCAGCTGGCTCATGTCAGGATGGCGCTGGCGGCCAGAGGGGTGAGCGCGGCTATGCCGTCTGGTCTGGAAGGCTGGACGATGTTGGGACCGGGTACCAGCGAATTTATGGAGGGAGCGCGTTATCGTCATGCCCTGGAAGGAGGAGCTGGCCAGAACCATCATAGCGCTAGATGTGTAAACCGACCAGGTTGTTCACAGATTGATGACTCGACGGCTGGTAGCCCACAAATACTGGCATGAGGACGATGCCAGTTGTACTCATGCAGCCACGGTTGCAAGTGCTCTGCCCGTTGCTCTGACGAGTCATAGCTCCGTGCATAGGCCCCACTCACGCAGCGCGGGCTCGAATGAAGCGCTCTGCTTTGCCATTGGTTTGTGGTGTGAAACAAGGCTTGGTGCGCAGATGCTTGAGCCCCAGCCGACGCACACCTTCCTGGAAGCGTTTTGACCGGTAACAGGCTCCATTGTCCGTGAGTAGCCGACTGAAACGAATGCCGAGCCCGGCGTAGTAGTGAAGTGCCTGTAACAGCGCCAGGCAGGCACTGCGTCCCGTTTCATCAGGATGCAGAGCGCTGAACGCCACACGGGAGTGGTCATCAATCGCCACATGAACACACTCCCACCCTGCGCCGCGTGAGTCCTTGCTGCGGTCGCCGGTGATACGATGGCCGGGACGGTGGAAACGCCCCAACTTTTTGATGTCCAGATGCAGCAAGTCGCCCGGTTTCTCATGTTCATAGCGTTGTACTGGAACAGCTGGGGCCAGATTGGCCAATCGATGAAGTCCCATGCGCTGCAAGATGCGGGCGACAGTACTGTGCCCTATGCCCAGAGATTGGCTGATGTGCCGATAGGTCCGTCGCTGCTTGCGCAGTTCGATAATCCTCTGTTGGCGCTGGTCATCAATGGCATGGGGGCAAGATGCGGGTCGAGAAGAGCGATTGTACAAACCATCAGGTCCCTCCTGGCGATATCGAGTGAGCCACTTGTAAGCGGTGCGGACACTGACCCCGGCAGCGTGAGCGGCCTCTTCAACGCGCAGGCCCTGCTCAGGAATACGCTGGACAAGAAGCTGTCGACCAAAGACGGTTAATCGGGCATTTTTATGATTGTTCACTCGGGCACCTCGGATGATTGGTTTGGTTGGTGCCTCCAATTCTCCGGGAATGCCCGAGTGAACAACCTACAGAGAGATTACACCTAGATGCCGTGCGCAGTGCCCGCGTTCATCTGGCGATTCCAAACGCACGCTGTTCGTGGGCGTGATGAAGAGAAACCGAGTGCATCGGTAATGCTCGATATGCAACCGGGCCAATCCATCGAAGCGGGTCAGGTTGAAGCAATTGCCAATCTGGTGGCGGTAGTATCTCCGGAATGAAACCCAGCGCCGTCACAGTGGTTGACCCGGCCAGCTGCTCAGTGCAGAGTTGGGGAGCATTGTGTTCCGGGAAAGCAGAGCGTTCAGCAGATGGAATACGTGCGCAAGCTGGAGCAATACATACGTCAACGCGCCACCGACATGCTTTACCCCATGCTGGGTACGGGTAACTTCCGGGTTCAGATTGCAGCAGATGTCAACTTCAATGCGGTTGAAGAGACTCAGCAGCAGTTCGATCCGCAAGGTGTGATCACCAAGGAGACCAACAAGTCTGACAAGACGGTCGATGCCCTCGCCATGGGGATCCCGGGAGCCCTCTCCAATCGGCCACCCGAGACGGCGCCCCAGGCTGAACCCGCAGATGGCGCCGCCGCGCCTGCGGAACCGCCCCCCAAGAACGACAGCCGGACCGAGCGCCAGGAGAGCAGTCGTCAATACGAAAATAGCCGCACCGTGGTGCATACCCGCTATCAGCAGGGGCGACTCGAGCGGATGAACGTCTCTGTGCTGCTTAACGAGCAGACCGCGCCGAAAGATGGCTGGAATGAGGCTCAGCTTGGCCAGATCCGCCAGATGGTGGAGAGGGCCGTCGGCTTTGATACTGGTCGTGGCGATCAGATCAGTCTGCAGGTGTTCAACTTCACCGATGAGGTGCATGTCGCACCACCCGAATCCAGCTGGTGGGAGACCCCTTACTGGCAGGATTCCCTGCGCTATCTGGTCGGTGGTTTGCTCGGTCTGACCCTGGTGTTCTTCGGCATACGTCCCCTGGTCAAACATCTGGTTCGTACCCAGCAGCCAGGGGGAGTGGCAAACGAAGAAGAGCAGGAAGATCTGGAGCCCGAGCTTGGTCTGCCACTGCAACGCCAGACCGATGAGGCACTGGCCCCCCCCCATAGCAAAGGGCTCATCCGCACTGATGATGAGCAAGGGCCCCATTTCACGGCGCTGGATCTCGATGCGTTGCCCGAACCGGGCTCTGAACTCGAGGTACAGTTGAAGCATCTGCAGCTTCTGGTGGACAAGGACACGGCCCGGGTGGCCGAAGTGGTCAAAGCATGGGTGAGTAGTAATGAGCAACGCTAACATGAACCAGAGTGCAGTGGACATCGATATAGACAACCTGGAGAAGGCGGCCATTTTGTTGCTCAGCATGGGGACGGAGGCGGCCGCCAAGGTGATGCAGAAGCTGTCACGGGACGAGGTGCAACGGCTCATCTCCAAGATGGCGGGCCTGTCCGGGGTCAGCTCCATCGAGGCGAAGTGGACCCTGCAGCAGTTCTTCATCCAGTACCGGGAGCAGAGCGGCATCGCCAGCGCCTCCCGGGATTATCTGGAGCAGACCCTGGATCTTGCCCTGGGCCAGCGCCTCTCCCGCAGCCTGCTCGATAGCCTGTATGGTGACGCCATGAGCCAGGATATCCAGCGTCTGCAGTGGGTGCCTGCCGAGGTGCTGGCACGCTTCTTCCGCAACGAACACCCGCAGATGCAGGCGGTCTTACTGGGCTTCTTGCCACCCCAAACGGCCTCGGCCGTGCTCAATGCCTTGCCAGGATCGCTCCACGATGATCTCTTGGTTCGGGTTGCCGGACTCAACTCGGTGAGCGAACATGTGCTCGATGAGCTGCGACTCACGCTGGATCGTTGTCTGGCCTATGTGGCGGATCAGTCCGGCGCCAAGGTCAACGGGGTGCGTCAGGTTGCCGATATCCTTAATCGTTACCAGGGCAACAAGGAGCAGATGCTCTCCTTGCTGCGAGAGCGCGATGGCGACATGGCCCTCGAAATAGAGAAGAACATGTTCGACTTCATGGCACTGCGTCGCCAGAGCGACGACACCTTGCAACGTCTGGTACAGGAGCTGCCCGCCGATCTGCTGGCATTGGCTCTCAAGAATACCGAGACCAGTTTTCGCAAGGTGGTGCTCGGTGCCATGCCCAAGCGGATGGCCCAGTCCCTCGAAGCGCAGATCCAGGATCAGGGCAGTGTCTCTTTGCGCAAGGTGGAGCAGGCTCGGGACGAAATCATGCAACTGGTGCGGGAACTGGTCGAACAGGGCGAAGTCGAGTTCCAGCTGTTCGAAGAACCCACGGTCAACTGATGAGAGACAAGCATGCCTAACAAGATGCGCAAGTTGGCCCCGGGGGCGACTCGTCGCTACCGCTTCCCACAACTCGGCCAGGCCGGTGAGGGGGAGCCGAGCGAGCAGGAGCAGTTCGAGTTTGGCTATCAACAGGGAATGGAGCAGGGCCAGGATCTGGGGTATCAGGAAGGTTACCAGCAGGGGCTTACCAGTGGCCTGATCGAGGGTGAGAGTCGGGGCTTGGCTCAAGGCCAGGCTCGGGGCCTTGCCCAAGGGTTGGCTGAAGGGCGAGCCTCTTTCGACGAGGTCATGGTGCCTTTTGAGCAACTGCAGCAACAGTGGGATAGCCTCTGCCGGGCCCGCATGTTGCAACAAAAGCAGGTATTGGCCCAGTTGGTCGAGCAGGTAGCGCGGCGGGTCATCCAGGCCGAATTCACCCTCAACCCCCAACAAGTGTTGACGCAAGTCGAGCAGGCGCTTGCCAGTTTGCCGAGCCAGCCCGAAGAGTTGGTTATCTACCTCAATGAGGGGGACCGGCGTCGTCTGGCCGAACTGGGTGTAACCCGTTGTGCTGGCTGGCCGCTGCAACAGGATGCCGCCTTGGCCACGGGAGATGCCAGGCTCGAGACTCAGGCTGCGGTGATCGAAGTCAATACCGCGGAGCGGCTCGATGCCTGTCTGGACAAGATCAACAGCGCGCTGGATAGCAGCCTGAATGGATAAGCGTTTTCAGCAGGCGCTCAGTTCGGCACTGGATGACTTTGAACCAGCTCCCGGCTTTCGCCGTTATGGCCGCCTGGTCCGCGTCACTGGACTTACCCTGGAGGTCGTTGGCTGTCAGCTGGTGATGGGCCAACGTTGCCGGGTTGATACCGCTGGCGAAGGCTATCTGCTGGCAGAGGTAGTCGGATTTAATCGTGACGTCTCTTATCTGATGCCATTGCAGGCCATGAGCGGCCTCTATTCGGGCGCCAGAGTCTTGCCCATCTCGGGTGAGGAGACGATTCGGGTAGGGGAACACCTGCTTGGCCGCGTATTGGACGGCCTGCTACAACCTTTGGATGGCCTCCCTCTGGCGGAAGCCGGGGAGTGCGTCAGCTTGTTCAGCCCCCCCCTCAATCCGTTGCAGCGTACCCCGGTGCGCGAGCCGCTCGACGTAGGGGTGCGTGCCATCAATGGCCTGCTCACCGTCGGTAAAGGCCAGCGCCTCGGTCTGTTCGCAGGTTCTGGGGTCGGCAAGAGCATGCTGCTAGGCATGATGACCCGCAACACCACGGCACAAATCGTCATTGTTGGCTTGATTGGTGAACGAGGGCGTGAGGTGCGCGAGTTTATCGAACACAGCCTGGGCAGCGAAGGGCTGGCCCGGGCCGTGGTCATCGCCGCCCCAGCCGATCAGTCTCCGCTGATGCGGCTTCGCGCGGCACAGCTTTGTCATCGCCTCGCCGAATATTTTCGTGAGCAGGGGCAGGATGTACTGCTGCTGATGGACTCCCTGACCCGCTACGCTCAAGCCCAGCGTGAAATTGCTCTGGCCATCGGCGAGCCGCCCGCTACCCGGGGCTATCCACCCTCGGTGTTCAGTATGCTGACTCAGCTGGTGGAGCGGGCCGGTAACGGTGTCGATCCCAATGGCAGTCTGAGCGCCTTCTATACGGTGCTGGCGGAAGGGGACGATCAGCAAGATCCTGTCGTGGATGCGGCTCGTGCCATTCTGGATGGTCACATAGTGTTGACCCGGCGCCTTGCCGAGGAGGGCCACTATCCGGCCATCGACATAGGTGCTTCGGTCAGTAGGGTCATGCCCCAGGTGGTGTCGGCCGAGTGGCAATCCCTGGCGGTTACCCTGCGTCAGCTGTGGGGGCGCTATCAGCAGGTCCGTGAGTTGCTGCCTCTGGGTGGCTACCAGGCGGGGGCGGACGCACAGATGGATGAAGCCGTGCAGCGCTATCCCACCATAGCGGCCCTGCTGCAGCAGGGCATTCATGAGGTGACCCCCCTGGCAGAGACCCCTGCCGGGCTGCGCCAGGCTCTCGGCCGTCCGGCCTAAGGAGAGAAAGTGCTCAATGCGTATCTGGTTTTACAACAGCAGACGCTGGACGAGATGGGTAAGGAGCGCCAGCGCCTGCGTGAGCTGGCTCAGCGTGAGGAGCTGCGGGCATTCAGATTGCAGGAGGTGATCGCCAGCTTGGGTAAGGGGCAGGATTTTCATCCTTTGTTGCTGCAAAATCGTCAGCAGATGGATGTCCAGTTGCGTCGCTTGCACAGCCATCAGGTTCAACAATCGGCGATGGCGCGCCTCGATCTGGATCGCCATGAGTTGCAATTGCGTCAGCAGTTCGGGCGAGTTAAGGGGTTGGAGGGAGTGCTGGACAAGCGGGCCCTGGCAGACCGGAAACTCAGGGAGTCGCAGGAGCAGCGTCAGCTGGATGAGCTAAGCAGCCTGCGCCATCGAGCCCTGGGTAGTTGACGAAGGGCTGGTCACGGATAAAGGTTCAATAAAGGTTCAGATGAATCAAGCTTCCTGGCCATACTCCTGGCGCTGACCGAGCAAGGTATGCAGGGTTTCAATCTGCCCCGCCAGCAGGCGACCATTGCGATCATTTTGCCATTGGCACTGGCGTAGGCTGGACTCGAGTCGCTGCCACTGGTCTGCCATGGTGTGCTGCAACTGGGCGGGCAGGCGAGCAATCAGCTTGGCCATGCCCTGTTCATCCGGTGCCAGCCCAAGGGCGAGCAGATGTTGGCAACGCTGCTGAGCCTGCTGCTCTATCTGTTTCATCAGCTCAGTTTGCTGCAGATTGTGCTGAGTCAGCTCATCCACCTCATGCGTCGCCAGCAGTAGATGCTGGCGCTGCAACATATCGTGCAGCTCACCATAGCTGCCGAGATCGCGCTGTACCCCGAGCAATAGTTGCTTGACTCTCTGCTTGGCATCCAGCGGTCTGGCGAACTGGCTCATCGACGGTGCAGTTCCAATATGGCCTGGCTCAAGGCATCCATGTCGAGGTTCATACGTCCTTCCCCTATGGCTTGACGGATCTGCTTGACCTTGGCCATATCGACATCCGGTGTGTCGGCCAAGGTGATGCGGGCTTGTGCCATGGTCTGGGCGGTGGCACTGATCTGGCTCTCACCGCTCTGGCGAGGCGGGTTTGGCGTCGGCGCCGTGTCCTGCCTGCGTTGAGTAAGAGGCTGAGCCTGGATAGGGTCGGTGCGAGTGATCTTCATATATTCAATTCCTGATGGTCTACTGGAGTAAAGCGACCGCGGGTCAGCATAACTTGAATGGAGTGCTAGCTCAAAATCGTGTCTCTACCTCTCCCTTGCCCAGTACCCAGGTCTGGATCTCTCTGCCCGAGCTGTTGTTGCGCACCCTGATACCATCGCCGATGGCCCCATCTTCCAGCGCTTCCCCCCGAGTCGTGGCGGCAAAGCTGCCTTTACCTGCCCTGATCAGTACGCCTTCTCCTTGACGCACCGCCCACTGCTTCTGCAGATCGAGTTCACCGATGAGTTGTCCCATGCGCAGCCTGCGCCCACTTTTCTGCTCGAGCAAGGAGAGGCTAGCCGGAGTGAAGCCGCGTTGAATGCGACTGACTTCCAGCTCCTTGGCAACCAGATCGTCACCCTGGATAGCGCGTCCCTTGGCTATCTCCTGGGCCGTGGCCCAGACAGACATAAAGACGCTGACATCGACTCTGGCCCTGAGTTGCCATTGGGGATCGCCGCAACTGATGAGGTAGGGCCGTCGACCCCAGGGTTGACGATAGATACCACCGGCCTGCAACCCGAGGGTTTGCCGACAAGGGGGTAGGTGCGCCGCCGCCGGGGCGAGCCAGACCTGATAGTCGACGCGATTGGCTTGCCAGCCTTGCAGGGCCAAATAATCCTCGAGCTGATGCTGGGCCTGCTGGCGCAGGATCTGCTCCAGGGCGGTGATATCCAGTGTCTCCGTCTGGGCTTGCACCCCGGGAGACAGGGTGAGCAGCAGCATCAACAGGAGGCCTCCCCACTTCCTGCCGGGAAAGCCAGCTTCCCCCCGACTCGCCCCAGGCAGGGGGCGAAGCCACGCCACAGGGCGACCGGTGTGTTTTTTCATGGTTGGCATGAGTCTTGATATGGCCTGCACGGGTCTGACTATTTCGCTGACGAGAGGATGAAACATGAGTATCTCATTTGACAGTGCGCTGGGGGTACATCCCTATGCCCTGAATGTGCGAACGGATAGGGCGCGTATCCTCGCAGGTAATCTGGCAAATGTGGATACCCCGGGCTATCTGGCCAGGGACGTGGATTATAAGAGCATCTTGGGCCGGGTTGCACAGCAAGTGGCAGCCAAGGATGAGAGCGGTGCCATTGCGGGTGGGCGTTTGCAGGATGATATGCAGCATCCTCTCTACCGTATTCCATATCAGGTCTCCATGGATGGCAATACCGCCGAGCTCAGTGTGGAGCAGAGCAAGTTTGCCAACAATGCCACCGACTTTCAGACCAGCCTCACCTTCCTCAATATGAAAATCAGCGGGATCGCCAAGGCGATCGAGGGCCGTTAATCATGTCATTCAATCGAATCTATGACATCGCCGGCAGTGCTATGCGGGCACAGACGGTCCGTCTCGATACTGTGGCCTCCAATCTGGCCAACGTCGACAGTGTCGCGGGCCGGGAAGAGGAGGCCTTTCGTGCTATCAAGCCGGTGTTCTCCACCTTGTATCAGCGGGTTCAGGATGCCGATGGCATGGGGGCCGCCCAGGTGCAGATCGCCGGTATAGTCCAGTCCGATCGCCAGGTCGAGAAACGGCTCGAGCCCACCAATCCCATGGCCGATGATGATGGTTTCGTCTACTACTCCAACGTCAATGCGGTGGAGGAGATGGCCGACATGATGAGCGCCTCTCGTGGCTTCGAGACCTCGGTTGAGGTCATCAATCGTATTTCCAGCATGCAGCAGGGTCTGCTGCGCCTCGGGCAGGTCTGATCATGAGTCTTCCTCAGGTCAGTAGTCTGGACACGGCTCGCAGCGCCAGTCAGAGCGTGGATGACAACATCGCTGGCAACAGCACGGCGAGCGGTGGCATGCAGCTGCGCAACGAGTTTTTGCAGATGATGGTGGCCCAGCTCCAGAATCAGGATCCCACCAATCCCCTCGATGGCTCCCAGTACGTCACCCAACTGGCCCAGTTCAGCATGGTGGAAGGGGTCGAGCAGTTGAAGGTATTGCAGCAAAAGTCCATTGCCATGATGGATACCCAGCAGGTATTGCAGAGTACGGATCTGATTGGCCGGGATGTCATGGTGCCGACAGTTGCTCTGAAGCAGGGGGAAGAGAAGGCGATACGAGGCCAGATTGAGCTGGGGGGTGCCGCAGATCAGGTCGAACTCAAGGTATTTGATGAACACGGCACCCTGGTTGCAACCCGCAATTGGGGTGAAAGCAAGGCTGGAGCCATAGATTACGACCTGCCGGTGTTGCCGGCTGGCGCATATAGCTTCGAGGTGAAAGCCTCCCTGGCCGGGAACAGCGTACAGAGCAAGCACTATGCCGCCAGCACCGTGGACAGGGTCACCCTGCCCGGTACCGGCGAAATCATGTTAGAGGTGGCGGGGGTTGGGGAAGTTCCCCTGTTCAGTGCCATCCAGTTTGGCAAATCGGCATAAACCCATAGGAGCGACACAGTGTCTTTTAGTATCGGACTGAGCGGCCTGCGTGCCGTCAACCAGGAATTGAGCGTCATCAGCAACAACGTGGCCAACGTCAGCACCGCCGGTTTCAAATCAAGCCGTGCCGAGTTTGCGGCCATCTATGGTGGTGGCCAGGCGGGCGGGGTCGAGATGAACAACGTCTCCCAGAACTTCGATCGCAATGGTGACCTGATGCGCACCGGCCGTGGCCTGGATTTGGCCATCTCTGGCAATGGCTTCTTCCAGCTCAAGGATGGCAACGGCCAGACCTCCTACACCCGGGCTGGCATGTTCCAGCGCGATGCCAACAACTACCTCACCACCTCGACCGGGAATCGCCTGCAGGGTTATACCGTCAATGGTGCAGGTCAGCTGCAGACGGGGGTGGTTGGCGATCTGCAAGTCGGGACAGGCAGTCTGCCCGCTAAGGCCTCCGACTCCCTGGAGTTTGTTGGCAATCTAAAAGCGGATGCCAGCAACATCGATACGGTGCTCAATCCGTTCGATACCAGCAAGGCGGAGAGCTACAACTTCTCCCAGTCCAGCAAGGTGTTTGATTCCCTGGGCAGCGAACACAACATCACCCAGTATTTCGTCAAGGTAGGCAGCAACGACTGGCAGGTGCACTACACGGTAGATGGTGCCGCCAACGGGACCACCACCAACCTCAAGTTCAATACTGACGGCTCTTTTGACGCAGTGGGCAGCGGCGCCGACAAGGCGACTCTGGCATTGACGCCACAGGGTGCGGATCCCATGACCCTGGATATAGGCCTGAGCAAGTTCAGCCAGTACGCCTCCGACTTTAACGTCAGCCGTAACCAGTCAAACGGCTATACCTCGGGTGATCTGACCGGGGTCAGGATCGATGGTGATGGTGGTGTCTATGCCACCTTCACCAATGGCCAGAGCCTGCTGCAGGGCCAGGTGGTGATGGCAAACTTCGCCAACCCCAACGGCCTGTTGCAGAGCAACAACACCAGCTGGCAGCAATCCTTCTCATCCGGTCAGCCAGTGGTCGGCGCTCCGGGCAGTGGCACCCTGGGTTCGCTCACCTCGGGAGCCTACGAGGGCTCCAACGTGGACTTGACCGGTGAGCTGGTGAACCTGATGACCTCCCAGCGCAACTACCAGGCGAACGCCAAGAGCATCAGCTCGGCGGACAAGATGACCCAGGTGCTCTTCAACTCCTTCTGAGGCTGATCCGTGGAAAAGCTAATCTACACCGCCATGTCCGGCGCCCAGCACTCGCTGGTCGCTCAGCAGATCCGGGCCAACAACCTAGCGAACCTCAACACGGCTGGCTTTCGAGCTGACTTCGAGCGGGTCTCTGCCTATGCCCTGAGCGGGGATGGTTACCAGAGCCGCGTCATGGCGCGGGAAGAACAGGCCGGCACCGACTTTCGAGCGGGCGCCCTGATGCAGACGGATCGCAAGCTGGACGTGGCCGTGCGTGGGGAAGGTTTTCTGACGGTGCAAACGGCAGATGGTTCAGAGGCTTATACCCGGGCCGGCAATCTGGACGTCGATGCCGATGGCTTGCTCAGCCTCAATGGCCGCCCCGTGCTGGGGGATGGCGGCGAGCTGGTTGTTCCTGCCTATCGAGATCTCAGTTTCGGCAATGATGGGTCCCTCAGCATCACGCCTCCCGGTGGTGGCGCCCGTCTCGATGTGGGACGGCTCAAGCTGGTTAATCCGGCTGCCAATGAATTGATCAAAGGCCTGGACGGTCTGTTCCGTTTGCGTCAGGGCGGCGATGCCGAGCCGAGCGAAGAGGTGGTCATGGCTTCCGGTTTCCTGGAAGGGGGCAACGTCAACGCGGTCGACGAGCTGATCGGCAGCATGGCACTGACCCGCAACTTCGAATTGCAGGTCAAGTTGATGAAGACTGCGGACGATCAGGCCCGCCAGGGCGCCCGTCTCATCTCGGGCCAGGGTTAATCCTCAGAGCCAATATTTCGGATCCGGCCTGGGGCCGGATCCTCATGAACGCAGTGGAGAGAGTCGATGCACGCAGCATTATGGGTCAGCAAGACGGGCCTGTCGGCACAAGATGCCAAGATGGCCAGCATTTCCAACAACCTGGCCAACGTCAATACGGTCGGCTTCAAGCGCGATAGGGTTGCCTTCGAGGATCTCTTCTATCAGGTCCAGCGTCAGCCGGGTGCCCAGCAAGATCAGCAGAATCTGGCGCCGATCGGCATCCAGATGGGGAACGGTGTCCGGGTAGTAGGTACTCAAAAAGTATTCACCTCGGGTCAGTTCCAGAATACCAACCAGGAGCTGGACATGGCAGTGGTCGGGGCTGGCTTCTTCGGGGTTGAGCGCCCGGATGGCGAGACGGCGTACAGCCGCAATGGCCAATGGCATCGCAGCGCAGAGGGTTTGCTGGTCAATGCCGATGGTCTGCCCATGCTGCCGCAAATCCAGATCCCGGACAATGCAACCAAGGTCTCCATCGGTACCGATGGCACCGTCAGTGCTACTCTGCCTGGCCAGCAAGAGAATGTGGAGCTGGGTAGGATCACCCTGACCAACTTCGCCAACCCGGCCGGTCTGGAGGCCCTGGGCGGCAACCTGTACCGGGCCACGGGGGCCTCCGGTGAGGCAATCGAAGGGGTGCCAGGCGAAGATGCTATGGGAGCCATCAAGCAGTACACATTGGAGAGTTCCAACGTCAACGTGGTGGAAGAGATGGTCGACATGATCACCACGCAGCGCGCTTATGAAATGAATGCCAAGGTGGTCTCGGCGGCGGATCAGATGCTGAAGTTCGTGACCCAGGCCCTGTGATGATGAGCGTGTTCAGGCAGAGTCTCTGGCTGGTGTTGCTGCTCGGTGGCTGTGCCACCTATGAGCTGCGCGCCCCCGAGCCGGGTGAAGAGCAGTGGGCGCCCTCGCGCCCCAACCTGCCCGCGGTAGCCAGTGGTGAGGATGGCAGCCTCTATCGTGACAACTATATGTTCACCCTGTTTCAGGACAGGCGAGCCTATAGAGTCGGCGACATCTTGACCGTCATGCTGGAGGAGCGTACCCAGTCCAGCAAGAAGGCCAATACCAGCACCAGCAAGAGCAGCAGTCTCAATGTACCGGCCCCGTCCATCGGCGGAGAGGTGCGTACCGACTGGGGGGCGACTCTGAGTGCTGATCGTGATTTTGATGGCGGCGCTACGTCCAGCCAACAAAATACCCTGTCAGGCGCCATTACGGTCACCGTGGCAGAGGTGATGCCCAATGGGGTGATAGGGATCCGCGGCGAGAAGTGGATCCGCCTCAATCAGGGGGACGAATATGTGCGCCTCGGCGGCATGGTGCGGGTCGAAGACATCGATCAGCGCAATCGTATCTCGTCCCAGCGTATCGCCGATGCCCGCATCACCTATGCCGGACGAGGCGCGCTGGCCGACAGTAACCAGATGGGTTGGTTGAGCCGCTTCTTCAGTTCAGCCTTTGCACCATTTTGAGGACCCTTATGAACAAGTGGTTTCCGGCCTTGCTGTGCCTGGTTCTGCCCCTGCTTGCGACGGCGGCACCCGCCAAACGCGCTCTGCTCGACATTGCGGACGTGCAGGGACTGCGTCCTAACCAGCTGGTGGGTTATGGCCTGGTGGTCGGCCTCTCTGGCACCGGGGATCGCAGCCAGGTCAAATTCACGGGGCAGTCGATGGCCAACATGCTCAAGCAGTTCGGTGTGCAACTGCCTGACGACATAGATCCCAAGCTCAAGAACGTGGCTGCGGTCTCGGTGCAGGCGACCTTGCCTGCGCTGGCGGGCAAAGGCCAGCTTGTGGATGTGACTGTTACTTCCATCGGCGATGCAAAGAGCCTGCGTGGCGGCTCTTTGCTGCTGACGCCACTGCGTGGCATCGACGGTGAAGTCTATGCCGTCGCTCAGGGTAATCTGGTGGTCGCAGGGGTGAAGGCTGAGGGCCAGTCGGGCTCCTCGGTCACCATCAATGTGCCGACGGCGGGCATCATTCCTAATGGGGCCATCATTGAGCGAGAGGCGGTCAACAGCTTCGCCAGCAAACCCGAGGTGACTCTCAACCTGCATCAACCAAACTTCCGTACCGCGCGTAACGTGGAGCGTGCCATCAATGCCCAGTTGGGGCCGGTGGCCAAGGCGGTGAGCGCGGGCCGCATTCGGCTGGCAGCCCCCAAGGATGAGAGCCAGCGCATCTCTTTCATGGCCTTGCTCGAAGACATCCAGATCGATCTTGGCAAGGAGAGGCCCAGGGTGGTATTCAACAGCCGGACCGGTACTGTGGTCATGGGGCAGGGAGTCAAGGTGCGCAAGGCGGCAGTAAGCCATGGTAGTCTCACTGTCACCATAGGCGAGAGCCAGACGGTGAGTCAGCCCAACGCCTTCTCCAATGGGCAGACCACCACCACGCCCAACTCCCAGATCCAGGTTGATCGGGAGCGCAACAATATGTTTGTCTGGCCTGAAGGGACCTCCCTCGAGGTGATCGTCAAGGCAGTCAACTCCCTGGGGGCAACACCGGATGATGTCATGGCCATACTGCAAGCCCTGGATGAGGCGGGTGCCCTCGAAGGCGAGCTGGTGGTCATCTGAGGATCTATCATGACTAGAATCACGTCAGAGCCTGGTTTCTATCAGGATCTCAATGAGTTGCAGAAAATAAAGAGCAACCCGGATCAGCGGGCCGCCCTCGAGGCCGCCGCTGGCCAGTTCGAGGTCGGCTTTTTGCAGACAGTGCTCAAGCACATGCGGGCCGCGACCGATGCCTTGCAAGACGAGGATGACAAGCTGATCAAAGGGGAGGGGCTCTATCGCGACATGTATGACAGTCAGCTCGCCATGAGCCTGGTGCAGCGTGGCGGCTTGGGACTCAAAGAGCAGATGATCAAGCAACTGGATCCCGCATTAAAGAATCCCGAGCCCATGGTCGCTTCACAGGAGCAGGGTCTGGCGGCTTTCCAGCAACCCCTGACCCGGATGAAGAAACCGGGGTAATGCCAAGGCATTCCCTCCTCGATCCCCATTGCCAACCTGCCAACAGAAGGAAAGCTGACGGATGTCACTGCTCAATATCGGCTTCAGTGGTCTCAACGCCGCCCAGATAGCGTTGAATGTCAGCGCCCAGAACATTGCCAATGCCAATACCACGGGTTATTCGCGCCAGGAAGCCATGATGGGCAGTCTGTCTGGCTTCGGTCGGTTGGACAACGGCATGGGGGTTGAAGTCGTAGGAGTACGCCGCATCACGGACGACTATCTGGTCGCCCAACACTGGCGCGCCGGTTCATCCCTCGGCTCTGCCTACTCCTTTCATCAGTACATCAACACGACTGAGCAGCTGCTGGGTAGCGAGTCGATGAATATCGCCAAGGGGCTGGATAGCTTCTTTGCTTCACTCAGCGCAGCCCTGGACAGTCCAGAAACCCCGGCCCAGCGCAGTCAGATTGTCAGCTCGGCTGGCGCGCTCGCCAATCGTTTCAATCAGCTGAGCGAAAGCCTGCTGACCCAGGAGAAGCAGATCGACGATCAGCTCAACGGCAGCGTCAGCCAGGTCAACAGCTACTTGAACCAAGTAGCCGAACTCAACAAGCAGATCGGCGATCAATCCTCGAAAGGGGTGAATACCTCTGTGCTGCAAGATAGCCGCGATCAGGTGATCCGCGAGCTTTCCAGCTTGATGGAAGTCAGGGTCAACCGCCAGAGTGATGGTTCCGTGGCCCTGAGTCTGCCCCAGGGACAACCTTTGGTACTGGGAGCGAGCAGTAGCAGCCTCGCCATCAAGGGGGACAAGCTCTCCCTGAGCTTTGGCCCCCAGACCTTCGAGGTACCTCAGCTCAGTGGCGGTACTTTGGCCGGGATACTCTCTTACCGTGCCGAAGTGTTGCGTCCGACCCGGGATGAGCTGGGCCAGATCGCCAGCAAGCTGGCCGATGAATTCAATAGCAAGCAGATGAACGGCATCGATCTCAATGGCGGTACCGGCAAGCCACTGTTTGTCTACGATCCGCTGGATCCTGCTGGCACTCTCAAGCTTGCCTCGGGCTTCAAGGGAGAAGATCTTGCCTTCGCCCAGACCGGAGGGGGACAGGGTGACAACCGTAACTTGCAGGAACTGCTCACCATCAAGGATGCCCAGTACGATGCCTACGGTGGCTTGCTTGGCAAGATGGCGGTGCAGAGTGGCCAGGCCAAGGCTCAGCTGGATGCCAACGCCAACCTGGAGCAGCAACTTTCCATCAAGCTGAGTAGTGTCAGCGGCGTCAATACCGATGAGGAAGGGGTCAAGGTCATGGCCTACACCAAGGCTTATCAGGCCAACGCCAAGGTGATCAGTACCTCGGATCAGCTCTTCACCTCTCTCCTGAATATGTTCTGAGGAATTCTCCATGCGTGTCAGTACCAACCAGATCCAGCTCAGCATGCTCGGCAACCTGCAGCAAGGGTTTGGTGACTATGCCCGGCTCGATCGCCAGATAGCCAGCAACAAGCGGATCTTGCAACCCTCTGATGACGCCATCGGCAGCGTGCGCCTGCAAGGGCTGCACAAGGAGCAGACGGCCATGGCTCAGTACCAGAAGAACATCTTCAATGCCAAGAGTCAGCTCTCCCAGGGGGAGCAGCAGCTCGACACCATGACCAACATGCTGATGCGGTTGCGAGACCTCACTCAGATGGCGGCCACTGGCAGCATGTCCCCCGACGACAGAGCCGCCGTTGCCAGCGAGCTGGCGGTGCTCAAGGATGGTCTGCTCGATCTCGCCAATGGGCGTAACGAGAGTGGCTCCAGCCTGTTTGCTGGCAGTCAGGTCGACAAGACCGCTATCGTCAAGGATGCTGGCGGCAACTACCTCTATCAGGGGGACGCCCTGGTGAGGGAAGTGGTGGTGGCCAAGGGGGTGACGGTAGGCATCAATCACACCGCCGATAGCCTCTTCATTCAGGGAGGAGATTTCTTCAAACAGTTGGACGATTTGGTGACGCTGCTGGAGACCTCGACCGGCGATACCAATGCCGAGGCGGGTGCCATGCTGGACCGTAGCCAGCAGCTGCAAGATGACATCAGCCAGATGGTGAGCGGCATTGGGGCCCGGATCAATCTGCTCGACCAAATTGATGAGGGTCATGCTGAGAAGACCATCTATAGCAAGGAGGTGAGCAATCAGATAGAGTCCCTCGATTATGCCGAGGCGGTGACCAAGCAGGCCCATGTGTTGATGGCGCTGCAGGTACAACAGCAGGCATTTGCCAAGGTCAATGGCCTGAGCCTGTTCAACTACATTCCCTGATACGGATAAGGACTCAAGATGCAGATCCAGCAGACCCGGCCGGGGGGCGTAGCCGAAGCCCCCGCCCAGCTCAAGTTGCGCGGTCAGACATCTGTCCAAGGGAAGAACAAAGCTCGCCAGCCGGTCGGCATCGATCGTCACCCCAATGTAGTTAGGCTGGAACGTTGGGCTCTGATTGGCACAGCCCAGCAACGCATCGCCCATGCCCAGAGCGGTGAGCAGGCCCTCGGTCAGGTATGGGGCGAGCTCAAGCGCCTGGAGCGTCAGCTCTCTCAGACCACGAGTGCAGGAGGGGAAATAGTCCAGCGGCTGAGGGCTCTCGAAGAGAAACTGACCAGTCCGGACGCCCCTTTGACAGATGCCCTCAAGCCGAGGTTACTGAATGGTTCCGGCAGCCGGGTTCACTATGGGGTCGATCATCTGGAGCTGCTGACGGCCAAACCCACCGCCGAACGGCTGGTACTGGCCTTTCCCGTCAGTAACAGTGCGGTGGAAGTGTTGATTCCGGCAGGAGCCCAGGGACAAGAGGTGATCAAGCGGCTGGATCTTGCTCTGAACAAGGAGCAGATCCAGGCCCGGATGAGCGAACAGGGCAAGCTGGAGCTGAGTCTTCCGGAGGCGCAGAAGCGCAAACTGGATGAGCCGGTCCTCATCAGTGGAGAAGGGATCCGGATCCCGGCCGGTAACCCGGTGCCGGTCAAGTTCAAGCAGCATCCTGGACAATTGAGCCAGCTTGGTGAAGGGTTGGGGCGCGGCGAGATCAAGCAGGAGCAGCGCCGACTGCACAAGCTGCTCGGCGAGATAGAGCAGTCGGTGCGCGAGCTCAAGCTATTTCGCCAGAAGATGGTACAGCAGCTGGACAAGGTGAAATCCCGCAGTCAGAGCCTTAAGCTCGAGGAGCTGGAGCAGTTGCAAGAGAGGTTGAGTAGCCAACTCAAGGATGGCGGCTTTGCCGGCACCATGGCGGGGTTGTTGGCCCAGGCCAATGTCTCCCGCCAGAACGTGGTGGCCCTGTTGGCCTGATTGCTTCGATTGTCTGGTGCCACCCACAACACCCCGCGCCCCGGGGTGTTGTTGTTTCTGGCATCCCCGCTCCCGGATTATCCCGTCTTGAGCAGGGCGTAGAGGGTAAGATCGCTGGCTAAACCTGACTCTTCCAACCCCTGCTCCAGGGTGCTCAGGAAGCTGGCGTTGTGCTGGCGAACCGTGTGATAGCTGTAGAAGAGATCCGTCACATCCCCCTCGGTCAAGGGCGCATCCCCCATGGCCAGCAGGCACAGATAGCTGCGCAGCAGGAAGTAGTCCGCGATCAGCAGGCGATAGGCCAGCTGCGGGCTCTGCTCCTTGGCGGGGAACTGGTTGTGATAGACGTAATAGAGCAGGTGATTCTGCTGGATATGGGGGCGCTCTGCCAGGAAGGGGGCAACGCGTTCATGCCAGCACTGATGCAGGCTGGCGAGCTTGTGCTCATCATATTCGCCCTCCAGTACCCTATTGATGGTCTCCAGGCAACGGGTCATGGTCGCACGTCCACGGCGCTGCTGGTGCTGGTTGTTGAGCATCAACAGATGGGTGAGGGTGCGCAGCGCCCACCACTGGATCTTGCCGATGAATGGGAGCTGGGCGAAGGCCGTGGCGAGCTGGCCCTGCTCTATCATGGGCACCATCTGCGCGAGGAAGGTCTGGTTCGATACCTGGCTCTCATCCCTGTGGATCAGCATGCCGATGAGCCAGAGCCGCTCCTCCACCGTCATGGCGTCCGCCAGCAACACATCGATGCTCAGCATGTGCAGTGAGGCCAGGGCAGGGGGGGCGGCCCTGGGCTTGCCCTTGCCGGTGAAGGGGGTCGCCTCCATCGCCATGGCCTGGGGATCGAGCAGCACCCGGCGGCTCACCTCCGGGCAGGAGAGCACCAGGCTGCGCCTGTGTTGCTCGCCAAACTGGCTTTGCAGCCTGGGGTAGCTCTTGCAGGTCTGGCTGAGGGCCTCGGGGCCCGCCTGCTTGTGGACATTGCACAGCCCGATGCCGTCGAGAAAAGGGCAGGCCCCCGCCTCATCCATACGGATGGTGCCCCAATGAGCATCCGACTTTTTCACCTTCTGGATATGCTGTTTGGCCGTGCTCTGGATGAGTTGATCGGGGTGGCTGACGTAGTGGCGATAGGTCTGCTTGTCGATGGAAATGGTCCAGCCATGGCAGCAGTTGTCCTCGCATCGATCGCCGATACATTGAAATTGCTGGTAGTACCTGGGGGTAAGCAGGGTGTGGGCCATCTTTTCTCCTTGGGCGGCGTGGACCTCATGGTCGAGCGGGTGGCTGCCCGCGTCGATCTCTTTAGTTGAGTCACTGCAAGAAGGGTGCCCGAAGTGACGAGGGGGCGCCGGCAGGGGCGACGGAAAATTTTAAAAAAGAGCGATCGCCATTTCATTTTCACGGTCGGGCGGTCGCTTTTGAGTGGAGTCAACCAATCAGCTGCCCGGCAGCATCTTACTCAAGGAAACGACCATGGGTCTGTCCATTCACACCAACTTCGCCTCTCTGACCACGCAGAGCCAGCTCAATTCCACCAACAAGATGCTGGGTACCGCCATGCAACGCCTGGGTACCGGTCTGCGCATCAACTCCGCCGCCGACGATGCCGCCGGTCTGCAGATGGCGACCCGTCTGCAAGCCCAGTCCAACGGCCAGAAGGTCGGCATGCGCAATGCCCAGGATGCCGTCTCCATGATGCAGACCGGTGAAGGCGCCATGGACGAGATGACCAATATCGTCCAGCGCATGAAGGACCTGGCGACTCAAGGCGCCAACGGCACCACCAGTACCGAAGACTACAAAGCCCTGGACGCTGAGTTTAAGGAACTGAGCAAAGAGCTGACCAACATTGTTGATAACACCACCTTTGGTGGTCAGAAGTTGCTGAAGGGCGGTGCGTTTGAGGTCGCTGGCGGCGTTACCTTCCAAATCGGTGCATCCAGCACTGAAAAGCTGACAGTGGATGTGGAAACCGCCATGAAGGAGCTGACCGGCACTACAGCAACTAAGGGTATTGCGGACGCTGATATTGTCGCTGGTATAGGTGATCAAACCAAAGCTAGTGACGCGATTACCGCTACAACCAACCTGCTTGATCAAATTGGTTCTGTCCGTTCCTCCTTCGGTGCCAACATCAACCGCTTGGAGCACACGGTCAACAACCTATCCAACATGAAAGAGAACACCGACATGGCGAACGGTCGCATCATGGATGCCGACTTCGCCCAGGAGACCACCAACATGACCAAGAACCAGATGCTGATGCAGGCTGGCATGTCCGTGCTCTCCAACTCCAACCAGATGACCGGCATGGTCACTTCCCTGCTGCGTTGATACCTGTGGCACTCATCCCCCCGGGATGGGTGTCTTTTCTTTCTCATACTTCCTGCCCGTCTTTCTTCCGCGTCTTTTTCATCATAATTTTTGTTCGTCATTCAAGTCCTGGCCGCCCCCGGTCGCTTCTCATCCGTATCGGGTTACCCGCTGCGTTGCAGCTTTTCGAGGAGTAAATCATGGGTTTGTCTATTCATACCAACTTCGCCTCTCTGACCACTCAGAGCCAGCTCAATTCCACCAACAAGATGCTGGGCACCGCCATGCAGCGTCTGGGCACCGGTCTGCGCATCAACTCCGCCGCCGATGACGCCGCCGGTCTGCAGATGGCTACCCGTCTGCAAGCCCAGTCCAATGGCCAGAAGGTTGGCATGCGCAACGCCCAGGATGCCGTCTCCATGATGCAAACTGGCGAAGGTGCCCTGGACGAGATGACCAATATCGTCCAGCGCATGAAGGACCTGTCTACCCAGGCTGCCAACGGCACCACCAGCACCGAAGATTACACCGCCCTGAACGCCGAGTTTGGTGAGTTGGCCAAGGAGCTGGGCAACATCACCGACAACACCACCTTCGGTGGTCAGTCCCTGCTGAAGAAGGGCGCAGGCAACTTCGAGCAGGGCGCCGTCAAGTTTCAGATTGGTGGCACCGCCGCCGAGACCCTGAGCGTCAACATCTCCGCCGACCTGAAAAAGGTGACGGGGACCACAGCGAACTCCGGTCTGGATGGTGTGGCCCTGAAAGCGGGTATCGGCGATCAGGCCAAGGCCTCCGCCGCCATCACCGAGATGGAGACCTTCCTGAAAGACATCGGCAGCGCCCGTTCCGCTTTCGGTGCCAACATCAACCGTCTGGAGCACACGGTCAACAACCTCTCCAACATGAAGGAGAACACCGACATGGCGAACGGCCGCATCATGGATGCCGACTTCGCCCAGGAGACCACCAACATGACCAAGAACCAGATGCTGATGCAAGCTGGCATGTCCGTGCTCTCCAACTCCAACCAGATGACCGGCATGGTCACTTCCCTGCTGCGTTGATACCTGTGGCACTCAATCCACCCAGGATGAGTGCCTTTTTCCTCTTCCCCCCTCTTGCCCGTTTCCGCTTTTCCCGCATTTTTCAGTAATTCATTCAAGTCTTGCAGCGCACCTGTCGCTTCTCTTCTTCGTACGGTTATCCGCTGCGGTCGCAGCCTTCTTCGAGGAATAGATCATGGGTTTGTCCATTCACACCAACTTCGCCTCTCTGACCACTCAGAGCCAGCTCAATACCACCAACAAGATGCTGGGCACCGCCATGCAGCGCCTGGGCACCGGTCTGCGCATCAACTCCGCTGCCGATGACGCCGCCGGTCTGCAGATGGCCACCCGTCTGCAAGCCCAGTCCAACGGTCAGAAGGTCGGTATGCGTAACGCCCAGGATGCGGTCTCCATGATGCAGACCGCCGAAGGGGCCATGGACGAGATGACCAATATCGTCCAGCGCATGAAGGACCTGGCCACCCAGGGTGCGAACGGCACTGCGAGCGCGGAAGACCGCCTGGCCATGGGGACCGAGATGAAGGAGCTCACCGCCGAGCTGAAGAACATCAGCGACAACACCCGTTTCGGTGGTGAGGCGCTGATCGGTGCTGGTGGCAAGTTTGAAGCCGGAACAGTGACCTTCCAGATCGGTGGCACCGCCGCCGAGAAGCTGGACGTGAAGGCCGATACTAACGTCAAGGCAGTCAACACCGCCATCACCACGGCGACCACCGACTTGGCTGTTGCCGACGTGGCTGCGACTGCCTTGGCGTCCACTGACTTCAATGCGCAAATCACCAAGATGGAAGACGCCCTGGATGTGATCGGTACCGCACGTTCCCAATTCGGTGCCAACATCAATCGTCTGGAGCACACGGTCAACAACCTTTCCAACATGAAAGAGAACACCGACATGGCGAATGGCCGCATCATGGATGCCGACTTCGCTCAGGAGACCACCAACATGACCAAGAACCAGATGCTGATGCAGGCTGGCATGTCCGTGCTCTCCAACTCCAACCAGATGACCGGCATGGTAACTTCCCTGCTGCGTTAATGGTGTGAACAGGCTGCCCTATCCGGGTGGCCTGTTTTTATTGTCTGTCCATCGGAAAGCAGACGGCTGTGCTTTCCAATCGACATGCCGAATGAACCTAGTCTCAAGGGTGTAGCAAGATGCAGATAGATCCCTCCTCCATGGCCTCCCAGCTGATCGCCGCCGAACGTCAGAACATGGATGCCCTGCTCAATCGCCAGATGGCGAGCGTCAAGGCGCAGCAGACGGCGCTGAGCACGCTCAATACCAAGCTCTCCACCTTCCAGACCATGCTCAAGGACTTGAACAAGGCCTCCACCCTGCAAGCCCAGAAGGCCACCCTGTCCCAGGAGGGCTTCATGACGGTGACCAGCAACGGCAAGGCGAGCTCGGGGCAATACAGCTTCTTCGTCGAACAGCTGGCCCAGGCCCATCAGCTGGGGGTGCAGCTCGACAGCGACACGGATCCCCTGCCGGCGAGCGGCACCCTCTCCCTGGCGGTGAAGGGCAAGACTCTGAACGTGGATCTGGCGGCCCTGCCGGCGGGGGCGACCGTCAAGGATCTGGTCTCCCACATCAACAACGCCACGGACAACCCCGGGGTCAAGGCGACCCTGGTGCGCACCGATGGCAAGGTCAACCTGGTGCTGACCGGCAAGGAGACAGGGGAAGAGAACGCCATCAGCCTGAGCTACAGCGGCGATCCGGCCAGTGCCTTCGCCACCGCCCTGGCGGCCCGCACCGACATCACCAGGGCGCAGGATGCCAAGTTGCGGATGGGGGGGGACAGCCCGCTCACCATCACCTCGGCCAGCAACAAGCTGGAGAATGTGGTCGATGGCCTCACGCTGGAGCTGACCAAGGTCCAGGCGGCCGGGGATCCTCCCATGCAGGTCACCATAGGGCAGGATACCGAGGCCGTGACCGGCTCCCTCAAGCAGTTTGTCGACAGCTACAACGAGCTGGTGGGGGAGCTGGCCAAGATGACCGCCAGCGATCCCAAGTCACCGGGCGCCCTGGCCTCGGACAGTGGGGTGCGCGGTCTCAAGAGCCTGCTGGCCGCCAAGGTGCGGGATCTGCCCAATGGCCTGACCCTGCACAATCTGGGGATCAAGACCGACAAGGAAGGCAAGCTCTCCTTCAACGAGACCGACTTCAACAAGGCGCTGGAGAAGGATCCCGAGCTGCTTGGCAAGGCGCTGATGGGGGATGATGGCCTGCTCAAGCGGATGAGCAACGCCATGGATCCCTATACCAGGCGGGACGGGGTGCTCAAGGGGCGCAAGACGGGTCTGGAGAACAACCAGCGCCGGCTGGACGAGCGGATGGAGGCGCTGGATCGTCGCATGGAATCCGCGTATAAGCGCTACCTCAATCAATTCACCACCATGAATCAGATGATGCAGACCATGGGTTCCCTGTGAGTCGATGTTCGCGTTTTACCCTGAATAAGCGAGTCTTCCATGTTTGAACACCAAGATGGCTATGATGCCTACCAATTTGCCGCGACGCAGGCCAAGGCCGCCAGTGCCGACCCCCATCAGCTGGTGCTGATGCTGATGGATGGCCTGCTCGACGAGATGGCGCGGGCCGAGGGCCATATCCAGGTCAAGCAGTACGAGCGCAAGGGGCAGGCCATCAACAAGTGCCTGCAGATCCTCGGCGGCCTCGACAGCGCCCTCGACATGGAGAAGGGGGGAGAACTCGCCACCAACTTGCACCGTCTCTATGACTACTGCGGTCAGCGCCTGTTCGAGATCAGCGTCAGCAATGACCTGGCGGGCTTTGCCGAGGTGCGCCGCATCCTGCTCGAGCTCAAGGATGGCTGGGAAGCCATGGCGGTCAACAAGGGGTGAAGCGGGCGGAAGCTGCGCTTCCCAGATACCCGCTGGCCATGACCCAATACATTGATAATTCATCATTATTTTATGGCCCACTCCTTGCTAGTGGCTATGCAGTACCACTCTTGAGGCCCTTGCCATGCCCGTCAGCAAGCCATCCATATCCAGTGCCGAGTACGAGACCCGCCAGCGCCAGTTGCTGGGGCTGGGTCGACAGTTGCAGCAGCAGGCCCAGGCGGGTCAATGGGATGCGGTGCGCCTGACCGACCAGAGGTTGGCGCAGTTTTGCAGCACCCTGGCGGCCAACGCCCCTCTCTGGCATACCCTGCTCCCGGCCCGTCAACAGGTGAGGGAGTGGCACCGCCAGGCCCTCGAGCAGTGCCGGGCCGAGCTGGCGGTGCGCGAGCAGAGCTGGCAGCAGCTCAGCCAGGGACGGGAAGGCCTGCAGGCCTACGATGAGGCGCAATCATGGGCGTGATCCGCAACCTGAGCCCGGCGGCCCTGGCCGCGGGCGCCGAGCAGGGCGCCATCCATCGCCGCCAATCGGCGGACGCCACACAAGGCTATCAGTCCCTCGATCCCTCCCTCGACCCGGCCGATCTCGCGGCGCTGGCCCAGCCCTTGCCAGTGCAAGAGGGGCAGGAGGAGTCCCCCCAGCAGGAGGAGA
Organism: Aeromonas molluscorum; assembly: GCF_051376105.1. Taxonomy (NCBI): domain Bacteria; kingdom Pseudomonadati; phylum Pseudomonadota; class Gammaproteobacteria; order Aeromonadales; family Aeromonadaceae; genus Aeromonas; species Aeromonas molluscorum. Next base: position 1,947,830 of record NZ_JBPQCY010000001.1, on the reverse strand, counting down.
CGACCGATGAGGAGGCGCTGGCCGCCGCCATGGCCGCCTTGCTGGCGCAAGACGGGGCCAGGGTCGGGAGCGACCCCGTGGCCACCGGCTTCTCGCGCCGCGCGGCCGATATCTCTTATTTCGCTCCTGCGCCGGGTCTGACCCAGGCCAGGGCGCCCCTGACAGGGGAGGCGACGCCGTCCATGTCACCCCCTCTCACCCTCGAGACCCTGCAGGCCAGGCTCAAGCTGGGTCAGACGGTGGCCGCACCTGTTGCCGCAGACGGAGGCCATATCAGCCCACAGACGCCAGGGGCCTCCGGAGCTGGCGACAGCGCGAGCCATCGCCCCGCGCCTGCTCTTCCCCCGGCCCTGCTCGCCGCCCTGGGCGCCGAACCGGGCAGGGGGGAGGGCGCCGAGGTCAAAGGGACGCAAACGCCGACCCTCGTCACCGGCACGCCGGCCCGACAGCCCGACTACCAATGGGCCCCCGCCAGACTGGCGGATAACCCGGCCCAGTGGGGGCAGCAGCTGGTGGAGGTGCTGCGTGACAAGGTCGAGCTGCAGGTGAATCAGGGCATCAAGCAGGCGCACATTCGCCTCGATCCCCCTGAGCTGGGGCGCCTCGAATTGACGGTCAGGGTCGAGGGGGATCGGCTCAGTGTGCAGCTCAACGTGACCAACCCTGCGGTGCGTGAGGCCATGATCCAGTCGATGGAGCGGCTGCGGATGAGCCTGGCCCTCGCACCATGCCGGCGGCGTCGAAAGCGAACGTCGGCCAGGGGGGTGAGCAGGAGCGGGGCGATCGCTGGCAGCAGGAGAAGATCCTGGCGGGCCGAAGACAGTGGCAGGAAGAACAGGAGACATTGGGCGGTGCTGGCCAGGATTGGTCAATACCCTGGTGTGACATTTTTACAATCTGGCAATAGCGAGAGTGATTTCAAATTATGCGGCGTGTCATGAAGTGGATGATGTTGATGGTGATGGCACTGTGCCTGCTGGCGGCGCTGGCCTATGGCGCCTATCTCAAGCGAGACACGGTTGCCGTCTGGCTGGGTCTTGGCAGAGGCCAAGCCGAGCTGAGCAAGACGCCGCTGTTCAAGCCGATGGAGCGCTTCGTCATCAGCCTGGAGGGGGTGACAGCTCGATTATCTGGTGCTGGAGCTGGCGCTGGTGACCCACAATCCCGCAGCTGCCAAGCTGGATGAGCTGACCCCCGATCCGCAATGCCATGGTGCAGTATTTGAGCCATCGCTCCCACGATGCGGTGAAGCTGGAGCTGCAAAACATCTCGCCCTGCAGACCTCTCTGCTCGGCAAGCTGGTAGCGGTACAGGGGATACGGCTACAAGCCCTATCTGGATGAAGTGCTGGTCACCAAGGTGCTGGCGCAAGTACGATATGACAGATTCCGTTTGGGATGCTCCCAAGAGTTTGACCCCCTCGCCCCCCCGTACCGGCGAGCAGGCGATTCTGACCCGTTATCTGCCGCTGGTGAAGCGGGCGGCCACTCACCTGCGTAGTCAGGTCAGCGCCTGTTTTGATCAGGAGGACATGGAGCAGGTGGGCATGATGGGATTGCCTGGAGGCGTGGCGCCGTTATGGCAGCGAGCCCGATGCCCAGTTTGAAAGTTATGCCTTCAAACGGATTCGTGGCGCCATGCTCGATGAGTTGCGCCGTCTGGACTGGCGACCCCGCCAACTGCGACAGCAGGTACACAGCCATAATCAGGCGCAGCGTGAACTGCACAATCGTTTGGGGCGCCCCCCCCGAACAAGAATTGCTACAGCGCTGGGCTGACTGTTCGGTGGATGAGGTGCGTCAGTTGTCCTACGCCAGCCAGGCTGAAGCGCTGCAGAGTCTGGAAGAGTGGCTGGAGAATGGCGGCAAAGCGCCGGCCACCGAGTCTGATGATGTCGATATGGCGATGACCATCAGCAAGGTGTTGGCCACTCTGGATAAACGCGAGCAGTTATTGCTTTCCCTCTATTACCAGCAAGAGCTCAATATGAAAGAGATCGCGCTGGTGCTGGGATTAACCGAATCCGGGTTTGTCAGTTGCACAAGCAATGTGTACTTCAGCTAAAGCAGCGATTGGTCGACTCCATATAGTAGTGCTTCACCTTTACTGGTGACCCTTCTTGTATCGTGCGGGAACATTCATGCAAAAACAGATTGGCATCGGCGTCATATTAGTGTGCGTGCTGGGTGGCTTCATGATGGCCGGGGGAAACCTCGCAGCCTTGTGGCAGCCAGCCGAGCTCATCATCATCATCGGCGCAGCGGTAGGTTCCATGTTTCTGGGCAACTCGAAAGAGGTGATGCATGAGATGTGGCGTCAGGTGAAGCAGTGCTTCAAAGCGAACAACAAGAATGAGAAAGAGGTCTATCGTGAGCTGCTGACTCTGATGCATCAACTGCTTGAAGAGACACGCAACAAGGGGATGAAGGCGCTCGACGAGCATATTGAAAATCCGCAGCAGAGCTCCGTCTTCCTGATGTATCCCCAGATTTCGGAAGATCCCAACTGCTCGGTTTCATCATCGATAACCTGCGTCTGCTCGGAATGGGCAGATCACCCCCCATGAGCTCGACACCATACTGGAGCAGGAGATCATGGCCATCGAAGAGGACATGCTCAAGCCGTCCCATGCCCTGCACAAAACGGGGGAGGCCTGCCCCGGTTTCGGGATCCTCGCTGCCGTGATGGGGATCATCATCACCATGCAGCAGCTCGACGGCCCCCTCAGCAACATCGGTGTCCATGTGGCGGCTGCTCTGGTGGGCACCTTTATCGGCATCTTCCTCTGCTACTGCCTGCTGGAGCCCATCAGCAATGCCATGGAGGAGATGGTCAAGCGCCGCATCGGCCTGTTGATGTGCATCAAGTCGATCCTGATTGCCCAGTTGCGGGGCAAGACACCGCTGCTCTCGGTCGATTCTGGCCGCAAGATGCTGGAGCCCGATGTGAAACCCAGCTTCCTTGAACTGGAAGACTGGGTGACCAACAGGGCGATGTAATGCGCAATCACGAGCAGATTATCGTCAAGCGCCAGCAGCGTCGTAACAGCGGTCCCAAAGGGTGGCGGGCATGGAAGGTCGCCTTTGCCGACTTCACCTTGGCCATGATGGCTTTCTTCATGGTGCTGTGGATCCTGGCTGTGTCCAATCAGGAGGAGCGCGAGGCGGTGGCCAGCCGTCTGCGGGATTACAGCATCATGGACAGTGAGGCAAACCCCTTCGATATTCGCAACAGCCCCTATCCCGTCGATCTCGGCGGCAATCCCTCGGTAATGGAAGAGTTGAGTCCGCAGTTCGATCAGCAGGGTCAGCTGATGCCCAGACACATGGAGCGCAATCGAGCATTTTTTCTGACGGCACAGGGCGGTGGGTATGAAAAGCTGTTGATAGGCAAACTTGAGGGGGAGATCCAGACGAGCAGCTGGCCAGCTTTATCGGTTCCATGGCTGGAGCAGATGCAGGCGAAGAATAACCTGAGCTGCAACTGGTTCCCCAAGGTTTGCGGATCCTGATCCGTGATGATGCGATCGGGACGTATAGCCGCGGCAGTGCCCGCATCAGCCCTTTCTTTCGCCATATGTTGATGGCGTTGGCCCCCATATTCCAGCGTATCGAGAATCGGGTCATGATTTCTGGCCATACCGACAGCACTCCGTTTGCCGGTGACAACTACAGCAACTGGGAGCTCTCGTCAGACCGCGCCATGATGGCAAGACGGGTGTTGCTGGCCGGAGGCATGCCACCTGAACGGGTCGGGCAGGTTGTCGCGATGGCCGATACCATGCTGGAAGATACCGCAATCCACAAAGCAGCCGTAATCGGCGCATTGAACTGCTGGTCATGACAACTCAGGCAGAGAAGAATCTGGAGCAACTTTTCAGCTCCCAAACGCAAGCGGCAACCAGCAATGCCAAGGATGATTTCCCATGGACGACCCTGAGATCGAATTTCCGCTGCATACCTCGCACAATGATCCAGGCGCAAGGTACCCCGTGCTGGCATCCTGCACGATGGCACCACGCCTTTCGAGTCACAGAGCTGCGGCATTGCGGCCAGATTGCTGATTTCTGGGATGCTGTTTGACAAGAGCATTGGCCGCGCAGTGATAAAAGACATAGGGCCGGGTGGTGTCGGTTTCCTTGCTCCGGCTCGATTTGAATTACCCGAAACCGTCAGCCTCGTCATGTTGCCGCGAATTACGCTGGATTGCCGGATTACCATCGTCGCGCCATTGGCCGGCAGCTCAGTTTCTACGGGGCTCGCTGGTCATATCCGGAAGAGGTTGATTTGGCCCCAATGCAGCCATTGGCGCCACTGTTTCATGGTGCCGCAATCAGCGGCCGCTTCTGCTGAATCCCAAGAGGATCAGGCAAGCGTTCCAGACCTGATCTCGCCTCGACCCATATCAAGCCCCCTTGCAGCTTTCAGCAACAGGGGTCGTGCAGGCTGTCCAGTGAGACCGCTTTGCCATCAGTGGTCGCCCCTTTCTTCCGGTTGGCGGTGGGGGCTTTGCCCTTGCTATAGACGATAGGGCAATGGGTTATCCCTTGGCGACAGGGAGTTGCCAGGCCGGATTCCAGCGGCTGGCGTCATTCATTGATACGCCTTTTGCCTGAGCCCACGCGGGCAGTGAGCAGCCGTTCGGATGACGGAATATTTGCAAGTCATTGCCGCTGTGCCATGGCGGAAGTTGAAACTGATAGCTGTCAGCCATATCCAGCAACTGGCCAGGGCGATGAAAGCGCGCGACATAAAAGCGTGTTTCAGTCGGAAGCTCCAGTTCCCATATATACGTGTCCCCGCTTTTAAAACCGCATTGAGTACCCGCCCTTCTCCTGCGTTGTAGGCGGCCAAAGCAAGCAGCCAGTCATTGCCAAAGAAGCGATACAGCCATGCCGAGATAGGAAAGGGCAGCCTCTGTCGCCAATGGCAGTGAATAGCGGCCATCAAATTCGCTGGTGATGGGAACGGCAAATCGGGTGGCGGTATCTGGCATCAGCTGCCAGGGGCCTGCGGCGCCAGCAGAAGAGACCACATCCAATCGGTAACTGCTTTCCAGTAAAGGAACAAAGGCAAGCAAGGGCGGCAGTTTGCGTTCGTGAACCTGTTGCTCCGACCCAGCGAATAACGGGCTGTGTCTCCGCAAGACGTTGTTGGAGATAAGGGCGCTGCTTCAGCAGGAATATTATTCTGCTTATTTTTACAGCAAATAACTTGTGGAAAATCAACTCACTTAATCTGCCCTCGCCAAGTGCTGCGTCAATATGTTCCCCGCCGCAAGGATCCTTGCTTGAAAAGCACTTTACTCGTCCTTAAACTTCACAGTGGAGAAAAGTGGATCAAAGTGGTTTTTCTGGGCAGAGACCCACCATTTATTCATTGGGGATGGCTAATTTGTTGCGTGGTGCTCACGCCATCAGCCTGGATGTCAAAGGGCGACTGGCGATTCCGACCAAATACCGTGATTGGCTGCGCGACGAATGCGACGGCCAGCTGGTCTGTACCATCGATATTGCCCACCCCTGCCTGCTGCTCTACCCCCTGCACGAATGGGAGGAGATAGAGCGCAAGCTGAAGACACTCTCCAGCATGGATCCGGCACAGCGCCGTCTGCAGCGTTTATTGCTTGGCCATGCGACCGAATGTGAACTGGACGGCAATGGCCGTCTTTTGCTCTCCCAGCCACTGCGCAGTCATGCCGGGCTGGATAAAAAAATCATGCTGGTGGGTCAGCTCAACAAGTTTGAGTTGTGGGACGAATCCCGCTGGCAACATCAGATAGATACCGATATCGCGAGCCTGCCCGAGGATGACTGGGCAGGTTCGGATCGTTTACAGGATTTCTCGCTATAAATGAGCCAAGCCGCTGAACACATCACAGTGCTGTTGCACGAAGCCGTCGAAGGTCTGGCCATCCAGCCGGACGGCATCTACGTCGACGGCACCTTTGGCCGTGGCGGTCATTCCCGTCTCATCTTGGAAAAGCTCGGCCCCCATGGCCGCTTGATTGCCATCGACCGCGATCCTCAGGCCATTGCCGAAGCCGCCAAGATCCAGGACACCCGCTTCGAGATAGTCCATGGCCCCTTCTCCGGTATCACCGACTATCTCAACGAGCGCGGTCTGCTCGGCAAGGTCAACGGCTTCCTGCTGGATCTGGGAGTCTCTTCCCCCCAGCTTGACGATGCAGAGCGGGGCTTTAGTTTCATGAAAGACGGCCCCCTCGACATGCGCATGGACCCCACCTCGGGGCAGAGCGCTGCGCAGTGGCTGGCCAAGGCGGATGTCGATGACATCGCCTGGGTATTGAAGACCTTCGGTGAAGAGCGTTTCGCCAAGAAGATAGCCCGCGCCATAGTGCACGATCGCGCCACCGAACCCTATGTGCGCACCCGCCCACTGGCGGAGATGATTGCCAGGGTCAACCCGAGCAAAGAGAAGGGCAAGCACGCCGCCACCCGCAGTTTCCAGGCGATCCGCATCTATATCAACAGTGAGTTGGATGAGATAGAGACGGCCCTCGATGGTGCCTTGCAGGCGCTGGCCCCGGAAGGCCGTCTGTCGGTCATCAGTTTCCACTCGCTAGAAGATCGCCTCGTGAAGCACTTCATCCGCAAACATGAGAAGGGTCCGGAAGTTCCCCGTGGCATCCCCCTGACCGAGTCCCAACTGGCCGGTGGTCGCAAGTTGAAGTCGGTTGGCAAGGCACTCAAGCCGTCTGACCATGAAGTCAGCGAAAACAGCCGTTCACGCAGCTCTGTGCTGCGGGTTGCCCAGCGGCTGGCGGATTAAATCATGAGCGAGCCCCGCGTTCACCTCGGCAAGGAGATAGTCCAGGACCTCTGGCGTCACAAGTTGCAGATAGCGTTGGCGGTTGCCGTGCTGCTGACCTCCTTTGCGGTGATCCTGGTGACCAACATGACTCGGGTCATGACGTCGACCCAGAACGATCTCATGGCCGAGGAAGACAGGCTCAATATTGAATGGCGTCACCTGCTGCTGGAGCAGGGCACCCTGGCCGAGCACTCCCGCGTGGCGGCTCTGGCCATGGACAAGTTACAGATGGCTCGCCCATTGGTGACCACTGAGAAGGTAATTAACCAACCATGAAACGCAAGACGCCAGCCAAGGCGCAGGCCAAAGCCCCGTCACTCTATCCGTGGCGTTTTCGCACCCTGGTGTTCTTCATCGGGATCGCGTTTGTCGGGCTGATCTTGCGTCTGGCCTGGATCCAGGTGATTAACCCGGACCGGCTGCGTCAGGAGGGAGACATGCGCTCCCTGCGCACCACCTCCACCCAGGCGGTGCGCGGCATGATCACGGATCGCAACGGCGAGCAGCTAGCAGTGTCCGTGCCGGTTGAGGCAGTCTGGGCCGATCCCAAGACGGTATACGAATCCGGCTCCATCCATAACGAACGGGCCTGGCTGGCACTCTCCGCCGTGCTGAAGGTCGACATCGATGTGCTCAAGCGCCGTATCTCCAATCCCAAGAAGCGTTTTGTTTACTTGCAGCGTCAGGTGACACCAGCGGTGGCCGAGTACATCAAGGGTCTCAAGCTGGGAGGCGTCTTCCTGCGTCCCGAATCTCGCCGTTTTTATCCCACAGGAGAGATCAGCTCTCATCTGGTCGGGGTGACCAACATTGACGGTCACGGCATCGAAGGCATAGAGCGCAGTTACGACCAGTGGCTGACGGCAACCGCAGGCGAGCAGCGGGTACGCAAGGATCGCCAGGGCCGGGTCATAGAGCGGCTCGGCGTGGTCAAGGAGGGCAAGAATGCCAACAACCTGACCCTGAGCATCGATCAGCGGGTGCAGGCGCTGGCATACCGCGCCCTCAAGCGCGCCACTGACGAGAACAAGGCTACATCTGGATCTTTGGTCATGCTGGACGTCAAGACCGGCGAGGTGCTGGCCATGGTCAACACGCCCTCCTACAACCCGAACAACCGCGGTCAGTATCAGAGCTTCCGGGTGCGCAACCGGGTCGTGACCGATACCTATGAACCGGGCTCCACCATCAAGCCGCTGATCCTGCTCAGCGCCCTGCAGGCCGGAGTGACGAGCTGGAAGGATCACATCCAGGGTGGCCCACTCTACATTGGCGCCAAGCAGATCCGGGATGTCAGCATCCACAGCGCCAACAACCTGTTCGACATACTGCGTTACTCCTCCAACATCGGCATGTCGCGCATCGCCCTGCGCATGCCGGCTCAGGAGATGATCAATACCCTCAGCCTGTTCGGCCTTGGCAATGACACCGGCAGTGGCCTGATCGGGGAGAGTCTGGGGATGTTGCCCCAGCGCCGGCGCTGGTCCGATATCGAGCGTGCCACCCTGTCGTTCGGTTATGGCCTGCGGGTGACGCCGCTACAACTGGCTTCCGCTTACGCCACCCTGGCCAATCAGGGCAAACGGGTGCCCATCTCCACCATCAAGCTGGACAAGGCACCCAGGGGAGAGCAGGTCATCGATCACAACAACGCCAAGGCCATGATGCAGGCGCTGGAGTTCGTGGTCGACAATGCCATCCCCAAGGCCAAGGTGCCCGGCTACCGCATCGGCGGCAAGAGTGGTACCGCCAAGGTGGCGGTCGCCGGTGGCTATGGCAAGGACTACATGGGCTGGTTCGCCGGCTTCGCGCCGGCTAGCGATCCCCGCTTCGTGATGGTGGTGGTGATCAACGAGCCCAAGGGGAGCGCCTATTACGGCGGCGCCGTCGCGACGCCGCCCTTCGCCGAAGCCATGGGCGGCGTACTGCAGCTCTACAACATTCGTCCCGATGCGGTGCCCAATGCGCCGCCCCCTTCGCTCGCCCAGATGGAGGCCGCCGTTGTCCCTCACACTTGATGCACTTGTGCGCCCCCTTGGCATTGCAGCCCAGGCGCTCCCTCTGACCGACATGCAACTCGATAGCCGACGGGCGGGGCCCGGCTGTCTGTTCGTGGCGCTCAAGGGCCATCAGGTCGACGGCAGGCAGTTTATCGAGAATGCGGTTGCCCAGGGGGCGAGCGCCGTGCTGTTTGAGGAGGATGGGGAGTTCTCACCGCCTGCGCTGGATGTGCCGTGCATCGGTATTCGCGATCTGCCCGCCAGGCTATCGGGTCTGGCCGGGCATTTCTTCGGCGAGCCGGCGGCGGTGCTGGATTTGATCGGCATCACTGGCACCAATGGCAAGAGCACCACCGCCCTGCTGGTCGCCAACTGGCATAGTCTGTTGGCCAGCGAGCGGGGCGGCAAGGCCGCCGTCATGGGCACCATAGGCAATGGTCTGTTTGGTGAGCTGATTGAAGCTGCCAACACCACCGGCAGCGCCCTCGAGGTGCAGGCCAATCTGGCGGCCTTGCGGGATAAAGGCGCCAGTCTGGTTGCCATGGAGGTCTCCAGCCACGGTCTGATTCAGCACAGGGTCGCCGACCTGCATTTTGCCGCCACTGTTTTCACTAATCTGAGTCGGGATCACCTCGACTATCACGGCACCATGGCCGCCTATGGCGAGGCCAAGGCGCTGCTGCTCAAGCAGGTCGACGCAGCGAATGCCGTCATCAATCATGATGACCCGCTCGGGCGCGAATGGTTGAACCTGTATCCCCAGGCGGTGGCCTTTGGCACCAATGGCCCGATTGAAAATCATCCAGGGCGACAGTTGACGGCGCAGGATCCCCAATTTCATCAGCAGGGATTCAGTTCTGCCATTAACTCCAGCTGGGGGAATGGTGTATTATCCGCCCCCTTGCTCGGCCGCTTCAACGTCAGCAATGTGCTGGCCGCCATGGGGGTCATGCTGGTGCTCGGCCATGAGCTCGAGCAGCTGCTGGTGACCGCTCCCCGCTTGCAGGGAGTCACGGGGCGCATGGAGTGCTTCGGTGGTGGTCAGGTGCCGCTTGCCGTGGTCGATTATGCCCATACCCCGGATGCGCTGGAGAAGGCATTGCAGGCCCTGCGGGTGCACTGCGAGGGTCGTCTGTGGTGCATCGTCGGTTGCGGCGGTGACAGAGACAGCGGCAAGCGTCCCATGATGGCTGCCATGGCAGAGCAACATGCGGATTGCGTGATCCTGACCGATGATAATCCCCGTACCGAATCGCCGGCCCGCATCATGACTGACATGGTGGCGGGTCTTGCCGATCCTGACGCCGTGACCATAGAGCACGACAGGGTCAAGGCCATCGAAGTCGCGTTGGCGCAGGCGAGCAAAGAGGACATCATCCTGGTGGCCGGTAAGGGGCACGAGGATTATCAGATCATTGGTACCGACAAGCGGCACTACAGCGATCGGGAGACCGTCGCGGCCGCCTTGCACACTTTATTGGAGTCATTCACATGATGACCCTCAGGCTTGCCGAACTGGCGCAGGCACTCGATGCCCGGTTACTGGGTGAGGACGCAGAGATCACCGCGATCAGCACGGATACCCGTACCCTGGGTCCGGGCGCACTTTTCGTTGCCTTGCGCGGTGAGCGTTTCGACGCCCACGATTTTTGTGAGCAAGCCATGGCGGCAGGTGCCAGCGCCTTGCTGGTTGAGCGCGAGCTGCCCCTGGCCATTCCCCAGTTGATAGTGACAAACAGCCTCAAGGGGTTGGGTCTGCTCGGTCGACTGGTGCGCGAGCGCGTCAATCCCAAGGTGCTGGCCATCACCGGCAGTTGCGGCAAGACCACGGTGAAAGAGATGGCGACCGCCATACTGCGCCATGAAGGCGAGGTGCTGGCCACCGCTGGCAACTTCAACAACGAAGTGGGCGTACCGCTCACCCTGCTGCGCCTCGAGGCGCAGCACCAGTTTGCGGTGATGGAGCTGGGTGCCAACCACCCGGGGGAGATCGCCTGGACCACCTCCCTGGCCCGGCCCGATGCCGCCATCATCAACAACGTGGCGGCGGCTCATCTGGAAGGTTTTGGCTCTCTGGAAGGGGTGTTCCATGCCAAGAGCGAGATCTTCGAAGGTCTGGGCGAGGGTGGTACCGCCATCGTCAATGCCGACAACGAGTTCTGGCCCCAGTGGCGGGAACGGGGCATTCGGTGCGCCTTCTCCCTCGAAGATCAGAGCCAGCCCTTCCATGCCCGTGACATAACGCTCAACGGGCAGGGCTGCGCCGAATTCGTGCTAGTGACCCCGCAGGGAGAGTTGACCCTGACCCTGGCCATTCCCGGTCGCCACAACGTGGCCAATGCCCTGGCCGCCGCCGCTGGCTGCCTGGCACTGGGGGCGTCGCTTGCCTCGGTCAAGGCGGGGCTGGAGCAGATGGCGCCGGTCAAGGGCCGCTTCTGCGTGCGGCGCTGGGGTGACCTGACCCTGATTGATGACACTTACAACGCCAGTGTTGAGTCCGTACTGGCCGGCATCGATGCCCTGACCGCCATGGGTGGCTACAAGGTGCTGGTGTTTGGTGACATGAAAGAGTTGGGCGAGGAGTCTGCCGCGCAACATGCCCGGGTTGGACGCCACGCCCGCGAACGCGGCCTCGACGCCGTGCTGACAGTGGGTGAACAGAGCCGCCACACCGCGGATGCTGCGGGCGGCCGACATTTTGACAACAAGGCGTCCTTGTATGACGCGCTGGCACAGATGATAAACACAGAGCAAACCATCTCGATTCTGGTGAAAGGGGCGCGTGGTTCGCGCATGGAAGAGATAGTCAACATGGTCGCCGACCATCAGGAGCAAGCCTCATGCTAGTCTGGCTGGCGGAATTACTCACCCCGCACTTCACCTTCTTCAACGTCTTCTCCTACCTGACGCTGCGTGCCATCTTGTCGATCATCACCGGTCTGACTGTGGCGCTCTGGATGGGGCCGCGCCTCATCCGTCGCCTGCAAATCATGAAATTCGGCCAAGTGATCCGCAACGACGGTCCGGAATCCCATCTGAGTAAGAAGGGTACCCCGACCATGGGCGGGCTGATGATCATTGCCGCCATCTTCATCTCCGTGCTGCTCTGGTGCCGTCTCGACAATCCTTATGTCTGGCTGGTGCTATTCGTGCTGGGCGCCTATGGTGCCATCGGCTTTGCCGATGACTACCTCAAGGTGGTGCGCAAGAATACCGACGGCCTGATCGCCCGCTGGAAGTACTTCTGGCAGTCGGCGGTCGCCCTGGCGGTGGCGATCTTCCTCTATGCCACGGCGACCCATGACGGCCAGACCCAGCTGGTGGTGCCCTTCCTCAAGGATGTGATGCCCCAGCTCGGCCTGATGTTCATCGTGCTGACCTATTTCGTCATCGTCGGCACCTCCAACGCGGTCAACCTGACCGATGGTCTGGATGGTCTGGCTATCATGCCGACCGTGATGGTGGCTGGGGGCTTTGCCTTGATCGCCTGGGCGACCGGCAACGTCAACTTTGCCAGCTACCTGCACATCCCTTATGTGCCCTATGCCTCCGAGCTGGTGATTGTGTGTACCGCCATCGTAGGGGCGGGTCTGGGCTTCCTCTGGTTCAATACCTATCCGGCCCAGGTCTTCATGGGGGATGTGGGCTCACTGGCCCTGGGCGGCGCCCTGGGTACCATAGCCGTACTGGTGCGCCAGGAGTTTCTGCTGGTGATCATGGGAGGCGTCTTCGTGATGGAGACCGTCTCGGTGATCCTGCAGGTCGGTTCCTACAAGCTGCGTGGGGTACGCATCTTCCGCATGGCGCCCATTCATCACCACTACGAGAAGAAGGGCTGGCCCGAGCCGCGCGTCATAGTGCGCTTCTGGATCATCACTCTGATGCTGGTGCTGCTGGGTCTCGCCACCCTGAAGGTGCGTTAATCATGGTCATCATCCTGGGTCTGGGGAAAACCGGTCTCTCTTGTGTCGATTATTTCCTCGGCCGTGGTGTAACTCCCCTGGTGATGGATACCCGTCGCAATCCCCCTGGTCAGGATCAGCTCCCGGCCAGGGTTGAACTCATTGAGGGCCTGGATGAGGCCTTGCTCACCCAGGCGCATCTGATAGTGGCAAGCCCTGGCATCGCCCTGGCGACGCCCGAGCTCAGGGCTGCCGCCGAGCAGGGTGTGGACATAGTCGGCGACATCGAGTTGTTCGTGCGCGAGACCCAAGCCCCCGTCATCGCCATCACCGGCTCCAACGGCAAGAGCACAGTCACCACCCTCGTGGGTGAGATGATTGCCGAAGCGGGCCTCAAGGTTGGCGTGGGGGGCAACATAGGCACCCCTGCGCTGACCTTGCTCAAGCAGCCGATGGATCTTTGTGTGCTGGAGCTCTCCAGCTTCCAGCTGGAAACGACTCACAGTCTGCGGGCCGTCGCCTCCGTGGTGCTGAACCTCTCGGAAGATCACATGGATCGCTACACGGGCATGGCCGATTACCGCGCCGCCAAGCAAGAGATCCATCAGCACTCACAACACATTCTGGTCAATCGGGATGATGCCCTGACGCTGCCCGACGTGGGCGAGCTATGGCAGAGTTTTGGTCTGGATGACAAGAGTTATGGCCGCACCCTGTGCGAGGGGCGCTTGTGGCTGAGCCTGCATGGCGAGCCGCTGCTGCCCGTGGACGAGATGAAGATCGTCGGTGCCCATAACCAGGCCAATGCCCTGGCCGCCATGGCCCTGTGCGATGCGGTGGGTATTCCCCGTGAGCCGCAACTGGCCGTGCTGCGGCGTTTTGAAGGCCTGCCCCACCGCGCCCGCTTCGTGCGTGAGGTCGGGGGAGTACGCTGGATAAATGATTCCAAGGCCACCAACGTGGGCGCGACCCTGGCCGCGGTGGCTGGCGTGCGCGAGTCGGTCAAGGGTCGCCTGCTGCTGCTGGCCGGTGGCCAGGGCAAGGGCCAGGATTTTGGCCCGGTGCAAGACCTGCTCGGCAGCCAGATAGACAAGATGTACTGCTTTGGTCAGGATGCCGACATACTGCTGGCGCTGGGTGAACAGACGGAGCGGGTCGCTGACCTTGAGGCCGCCGTCGCCAAGGCCGCAGCCGATGCCAAACCTGGCGACTGGGTGCTGCTGGCCCCGGCCTGCGCCAGTCTGGATCAGTTCAAATCCTTCGAAGCACGGGGCGATCGCTTCACCGAACTGGTACTGATGCTATGAACGCGCCCCTTGCCAGCCTGGACGGGCTTAACCTCTTCACATCCTTCGACGTTCGCGGTGATCGCCTTACCGCTGAACGGGTGATGCCCCTATGAACGCCCTGCGCGCAACCCTGGCTTTCCTGCAACGGATCCTGCTTCCGGCCCGGCCCGGTGCGCTCTACGATCGCCAGTTGGTGGTACTGGGGTTCTCCCTGATGGCGGTGGGACTGGTCATCGTGGCCTCGGCCTCCATCCCGGAAGGGATTGCGCTGGCCAACGATCCCTTCATGTTTGTGAAGCGTCACGGCCTGTTTCTGGTGATGGCGATCGGTATCTCCTGGTTTGTCCTGCAGGTGCCCATGGCACGCTGGCAGCAATACAATGGTCCCATGCTGCTGCTTGCCATCCTGATGCTAGTGCTGGTATTGCTGGTGGGGCGCAGTGTCAACGGCTCAGTCCGTTGGTTGCCCCTGGGCCCGTTCAACCTGCAACCGGCGGAATTTGGCAAGCTGGCCCTGTTTGTCTATCTGGCGGGTTATCTGGTGCGCCGTCAGAACGAGGTGCGCGAGCGCCTCATCGGCTTTATGAAACCGATGGCCGTGCTCTTCCTGGTGGCCGTATTGCTGCTGGCCCAGCCGGATCTGGGCTCTGTGGTGGTGATGTTTGTGACATCCCTGGGCATGTTGTTCCTGGCTGGGGCCCGTATGGGTCAGTTTATCGCCCTCATTTTGGTCGGCGTCAGTGCCGTGGTGACCCTGATCATCGCCGAGCCTTATCGGATGCGGCGGGTAACCTCCTTCCTTGACCCCTGGGCCGATCCCTTCGGCAGTGGTTATCAGCTGACCCAGTCGTTGATGGCGTTTGGTCGTGGTAGCTGGCTTGGCGAGGGGCTCGGCAACTCCATCCAGAAGATGGAATACCTGCCGGAGGCCCACACCGACTTCGTGTTCGCCATCCTGGGGGAGGAGCTCGGTTATCTCGGCGTGCTCGGTGCCCTGCTGCTCATCTTCGCCCTGGCGTACAAAGCGCTCAAGCTGGGCCATCAGGCGCTGGTGGCCGACAAGCTCTACGAGGGCTATCTCGCCATCGGTATCGGCATCTGGTTCAGTTTTCAGACCTTCGTCAACGTCGGGGCCGCCAGCGGCATGATGCCGACCAAGGGGCTGACCCTGCCGCTAGTCAGCTATGGCGGCTCGAGTCTCATCATCATGACGGTCGCGGTGAGCATGTTGATCCGGATCGATTTCGAATTGCGCCAGGCCAGTGCCCAGGCGCGTGTGCGGGAGGTTGCGTGAGTAGCAAGACGTTGTTGGTGATGGCCGGTGGTACCGGTGGCCATGTGTTCCCCGGCTTGGCGGTCGCTGACCGGCTCAAGGCCCAGGGCTGGACCATACATTGGCTCGGCACGGCGGATCGCATGGAGGCCGAGCTGGTGCCTGCTCATGGCTACCCCATCTCCTTCATCGACATTCAGGGGGTGCGTGGCAATGGCATCAAGCGTTTGCTGGCCGCCCCTTACCGCATCGTCAAATCCATACTGCAGGCTCGCCAGGTACTGAAAGAGATCAAACCCGATGTGGTACTCGGCATGGGGGGCTTCGCCTCGGGACCGGGCGGCGTGGCGGCCTGGCTGTCCGGTATTCCTCTGCTGCTTCATGAACAAAACGCCGCAGCCGGCATGACCAACAAGCTATTGGCACGCCTCGCCAAGCGGGTGTTGATGGCTTTCCCTGGCGCGTTTGCTCCCAGCAGCCGCACCGCAGTGGTCGGTAATCCAGTGCGTTCGGAAGTGGTGGCGTTGCCGGAACCGGCCAATCGGATCAGCACTCAGCCTGCCCCTCTTCATCTGCTCATCATTGGTGGCAGCCTGGGTGCCAAAGTGCTTAACGAACAGGTCCCTGCCGCGGTCGCCGCCGCCGGGGTGCCCATCGAGGTGCGTCACCAGACCGGCAAGGGGAACCGGGATGCCGTGGCCAATGCTTATGCCGCCCTGGGCCAGGCGGCGGAGGTGAGCGACTTTATCAAGGAGATGGCCGATGCCTATGCCTGGGCCGATCTGGTGGTGTGTCGCGCGGGGGCCCTGACCGTCTCCGAAGTGGCCGCCGCCGGTGTGGCCGCCATCTTTGTGCCACTGCCTCATGCGGTGGACGATCACCAGACCCGCAATGCCCTGACCCTGGTCGATGGCGGTGCAGCCGAATTCCTGCCCCAGACAGAGCTGAGCCCCGCTACCCTGGGTGCCCGCCTCAGCTGGCTGGCCGGGCGCAGGGAAATCCTGTTGAACATGGCCAAGGCGGCGCGGCGCGTCGCCATTATCGATGCCGCAGAGCGGGTTGCCGATGAGTGCAAGCGGCTCGCAACTGGACAGAGTGAGAAAGCATGCTGATCAAGATTGCACAGGCCAAGCCATGCAGTCTTACCCCTCAATGTATTGAGGCCGCAGAGCGTGTTGCAGATGAGTGCACGGGACTGGCGGCAGAGTTAAGAGAGAATTATGAACAAGGTTGAACTGGCAAAACTGCGTACCGTGATCCCCGAAATGCGCCGCGTGCGTCGCATCCACTTTATCGGAATAGGTGGTGCGGGCATGGGGGGCATTGCCGAGGTGCTGGCCAACGAAGGCTATCAGGTCTCCGGCTCTGACTTGGCCACCAATGCCGTGACCGAGCGTCTCGCCAGCCTGGGCGCCCAGATCTTTGTTGGTCACAGTGCCGAGCATGTAGATGGTGCCAGCGTGGTGGTAGTCTCAACTGCCATCCATACCGACAACCCCGAGTTGCTGGCTGCCCGCGAACAGCGCATCCCCGTGGTACGCCGTGCCGAGATGCTGGCCGAGCTGATGCGTTTTCGCCATGGCATCGCCATTGCTGGCACCCATGGCAAGACCACGACCACCAGTCTGGTGGCCAGCATCTATGCCGAGGCGGACCGAGATCCCACCTTCGTCATCGGTGGTCTGCTCAATAGTGCCGGTACCAATGCCCGTCTGGGGAGCAGCCGCTATCTGATAGCGGAAGCGGATGAGAGCGATGCCTCCTTCCTGCATCTGCAACCCATGGTATCCATCGTGACCAACATCGAAGCGGATCACATGGACACCTATGGCGGCGACTTCTCCAAGTTGAAAGCAACCTTCATCGAATTCCTCCATAACCTGCCTTTTTACGGTTTGGCTGTGGTATGTGTTGACGATCCCGTTGTCCGTGGCATGCTGCCTGAGATAGCACGTCCGACCCTGACGTATGGTTTGAGTGACGATGCCGATGTGCAGGTGCTGGACTTCATGCAAACCACTCATCGCAGCAGCTTCCGCGTACGCCGTAAAGATGCCGGTGAGCTGCAGGTCGCCCTGAACCTGCCGGGTGTGCACAATGCACTCAATGCCGCTGCCGCAATCGCGGTTGCGACCGAAGATGGTGTCAGTGATGAGGCCATCATCAATGCCCTGTCCAAGTTCGAAGGGGTGGGGCGCCGCTTCCAGCAGTATGGCGAATTTGAGACCGGGCGTGGCAAGGCCATGCTGGTGGACGACTATGGCCATCACCCGAGCGAAGTGAAGGTCACCATCAATGCCGCGCGGGCCGGCTGGCCCGAGAAGCGGCTGGTGATGGTGTTCCAGCCTCACCGTTACAGCCGTACTCGCGATCTCTATGAAGATTTTGCTGATGTGCTCTCCAAGGTGGACGTCTTGGTGATGCTGGAGGTCTACGCCGCCGGTGAAGAGGCGATCCCGGGGGCCGATGGTCGCGCCCTGTGCCGTTCCATCCGTTCCCGTGGCAGCCTGGAGCCGGTTTTTGTCGCCACGCCGGATGATGTGCCGGCCGTGCTGGCGGATCTCATCGGTGAGGGGGATCTGGTGCTGACCCAGGGGGCTGGCAACGTGGGGGCGTTGGCCCGACGTCTCGGCGAGATGAAATTGAGCATAGAGAGCATGAAATCCGGCGCCTGAGGGCCTAATGAGTATTTTGACCGCCAAGCCGGGGCCTATATAATGGCGCACCCGGCCCGGCAGGCGGTCTGGTCACGTTTTACGGGGATATGACGGGTGGAGGCAAGGGCACAAGGGCGCACCAAGGGTGGCTTCATCATCGGGGTGGCATTTTTCCTCCTGGTGATGGTGGGTCTCTACCAGAGTGCGCTGGACGTAAAGGATTGGCTGACAGATGCCAACCGGTTGCCCATCAGTGCCTTGCTGGTACAGGGGCAACACCAATATATCAAGGCGGAGGAGTTGCGCAGTGCCGTGCTGGATGGCGATGCGCCACGCAACTTCTTCGAGATGGATGTGAATGCACTGCAGGCGCGCCTGACGGCGTTGCCTTGGGTCGCCCAGGTGTCGGTACGCAAGAAGTGGCCCGACAAGATCAAGGTCTACCTCACAGAGCAGAAGGTGGCGGCTCGCTGGAATGGCAGCCGTTTCGTCAATGCCAAGGGTGAGGTGTTCAGTGCACCAAATCGGGTGAAGAGCCCCTTGATGCAACTGTCAGGCCCTGATGACCAGGCTGCCAAGGTGCTGGAGAACAGCCGCCAATTTGAGGCGCAGCTGGCAGAGCGAGGTTACAAGCTCAGTGCGGTCAATCTGACCCCACGTTACGGCTGGGAACTGACGCTGGATAACAATATTCAACTGTTTGTGGGGCGTTCGGATATGGCGCTCCGTCTACAGAGATTTATCGATGTCTTCCCGATCATCGAACCCCGTGAGCAAGTGGCTTATGTGGATCTTCGATACGACACCGGGATGGCGGTTGGCTGGAAGAAGAACGAAGAGAAAGCGCATGACCAAAACCGCAGATAGAAATCTGATTGTCGGGCTGGATATCGGCACCACCAAGGTGGCGGTTCTGGTGGGCGAAGTGCTGCCGGACGGTGAACTCAATGTCATCGGCATGGGCAGCCATACCTCTCGTGGCATGGACAAGGGCGGGGTCAACGATCTGGATTCCGTGGTCAAATCCCTGCGCCGTGCGGTGGAAGAGGCCGAGATGATGGCCGACTGCCAGATTAGCTCCGTCTATCTGGGCTTGTCTGGCAAGCACATTGATTGCCGTAACGAGACTGGCATGGTGCCCATCTCCGACGAGGAAGTGACCCAGGAGGACGTGGATAACGTCATCCACACCGCCAAGTCGGTGCGTCTGTCTGATGAACTAAGGGTGCTGCACGTGCTGCCCCAGGAGTTTGCCATCGACTACCAGGAGGGCATCAAGAACCCGGTTGGTCTGTCCGGTGTGCGGATGGCCGCCAAGGTGCACCTGATCACCTGCCACAACGACATGGCTCGCAATATCGAGAAGTGTGTCGAAAAGGTGGGACTGAAAGTCGATCAACTGATCTTCTCGGCGTTGGCGTCCAGCTATGCCGTCTTGACCGAAGACGAGAAAGAACTGGGCGTCTGTGTGGTCGATATCGGTGGTGGCACCATGGACATGTCGCTGTTTACCGGCGGCGCCCTGCGCCATACCAAGGTGATCCCTTACGCCGGCAGCACTGTCACCAGCGATATCGCCTATGCCTTCGGCACGCCGCCGCTGGATGCCGAGGCTATCAAGGTGCGCTACGGCTGCGCCCTGGGCCGCCTGGTCAGCAAGGAAGACAATATTGAAGTGCCCAGCGTCGGTGGACGCCCGGCCCGCAGTCTGCAACGACAGACCCTGGCCGAGGTGATAGAGCCGCGCTACACCGAGCTGCTCTCCATGATCAATGACGAGCTGGTGAAGGTACAAAGCGAATTGAAACAGCAGGGGGTCAAGCATCAGCTGGCCGCCGGTTTGGTACTGACCGGTGGTGCGGCCCAGATCGAAGGCATAGTGGAGTGCGCAGAGCAGGTATTCCAGTGTCAGGTCCGGGTCGGGGAACCCATGAATGTGCGCGGATTGAGCGATTACGTGCAGGCACCAGTCTACTCGACCGCGGTCGGGTTGCTGCAATACGGCCGTACCCATCAATCCACAGGCAGTAGCAACGATTATACCGCCAAAGCAAGCGTCGGTGGGCTGGTCAAACGGGTCAGCAACTGGTTGCGTGGCGAGTTCTAAAAGATTTTGCTGAGTCAGGCAAATAAAGCGGAGAGACAACATGTTTGAATTTATGGATAGCCACACGGACGAAGCTGTCATCAAGGTGATAGGCGTGGGTGGCGGCGGCGGCAACGCAGTCGAGCACATGGTTCGTCAAAACATCGAAGGTGTTGAGTTCATCACGATCAACACCGACGCCCAGGCACTGCGCAACTCCAGTGCCAACACCACATTGCAGATCGGTAGTGGTATCACCAAGGGATTGGGCGCAGGTGCCAGTCCGGATGTGGGTCGTGAAGCTGCCCTGGAAGACCGCGAAGCGCTGCGTGAGCTGCTGACCGGTTCCGACATGGTGTTCATCGCGGCTGGCATGGGCGGTGGTACCGGTACCGGTGCCGCTCCCGTCGTGGCCGAAGTGGCCCGCGAGATGGGCATTTTGACCGTCGCCGTGGTAACCAAGCCATTCTCGTTTGAAGGCAAGAAGCGGATGGGCTTTGCCGCCCACGGCATCGAAGAGCTTTCCAAGAATGTCGACTCCCTGATCACCATCCCCAACGACAAGTTGTTGAAGGTACTGGGTCGTGGCATCTCCCTGCTGGACGCCTTCAAGGCGGCCAACGATGTGCTGCTGGGTGCCGTACAGGGCATCGCCGAGCTGATCACCCGTCCGGGCCTCATCAACGTCGACTTCGCGGATGTGCGTACCGTGATGCGCGAGATGGGTACCGCCATGATGGGTACTGGTTCTGCCTCCGGTGATGACCGTGCCGAAGAAGCTGCCGAGAAAGCCATCTCCAGCCCGCTGTTGGAAGACGTGGATCTGGCCGGTGCCCGTGGCATCCTGGTCAACATCACCGCCGGCATGGACATGACCATCGAAGAGTTCGAAACCGTGGGTAACGCGGTCAAGGCCTTCGCCTCCGAGAATGCCACCGTGGTGGTGGGTACCGTTATTGACCCGGAGATGCAAGACGAGCTGCGGGTGACCGTGGTTGCGACCGGTATAGGCGCAGATCGCAAGAGCGACATCACCCTAGTCAAAAACAACATGGTACAAGAGCGTCCGGCCCGTCAGCCCCTGATCAGCGAAGCCCTGCAGTCTCGCGTGATGGAAGAGGCCCCGGCCAAGGCGGTGAATGCCGAGCCACAAGCTCGTCGTGAGCCTGATTATCTGGATATTCCGGCTTTCCTGCGCAAGCAGGCAGACTAAGCCTCTAACGGGGCTGGTTTGTTTGTTGTTTAAGGAATGTGCTAAGATGGCCCGTCAACGACCATCTGGTCCGGAATTTAGCTGTGGATACGCCCATGATTAGACAAAGAACCTTGAAAACGAGTGTCCAGGCCACTGGTGTGGGCCTGCATTCGGGTCGGAAAGTCACAATGACGTTCCGTCCGGCACCTGTGAACACAGGGATCGTTTACTTGCGTACCGATCTGGATCCTGTGGTGGAATTGCCAGCAAATGCCGACCAGGTGCGCGATACCGTACTCTGTACCGCGTTGGTCAACGAAGCTGGTGTGCGTGTTTCCACCATAGAACACCTCTCCGCCGCTTTGGCCGGGATGGGGATAGACAACCTTTATGTCGAGGTTGATGCACCCGAGATCCCGGTAATGGATGGCAGTGCGCACCCCTTCATCTACCTGCTGCAGGAAGTTGGCATCCGCGAACAGAATGCGCCCAAGCAGTTTGTGCGGATCAAAAAGAGCATCCGGGTTGAGGACGGCGACAAGTGGGCGGAGTTCCACCCCTATCGCAACGGCTTCAAGATGGATCTCGAGATCGACTTCCAGCACCCGGTATTCGAAGGCCGCAATCAGCGTTGCGTACTGGATTTCTCCGGCGCCTCTTTCGTGAAAGAGATCAGCCGTGCCCGTACCTTTGGCTTCATGCGTGACATCGAGTACCTGCGTTCCCAGAATCTGGCCTTGGGCGGAAGCCTGGAGAATGCCGTGGTTCTGGATGACTATCGGGTGCTGAACGAAGATGGTCTGCGCTACGAAGATGAGTTCGTCAAGCACAAGATGCTGGATGCTATCGGTGACCTTTATATGTGTAACCGCAGCATCATAGGCGAGTTCCGCGCTTACAAAACGGGCCATGCCTTGAACAACAAGTTGCTGCGTGCCTTGCTGGCCCAGCAGGAAGCATGGGAACTGGTGACCTTCGAGGGTAAGGGCGAAAAATCGCCAATCGCTTACTACGACAACGGTCTGGTTCTAGCCTGATAGTTGTGCAACAGGACGTCGGTCACCTCTCCGCGCCGGCGTCCTGTCATTCTTGTTTACATCCCGATACCGATACTCTCCCGGTTTTATTTTCGTGGTGGCAACTAGCCTCACCCGACCGAGCAGATTGAATTTCTATGAGCATTACCCTGATCCTCAATGGCAAGCAGCGGCGCAAGCTGCACTTCCCCAAACAACGTCTGGCCTGGGTCGGCGGTCTCTTTCTTTCTATTCTGGTGCTAGGGTCTGTCCTGCTATGGCAGAGCTGGCATCAAAAAATGGCTGCCCTCGAGCTGGCGCTGGTTCAAGCAGAGCAGCAACAGACGAGTCAAACTACCGAGCAGGCCCGCGAACAACTCGCCATGCTGGCTGCCCAGGTCGGCACCATGCAGGGCCAACTTGGCAGGCTCAATGCCCTGGGTGAGCGATTGACCGAGCAGGCGGATCTCGATCCCGACGAATTCAACTTCAAAGAGCTGCCTCCCATGGGCGGCCCCTCCTATGATGCCGATCTGGAAGTGAACCTCGACGAGCTGCAAAGCTCCATGGCTCACCTCAGCAAACAGCTCAGTAGTCGCGAAGAACAGCTGTCGGTACTTGAATCTTTCATGCTCAATCACCATATCACTGACGCAGGCTTTATTTCCGGATCGCCGGTCAAGCAGGAGCGGGTCTGGATTAGCTCTGGCTTCGGTGGCCGGGTGGATCCCTTTAATGGTCGTGCCAAGATGCACAAAGGCGTCGATTTTCGCGGCAAGCCGGGCACGCCCATATTGGCAACCGGGCCCGGCATAGTGAGCTGGGCGGGTCGCCATCCTGAATTTGGCAACATGATTGAGATTAATCATGGTAATGGCCTGGTGACTCGCTATGCCCACAACGCCAAGTTGTTGGTGGAGGTGGGTACGTTAGTGGATCAGGGTCAGCAGATAGCCCTGATGGGACGCACCGGTCGCGCGACCGGGGTCCATTTGCATTATGAAGTGTTGAAAGACGGTCGTCAGGTCAACCCCAGTCAATTCCTTACTGCCAGACGGGGTTAGGTTTTTTTCTCTCCAGTTCCAGTGACGGAACCTTATAACCAGAAACAGTTGGTACCCATGATTAGCACACTGCTTACCAAGATTATCGGCAGCCGGAACGACAGAACGCTCAAGGCCCTGCGCAAAATTGTAAAACAGATCAATGCAATGGAGCCTCAGTTCGAGGCCTTGTCTGATGCTGAGTTGCAGGCCAAGACGGCCGAGTACCGTCAGCGCCTGGATCAGGGGGAGACCCTGGAGCAGTTGCTGCCGGAAGCCTTCGCCACAGTACGTGAAGCGTCCCGTCGTGTGTTCGGCATGCGCCACTTCGACGTCCAGCTGATCGGCGGCATGGTACTCAACTCCAACCGCATAGCCGAGATGAAAACCGGTGAAGGTAAAACCCTGACCGCGACCCTGCCTGCCTATCTGAACGCCTTGGCGGGTCACGGTGTGCACGTGGTG
Organism: Aeromonas molluscorum; assembly: GCF_051376105.1. Lineage (NCBI taxonomy): Bacteria > Pseudomonadati > Pseudomonadota > Gammaproteobacteria > Aeromonadales > Aeromonadaceae > Aeromonas > Aeromonas molluscorum. The sequence continues at coordinate 1,924,071 of NZ_JBPQCY010000001.1, read as the reverse complement.
ACGGTGAACGATTATCTGGCCAAGCGTGATGCCGAGGCGAACCGCCCGCTGTTCACCTTCCTTGGTCTGACCGTGGATTGCAACGTGCCGGGCATGGATGCGTCCCAGAAGCGTGATGCTTATGCCGCCGACATCACCTACGGTACCAACAACGAATTCGGTTTCGACTACCTGCGCGACAACATGGCGTTCTCGCCAGAGCAGCGGGTACAGCGCCCTCTCAACTATGCCCTGGTGGATGAGGTGGATTCGGTGTTGATTGATGAGGCGCGTACGCCACTCATCATCTCGGGCCCGGCGGAGGACAGCTCCGCCATGTATATCCAGATCAACAAACTGATCCCGCTGCTGGTCAAGCAGGACAAAGAAGACTCTGAAGAGTACACCGGTGACGGTCACTACACGGTCGACGAGAAGAACCGCCAAGCGCTGCTGACCGAAAACGGCCAGATCTTCGTGGAAGAGTTGCTCAAGAAAGAGGGCTTGCTGGCCGAGGAGGACTCTTTGTTCTCCGCCACCAACATCAGCCTGCTGCATCACGTCAATGCCGGTCTGCGTGCTCACACCCTGTTCGAGCGCAACGTCGATTACATCGTGCAGAAAGACGAAATCGTCATCGTCGATGAACATACCGGTCGAACCATGCCGGGTCGTCGCTGGTCCGATGGCCTGCACCAGGCGGTCGAGGCAAAAGAAGGGGTCAAGATCCAGAACGAGAACCAGACCCTGGCCTCCATCACCTTCCAGAACTACTTCCGCCTCTATGACAAGCTGGCGGGCATGACGGGGACCGCGGATACCGAGGCCTTCGAATTCCAGCAGATCTATGGCCTGGATACTGTGGTCATCCCGACCAACCGCCCCATGGTACGTAAAGACATGGGCGATCTGGTATATCTCACCGCCCTGGAGAAGTACGACGCCATCGTCGAAGATATCCGTGGTTGCGTCTCCCGTGGCCAGCCGGTACTGGTCGGTACTGTCTCCATCGAGAACTCGGAGCTGCTCTCCGGCATCCTGACCAAGCAAGAGATCCCTCACAAGGTATTGAACGCCAAGTTCCATGCCATGGAGGCGGAGATCGTCGCCCAGGCGGGCCAGCTCGGCGCCGTCACCATCGCCACCAACATGGCCGGTCGGGGTACCGACATCGTGCTGGGTGGCAACTGGCAGGCCGAAATCGCCCAGCTTGACAATCCGAGCGACGCGCAGATCAGCGAAATCAAGGCCGCCTGGCAGGTTCGTCACGATGCTGTGCTGGCCGCAGGTGGCCTGCACATCATAGGTACCGAGCGTCACGAATCACGCCGCATCGACAACCAGCTGCGTGGTCGTTCCGGTCGTCAGGGGGACCCGGGTTCTTCCCGCTTCTACCTCTCCATGGAAGATCAGCTGATGCGTATCTTCGCCTCTGACCGTGTCACTGGCATGATGAAGAAGCTGGGCATGGAAGAGGGCGAGGCCATCGAACACCCTTGGGTCACCAAGGCCATCGAGAATGCCCAGCGCAAGGTGGAGGGTCGCAACTTCGACATCCGCAAGAACTTGCTCGAATTCGATGACGTGGCCAATGATCAGCGCAAGGTGGTCTACGAGCAGCGCAACGAGCTGCTGGAAACCAACGATATCTCCGAGACCATTCACATCATCCGGGATGACGTCTATGGCGCCGTGATTGACGAATACATTCCGCCTCAGTCTCTGGAGGAGATGTGGGACGTGCCCGGCCTAGAGATCCGTCTGGCCGCCGATTTTGGCCTGGTTCTGCCCATTCAGCAGTGGTTGCGCGATGACGACAAGCTGTATGAAGAGAAGCTGCGTGAGCGCATTCTGGACGAAGCCAACCAGCTCTATGCTCGCAAAGAAGAGCTGGTCGGCGTCGATGTGCTGCGCAATTTCGAGAAAGCCGTGATGCTGCAGACTCTGGATGGCCTCTGGAAAGAGCATCTGGCCGCCATGGATCATCTGCGTCAAGGCATTCATCTGCGCGGTTATGCCCAGAAGAACCCCAAGCAGGAGTACAAGCGCGAATCCTTCGATCTGTTTACCCAGATGCTGGAGACCCTCAAGCGCGATGTGGTCAGCATATTGAGCCGGGTCCAAGTACAGGAGCGGGATGTCGAGGTGATGGAAGAGCAGCAGCGCCAGCAGGCAGAAGCGGCTCCCCGCACCTACACCCACGCCACTGCCGACGATCAGCTGGCGGACGAGGGCGAAGAGACGAGTGCACAGACAACCTTCGTGCGGGACGAGCAGAAGATCGGCCGCAACGATCCTTGTCCCTGCGGATCCGGCAAGAAGTACAAGCACTGCCACGGTCAGTTGACCTGATAGCGCTATGCTAGTGAATGCACCGCCTCCGGGCGGTGCATTCATTTCAGGGGCATAAGGGAGGAGGGCTGAGGATGAGCAAGGTGCCGACGGGGTGGGATGGGCAGGCGCATGCCAGCTGGCTGCAGGAGCGGCGGCAGGATGCCGTCCAGCGGGTGCTGGCCCTGCTGAACGGGGAGCGGCTCAAGCCGGTTCCCCTGCAACTGCAGTTTGCCTATTACCTCTTTCTGTCTGGCGATCCGGCCTCAGCCGCGCAAGTACTGGCGCTGGCGCATCAGGCCGCCCCCGAGAATGATGAAGTGCTGCGCAATCTCTGCGTCTGCCTGTCGCGCTCGGGCCAGCATGAACGTGCGGTGGCGCATCTGACCGAGTTGGCGGCCCGTGACCCGGCAGACGCTCTGGCACAGGATGGACTTTGCACCTCCCTCGCCAGGCTAGGACGCCATGCCGAGGCGGCGCAGGCGGGGACCAGAGCACTGTGCCTCAAAGACGAGGCTGCCGGGCAACCCGTCGAGGGGTGGGTGCTGCCGGCAGAGGGGCCGGATGCTTGGCTGGCCAGCCAGGACGGCAAGCACTCCATCATTGCCTTTTCCCTGTGGGGGGCAAACCCCCGCTACCTGAGAGGGGCGCTCGACAACGTACTGGCCGCCGCCTATCTCTACCCCGGCTGGCAGCTGCGTTTCTATGTGGATGAGAGTGTGCCCGCGGACCTGCTGGCCTGCCTGCAGGCCCATGGTGCCGAGCTGTGTATGCAACCTGCGGATCACTCGCTGCGTCAGCGTCTGTGTTGGCGTTTTCAGGTGGCCAATGATCCATGGGTTGGCCGCTTCCTGGTGCGGGATGTGGATTCGGTACCGAGTGTGCGCGAACGCGTCGCCGTCGATGGCTGGCTTGCATCGGGGCGCTGGTTTCATATCATGCGTGACTGGTGGAGCCACACTGACCTGGTGCTGGCGGGCATGTGGGGGGGCGTGGCCGGGGTGCTGCCACCACTGGCGCCCCTGCTCGGAGCTTATCAGCCCGGCCTCATGGAGACGCCGAACATCGATCAGTGGTTTCTGCGGGACTGTCTGTGGCGCTATCTTCGCCAGAGCAGCCTCATCCAGGATCGCTGCTTCAGCCCCCCTGGGACCCAGCCATGGCCATTGCCCGCCCCGGCGGGGAGCGAGCATGTGGGTCAGGATATGTTTACGGCGCAGGGGGAACGTCAGGCGCTGCGTCTGGCCCCCTGGATCGCCAAGTTACCGTGTTTAGGTTGAGGACAAAGATGGAACAGAAGAAGCGGATATGGGTGGCGGTTGGCGTCATCGAGAACGAGCGGGGTGACATCTTCATTGCCAAACGCGCCTCAAGCAGCCACCAGGGCGATCGCTGGGAGTTCCCGGGGGGCAAGGTCGAGGCTGGCGAGGATCTGCTGGCAGCCTTGGACAGGGAGCTCTGGGAAGAGATAGGCATCCGGGTCGAGGATTGCGCCCCCTTTATGGAGCTGCATCATGACTATCCCGAGAAGCAGGTGCTGCTGGATATCTGGAAGGTGACCCGTTTTCGGGGTGAGCCGTTTGGCAAGGAGGGACAGGAGTGTCTGTGGGTTCCCCTGGCCGAACTGGATAACTACCAGTTCCCTGATGCCAATGGCCCCATAGTCGCTCGGCTACAGGGCCTGGTAGCTAAAAGCTGACAACGAATGCGGCAGCGAAATGTTGATAACAAAAAGGGCCATTGGCCCTTTTTTGTTATCACGGGGAGGAGTCAGCGCCACTCTTCTCCGGCATCCGGGTCTGGCAACAGGTCCGGATTGATCTCTCCCGGGATCCGCTTCTCTTCGTCGGCCCATTCGCCGAGATCGATCAGCTGGCAGCGTTTGCTGCAGAAAGGGCGGAACGGGCTCTGTGGACCCCATTCCACTGGCGTTTGGCAATTTGGGCAGTTGACCTTGGTGACCATGGATTCCTCCGCAGGCAAGAGATAAATGGCGTAGGGCGGGAGCCTGGCTCCCATCCCTTCGTTAGCAGCAGGCGAGCTGGAAGGGCACATCGCCTATGGGTTGTTCCTGGGTTGGCAGGAAGCGCAGGGCAAAGCGGTTCTTGTGGCCACTGAGAGTCGGATAGCAGCCCATGGCATGGGGCAGGCGGATACGGATCAGTTCCGCATTCTCCGCCGTGTCCTGATAGAAGCCGTTGGTGGCGACCTGATCGCTGAAGTGGGACGCATCGCGCCACAGTCGCAGCAAGAGGCCGATGGCGCCCATCAGCAACTGGATATCGCTGAGCCAAGCCTCCATTTGCGGGTGTCGCAGGGATGCCGGGGTCGTCAGCCAGTGGTGCAGTTGAGGCACATCAAAGGCGCAGAGTCCGCCGGGAATGGAGAAGCGCTGGCGGATGGAGCTAAGCAGCTTGTCTTCCTTGAGACGAGCGCCGGGGCGCGGAGCACCCAGCAGCTTGCGGGAAAGCTGGCTGCTCTCCTGTTGCATTGCGCGGATCTGATCGAGATCGACATCAGGCAGTTCTGCCCAGTGGCCGAGGCGCTGACTCAGGCGCTCAAGATCCTTGATGAGATCCGAGCGCAGATCTCCCCGCTCGAGCAGTTCCTGCAGATCAAACAGCCCCTTGAAGAAGGCGATATGAGACCAGGGGTGATCACTCCCCAGATTGTTGTGGATCTGGTTGAACAGTGATTCCAGACGAAGATAGGTCCGGCTTTTTTCGTTGAGAGGGAAATCGTAAATCATGCCTAATCCTGGCCAGCCATAAACCGGCCTAGTGTACTCACAGTTGCCGGGCTTGTTGAGTGGCAAATGCCAGATATGTCTGGTGCAGCGCCAAAATTCGCCCACGCAAGAGCTCAGGAGTGCCATCCCGGTTCTCAATGATGTCGTCAGCGGCGGCCAAGCGAGCCATACGACTCGCTTGAGCGGCGACAATCGCCTTGGCCTGCTCACGACTGACCCCGTCACGTCGACAGGTGCGGGTGATCTGGGTCTCCTCGTCCACATCGACCACCAGTACCCGGTTAGCCATGGCGGTGAGCCGGTTTTCAACCAGCAGGGGCACCACCAGCAGACAATAAGGGGAGCGTGCCGCGGCACATTGACGCTGCATCTCCTGGCGGATCAAGGGGTGGAGCAATGCATTGAGCCACCCCTTGGCATCGGGGTCTCTGAACACGTGGTCACGCAGCTTGCGTCTGTCTAGCTGTCCCTCCTCATCGAGCACGCCAGCGCCAAAGTGTTGACTGATGGTTGTCAGTGCCGGCGAGCCTGGTTCAACCACCTCGCGGGCGATGACATCGGCATCAACGATGTCGATGCCCAGCTCGCCAAACAGGTTGGCGACTGTGGTCTTGCCACTGCCAATTCCCCCTGTGATTGCGACTATATACATGGGTGAGAGTGTCCTGAAGTGATCGTTTTTCATTCGTCTTGTCTGGTTATTGTGCCCCAAGCCGAGGTCAGAGCACCATGTGCAGATACCAGGCGGTGATGCTATCTCCCCAGAGCAGGGCGACCCAGCCAGCGATGGCAAGATAGGGGCCGAAGGGGATAGGCTTGCTGTGTTGTTGGCGGCGCGAGACGATGAGGGCAATGCCGATAATGGCGCCTACCAAAGAGGAGAGCAGCAGGATCAGCGGCAGCGCCTGCCAGCCGAGCCAGGCCCCAAGGGCCGCCAGCAACTTGAAGTCGCCATAACCCATACCCTCCTTGCCAGTGAGCAGCTTGAAGGCCCAGTAGAGGCTCCAGAGCACCAGATAACCGGCCATGGCACCGATGACAGCATCGTTCAAGGGGACTTTCTGCCAGATGAGGTTGACCAGCAGACCAGCCCAGAGCAGCGGCAGCGTGAGGGGATCCGGCAGTAGCATCTTGTCCAGATCGATGAAGGTCAGGGCAACGAGCACCCAGGTGAGCAGCAGATAAGCCAACAGGGAGGGGTCAGCAGGCAGACGGCTGGCCACGACGACGGAGAGCAGGGCGGTGAGCAGTTCAACCAAGGGGTAACGCGCCGAGATGGGCGCTGAGCAGCTGTGGCAGCGCCCCTTGAGCCAGAGCCAGCTCAGCAGCGGGATGTTTTCCAGGGCGCTGATGGCATGGTTGCAGTGGGGGCACTGGGAGCGCGGCACCATCAGGTTGTAGGCTTCGGTGGGGGGCTGTGCGCTCTCTGGATTAAAGTAGTCCCGATATTCGGCCTGCCAATCACGCTCAAGCATGATGGGCAGACGGTGGATGACGACATTGAGGAAGCTGCCAATGGTCAGGGAGAAGAGAAATACCAGAGTCAGGTAGAGCCAGGGCAGGCTGAGCGCCAGTTCAGTCATGGGTTGCATCGAGTCTTGAATAAGGAATAAGGAATAAGGAAGAGGGCAGTGTAGCATGACCCCACGGCTGAGGAGCCAGGGCCCCTCGCCGGAGTGGTCGGCTCGCACTAATGAATAATAGAGCCGAGTTTGAAAATGGGCAGATACATGGCGACCACCATGCCGCCAACCAGCACGCCCAGCACCACCATGATAAAGGGCTCAAGCAGGCTGGTAAGGCCGTCGACGAGGTCATCGACCTCCTGTTCGAAGATGGTGGCCACTTTGGAGAGCATGTCATCGATGGCACCGGACTCTTCTCCTATCATCACCATCTGGATCACCATGTCGGGGAAGAGATCCACGGTGCGCATGGCGACGTTGATCTGCATCCCGGCCACCACCTCGTTGCGAATGGCCAGGATGGCGGTGCGGTAGACATAGTTTCCCGAGGCGCCCGCCGCCGAAATCAGCGCATCTACCAACGGAATACCGGCGCTGAAGGTGGTTGATAGGGTGCGGGCGAAGCGAGCCATGGCTGCCTTGTGCAATATCATGCCGACCACGGGTATGGTAAGGATGAATTTGTCCGTGTTGTCTTTGACCTTCTGGTATCGGCGCCAGGCCCGTACATAGAGGAAGACGGCCAGGGCTATGCCCCCGAAAATCACATACCACCAATCCTGCATGAAGCGGGAGATACCGATGACGAACTGCGTGAAAATGGGCAGTTCGGCGCCGAAGCTCTTGAAGATGTCTTCAAACTGGGGGATGACGAACAGCAGCAGAATGGAGGTCACTATGATGGCCACCAGGATCACCATGGCGGGGTAGAACATGGCTTTCTTGATTTTTGACTTGAGCGCCTCGGCTTTCTCTCGATAGGTGGCGATGCGATCATAGATGGTCTCGAGAGCACCTGAATGCTCGCCGGCCTCAATCAGATCACAATAGAGATCGTCAAAATGGCGGGGGTGCTGACGCAAGGCTTCCGACATAGGCGTACCTGTTTCAACATCACTGGCAATCTGCCCCATCAAATCACGCATGCTCGATTTCTCGTGGCTGCGGGCGATGATCTGCAGGCTTTGTACCAGAGGAACACCGGCGCTCAGCATGGTGGCAAGTTGGCGACTCACCACGGCAATGTCCATGGGCTTTATCTTGGCGCCCGCCTTGGAGAAGAGACCGTTACTCTTTCTGCTGATACGGGAAACGCTGACGCCCTGCTTGCGCAGCTCGGCCTTGGCCATGTTGACGTGTTCGGCTTGTAGTTCTCCGGAGATATCCTTGCCTTTGCGATTGACCCCTTTCCAGCGGAAGGTATAGACCTTGGCGGGCAGGTTGCGCTTCTTCGATAGAGTAGCCATCCTTGCATCCTTGCAATGAGGGCCGCTTGATGAGCGGCGTGATAAGTAGGCGGCCTGACCGGTTAGTTGGTGGTGATCCTATTAATTTCGCTCAGACTGGTCACGCCGAGGCGGGCTTTTTCCAGTCCAGATATACGCAAGGTGCGCATCCCCTCTTTCTGAGCGATGGCGGCAATCTGCAGCGAGTTGGCTCCCTGCATGATGAGCTTGGCGATATTTTCTGACATCAGCAGGATCTCATAGATACCAACTCGCCCCCTGTAACCCCCGGTACATTCCTTGCAGCCCTTGGGTTTGAACAGTTTAACCCCTGCTGCCAGTTGCTGAGTGCTAAAGCCCAGCGCAGTCAATTCTGTATCGGGGAGTAGTTCAGGCTCCTTGCAGTGCTCGCACAGCTTGCGGGCAAGCCGCTGAGCCATGATGAGGGTCACTGAGGAGGCGATATTGAATGCTGGCACTCCCATGTTCATCATGCGGGTCAGGGTCTCTGCTGCCGAATTGGTGTGTAGGGTCGAGAGGACCAGGTGGCCGGTCTGTGCAGCCTTGATGGCTATCTCGGCGGTTTCCAGATCCCGGATCTCCCCCACCATGACAATGTCCGGATCCTGGCGCAGGAAGGAGCGCAGCGCGCTGGCAAAGGTGAGTCCAGCCTTGGGATTGACCTGCACCTGATTGACTCCTGGCAGGTTGATCTCCACCGGATCTTCGGCGGTGGAGATATTGACCTCAAGGGTGTTGAGTATGTTGAGTCCGGTGTAGAGGGAAACTGTCTTGCCTGAACCGGTTGGGCCTGTGACGAGGATCATGCCTTGTGGTTTGCTCAGCGCGGTCAGGTATTGCTGTTTCTGTGTCTCGTCGAAGCCAAGTTGTTCTATGTTGAGCCGCGCTGCCGAGGAGTCCAGTAGCCGGATGACCACTTTTTCACCCCACATGGTGGGCAGGGTATTGACCCGCATGTCCATGGAACGGTTGCGAGACAGCTTGAGCTTGATGCGACCATCCTGGGGCAGGCGCCGTTCGGCAATATCGAGCCTGGCCATGACCTTGAGGCGGGCGGCGAAGCGGTTGGCCAGATTGACCGGTGGGGTGGAGGCTTCGTGCAGTATGCCATCGATACGAAAGCGGATGCGGTACTTGAACTCATAGGGTTCGAAATGCAGATCAGATGCCCCTTGCCGGATGGCATCCATCAAGATCTTGTTGATGTATTTGACGATGGGCGCATCGTCATCGGCGGTATTGACGCTCTCATCGAGCCGGCTGCTTTCGTCAGCCACTTCGAGTGCCGAGATCTCGGCTTCGTCGATATCGTCCATGCCAAGGGCATCATGCTCGCTCTCGAGTAGCTTGCCGATGGCCTGGCTCAGTTTGTCCTCTTCGACCAGCAGGGCCTCGGTATGCAGGCCGAAGCTGAAGCCGAAATCTTCCAGCGCCGCCACATTGCTCGGGTCGGACATGGCGATATAGAGGGTGTGGCCCTGGGTGTAGATGGGTAGCACATGGTGCTTGTCGATCAACTTCTGATTGAGGTATTTCTGCGGGATCTCGGCCAAATCGAAGGCGGCAAGATCCAGCAGAGGTACCCCATACTCCAGCTCGCAAAACTCGGCCAGCGTCTTGCTGGCGAGGATATCGTTTTCGATCAAGTAGGTGACAAAGGGTTTGCGCTGGGCCCGGGCCTGGCTCAGGTAGTGTTGTGAGTCGGACTCACTGATCAGGGAAGAAGCGGCCAGGCTCAGGGCCAGGCCGCTATGGGGGCTAGAGGTCATGCGTTAGCAGATGCCTTGGCCAGTACAAGTAGCCGAGCTATTGGGTGTCCACAGGATTTGTCCACCACTAGCGGTACCAGTCAGAATATAGGTTACATCGTCAAATGGATCTGCTCCGGTCGCGGTTATAGAAACATCTGCCGGAGTGTCATCAACTTCCACCGATTTCACATAACCACTTGCTCCAGCAGCGGAAGGAATACCACCAGATCCGTTTGCATCGCAAAGAGATATATCTCCAGTTGTCTGATAGCACACTTCAATAGCAGTTTTAACGCCGCCTGTCGCCGCAACTACCTCTGAAAACTTGGCTTTTTTGGTATAGGTCTGATACGCCGGCAAAGCGATGGCGGCAAGAATGGCGACGATGGCCACGACTATCATCAGTTCGATCAGGGTAAAGCCGGTTTGCTTTCTCATCTTCAATATCCTTATTTCACATGGGTCCTGACAACGTTGGCGGTGAGTTGACCGCCTTTGGCATCTTAACCAAGCTGATGCGCTTGGCAACAACACCAGCGAATTTAGCTAACAAGTCTCTGAATAGTGGCGCAAATGGATATAAATCAGTGGTTTGTTGGGCTCTTTCGATACCCGGTACTCTTGTCGGTTTTCTCCTAGTCTCTCCTTTTACCATGGGCGGGCCTTGCCTAAAGAAAAGGCGTCAATGGCGTCTTTTGCAAGTCGATATTAGTCAGGAGGCGATAGCCGCATCGCTATCAGGACAAGGGGAAATCGGCGAGGGGATTGAAACCAAGGGATTGAGACGTTTGGCGAAGGAAAACTCCCTGTCCCCGATGGCATCACTGCGACCGGGGACAAGGTGAGTAGGGACAGCGGTTATGATTGACTAGATAAAGCGCATGGAGAGATCCAGGGCCCGCACATGCTTGGTCAGGGCGCCGACCGAGATGTAATCCACGCCGGTGGCGGCAAATTCGGCCAGCGTCGTCAGGGTCACGTTGCCGGATACTTCCAGCTTGGCTCGCTTGGCGTTCAAGGCCACCGCTTCACGCATCATGGGCACATCGAAGTTGTCCAGCATGATGATGTCGGCACCGGCATGGAGGGCCTGCCCCAGCTCAGCAAGCGACTCCACCTCCACCTCGACCGGCTTGCCCGGGTTGAGGCGGCGGGCCTCACTCACGGCCTCGGTGATGCCGCCACAGGCCAGGATGTGGTTCTCCTTGATGAGGTAGGCGTCGTACAGACCGATGCGATGGTTCTTGCCGCCGCCACAGGTCACCGCATATTTTTGGGCATCCCGCAGGCCTGGCAGCGTCTTGCGGGTATCGAGCAGGCGGCACTGGGTGCCGGCCAGCTCTGCGACGTAGCGGGCGGTGAGGGTGGCGACGCCGGAGAGGGTCTGCACAAAATTGAGCGCATTGCGTTCGCCGGTCAGCAGCACCCGGGCCGAACCATGCAGGCGAAACAGCTCCTGATCCGGCTGCAAGATGTCGCCATCCTTGACCAACCACTCCACTTGTACCTCGCCACCGAGCTGGAGAAAGACTTCATCCACCCAGGCTTGACCACAGAAGACCCCAGCTTCGCGGGTGATGACCCGGGCACTGGCCTGGCGATCGGCCGGGATGAGCTGAGCCGTGATGTCGGCGCTGGCGTCCGGCTGGTCTTGGGCGGTCAGGGCGCCCCCCAAATCTTCGAGTAACGCGGCGCGCACGGCGCGACTGATGTCCTGTTGTAACATGCCTTTTATTCCTGCAAGGGTCTGAGAAGCAACTGCCTGTCTCTTTGGATCAACTCCAGCCGACCGAGGGCATTCATCCCGACCAGGATCTCATTGCCGCTGGCGGCTGGATTGATATAAACGGCCAGATCGTACAAGGTCAGCGGACCCATCGCCAGGCTTTCTATTCGGCCGTTGCCGACCAGGATGGGGCCCGCTGCCGTATTGACCCGGCTGTGGCCCTGTGGCGTTAGCCCCAATCGTTTGGCCACATCGGCCGGAATAGTGACCCGTGTGGCGCCGGTGTCGAGCAGCAGTTGCACCTCCTGGCCGTTGATGGCACCCTCCAGACGATAGTGGCCGCTGGCATCCATCGGCAGACGCAGTTCGCCGCTTGCCGTGACACTGGGTTGACTACGAGTGTGAAAATAGAGGGTGAGCAACCCCATCAGCGAGAGCCACGCCAGTAGCCAGAGCCAGCGGGCCGCAGCAGGCGCCGCCATTATGGGCTCCTCACCATGCAGGACAAGGGGTTGGGCGGCGAGGGCCTGAAGAGCGATAGCCAGAGCCTAGGGGCGGTAACGCGCACATCAATACCATGAGCAAGAGAGACGATGACCCAGCCTAACACAGTATTTTCCATTGATTCAGACGGTTGGTGTGAGCAGGCCAGACGAGTGCCCTCTCCTTATTGCAATGAGCGAGCCGCCCCCGAGGATGTCTCCTTGCTGGTGGTACATGGCATCAGCTTGCCACCGGGCCAGTTTGGCGGCCCTCATATTGACGAGCTGTTCAGCGGTACCCTAAATCCTGACGAGCACCCCTATTTCGCCGAGATCCATCAGTTGCGGGTCTCTGCTCACTGCCTGATCCGCCGCGACGGTGGGTTGGTGCAATATGTGCCTTTTCTCGCCCGGGCCTGGCATGCGGGCATCTCTTGTTGGGAGGGGCGAGAGGCATGCAACGATTACTCCATCGGCATCGAACTGGAGGGGACTGACGAGCTGCCTTATACGGCTGCTCAATATGCCGTGCTCGCAAGCCTCACTCGAACCATACAGGCTCGTTTTCCTGCCATAGTGGCAGAACGGGTGGTGGGGCACTGCGACATAGCGCCGGGTAGAAAGACGGATCCAGGCAGCAGTTTTGACTGGGCACGATATCGCCAGGAAACGAACAAACCTTGGTAGTATTGAAATTAAGTTTGTGTTTTTTAAATCAATGGCTTGCCAACATGGCAAGCCATTCTTATTGGCTGTTACCCAAATGTTGTCTGTGATCTGGCGCAGAAATATTGGTCAGACCATTTTCTATGAGTGAGATCATAGTTCCCGAAGATTACCCATAAGTAGGCAGCTTACTTTGTTGATGCAGATCAGATTTTGGGTGGACATTTTCCATGCCCTCTGCTAATTTTCGCCCCATTCATGAAATTGGTAATACCAATTTAACAAAGCTGCCTCATGCCCTATCGTAAAGTTACTCAACCCAAATTGGCTGACGCCATCGTCGCCGAGTTGGAGCACATGATCCTGGAAGGCAGCTTGCAGCCTGGCCAGAAGTTGCCGCCAGAGCGGGAACTCGCCATCCAGTTTCAGGTGTCGCGCCCCTCCTTGCGAGAGGCCATCCAGCGTCTGGAGGCGCGTGGGTTGCTGTATCGCCGTCAGGGCGGTGGCACCTTTGTGCAAAATGGTTTGAGCAAGGGCATCGCCGATCCCCTGTTCGAGCTGCTCAGTACTCACCCTGAAGCCCAGTATGATCTGCTGGAGTTTCGTCACGCACTGGAAGGCATCTGTGCCTACTATGCTGCATTGCGGGGTACAGAGGCAGATTTCGAGCGCATCCGCGCCGCCCAGGCCGCCATCGAGGCTGCAGGGCAGCAGGGATCGCTTGCGAGCGAGTCGACCGCTGTCACCCAGTTCTATCTGGCGGTGGCGGAGGCCTCCCACAACGTGGTGCTGCTGCACCTGTTGCGTGCCATGGGCCCCATGCTCGAACAGAACATTTTGCGAAATAACGAAATTTTGAATCGCCGTCCGGGAGTGGTCGCCAAGATCCGTCGCCATCGTGCGTCGCTGATCGAGGCTATCCTGTCGGGGGCTCCGGAGCGGGCCAGGACTGCTTGTCATGAGCACCTGGCCTTTATCGAGGACACCTTGTTGGATATGCAGAGGGAAGATAGCCGGATCCAGCGATCCATGCGTCGGATCCGTCAGCAGGAAAACTAATCCCACAAGGCTTTATTGTCGAATTTTGCGCAACTTACATCCCGTGCAATAACAATAGGAACCAGCCATGTCTGATATCCTGAAGAACGATGTGGACCCGATAGAAACGCTGGAGTGGCTTGCCTCTCTGGAATCCTTGTTGCGTGAAGAGGGTCCGCAACGCGCTCAGTTCATCCTTGAACAACTGGCCGAGAAAGCCCGCGTTAGCGGTGTGGAAGTGGCTGAGAAAGCGAATCGCGATTACATCAATACCATTCCTGCCACTGACGAACCGGCTTACCCGGGCGATCAGGAGATGGAGCGCCGTATCCGTGCCATCATCCGCTGGAATGCCGTGATGATAGTGCTGCGTGCTTCTAAAAAGGATCTGGACCTGGGTGGTCACATGTCCTCCTTCGCTTCCAGTGCCACCATCTACGAAGTCTGCTACAACCACTTCTTCCGTGCTCGCAACGAGAAGGATGGTGGTGATCTGGTTTATTTCCAGGGTCACATCTCCCCGGGCATCTATGCTCGTGCCTTCGTCGAGGGTCGCCTGACCGAAGACCAGCTGGACAACTTCCGTCAGGAAGTGGACGGCAAGGGTATTCCTTCCTATCCGCACCCGAAACTGATGCCGGAGTTCTGGCAGTTCCCGACCGTCTCCATGGGTCTGGGCCCCATCGCTGCCATCTATCAGGCGCGTTTCCTGAAGTACCTGACCGACCGTGGCATCAAAGACTGCGCCGAACAGACCGTGTACGCCTTCCTGGGCGATGGCGAGATGGACGAGCCGGAAGCCAAAGGCGCCCTGACCGTTGCCGTGCGTGAAAAACTCGACAACCTGGTGTTTGTGGTCAACTGCAACCTGCAGCGTCTGGACGGTCCTGTCGTGGGTAACGGCAAGGTCATCAACGAACTGGAAGGCCTGTTCGCCGGCGCCGGTTGGGACGTGACCAAGGTTATCTGGGGTCGCAAGTGGGATGAGCTGCTCAAGAAAGACACTTCCGGCAAGCTGATCCAGCTGATGAACGAGACCGTGGATGGTGACTACCAGACCATGAAGTCCCGCGATGGCGGCTATGTGCGTGAGCACTTCTTCAATCGCTACCCGGAAACCGCTGCCCTGGTCAAAGACATGACCGACGAGGAGATCTTCGCCCTGAACCGCGGTGGTCACGATCCTCGCAAACTGTTTGCCGCCTTCTCCAAGGCTGCAGAGACCAAAGGCAAGCCGACCGTGATCCTGGCCAAAACCATCAAAGGTTATGGCATGGGTGAAGCGGCCGAAGGCAAGAACATTGCCCACCAGGTCAAGAAGATGGATCTGGGCTCAGTGCGTCACCTGCGCGATCGTTTCAACCTGCCGGTGACCGACGAGCAACTGGCAGAGCTGCCGTATCTGAAGATCGAAGAGGGTACCGAAGAGTACAAGTACCTGCACGCCCGTCGTGCCGAACTCAAAGGCTATGTACCGACCCGCCTGCGTGAGACCACCACCACCCTGGACATCCCGGCACTGGAGACCTTCGGTCCGCTGCTGGGCGAGCAGGCCCGTGAAATCTCCACCACCATGGCGTTCGTGCGTTCCCTGAACGTGCTGCTCAAAGACAAGTCCATCGGCAAGCGCATCGTTCCCATCCTGGCCGATGAAGCCCGTACCTTTGGTATGGAAGGTCTGTTCCGTCAGATCGGTATCTACAGCCCGCATGGTCAGCAGTACACCCCGCAAGACCGTGACATCGTCTCCTACTACAAGGAAGACAAACAGGGTCAGGTTCTGCAGGACGGCATCAACGAGCTGGGCGCAATGTCCTCCTGGCTGGCTGCTGCGACCTCCTACAGCACCAACGATTGCCCGATGATCCCGTTCTACATCTACTACTCCATGTTCGGTTTCCAGCGGATCGGTGACATGGCGTGGGCAGCCGGTGACCAGCAAGCCCGTGGTTTCCTGCTGGGCGCGACCTCCGGTCGTACCACTCTGAACGGTGAAGGTCTGCAGCACGAAGATGGTCACAGCCACATCCTGGCCGGCACCATCCCGAACTGCATCTCCTACGATCCGTCCTACGCCTATGAAGTAGCGGTGATCGTGCAGGACGGCCTGCGTCGCATGTACGGTGAGAAGCCGGAGAACGTCTTCTACTACATCACCACCCTCAACGAGAACTATGCCATGCCGGCCATGCCGGAAGGCGCCGAGGAAGGTATTCGCAAGGGTATCTACAAGCTGGAATCCGTGGCCGGCAACAAGGCCAAGGTACAGCTGCTGGGTTGTGGCTCCATCCTGGGTCATGTCCGTACCGCCGCCCAGATCCTGGCCAGCGAGTACGGCGTGGGTTCCGACGTGTTCAGCGTGACCTCCTTCAACGAGCTGGCCCGTGACGGTCAGGACGCCGATCGCTGGAACATGCTGCACCCGACTGCTGCTGCCCGCGTCCCCTACATCACCTCGGTACTGGGTTCCGAAGCCACCATCGCCGCGACCGACTACATGAAGTCCTTCGCCGAGCAGGTACGTGCCTTCATGCCGACCGAGAACTACCGTGTATTGGGTACCGATGGTTATGGCCGTTCCGACAGCCGTGCCAACCTGCGTCGTCACTTTGAAGTGAACGAGTTCTATGTCGTGGTTGCTGCCCTGACCGAACTGGCCAAGCGCGGTGAGATCGACAAGCAGGTTGTGGCCGACGCCATCGCCAAGTACGGCATCGATGCCGACAAGGTTAACCCGCTGTACGCGTAAGAGGATTGAGCACCCTGTCCGGACTTGCGTGCCGGACAGGGCCTTGCCCAGGTTAATGCGACATAAGGGTAAGAGGACAAACACAGGGTCCGGACGGCAACAACGAGTCGGAACCTGCTCTTGCCAAGGTTAACGCGATAAACGTACGCGTAAGAGGATAAAGCACAATGTCCAAACAGATTATGGTGCCGGATATCGGTGCCGATGAAGTAGAAGTGACCGAGATCATGGTCGCCGTGGGTGACAAGGTCGAACTTGACCAGTCCCTGATCGCCGTGGAAGGTGACAAAGCCTCCATGGAAGTCCCGGCTCCGGCCGCGGGTATCGTCAAAGAGATCCTGATCAAGGTGGGCGACAAGGTTGCCACCGGTTCCCAGATCATGATCTTCGAAGCCGAAGGCGCGGCTGCCGCCGCTCCGGCTCAGGCCGTTGCTGCCGCTCCCGTTGCCGCCGCAGCGGCTGCCCCTGCCCCTGCCAAAGACGTGCACGTCCCCGACATAGGTGACGACGAAGTCGAAGTGACCGAGATCATGGTCGCCGTGGGCGACATGGTTGAAGCCGACCAGTCCATCATCGCCGTGGAAGGTGACAAGGCCTCCATGGAAGTGCCGGCGCCGTTCGCGGGCCGCGTGGTCGAGATCAAGGTTGCCGCCGGCGCCAAGGTCTCCACCGGTTCCCTGGTGATGGTATTCGAAGTGGCTGGTGCCGCGACCGCTGCCGTAGCTGCTCCGGCTCAGGCCGCCGCTCCCGTGGCTGCGGTGCCTGCCGTCGCCGCTGCCAAAGAGGTCAACGTGCCGGACATCGGCGGTGACGAAGTGGAAGTCACCGAGATCATGGTCGCCGTGGGTGACAAGGTCGAAGCCGACCAGTCCCTGATCGCCGTGGAGGGTGACAAAGCCTCCATGGAAGTGCCTGCGCCGTTTGCCGGCGTAGTGAAAGAGATCAAGGTGAAGGCGGGTGACAAGGTTTCTACCGGCTCCCTCATCATGGTATTCGAAGTGGCTGGAGCAGCGCCTGCCGCCGCCCCGGTCGCTCAGACTGCTGCTCCTGCTGCTGCTGCGCCTGCCGCTGCCGCCTCGGTTGCTCAAGCCGCCGCCCCGGCTGCTGCGTCCTCCGACTTCGTTGCCAATGACGCTTATGTTCACGCCTCTCCGGCCGTGCGTCGTCTGGCTCGCGAGTTCGGTGTCAACCTGGCCAAGGTGAAAGCCTCCGGTCGCAAGGGCCGCATCGTCAAAGAAGACGTGCAGGCTTATGTGAAGGATGCGGTCAAGCGTGCCGAGTCCGCTCCGGCTGCGGGTCAAGGCTCTGGCAATGGCATGAGCGTCGTGGCCTGGCCCAAGGTTGATTTCAGCAAGTTCGGCCCGGTCGAAGAGCTGGAACTGACCCGGATCCAGAAGATCTCCGGTCCTGCCTTGCATCGCAACTGGGCCATGATCCCTCATGTCACCCAGTTCGACGAAGCCGATACCACGGATCTGGAAGCGTTCCGCAAAGAGCAGAACATGCTGGCCGAGAAGCAGAAGCTGGATGTGAAGATCACCCCGCTGGTGTTCATCCTGAAAGCCGCCGCCAAGGCCCTGGAAGCGCACCCGCGCTTCTGCAGCGCCCTGTCTGCAGATGGCAGCAAGCTGATCATGAAGAAGTACATCCACATCGGTGTGGCGGTAGACACCCCGGGTGGCCTGGTGGTTCCGGTCGTTCGTGACGTCAACAAGAAGGGCATCCATGAGCTGTCCCGCGACTTGGCCGAGATCTCCAAGAAAGCCCGTGCCGGCAAGCTGACTGCTGCGGACATGCAAGGCGGTTGCTTCACCATCTCCAGCCTGGGTGGCATCGGTGGTACCAGCTTTACTCCGATCGTCAACGCGCCGGAAGTGGCCATCCTCGGTGTTTCCAAGTCCGAGATGAAGCCCAAGTGGAACGGCAAGGAGTTCGTGCCGCGCCTGATGCTGCCGCTGGCTCTGAGCTATGACCACCGTGTCATCGACGGTGCTGACGGTGCTCGCTTCGTCACCACACTGAGTGGCGTGCTGTCCGACATTCGTCGACTGGTTCTGTAAATGTAAATGAGAGGGCGAGCACAGAGCTCGCCCTTTTCACTTCTCATTTCATTAACAAAATTATAAACTTGCCCCGTTTTTTTCACGGCTGCAGCCGCCTTCTTTGGCATAAGACTGTGCTGTCCGGGGATATAGAACGACAAAGAGGTCATGATGAGTAAAGAAATCAAAACTCAGGTCGTAGTTCTGGGTGCTGGCCCTGCCGGTTATTCAGCTGCCTTCCGTGCCGCCGATCTGGGTCTGGATACCGTTATCGTCGAACGTTACTCCACCCTGGGTGGCGTCTGCCTGAACGTAGGTTGTATCCCGTCCAAGGCGCTGCTGCACGTCGCCAAGGTGATCGAAGAAGCCAAGGCGCTGGCCGATCACGGCATCGTCTTCGGTGCCCCGCAGACCGACATCACCAAGGTCCGCCTGTGGAAAGAGAAAGTCATCAACCAGCTGACCGGCGGTCTGGCCGGCATGGCCAAGATGCGTAAAGTTCAGGTTGTGAACGGCTTCGGCAAGTTCACCGGCCCCAACACCCTGGAAGTGACCGGCGATGACGGCACGACAGTCGTCACCTTCGACAATGCCATCATCGCCGCAGGTTCCCGTCCGGTGAAACTGCCGTTCATCCCCCATGATGACCCGCGCGTATGGGATTCAACCGATGCGCTGGAACTGACCACAGTACCAGGCAAGTTGCTGGTGATCGGTGGCGGCATCATCGGTCTGGAGATGGGTACCGTTTACTCCTCCCTGGGTTCCGAGATCGACGTGGTGGAATTTGCCGACCAGCTGGTACCGGCTGCCGACAAAGACATCGTCAAGATCTACACCAAGCGTGTTGCCAAAAAATTCAACATCATGCTGGAGACCAAGGTCACCGCAGTTGAAGCTCGTGAAGACGGCCTGTACGTCTCCTACGAAGGCAAGCATGCCCCGGCCGAGCCGGTTCGCTACGACAACGTGCTGGTCGCGGTCGGTCGTGTGCCGAATGGCAAGCTGATGGACGCCGAGAAAGCCGGTGTTGCCGTCAACGAGCGCGGTTTCATCGAAGTGGACAAGCAGCTGCGTACCAACGTGGCTCACATCCACGCCATCGGTGACATCGTCGGTCAGCCGATGCTGGCCCACAAAGGTGTGCACGAAGGCCATGTGGCGGCCGAAGTCATCGCCGGCAAGAAGCACTACTTCGACCCGAAAGTGATCCCGTCCATCGCCTATACCGAGCCAGAGATGGCCTGGGTTGGTCTGACCGAGAAGGAAGCCAAGCAACAGGGCCTGAACTTTGAAGTCGCCACCTTCCCGTGGGCTGCTTCCGGCCGCGCCATCGCATCAGACTGCTCTGACGGCATGACCAAGCTCATCTTCGACAAAGATAGCAACCGTGTCATCGGTGGCGCCATCGTCGGTACCAACGGCGGTGAGCTGCTGGGCGAGATCGGTCTGGCCATCGAGATGGGTGCCGACGCCGAAGATCTGGCGCTGACCATCCACGCCCACCCGACTCTGCACGAGTCCGTGGGTCTGGCTGCCGAGGTGTACGAAGGCTCCATTACCGATCTGCCGAACGCCAAGGCCAAAAAGAAGAAGTAATTCTCTTCTCTCAGCCCGATATAAAAAGCCGCTCTTCTGAGCGGCTTTTTTGTTTCTGGGATCACCAAGGCGCGAGAGTTTGCCTCAACAGCGGCCCTTCTTGGCCTGACCGGGTGGGCAGAAGGATCCGTTGCCGCTCTCCCCGTCACTGACACGGATCCGGGTATCGTCGACCCGGATGTCCGCATCGTGCACCCGCACCGGACCATGACTGCAGCCTGCAAGCAGACTGCCCAGCACAATGCTCATCACCAGCTTGTTCATAACACCTCCACGATTTTCCTGATTATGCCGCAACGGTGATAACAGTAAGGATAGGTAGGCACAGGGCTGCGTCATGGCATGGCGCTAAGACGACAGGGAGCGCCGCAGTGCTCCCTGCGGATTACAGCCGGAAATTGCCCACCAGCTTGTCGAGCTGACCGGAGAGCTGCTGCAGTCCTCGGCTGGAATCGGTAAGGCGGTGGGCAATGTCGGTAGTCTCCATGGTGAGCAGGTTGATATCTTCCACGTTGCGGTTGATCTCGCCCACCACGCTGGATTGCTCCTCGGTGGCGGTGGCGACCTGGATGTTCATGTCGCTTATCTGGGTGATGTGCGAGGTGATATGACCCAGAGCCTCGTTGGCCTTGTCGGCTTGTGCCACCACGGCCAGGCTCTGGCTGCGCCCCTCGGCCATGGCACTCACGGCGCGGGCGGACTGAGCCTGCAGGCTGTTGATCATCTTCTGGATCTCCTCGGTGGAGGCGGCGGAGCGGCTGGCGAGGTTGCGTACTTCGTCGGCCACCACGGCGAAGCCACGACCCTGTTCACCGGCCCGTGCGGCCTCGATGGCGGCGTTGAGTGCCAGCAGGTTGGTCTGCTCCGAGATGCTGCGGATGGTGTCGAGTATGCTGCCGATGGCATCGGTCTGACCGGCCAAAGAGCCAATTACGCCGGAGACCTCTTCCAGCTCGTTGGAGAGCCCCACTATGCCGTGGCGGGCTTGCGCCACCACGCCAGCCCCTGACTCTGCCTGCTCGTTGGCCTGCTTGGCGACTTCGGCGGCCAGGGAGGCATTGCCGGCTATCTCGCCGACGGTGGCTCCCATCTCGTGGATGGCGGTGGCGACCTGGACGGTGCGATCACGCTGGGCGGTGCAGTTGCGCTGGGTGAGCTGAGCCTGATTGGCGACCTCGGAGGCCGTGCTCGCCAACTGGCGCGAGTTGCTCGCCACCTCTTCGATGGCGCCATGGATGCGGGCAACGAAGTGGTTGAAGCTGCGCGCCACCTCGGCCAGCTCATCCTTGCCCTCGATCTCGGCCCGGCTGTCGAGCGCCAGATGTTCGGCCGCCTCGCCGATGTGGCGTTGCAAGAAGCTGACCCGACGACGCAGGCTGCTGAGGATCTGGCTCGAGACCAGCAAGGAGATGAGGATGGCGATCACTATGATGGCGATCATCTGGTTGCGGCCACTGCCATAACTCTCTTCACTCAGCTGGTTGCGCTGCTGGGCCTGGCTGATGAGGCCATCGAGCAGGGCGTTGGCCCCCTTGCGCATCACGCCGTAAGTCTGGCTGTAGCGATCGCGGTAGATGCCGCGCGCCACCTCCATCTGATCGTTTTCCAACGCCTGCAGCATGGGAGTCAGCTCGTCTCGCTCCATCTGTTCAAACTGGCTGAGCAGTTTCTGAGCCTCGGCCCGAGCGCTGGGATCAACTTGCGCATCCACCGCCTGCTGCATGGCCTGGCGCATCTCGGGAATGTCTTCGGTGCGCGTCTCCTTGACCCGGGTCAGTACCCCCTTCTCGTCGCGCAGGGAGCTGTCTTGCAGCAGCATCATGTCGATGCCGACCCGCATGCGCGGGATGCGCGAGGCAACCTCGGCCATGGCCCGCATCGGCGTGGCCGTGTTCTGATAGAGCTCATCAGCCTGACGCTTGATGTCGCCCATGCTGCGCAGGCTGGCGCCGCCGACCAGCAAGAGGGCGATGCAAGGCACGGTGACGGCCAGTATGAGTTGAGACTTGAGGGTGATCTTTCCTGCGAGCATGGTGACTCCTTTAAGCTGCTGGGTTGGCCGCTAATCTAGCCGCTGTCGATGACAATTAGCGGTCTGGCACTGCGTGGGCACCCGGATATCCCTACCCGGGAGGGTTGCCCGCGCGGGGCCAGGGTCATCTCAATAGTTGCAGAGCGCGCCTGGGCGCGCTCTGGTCAGTGTCATAGCCGGAAGTTGCCGACCAGTTGGTCCAGCTCGCCGGAGAGTTGTTGCAGACTACGGCTGGAAGCCGTCAGCTGGTGGGCTATGTCCGCCGTCTCCATGGTGAGCTGGTTGATGTCTTCCACGTTGCGGTTGATTTCGCCCACTACGCTGGACTGCTCTTCGGTGGCGGTGGCCACCTGGATGTTCATGTCGCTTATCTGAGTGATGTGGGAGGTGATCTGGCCCAGGGCCTCGTTGGCCTTGTCTGCCTGGTTCACCACGGCCAGGCTCTGGCTGTGCCCCTCGGCCATGGCACTCACGGCGCGGGCGGACTGAGCCTGCAGGCTGTTGATCATCTTCTGGATCTCCTCGGTGGAGGCGGCGGAGCGGCTGGCGAGGTTGCGCACCTCGTCGGCCACCACGGCGAAGCCACGACCCTGTTCACCGGCCCGGGCGGCCTCGATGGCGGCGTTGAGTGCCAGCAGGTTGGTCTGCTCCGAGATGCTGCGGATGGTGTCGAGTATGCTGCCGATGGCATCGGTCTGGCCGGCCAGGGAGCCAATCACCCCGGAGACCTCTTCCAGTTCACTGGAGAGCCCGACGATGCCGTGACGAGCCTGGGAAACCACGTCGGCTCCCGCCTCGGCCTGTTGGTTGGCCTGCTTGGCTACATCGGCGGCCAGGGAGGCGTTGCCGGCTATCTCGCCGACGGTGGCGCCCATCTCATGAATGGCGGTGGCGACCTGGACGGTACGATCTCTTTGGGCGGTGCAGTTGTGCTGGGTGAGCTGAGCCTGCTCGGCAACCTGGGCGGCGGTGGCGGCCAGTTGGCGTGAGTTGCTGGCGACCTGCTCGATGGAGCCATGGATCTTGGCCACGAAGTTGTTGAAGCCTTTGGCGACCTCGCTCAGTTCATCCTTGCCCTCGACCTTGAGACGCTGGGTCAGGTCGCCATCGCCGCTACCTAACGCCCGGAACAGGCGGGCCAGTTCGTTGAGAGGACGGCTGACCGAACCTGCCAGCACCATGCCAAGCAGCCCCATGCCCAGGGCAATGACCAGACTGACCAGCACGATGTGCAGGCGGGCCTTGTCGAGTTCGGCATAGATCTCGGCTTCGGGAACCTGCACCACCAGGTACCAGTCGAGCAGGGGAATATAGCTGGTAGCCAGCACCACTGCCTGGCCATCGACCTCGGCATGGCTGGCGGAAAACTCCTGCTTGGTGAGCAGCGCGGCGGCATCTGGGCCGGCCAGCTGACTCAGCGTATCCCGATCGATGCGGGCGGCATCCGGATGCAGTTTCACCTTGCCGCTGCCATCGGTCATGAAGACGAAGCCGCTGTCGCCGACCCGGAAGTTGGAGAGGGTGGCGACCATGGTGTCCAGGGATTTGGCGAGTCCGGCCAAGCCGCGGCCCCCCAGCTGCTGGAAGTTGACGAACAGCTTCATCTCGCCGTTGGCCTCGCGAAAGATGCTGAGCATCAGGTCCTGCTGGCTTTTGGTGTAGTCATAGAACCAGGCATCCTGGCTCTGGGTCAGGTTGCGCAGGAAGCCATCCTGGTTGTAATAGGCGGCGCTCTGCCTGTCGGCGAAGGAGGCGGTCACCAATCCGTATTGCTGGGTGAGATCCTTGAGCTGACTGATGAGGATGCCCTCCTGCTCCTTGGGCATGCCACGCGCCACCCAGTCCAGCACGAAGCGGTCATTGGCCAGCTGCTTGGCGGCGTTGGCCACCGAGTTGAGATCCTTTTCGATGTCCTTGCCGATGCGCTGGGTCAGGTTCGGCAGCTCTTGCTCGAACATGCGGGTCTCGATCAGCTGCTGGGCCGAGCGCTGGCTGAAGTAACCCACCAGCAGGCAGGAGAACACCACGGCCAGGGTGACGGTGGCGATTATTTTCTGTTTGAGGGTCAGGCTTGCAAGCATGGCGTTGACTCGGGATCCGGTTGAAAAGGAGGTCATGATATTAGCGGCCGGAAGGGGGCGTTCTTGAGCCTGGGCTGGGTTTTATTCAACGTTTGCGTTTGCGCGCACATGAGGAGGAGGATAGCTCGGTGTCATCTGGAATCAGGGGGCTCGCTGACGTCGGGGGCGAGCGGGCAGGGGAGCTTGGTACCTGTACCGGGAGCCATCTCGCCTCGTCGGGATAGAGGCTTGCGGTTCCCTGATTGCCCCTTATAGTAGGCTGCAATCATTGCAATGCCGCATCGACCCCATGGAAACTCATATGTACGCTGCTCGCCGGGAATGGACCCGCACTCTGCTTCTGTTGCTCGGCTGCCTGCCGTTGCTTGTCCTGTTCGGTGGCCAAGTCATGGCGAGTGAGCGCCCCAAAATCGCGCTGGTACTCAGTGGTGGTGGCGCCAAGGGCTCGGCCCACATCGGGGTGCTCAAGGTACTGGAAGAGAAGCGGATCCCGGTCGATATCGTCGTCGGCACCAGCATGGGCTCCTATGTGGCAGGCATGTATGCCATGGGTTATAGCGCCGAGGAGGTGGAGCGCACCACCCTGGCCATCGACTGGAACAAGGGGTATCAGGACAAGGTGGGGCGCAACGAGCTCTCCTTGCGCAAGAAGCAACAGAACGAACAGTACCAGTTGCGCACCGACATTGGCGTCAACGGCAATACGACCCAGTTGCCGGATGGTTTCTTCCAGGGCCAGTCCATGGCCAGCCTGCTGCGCTTTGCCACCTCCAACCTGCCGGTGCAAAAGAGTTTCAACGATCTGCCTATCCCCTATCGCGCGGTCGCGACCGACATGGAGACGGTGACCCCCTTCGTGCTTGAGCACGGCAGTCTCGCCAAGGCGATGCAGGCCTCCATGTCCATCCCCGGCGCACTCAAGCCGGTTGAGTGGGAGGGACACATCCTGGCCGACGGCGGTTCTGTCAACAACATGCCCGTCGATGTGGCCAAGGCCATGGGCGCCGATATCGTCATCGCGGTCGATATCAGTGCCAGATTGCGTACCAAGGAGGAGCTCAAATCCGGGCTCGCCATGATAGATCAGCTCACCACCTATATGACGCAAGTGGGTACCGAGAAGCAGAAGGCATTGATGGGGCCCAAAGATATCTTGCTGATCCCTGAGTTCGGCGGCATGGGTATCGCCGATTTTGCCCTGATGCCGGATGGCATTAA
Source organism: Aeromonas molluscorum (assembly GCF_051376105.1). Classification (NCBI taxonomy): domain Bacteria; kingdom Pseudomonadati; phylum Pseudomonadota; class Gammaproteobacteria; order Aeromonadales; family Aeromonadaceae; genus Aeromonas; species Aeromonas molluscorum. Next base: position 1,898,696 of record NZ_JBPQCY010000001.1, on the reverse strand, counting down.
AGATGGTGAAGAGGTGGCCAGACGGGCCGCTGGCCAGCTCGATGGGTTATCGCTCTCCAAGGCGGATTATGCCGCCTATCGCAACCAGAAGCTGAGTCGCCGCGCCGAACGCAGCGGCCAGCCAGCCTACTTCATCGACAAGGTAGAGCTGGTCAACAATTCCCGCCTCTCCGACGAGACCATGATCGCCACCCTCAAGGTGCGTCCTGACAAGGTGCAGACCAACGAGAGCCTGGAAGCAGGCATTCGCCGCCTCTATGCGCTGGAGTCCTTCGATCGCATCACCTACCAGGTCGAGGAGCGCAACGGCGAGAACGTGCTGGTGGTCGATGCCAGCGAGAAGAACTGGGGGCCGGGTTATCTCAACTTCCAGCTTGGCTTCTCCGACGATTTCCAGAGCGATTCCAATTACAACGTCGGCATGTCCTACACCCTGACCAATGTGAACGATCTGGGTGCCGAGTGGCTGACCGAAGCCTCGCTCGGTACGGCCAAGCACGTCAAGACCGACTTCTACACCCCCCTTGAGTCGTCGCAGACCTTCTATGGCGAGGCGAGCCTGGGCTATGACAAGACCCAGCGTCGGCTCTTTGTCTCGCCGGACGAGGCGGGGTTCTTGCCAGTCAACTTTGTGGAGTCGGAATACAGCTTCTTCAGTGCGGATGCCTCCCTTGGGTGGAACCGTCAGCCCTGGAGCCGGGTCTCCATCGGCTTGAACGGCAAGATAGGCAATATCGAGCTGCAAAACTTCAAAGACGCCACCGTCGATGCCACCGCCTGGGGGCCTTATGTGCGCTTCGAACACGACACCCTTGATAGCCGCTATTTCCCCTATGAAGGGGTGCAGTGGGATGTCAGAGCGGGTTATACCCGGGTCTCCACGGACGATGGCACCGGCCTAGATGGCGACAAGAATTCGTCGGGTATCAGTTATCACCTCTCCCTGATCAAACCCTGGTCCTGGGACAGGCACAGTATCAACTTGTTGCTCGAGGGGGGCGGTCTGGACACCGATGAGGCTATCCCTCTCGACATTCAGGATCTCGGCGGCCTGTTCCGTCTATCCGGTTACCAACGCTATGAACTCTCCGGGCGCTACAGCCTGTTTGGTGGCTTGCGCTATATCTACCGGGTGGCGGACAACGACTTTGGCGCCCTGCGCGCTCCCCTCTATCTAGGCGGCTCCATCGAACGCGGCGGGGTCTGGAATAAGGGCGAGGATATCAGCCTGGAGAGCTCCATTCTCGCCGGTTCTGTCTATGTGGGGATAGAGAGCTTCCTCGGTCCCATCTTCCTGGGCTACGGCATGGCGGAGGGCGGGAATGATGTCATCTACCTGCAACTGGGCAGTACCTTCGAATAGGGTGAAAATGCTGACAACTTGTTAAGTTGAATTCTCTGTGTTTTCTGTTAACAGCCAAAACATCAGCAACTTTAAATGGTTAGCTGGTTTAGGTGAATAAGTGTGCAGGGATTGGATTTTAATTACTCGTTAAAACTTATATAGTGGGGGGCACCCTAAGGGTGTCCCGCAAGGACGATCGCCGCCAGCCTGGGCGAGCCCCAAAAAAGACCAAAGAGGAATTAGTCGTGCTTGAAACCTACCGTAAACACGTCGAAGAACGTGCCGCCGAGGGCGTGGTTGCCAAACCTCTGAACGCAGAGCAAGTTGCCGCACTGGTTGAACTGTTCAAGGCCCCCCCCGCCGGCGAAGAAGATTTTCTGAAAGAGCTGTTGTCCTCCCGCGTCCCGCCCGGTGTCGATGAGGCCGCCTACGTCAAGGCTGGTTTCCTGACTGCGGTCGCCAAGGGTGAAACCCTGTCGCCTATCCTGAGCGCCGCCCAGGCGGTCGAGCTGCTCGGTACCATGCAGGGTGGCTACAACATCCAGCCACTGATCGACCTGCTCGACCATGCCGAACTGGCCCCTCTTGCTGCCAAGGGCCTCTCCCATACGCTGTTGATGTTCGACTCCTTCCACGATGTGCAGGAGAAGGCCGAGGCCGGTAACACCTTCGCCAAACAGGTGCTGCAATCCTGGGCCGATGCCGACTGGTTCCTGAACCGTCCGGAGCTGGCCGAGAAGATCACCGTTACCGTCTTCAAGGTGACCGGCGAGACCAACACCGACGACCTGTCCCCGGCACCGGACGCCTGGTCCCGTCCCGATATCCCGCTCCATGCCCTGGCCATGCTGAAAAACGCGCGTCCTGGCATCACCCCGGACAGCGACGGTACCGTCGGTCCCATCAAGACCATCGACACCCTGAAAGAGCAGGGCTTCCCGCTGGCCTATGTGGGCGACGTGGTCGGTACCGGCTCTTCCCGCAAGTCCGCCACCAACTCCGTGCTCTGGTTCATGGGCGACGACATTCCCTTCGTGCCGAACAAGCGCGCCGGTGGCGTCTGCCTCGGCGGCAAGATAGCCCCCATCTTCTTCAACACCATGGAAGATGCCGGTGCCCTGCCCATCGAGGTCGATGTTGCCAAGCTGAACATGGGCGATGTGATCGACATCTTCCCCTATGAGGGCAAGATCACCCGCCACGGCACCGATGAGGTGCTGGCCGAGTTCACCCTCAAGACAGACGTGCTGATCGACGAGGTGCGTGCCGGTGGCCGTATTCCGCTGATCATTGGTCGTGGCCTGACTGACAAGGCCCGCGAGGCCTTAGGGTTGCCGTTCTCTACCGTGTTCCGTCGTCCGCAACCTGTGGCCGATACCGGCAAGGGCTACACCCTGGCCCAGAAGATGGTCGGCAAGGCGTGCGGCGTGCAGGGCATTCGTCCGGGCACCTACTGCGAGCCGAAGATGACTACCGTCGGCTCTCAGGACACCACGGGCCCCATGACTCGCGATGAACTGAAAGATCTGGCCTGTCTGGGCTTCTCCGCCGATCTGACCATGCAGTCCTTCTGCCACACCGCCGCTTATCCCAAGCCTATCGATGTGCAGACCCACCACACTCTGCCGGACTTCATCATGAACCGCGGCGGCGTCTCCCTGCGCCCGGGTGACGGTGTCATCCACTCCTGGCTCAACCGCATGCTGCTGCCTGACACAGTGGGCACAGGTGGTGACTCCCACACCCGCTTCCCAATCGGCATCTCCTTCCCGGCGGGTTCTGGCCTCGTGGCCTTCGCCGCCGCCACCGGCGTCATGCCGCTGGATATGCCGGAATCCATTCTGGTCCGCTTCAAGGGCGAACTGCAACCAGGCATCACCTTGCGTGATCTGGTCCATGCCATCCCTTACGCCGCCATCCAGAAAGGGCTGCTGACCGTCGAGAAAGCGGGCAAGAAGAACGCCTTCTCTGGCCGGATCCTCGAGATCGAAGGTCTGCCGACCCTGAAGGTGGAACAAGCCTTCGAGCTGGCCGATGCCAGTGCCGAACGCTCCGCCGCCGGTTGTACCATCAAGCTGGATCAGGCCCCCATCGCCGAGTACCTCAAGTCCAACATCGTCATGCTGAAATGGATGCTCTCCGAAGGCTACGGCGATGTGCGCACCATCACCCGTCGTATCAAGGGAATGGAAGAGTGGCTGGCCAATCCGGTATTGATGGAAGCGGACAAGGATGCCGAGTACGCCGAAATCATCGAGATCGATCTGGCTACCATCAAGGAGCCTATCCTCTGTGCGCCTAACGATCCGGACGATGCCCGTCTGCTGAGCGACGTGGCTGGCGACAAGATTGACGAGGTGTTCATCGGTTCCTGCATGACCAACATCGGTCACTTCCGTGCCGCCGGCAAGCTGCTGGACAAGTACCAGGGCTCACTGCCGACCCGGATGTGGATAGCGCCGCCGACCAAGATGGACCGCGACCAGCTGACCGAAGAGGGCTACTACGGCATCTTCGGCCGGGTCGGTGCGCGCATCGAGATCCCGGGCTGCTCCCTGTGCATGGGGAACCAGGCACGGGTTGCGGAAGGAGCCTCGGTGGTCTCTACCTCCACCCGCAACTTCCCGAACCGTCTGGGCAAGGGTGCCAACGTCTATCTGGCGTCTGCCGAGCTGGCCGCCGTTGCGGCTATCCTGGGCAAGATCCCGACCGTGGCCGAGTACCTGCAGTACGCCAAGACCCTGGATGCCACTGCGGCTGATACCTATCGTTACCTCAACTTCAACGAGATCGCCTCCTACACCCAGAAGGCCGATGCGGTGATTTTGCAACAAGCGGTATAAGGGAGTAGGCGCCGAACCGGCGCCAGCACTCTGATAAAAAGCCCCGGTCGATGCCGGGGCTTTTTCGTCTGTGCACCGGATGGAAAGCTGGTGACCTGAGTTGCGAATGCCATTGAACAAAAAATGATCTAGGCCATGAAAGTCGCCGCCGGGCCGCAGTATCATCTGCCGCCTCTGGACTGTGGCAAGGGAGGCGCGCAGTTTACCGTTAGAAGAAAGGGCGACGCCACGAAGGCCGCCATCCTCTCATGTCATGGGTATACCACCTTATGTTCCTGTTCGGGTTCGATATCTCAAGACCTGGCTGGCGCCTTCTGAGCGCCGTCCTGGTCTTCGCCCTGCCCATGTCGGTGGGGCTGCAGGAGCTGCATGCCAACTATCTACGTACGCTTGATCGGCAGTCTGAACGGGCCGCGACCCAGGCCGTGCAGTTGATGGAGAGGATGCTTGACCATGTCGAAGAGGCCAACCGCAAGGTAGCCCACCTGGTCAATCACCCCTGCCAGTCCACCCTCCTCACTCTGCGCAAGCAGGTGGCGCTGGTGCCCTTCGTGCGCAGCCTCAACCTGGTCGATGGCCATGGAGTCTACTGCAACTCGGTGATGGGCAAGGTGCAGTGGCACGATGAGCCAGGTGCCTACAGTGAAGGTCTCTTGCGTCTGCTGCCGGGTCATGCGGAACTGAGCAGCCAACCCATGCTGGCGATACGCACCGAGAGCGGGCACGGCGCCGTCCTCAGCACCATCGACAGGGAGTATCTGAAGATGATACTGACCCTGAGTGCGCCCCACGGCGGCGAAGTACTACTCCAGGTTGGGGAAGAGTGGCTGGATCACCTGGGGCAGCTGATGGGCAGGGAGCCCAGCTTGCCAGCCCTGGCTCCCCATAGCGTCCAGTCGAGGCGCTACCCCCTCTCCATCTACGCCGGCCTGGCGCTGCCTTCCAGCTGGTATTCGCTCTGGCAGGTCAGGCACCTGACCATCTTGATGCTGCTGGGCTTCTCCCTGATCATCTCGCTGCTGGTGTGGTGGCTGCTGGGGCGGCCTCGCTCCATGGAGGGGGAGCTGAAACGGGCGTTGCGGGCCCGGGAGTTCCTGCCCTACCTGCAACCCCTGGTGGCCAGCGACGGTGGCAAGCTGATGGGGGCCGAAGTGCTGATGCGCTGGCAACACCCCAGCTCCGGGCTTATCCGCCCCGACCTGTTCATTCCCCAGGCGGAGGAGTGCGGCGTGATAGTGCCCATGACGGCCCAGCTGATGCAGACGGTAGCCCAGCAATTGGCGAGCTGGCAGGACAAGCTGTCGGACGGCTTTCATATCGGCTTCAACATCAGTGCCGTTCACTGCCGGGACTTCTCCCTGCTGGCGGAGTGCCGCGCCTTTCTCGCCCATTTTATCCCGGGGCGGGTGGTATTGGTGCTGGAGCTGACCGAACGGGAGTTGCTGGTGGCCGATCCCCACACCCTCTCCCTGTTTCGGCAACTGGACGAGATGGGAGTAAAGCTGGCCATCGATGATTTTGGCACCGGCCACTCCAGCCTGGTGTATCTGCAGCAGTTCCGGGTGGATTACCTCAAGATCGATAAGTCCTTCATCGGCCGCATCGGCACCGAGTCGCTGTCCGAGCACATAGTGGACAACGTCATCGACCTTGGCAGCCGGCTCGGCGTGGCCCTGATCGCCGAAGGGGTCGAGACCCGCCAGCAGGCTGACTACCTCAGGGGCAAGGTGGCCTATCTGCAGGGCTATCTGCTGGGTCGCCCGGTGCCGCTGCCCCGGTTCTGCGGGGAGTTGAGATCCTCGGCGCCGCCGACACCGTGCGGGGTCGAGCTTGCACCCTGTCCCTGAGGCGGCATGCCGCACGCCATCGGCTGGCGACCTGAGCGGGCATCATCAATGCTCGTATTTTGAGCGATTAGGGTCCTGTTCAGCGGGGGGTTGCTAGAATGGCGCCTCTTTCATGAGCGGGATCTACTATGCGCTATTTCTCCGGTGTCGATACGGTCAGGCCCAGAGTGCTGATCACCTTGCTGGTGTTCGCGTTGCCCATGCTGTTCGGCAGCTGGGCGCTGCTGGTTCGTTATCGGGCCGATCTGCAGTGGGAGTCGAGACAGGCTGCGACCCATACCCTGGGATTGATGGAGACCATGCTGGCCCATGCCGAGGAGGCCAATGGTCAGGCATTGCCGTTTCTGGGCAAACCCTGCGCCACGGCGATGCCGACCCTCAGGGCGCTGGTCGCCATGGTGCCTTTCGTGCGTTCGGTCAACCTGAGTGAGGGGAACCGCGTCTATTGCACCTCCCAGTTTGGCCTGCGGGAGATCCCCTATACCGCCGATCAGTACAGCCAGGGTCGCCTGAGATTGATGGCGGGAAATCTGGTACGGCAACAGCATCCCATCCTCTCGGTACGAGCTGTCTCGCCACAGGGGGCCGTCATGACCCTGATCGATGGGGATTACCTCAACTTCATGCTGAATCTCAACCAGAGAGCCATGCCCGTCATGCTCAGGGTTGGTGATTGCTGGCTCGATGATCAGGGCCACTTTTTCGCCGCCGAGCCCCTCCTGGCGAGCCAGGATCATGTGCGGATCCAGTCGGCCGCCTACCCCCTCTCCATCTATGCTGGCTACGCCTCCTCTCCTACGCTCATGGGGTTGTGGCAGCATCACGGTTTCGGGCTTTGGCTGCTGTCCGGCTTCAGCGCCAGCTTTGCCTGCATCATGTGGTGGCTGCTGGGTCGACCCCGCTCGCCTATCCACGAGCTTGCTCGTGCCTTGCAGGCCAGGGAGTTTGTTCCCTTCCTGCAACCTCTGGTGGCAAGTGACAGCGAGCAACTGGTGGGAGCCGAGGTATTGATGCGTTGGCAGCATCCTGATGCGGGACTGATCCGTCCGGATCTATTCATTCCCCAGGCGGAGGCCAGCGGCCTGATCGTACCCATGACCGACCTCATCATGACGGAGGTGGGGGAGGTGCTGGCCGCCAGGCAGGCATGCTTGCCGGATGGCTTTCACATCAGCTTCAACATCAGTGCGGCCCATTGCCGCGATGATCGCCTACTGCGTGAGTGTCGTGCTTTCCTTGCGCGCTTCACGCCAGGCAAGGTGGTGCTGGTGCTTGAGCTGACCGAGCGGGATCTGCTGGTGGCGGATCCCCATACCCTCTCCCTGTTCCGTCAACTGGACGCACTGGGTGTGCAACTGGCCATGGATGACTTTGGCACCGGGCACTCCAGTCTGGTCTACCTGCAGCAGTTCCATGTGGACTATCTCAAGATCGACAAGTCCTTCATCGGTCGCATCGGCACCGAATCGTTGTCCGAACACATAGTCGACAACGTGATCGATCTCGGCGGTCGGCTTGGTCTGGCGCTGGTCGCCGAGGGGATCGAAACCCGATTGCAGGCCGATTATCTCAAGGGCAAGGTGACTTACTTGCAGGGCTATCTGTTTGGTCGTCCTGTGCCGGTACGGCAATTTTGTGATGAGCGTTTGACGGGGAATTCCGTGTCAGCCATCGATGCCGAAGGGACGCTCCTTGCGCCGGCCTGAGCCGAACCGGTGACGACCAGGGCATGACGGTATTGCTGTCTGCCTGATGAAAAGCCCCGGCGAGTGCCGGGGTTTTCTTTTGTGTCGTCAAACAGAGGGTCAGGCGGAGAAACCACCGTCAATGGTCAGGCTGGCCCCCGTGATATAGCCTGCTTCGGGGCCAGCCAGATAGGCGACGAAGCTGGCGATCTCCTCATCCTTGCCGTAGCGTGCCAGGGCCATCAGGCCCTTGAGCTGTTCCGCCGACTCACCGTCAGCCGGGTTCATGTCGGTATCGACCGGGCCTGGCTGCACGTTGTTCACCGTGATGCCCCGCGGGCCCAGATCCCGGGCCATGCCCTTGGTCAAACCGACCAGGGCCGACTTGCTCATGGCGTAGATTGAGCCACCCGCGACGGGGATGCGGTCTGCGTTGGTACTGCCGATGTTGATGATGCGCCCTCCGTTCTCCATGTGGTGCGCGGCCTCCTGACTGGCCACGAACACGCTGCGAATGTTGACCGCCAGGGTACGATCGAGGGCATCCAGAGTCAGCTCCTCAATGTTGCCCCACACCAGTACCCCGGCATTGTTGACCAGGATGTCCAGTCGACCGAAGGTGGTGACGGCCTGGCGTATGGCGTGCTGAACGGCCACGGCATCTGCGCTGTCGGCACGGATGGCCAGCGCCTTGCCGCCTGCGGCGGTGATGGCCGCGGCTATCTCGTCCGCCTTGCCGGCCGAAGAGACGTAGGTGAAGGCCACGGCGGCGCCGTCGCGGGCGAGGCGTTTGACAATGGCGGCACCAATGCCGCGCGAACCGCCCTGTACGAAGGCAACCTGTCCACTGAGTGATTTGACGGTCAACATCTGATATCTCCTGTCTGAAAATGAAGTCATGTCTGAGCGAGTTGGGAACTAGAGCCCATTCAGCCAGGAAGCAAAAGTGGCGTTGAATGAACCTGTGAACAGTGTGATTGATTCCTTGAGATTGATTAAGTGGCTATTATTCCAATCTCTATTTCCCTGAAGGACTGAATAGGTGGCCACACAAGATCCCTTTCTGAGTGTCAGGCACTTTGTCGCCGTGGCGCAGTCGGGCAGCTTTACCACGGCGGCGCTGGCACTGGGGCTGACCGGTTCGGCGCTGAGCAAAAGCATAGTGCGCCTGGAGGCGCGACTGGGGGTCAAGCTGCTGCACAGAACCACCCGTCGGGTCAGTCTGACCCTGGAGGGAGAGGCGTATCTGGCCAGTTGCCTCCAGGCTACCCGGGTGCTGGAGGAGGCGGAAAGCAGCTTCTCATCGGGGCAACGAAACCCGTCGGGTCGGGTCCGCATCGATCTTCCCGCTGCGTTTGGCCGTCGGCATGTGCTGCCACTCCTGCTGGATTTGGCTAGTCGCCATCCGCAGCTGGATCTGTCGGTGACCTTCAACGAGCGCAAGGTCGATCTTATTGAGGCCAACATCGATCTGGTGGTGCGGATTGGCGCGCTGGAGGATCAGGCCGACCTCGTTGCGCGTCGTCTGGGGGAGCAGAAGCTGGTCATCTGCGGGGCGCCCTCCTATCTGGCCCGGCGCGGGGCCCCCCTGACCCCGGATGAGTTGTCACGGCACGACTGCATCATCGATTGGCGATCTGGCTATCGTCATCGCTGGCTACTCAACAATGGCGCGGGCCAGACCGAGGCGTACGACATACAGGTGCGCCATGAAATGGGAGATGGTGAGGCGGTACGGGCCGCGGCCCTGGCTGGCCTAGGCCTGGTTCAGGTGCCGACCTGGCTGGTGAGCGAGCAATTGGCCTCGGGCGCCCTGATCCCCGTGCTTATTGATCAGTCCGGTGGCGAGATGCCGATCAATGTCATCTGGGCCCGCAGCCAGCACATGCAGCTCAAGCTGCGCGTCGTGGTCGATGCCTTGCTGCTGGCGGCGCAAGCGAGTGGCAGTGGTTTCCGGGCTCGCTGAGTCTGTGTCGTCACTGTCCGGCAGTCACATGCGAGCCAGGGAGGCATCTTGTGCCCGCGAGGTGTCGTGACCTATTTGCTCAGGGATTGCAGCCAGTTCGCCAGCTTCTCATGGGGGCTGCCGGGAATCGGTGGCGCGGCGGCGAGCAGGTGATAGCCGGTGCCATCCGGGATGAATCCGAGCGGGGCGGCCAGCAGGCCGGCGGCGACATCGTCGCACACCAGCCGGTAGGGCCCGATGGCGACGCCAAGACCCGCCACGGCGGCCTGCAGGCTGAAGTAGAAGTGTTCGAAGGTCTGGGTCGGCGCCTCGTCGCTTGCACTCTGTCCGGCCTGTTCCTGCCAGCTTTGCCAGGCGGCGGGACGGGTCTTGGTGTGCAGGCGGGGGGCAGAGGGGTGCAGCGCCGGCAGTTCCCCTTGTGGCTCGAAAAACTGCGCCACCTTGCCCGGCTGACAGACGGGCCCCGTTAGCTCCTCAAACAGCAGCTGGCTGTAAAGGTCATCAGGCCAGTGAAAGTCGTTGCGCCGAATGGCGAGATCGATGCCGCTGCCAAAGCTGAGGGCGCCACCGCCCGCCATCAGATGCACGTCCAGCTCGGGGTGCAGGGCTTGAAAGGCGGGCCAGCGCGGGATCAGCCAGCGCATCAGCAGAGTGGGTTCGCAGGAGATGACCAGCGACTGGGGCTTGCTCTGCTGGCGCAGGGCCTGCGCCGTCTCCCGGATCCTGCCCAGCCCTTCTCTGACGGCCTCATGGAGCCTGCTGCCCGCCTCGCTCAGAAAGACCCGGCGCTGGCGGCGCTCGAACAGCCTGATCCCCAGATCCTCCTCCAGCAGGCGTACTGCCCGGCTGATGGCGCCATGGGTGAGATGCAGCTCATCGGCGGCGCGGCTGAAGTTTTCGGTGCGAGCCGCCACCTCGAAACAGCGCAGTGCCGTCAGGGAGGGAAGGGAGAGGTCTTTCTGTGAGTTTTTATCACCATTCATGTCAGAAGTTATCGTTAGTTACTGGTGTATATACCAAATAAAATAACCGATACCTCTCAGGATTAGGACTCTTTTTTATGACCGAACTGTTAGCCGTAGTGGCCATTACCTTCTTTGCCGTCATCAGCCCTGGGCCCGATTTTGCCATGGTGTCGCGCAACAGCCTGCTGCTCTCCCGTCGCACCGGCGTGCTGACGGCGCTCGGCATAGCGGCCGGGGTCTGCGTCCATGTGACCTACACCCTGCTGGGGGTCGGCCTGCTGATCCAGCAGTCGCTCTGGTTGTTCAACCTCATCAAGCTGGCAGGGGCCGCCTACCTCATCTTCCTCGGCATCAAGATGTTGCGCGCCAGGCCTGTGACCCATGAGGAGATGGCCAGCCAGCCGACCCTCTCCAGCCTGGGGGCACTGCGCACCGGGTTTCTGACCAATGTGCTCAACCCCAAGACCACCATCTTTATCGTCAGCTTGTTCATGCAGGTGGTACAGCCGCAGACGCCACTTGGCGTCCAGCTTGGCTATGGCACCTTCATCGTACTGGCCCACGGGGTCTGGTTCAGTGCGGTGGCACTTTTCTTCTCCACCGCGTCGGTACGGGTCCGTCTCTTGGCGGTGCGCCACTGGATCGACCGGGTGTTTGGTGGCTTGCTGGTGGGGTTCGGCATGCTACTGGCACTGACCCAGCAATCGCGCTGAGGGAGTGGGGGAGTCATCCCCCTTATCCACCCTCGACTGTAGGGGCTTGTTTTTCATGCCTTGTGGTTCACTTTTCGGTAGAATCACCGCTCATTTTGAAGTCAGATGAGGCGCGGTATGACGGTCCAGTTCCAGGCATTTCACAGCATCAAGGCGATTGATAATCGGGAGGTGCTGTTCAACTGGTCCAGAACCAATCCCCTCGGCGCCCTGGATCAGGTGTGGCGCCCGAAAAACCGCGACGAACTGCAGCGACTGCTGCGCGAACAGCCCGGCCGCAAGATCCGGCTGATTGGCTCAGGCCTCTCCTTTGAACCCATCCACAGCGTCTATGCCGAAGGCAATCAGGCGCTGCTGGTGGATCTCTGCCAAATGACCGGCCAGCTCGGGGTGACGGAAGAGAGCGTCACCTATCATGCTGCGACCCCGCTGGATGCCCTGTATGCCGATCTCATCGCCATGGATCGCATGCTGCCGGCATCCCCCGGGGTGATCGGCATCCAGACCCTGGGCGGCGCGCTCAGTACGGGCACCCATGGTCAGGGGCTGCATCAGGCGGCCCTGTGCGATGCCGTGCTGGCCCTGCGCATCATGCTGGCTGATGGCGAGATCCGCACCATTGACCGCGCACATCCCGAATTTGGCGCCTTCGTCATGGGGCTGGGGCTGCTTGGCATACTGCTTGAGGTGACCCTGCGCACCGTGCCAAATCGCATCATGCGCTGCACCAAGTTCACCACCGACTACCCCTTCCTGCTGGCACACAACGAGCGGCTCAATCGCGAGCATGGCTTCGTGAAGAGCTGGTGGTTTGCCTGGACAGGCGAGAGTCATGTCTGGCTGGTGGATCCCGCCTCCGAGGAGGAGGTGGCCCGTTACCGCGCCGCAGGCAGCGAGCCCCTGCTGCTGGAGGACGGCACTGACACTGCCATGAATGCCACCATAGATGCCACCTTGCAGAAGATGGGCAAGGACACCAAGGACGAGTCCCAGGCCGGAGAGCACTTCGAGACGGTGCGCCGCTTCAAGGATGCCACGGATCTGGTGGGCAACGTTTATCAGATCCTCTGCAAGGGGATACCTGCGCCCCAGATCAACTGCGAGGTAGCGGTGCCGCTTCATCGCATGCAGGAGGCGCTGGAGATACTGCAGGCATGGCAAGAGGCCAACCCGGGCGTGCTGCACTACCCCTTCATCCTGCGCTGTACCGGGCCTTCCGAGGCTTGGCTCAGCGGCGCCTATCAACAGGATGTATGCTGGATAGGCTTCCTCGTCTACCTGGCGGCGGATGGCACCTTCGTGGGCGGCTCCATGGAGCAGATGCGCGAACTGCAACAGCTGCTGGTGCCGCTCGGCGGCATTCCGCATTTTGGCAAGCATCTGGCAATGGATCTCTACGACTTTCCGGCCCTGTTGCCGCGCTGGCATGAGTTCATGGCGCTCAAGGCCGAACTGGATCCCCAGAGCCGTTTCGAGAACCGCTGGCTGGGCCAGCTGTTTGCCCCGGCAGCAGGAGAGAGCCATGACTGACAATCAGGACACCCGTATTCCCGTGACCCTGCTGACCGGCTTTCTCGGCAGCGGCAAGACCACGTTGCTCAACCACTGGGTCAAGCAACCCGAGCTCGGCGAGTGCGCCGTGCTCATCAACGAGTTCGGCTCGGTCGGGCTGGATCACCATCTGGTGCAGCAGATCGACGAGCAGGTGGTGCTGCTCGATTCCGGCTGCATCTGCTGCTCGGTGCAGGGCTCTCTGGTGGAGGCGTTGCAGGGGCTGTTCATGAAGGCCATCCAGCGCAAGATCAAGCCGTTCAAGCGGCTCATCATCGAGACCACTGGCCTGGCCGACCCCGCTCCCGTGCTGTTCACCCTGACCGAGGAGGGGTTTATCGCCCAGCGCTACCGCTTCGACGGCACTGTGACTGTGGTGGATGCCGGTCATATCGAGCAGCAGCTGGCCAGCCAGTACGAGGCGGTCAAGCAGGTGGCACTGGCGGATCTGCTGGTGGTCAGCAAGGGCGATCTGGTGGATGGGGAGACCCTGGCGCGTGTCAACGCCCAGCTGGTGGCCCTCAACCCGGCGGCCCCCGTGGAACATGTCACTCAGGGCGCGCTCTCCCCGACTGTGCTGGAGACCCTAGGTGCTTACAACGAAGGGGCGGGACGGGATGCGCGTCGTCTGCTCGCCTGGTTGCGTACCGAGTCTTCCAAGCAGGGGCTGGCCTCGCCGATGCAACCTCGGCTGACGCCAGCCAGCGGCAAGGTAGGTCTGGCGGCGCCGACCCACTTCGAGCATGGCAACATAGAGAGCTTCTCCCTGCGGATCGGTGAGCCCCTCAAACCGGCCCGGTTACTGGCCGCCATCGAGGCGGTGCAGCTTGCTCACGGGGATGCCCTGCTGCGGCTCAAGGGCATATTGCAGTTGGAGGGGGAGAGCCAGCCCGTGGTGATCCACGGCGTACACGGCCAGCTCTATCCGCTGCAGACCCTTCTCGACTGGCCGGAAGGGCGCGCCCAGTCCAGGTTGGTATTCATCGTCAGGTGCGCCGATAGGGCAGCTATCGAGGCCCTGTTCCTGGGAACCCTCAAGGCCCCCGAACCCAGCATGGAGGAGCGGCTGAAGGCCATGCTGGGTTCGCCGGACGCTTAATTCGAGTGAGGGGCAGGATGGTGAGCAGATCCTGGCCCTGTCCTTGGCCGGTCAGCCCCAAGGGAGGCTTATACGGCTTGCTCGCCACCTGGTTTGCTCCCTGAGCGCGTAGTTGCACGAAGTCGGCCGGAGTGAAGTAGAAGGAGAGCAGGGTCGCCAGGGGGGCTGCATGCCCCTCAGTGAGAGCCCGGCACAGCAGGAGGTCTGGCTGCTCAGTTGCATCGAGCTGTTTCCAAGGGCCTCACCCCCCTCAACCCTGATGGAGATACCATGACGCAGCCACACCCGGAACTCTCAGCAGCCCAACTCAAGTGGCTGCCCTGGCTGATCGCGGTCGGCTTTTTCATGCAGACTCTCGATGGCACCATCCTCAATACCGCGCTGCCCAGCATGGCAGAGACCCTGGGCGAGAGTCCGCTGCAGATGCAGTCCGTGATCATCGCCTACATGCTGACGGTGGCGCTGCTTATCCCGGCCTCCGGCTGGCTGGCAGACAGATTCGGCACCCGCCGTGTCTATCTGTGGGCCATCAGTCTGTTCAGCCTGGGCTCCCTGGCCTGTGCCATGTCCAATACCCTCACCATGCTGGTGGTGGCGCGGGTGCTGCAAGGGGTGGGCGGCGCCCTGTTGATGCCGGTGGGGCGCCTGGCCGTCCTGCGGGCCTTCAGCAAGCGCGAACTGCTCAGGGTGATGTCGTTTGTGACCATACCGGGCCTGGTGGGGCCACTGATAGGCCCGGCTCTGGGAGGCTGGCTGGTGGAGGTGGCGAGCTGGCACTGGGTCTTCCTCATCAACTTGCCGGTGGGGTTGCTGGGTTTCATCGCCAGCTGGCATTACATGCCCGAGATGCGACGGGAGACGCCCAGGTTCGACTGGCGAGGTTTCGTGATGTTCAGCGCCGGCATGGTGCTGGTGTCGGTTGGCTTGCAGGGATTGGGGGAGCACAGCCTCTCCACCGGCTGGTCGTTGCTGCTGCTGATCACCGGGCTGGCGGCCATGGCGAGTTACTGGCTCTATGCCGCCAATGCCGAGCGACCCCTGTTCAGTCTGGCGCTGTTTCAGACCAAGACCTTCGCCATCGGGGTCTGGGGCAACCTGTTCGCCCGCCTGGGCAGCGGCGCCATGCCGTTTCTCACCCCGCTGTTTCTCCAGCTCGGTCTGGGCTATTCGCCGAGCACAGCCGGCATGACCATGATCCCGACCGTGCTTGGCGCCATGTTGACCAAGGCCCTGGTCAACCGGCTGATCCCGCGCATCGGCTATCGCCGCATTCTGGTGAGCAATACCCTGTTGCTCGGCGCCCTGATCGCCAGTTTCGGTCTCATCGACAACGATCTGCCCTACTGGGCCCTGCTCATCTGGCTGGGGGTATTTGGTGCCGTCAACTCGTTGCAGTTCTCCGCCATGAACACCCTCACGCTGCAAGACCTGAGCGCCGAGCATGCCAGCAGTGGCAACGGCCTGCTCTCGGTGGTGATGCAGCTCTCCATGAGCCTGGGGGTTGCCATTGCCGCCAGTTTGCTTGGTCTGTTTGCCGCCGCCCAGAGCGAAAACTGGTTGCACGGTTTTCACCTCACCTATCTCAGCATCGGGCTGATGTCGATGCTGGCGGCCATGATCTTCGCACAGCTGGCCGATGAGCGGGAGGAGAGGCGGGACGGCGCGGACTGAAAGGCTCCCTCTGTCTGGTACCCCGTGACGGGGCGCCGAAACGAACAAGGGCGGCCCATGGCCGCCCTTGTTGCGTGCGGGGATCAGACGTTGAACTGATCGACCGCCTTGTGCAGCAGGCTGGCCTGCTCGGCCACATTCTGGCTGGCGCGACTGTTCTGTTCGGCCTGCACCATGGCCTCGTTGGCGATGTCGCGGATCACCACGGCATTGCGGTTGATCTCGCTGGCCACCGAGCTCTGCTCCTCGACCGCAGTGGCTATCTGGGTGCTCATGTCCATCATCTGGCTCATCTGATGGGTGATGTTGGCAAGCTGCTGGCTCGCCTCGGCGGCGGCTTCGACACTGCGCTCCCCTTGAGTGCGGCACTCGCCGATCAGGCTGACCACGCTGTGGGTGCGGTTTTGCAGCCCGCTGACGATGGTGGCTATCTCGCTGGTGCTCTGCTGGGTGCGCATGGCCAGGTTGCGTACCTCGTCGGCAACCACGGCAAAGCCGCGGCCCTGCTCACCGGCCCGGGCGGCTTCGATGGCAGCGTTGAGGGCCAGCAGGTTGGTCTGCTCGGCGATGGCGCGGATCACCGCCAGCACATTGCCGACCTGCTGGCTCTCTTCGGCCAGCTCTTGCACCACCAGGCTGGAGGCTTCCAGCTTGGCGGAGAGGGAGTGGATCACTGCCATCGTCGTCTCCACGCTCTCCCGGCCCTGCTGGGCACTCAGGTTGGTGGTGCGGGCGCTGTCGGCGGCGCTCTCCGTGTTGCTGGCGATTTCCTGGACAGTGCTCTCCATCTCGGTGGCGGCGGTGGCGACCAGATCGCTCTCTTGCAACTGCTGCTGGGTGCCTTCCCGAGCGGCATTGGCGTTGCGCTGCAGCTGGGCGGTGAGCTGCTCAAGGTCCGTGACCGAAGCAATAACCTGACCTATGACCTGATTGAAGTGCTCCAGCATGGTATCGAAGTCACGGCCCATGGCGCCAAACTCGTCCTTGCTGTTGATGCGGGCGCGCAGGGTGAGGTCGCTGCTGGCGGTAACCCGGCGCATGATGTCGGCCAGCCGCTGCAGGCCGGTCATGACGTCGCGGCCGATGAGCAGATTGAGGCAGAGTGCCACCACAATGCCCAGGGAACAGAGCAGCCCCATGATCCAGAGGATGCGGCTATGGTTGGTCTCGGCCTCCCTGGCCAGATCCTGAGCCAACACTATGCCGGCCTGGCGCATCTGCTCGGCGCTGCGGTTGAGATCGGCGCGCAGCCCCTCTTCGGCACTCAGACCCAGCCGTTGTTCTTCCGCCACCAGGGCGGTGAAGTTCTGACGGTAGCGTTCGAGCAGGGCGGCGAGGGCCGGTTCCGAGGCCAGGGCGGCGGTCAGGGGAGCCAAGTTTTGCTCAAACTTGTCTCTATAACGCAGCTCGCGGCGCAACATGAAGTCTTTCTCGTCCCGGCGCAGTTGCAGCATCAGCAAACTCTCCTGCTCTTGGCCACGGCTTTTGAGCTCCTTCTCGAGGGCATGAATGGCCTCGCGCAGTGCGCCGTAGTAACCGGTCTCCGGGGTGAGGCCGATCTTCTCCTGCTGGGCACGCAGGGCTTCGAATTGGCGGGCATAGTCCTGCAGCAGGCTGGCGAAGGTGAGGATGTCGCCCTGCTGGCGCCCCTCGTGGTGGCTGGCCATGTCGGTGAGCAGGCGGCTGGTTTCATCCCGCAAGGCCGCGAAAGCGGTGGCCGCGGCGGGATCCCTGCGTAGCAGAAACTCTTTCTCTTTCAGGTTCAGGGCGATGAGATCGGCCTCAGCCTGCTTGGTCAGCAACATCTCGGCGCTGCTGCGCGACTCCTGTGCGGAGAAGTAGAACACGACCCCCATGACGATGGCCTGGATCCCGGCCACCAGGATGGCGGATAACAAGAGTTTCTGCTTGACGCTCACGGCGACCTCAACGAGCAAATGATGTGCACAGCGTATCGGCGCGTGAAGCTATATCTTGAAGGCAAGATTGGACTTTTATGCTGAACTCGGTAACTCAGGACTCGATGGATTCTGTCACGGCCTTGTCATACAGATAAATAATCTGGCACTCCAGCCGATCCAGCAGGGCGGGCAGGGCATCAGTCGCCAGTTCCATGGTCAACTCGGGCAACCCCGGGGTCCAGGTGAACGAGGCGTGGGTCAGCAGGGCGGGATCAAGCAGCAGGGGGATGTCGGCGCGAGGCAGAAAGGGACACACGGCGCCGGGCAGGCAGCCTGTCTCCTGCTGCATCTGGTCCGGGCCACAGATGGAGGGCTTGGCGCCGAAATGGTCCCGAACGGCTTTGGCATCGAGACGTCCCTCCTTGTGGGTCAGCAAGAGGGCGAAGCGACCATCCTTGAAGCGCAGAAACAGTGTCTTGCTGAACACCCCAAGCCAGCCGAGGCGCGCCTTGACCCGCTCGTCCGTGGCGTAATCGAGTATGGGTTCATGGCGGTATTGCCGATGGGGCAGCTCGGCCAGCAGTTGCAGGTTGAAGGCGTGGATCTGGTGCAGGCGTTCGATATCGGCACTGGCAGTCGCGAGGGTTGTGCTGTGGTCTTGGGACATGATGGGCTCCTGTGTGGTCCCCATAGTGCCCCCTCTGCCCTCGACTGACTAATCAGAACTTCTTATCAGAGATTACCCCCCTCAGACCATAGGTTAGCTGGCGGGCGAGAGGCTGGCCCGCCAGCGCGCCGAGGATCAGGCCAGGGCGTGAGCGGGCATCCAGGCAAAGGGAATGGGCGTGAGTCGCTGGGAGGCTTTGTCGTAGGCTGTCCAGTGCTCGGCCAGCGGGTGGCCCGTCTCGGGATGGAGCAACGCGGGGGCCAGCTCGGCCAAGGGCCAGAGCACGAAGGCGTTAGTCAGTATCTCGCCACGGGGCAGGGCGACGGGCTCCTGACAGACGAGATCCCCATAGAGCAGCAGGTCGAGATCCAGAGTGCGGGGGGCAAACTTTTTGGCATCGGGCTCACGACCGTGAGCAAACTCCATGGCCCTCAGCTGGCGACAGAGCTCGGCCAGCGTCAGCTCTGTCTCGGCGCCGACCACCAGGTTGTAGAAGGGGCGACCGGCAAAGCCGACCGCCTCGCTCTCAAACACCCGGGAAACCTCAAGGGGGCCACACAGTTCGTGCAGGGCATCGAGCCCGGCACGGATATGGTGTTCGCGCGCAATGTTGGAGCCCAGGCTGATGTAGATACGCGTCATAGGGCCTTCCCCCACTGCCCCTGGATGCCAACGCGGATCATCACTGTTCGCTCGCGGCCGGTATGCGATGACGCAGTATCTCGACCCCCACACCGGCGGCGTTGGGCACGGCGCCAGGCTTGGTCAGCGTCACCTTGACCCACTGCACCCGAAAGTCAGTCAGTATGAGGTGGGCGACCTGCTCGGCCATGGTTTCCACCAGCTCCACTACCTTGCTGCTGGCGTACTCCGACACTTTCTGGGAGAGCGTGGCGTAATCGAGCGCCAGCATGATGTCGTCGCCCGCGGCGGCGGGGCGGTTGTCAAAGCCCATCTCGAGGTCAAAACGGAGCTTCTGGCGGATGCCTTTTTCCCACTCGTATACCCCTATGGTACTCAAAACCTCGAGTCCACGAATAAACACCTTGTCCATGACAGTACTTCTTCTTTACTCTTGATGGGCTGTGAAACAGCGCAGGGATGCTGGCCTGGCAGATCACGTGCCATTGGCGAACGGACCGGGTTAACCGGACCGGAGAATGTGGCCCGCATCATACCCCATTCATATCGTGGTAAAAACGACCAAGATGACGGCCCTGACGATTTTGATGATTATTCTGGCCTATCTGGGCGGATCCTTGTCCAGTGCCGTGCTGGTGTCACGCACCAGCGGCCTGCCGGATCCGCGGGATCATGGTTCCCACAATCCGGGGGCGACCAATGTGCTGCGTCTCGGGGGGCGAGGGGCCGCCCTGCTGGTGTTGCTGCTCGACATGCTCAAGGGCACGGCGCCCGTCTATCTCTCCTGGTTTCTTGGCATCAAGCCCGTCTATCTGGGCTTTATCGGCGTGGCAGCCTGCCTGGGCCACATGTACCCGCTCTTCTTTCACTTTCGTGGTGGCAAGGGGGTCGCCACGGCACTCGGCACCATGCTGCCCATCGGGCTCGACATGGGGGCAATGGTCATAGTGAGCTGGCTGCTGGTCGCCCTGCTCAGTGGTTACTCCTCCCTGGCTTCCATAGTGACCGTGCTGCTGGCACCCCTGTTTGCCTACCTGCTCAAACCTGAATATACGCTGCCGGTCTCACTGCTCTCTTGTCTTATCCTGATCCGCCACCACGAAAATATTGCCCGTCTGCTCAAGGGCGAAGAGCCCAGACTGTGGCGCAGGCGGGGGCAGGATCGGGGTTGAGCCGGGCGAGAAATGCACAAAAGCCCGCTTGTTGTGCAAAAAAGAGACGAACGAGACAAAAAGTAAAATTTCCCGTTGACCACCAAGGGCAAAATCCGTTTAATAGCGGCCACGCCCAGATAGCTCAGTCGGTAGAGCAGGGGATTGAAAATCCCCGTGTCGGCGGTTCGATTCCGTCTCTGGGCACCATATTAGGTGCCATGAAGTAAAAGTTTGGTTCATGCACAGCAGTTAAAGTGTGCCGGCTTAGCTCAGTAGGCAGAGCAACTGACTTGTAATCAGTAGGTCACCAGTTCGATTCCGGTAGCCGGCACCATTTATAGATTGCCCAGATAGCTCAGTCGGTAGAGCAGGGGATTGAAAATCCCCGTGTCGGCGGTTCGATTCCGTCTCTGGGCACCAAGTACAATTCCTCCTTAGTTCAGTCGGTAGAACGGCGGACTGTTAATCCGTATGTCGCTGGTTCAAGTCCAGCAGGAGGAGCCAACACAAAAGCCCAGCAGCAATGCTGGGCTTTTTCTTTGCCTGTTTTTTACGGCTGACCAGATTTGCATGGCAGGTTCGGTTATTGCGTGTCGATGGAGTCATGGTCTGCTGGCGAGCGTTGAGTCTATCAAGTGTCCCCTCTCTGCTGTTGTTTCACCTGTGGATCAGTCCTGCGTCACTTTGCCAGCATGATACCTTGCATTTTTAGCCAGAATGCCTCCTGACAGGCGTTGTGGAACAGCTTGCGTGGCGGCGTGATGGGCATGTGGCTGGTAACAACTCGATAGCTTATCCAGCATTCGGCGCATAGCTGTTCTGAGGAGAGATGGTCCTGCTCTATCTGATGACAGATGACGACCCCATTGGCGAACCAATAGGTGGTTTGCTGGTGCTGGATCAGGGTGCCACTCTCGTCATGCTCGCTATAGTGTTCACTCTGCTGGCGGGTGATGGTCGCCGGTCCCGGCTGCCGATGGATTGCATTGATATAGGTAATGAGCTGATTCATTGCCGTTCTTGTCTGTGATGGGGGCTGGGTTTGGGCGCTGGCCGAAGGCGTCGAGATCTTAACTTGCTGCACCGCGGGCGGCAATCCTGCCCGGATGCGGAAGTGGTGACTGCATGAAGGAGATAAGTGATGGGGATCCCCCAAGACAAGGCCGAGCTGCTGCTCGCCATCGACACGAATTTTGGCAAGCTGCTCAAGGCGTTGCAGGCCGTCCCCGAGAGCCGGGCACAGAAGTTGACCATGGAAGGGCACGGCAAGGGCACCAGCATGAGTGCTGCCAACCTGGTGGCCTACCTCATCGGCTGGAATGAGCTGGTGATCAAGTGGATCGAGCGGGATGCGGCGGGCTTGCCGGTCGATTTTCCCGAGACGGGCTTTAAGTGGAACGAGCTGGGCAGGCTGGCCAAAAAGTTCTATCGGGATTATGAGGGGCTGGCCTATCCGGCACTGCTGGCCCGGCTGATGGCGGCCAAGGCTCGCATCATCGAGCTGATCGCGGTGCGCGGTGACGATGAGTTGTATGGTCGCCCCTGGTATGAGCAGTGGACCCTGGGGCGGATGATCCAGTTCAACACCGCCTCTCCCTACTACAATGCCAACGGGCGATTGCGCAAGTGGTTGAAGGGGATCGGCATTCAGGTATGAATGCCCCCGGTGTTGCAGATGGCGATGCTGCCCATCTTTGTATCCTCGCTACTCATTCCTGCCCGCTCGTAACACGTCCAGAATGACCTCGGTTTGAGGCTCTTGGAGTATCTAGGAAAGCAGGGGTGATTCAAGTGTCACAGGCATAAGATATGTAAGCCTCAAATTAAAAGAAGCTCTTTGGCTGTGTCGGCGGTTCGATTCAGTCTCTGGGCTCCAAGTACAATTCCGCCTTAGCCCAGCCGGTAGAACGGCGGACGGTTAATCCGTATGTCGCGGGTTCAAGTCCCGCAGGAGGAGCCAATACAAAAGCCCAGCAGCAATGCTGGGCTTTTGTATTCCATTTTCCCCATTAAAGCCGATGACGCAGCCCATCAACATGATCAGCACTAGGCGGGGTTGAGTGGGGGCTGGTGTTTTACCGCTACGGCAGCGGCTGTCGTCTGGCTGTGTTGGAGGGGCGACAAATCTGCATGTACGCAGCAAAAAAAAGGCTATATTGAGCTGCGCCGCCCTGCGGGACGGCTCTTCCTGCCTTTATAGAGAGCGCATCATGAACCGTGAATTTACCGCCCAGTTTATCAAAATGCTCACCAACCTCGACCAGCTGCTGGTCAAGGCTGCGGCCCACGCCGAGAGCAAGAAGTGCGATGTGAACAATTTCTTCGGCGATCGACTCATTGTCGACATGTTGCCCCTGAGCAAGCAGGTATTGATCTGCTGCGAATCGGCCAAGGCCTGCGTGGCGACTGCCAGCCACAGCGACAATCCGAGCTTCGCGGACGAGCCAGCCACCATGGCGGATCTGCGCGGCCGCATCCAGGCGACCATCGACTTCCTGAAGGGCCATCTGGAGTCTGACTACAGTGCGTTCGAGAGCGGCAAGTACTTCCCTTACTGGGCCAATGGCAAGTGGATGGATGGCAAGACCTGCTTCTACGAGTACGGGTTGCCGAACTTCTACTTCCACCTGACCATGACTTATGCGCTGCTGCGCCGCGCCGGGGTCGAGCTGGGCAAAGGGGACTATCTGGGCGCCCTGGCATTCCATCAGCCGGAATAAGGCAAACGGGATTCAATAAAAACGGGCCTGCCAGGGTGGCAGGCCCGTTTTTATTGGCCGGCAGGCAAACCATTCTCTGTCCGGTTCATCCCAGGAGGGGCAGATAGACATGCTGATAGGCCAGGGCCCCGGCGGAGTAGAGCAGCAGGGCGGCCATGATGAGATTGAAGTACCTGAACCAGCGTGGGTCTTGAATGCGGCGGCCAACCAGATCCCCCAGCAGTGAATAGCTGCCCGGTGCGCCAGCCGCCAGCAAGCCAAGCAGCAGAGACCAGGATAGCAGGCTCCAGCCGTGGATCTGCGCCGCCGGGAACTGGATGCTGGCAATGGGCAGGGTCGCTATCATGGCCTTGGGATTGAGCAGCTGGATCACAAATCCATTGCGAATGCCGAGCGGGCGGGCCGAGGCCGCTTGTCCGCTGACCTCGCCCTTGTCGCGGGCTATCTTGATGGCGAGATAGGCGATGTAGAGGCAACCCACCAGGCTGACATAGATCAGGGTCTCTGCTCGAACCAACCGGGCCCCCAGCCATCCAAACAGAAGCAGTAGCAGACACATGGCCATGCCCACCCCCATGAAGAAGCCGAGGGAGGCTCGGGCACGCCCACCCAGGCCTGCATTGAGGCCCATCAGGTTGACGGGGCCAGGGGTATACATGATGCCAATGGCATAGGCGAGGATCTCAATCATGGAACTGTCCTTGGGCTCAGCTGATCAGGTTGGCGCTGTATTGGGTCGGGGTCATGCCGTAGATGCGCTTGAAGCGACGGTTGAGGTGGCTCAGATCGGTGAAACCGTAGCGGTACACCAGATCCTGCGCCGATTCCCCCCTCTCCAGGGCGCGGCGCGCCGCATTGATGCGGCAGTTGATCACATATTGATGGGGTGTGATGCCGAGCTGCTGGCGAAACAGGCGCAGGAAGTGGTATTTGGAGATATTGGCTGCCGCACTGATATCGGCCAGGGAGATATCTTGCTGGAAGTGGCCATGGATAAAGTCTCTGGCCTGCAACAAGAGTCGATCTATGCGGCTCACCTGGCCATCCGGCTCAAAGCGTCCCGCCTGCTGCATCACCCGGGCGGCGAGACGATAGAGGGCAAACTCCTGCTCTATGCTGGCTGCCCGGCTATTCACCGCCTGAGCCAGCTCGAGTATGCAGTCGCTCAGCCCGCTGTCGCGTACCAATGGCTGCTGCAATCGGTACGGCCCGGTAGCTCGCTCTCCCGCCGCATTGGCAAACAGTGGCGTGATTTCGTGGGGGGGAATATAGAGCATGGCGTAGTCGAGGCTGGCGTTGTCTCCCGCATGGCCGTCATGCACATCCCCTGGATTGAACTGGATGACGCTGCCCGCCGGACTTGAGTGGAAGCCGCCATGGCAGAAGAAGTTCTGTCGGCCCGCCAGCGTGACCCCGAAGGAATACTCCTCATGAGCGTGCCGATCGTAGCGAAACTCCGTCATGTTGACCCGCAGTGCAGTCAGGCTCGCCAGGTGCTGGCTGTGTGCAAATATGAACTGATTATCCTGCGCCATCGCTCCCCCCTCTTTACCGTGAACCCATGCCCTAATCTACCGTCAAGGAGTGGATGGTCGCTTGGACAATCTTGCTCTTTGTCGCCGATGAGGGGCAGGAGGGAAGATTTGAGTCATTTGGTGCGCGGCTTTTGGGTGCAGTGCCAATCCGGTCACATCCTTGTCAACAAAAGCGGGCTAGTTTAATGGGTGACCTCAACACAGCATAAGGATGCAACCATGGGATGGTATGAACTCAAGCTGGCCAAGAACGACCAGTATCACTTCGTGCTCAAGGCCGGTAATGGCGAAGTGATCCTCAGTAGCGAGATGTATAACAGCAAAGCGGCGGCGCAAAACGGCATCGCCTCAGTGCAGACCAACTCTCCCGAGGCGGGCCAATATGAGCTGAAGGAGGCCGCCAACGGCAAGTATCATTTCAATCTGAAAGCGAAAAATCACCAGGTCATCGGTTCCAGCCAGATGTATGCCAGCCAGGCTTCGGCCCAGAATGGCATCGCCTCGGTGCAAACCAACGGACCCTCGGCGACCATTAAGGATCTGGCCGTCTAACGAGACCGGGTCTCATGGTCCGGTGTCGCGTTTGCTTCATCGCTTGCGAGGGGGCTGGACCTGCGTCGATTTGATCGCCGGGTAGCGGACCGGTTGCACCAAGCAGAAAGCCCCGCAGTGCGGGGCCTTCTCGGGCAGTGCATGTTCGACCACCATCCGGGGAAATCAGGCTATCGACAGGACACTTAGCGCTGCTTGCCGCTACCTATACCGAACGGGATGCGGTAGTCGCTGCTCTGCTCGCCCAGGCTGACGGTCAGCGTGCCTTGCGTGCGGCTGGGGATCTTCACCACTTGGGTGCCCGTCAGGTTGGCATGAACCGAGGTCAATACATCGCCGGATTCGTTACGCACCTCCAGCATGGGATTGGCCTTGCCATCGATCGCTGCGGTCGCGTGCCAGTTCACAAAGAGCACGCCCGGGGTGGCATTGAAGTCAGCGGGAACGGAAGCCTGGGCGACACCAGCGCTCATCAGACCTGCAACGGCCAGCATCTTGATTAGGTTTGTCATGTTCATTCACTCTCTTGGTTTTTATGTCATTGCCAAGGCCGGTTCGGCCTGAATCAATGCATCCGTGCAAGAGGTTATTCAAATAGTGTGTTGTTCTTCTGTTGATTGCCAACATCTTGCATTGATGATGCAGGTGTCCTGAACGACCTGTTATTTGGCCACTTGGCGTTCCTGCCTAAGCGTTGATTGAATATTAAACGCATCGGCTTGCCGATGTTAGCGAGATTATCTGGTCTAGTTGTTCAAAAAATATGAAGTCGATGTCCATCTTAGGTTCAGACAGTGGAGCATGGCGAGCCGTTGCACATGCGCCATCAATCAAGCCGACTCCTGACACTTGATTGTCATATGAAGCGCTTAAGGTGCAGCCTCATTTTCAATATGGTTCAAGGATGACTATGTTCCGCCCCTCTGCTCTCACCCTCGCCCTCTCTGCCAGTCTGACAATGACACTGTTGGCCGGTTGCAACTCAGAAAACGACTCTTCTCCTGCTACCACGCCCAGTGTCGACTATCAGTACAGTACCAAGGCCGTCTACGCGGCTCGCCAGGATGCGAGCAGTTATGAAGCGGCTCCGGCAGGTTTCACCCCGGTCTTTACCGAACTGGTGGCGCGCCATGGCTCCCGCTCCTTGTCTAGCCCCAAGTACGATGTCCTGACCAGGCAGGTCTGGGAAGCTGCCGCCCGGCAGGGAGCCCTGACCGAACTGGGTCAAGGTCTGGGAACCAAGGTGGATGCCGTCACTGCGGCCAACCAGCAACTCGGCTATGGCCTGCTCTCGGCCCTCGGCAAGGAGGAGCATGCCAAGCTGGCGACCCGCCTGGCCGAGCGGTTGCCCACCTTGTTCGGCAAGGGAGGTGCGCCCGCCTGCATCCAGGTTGAGACGTCGGGCAAGGACAGGGCCAACGAGAGTGCCTTTTACTTCATGCAGAGCTTGGCCCAGCGGGTTGATTATGTGAACGATGATGCCCGTTGTTACGTCAGCCAGGATGATCCCTCCGTCATCGACAAGGGGCTGCGCAACAAATTCGAGCTCTACTTCCACAAGACGGAGCCGGAAGGGGACTACCTCAAATATCTGCCTGCCTTCCAGGCCTATCAGGCGTTCGTCGGGGATGAGGAGGCGGGCATGATACCCAACCCCGTACTCAGTCAGGCCCTCGGCAGTCTCAAAGGGCTGGACAAGACCCGGGCCATGGCGCGTTCCATGCTTGAGCGTATCTACAGTAAAAGCTTCGTCGACTACCTGGCTGGCGGCGTCGAGTTTGTGGCCATCAACCCTGAGGATGGCGGCATGACCTATGTCCACGACGAGGTGGATGCAGCCCTGATGCTCTACAACCTCTTCATCATCGGCCCGGGCATGATCCGCGAGGCCGATGCTCAGGGCGTCTCCTGGGAGCTGGAGCAGTATCTCAGCCCGGAGGAGTCGGCATGGTTCTCCTACCTCTCGGATGCGGAGGATTTTTACGAGAAAGGTCCAAGCTTCGCCGATCAGAGTGCAACCTACGACATAGCTCAGGCTCTGCTGGATGGCATGTTCAACGAAGTGCAGCGCCAGGTCGTGGAAAACGCCGGCGAACACCTCGCCACGCTGCGCTTTGCCCATGCCGAGACCATCATACCCCTGGCTGCCCTGATGAAGCTGGAGGGCAGTCGGCAGAGCGCTCAGCCGGGCGTGCTGATGAGCCAGGCCAACAACGAATGGCGCGGTGGCTGGGTCTCTCCTTATGCTGCCAACATCCAGTGGGATGCCTATCGCGATGACAGGGGCAAGGTCTTGGTCAAGATGCTCTACAACGAGAAAGAGACGGCGTTCAAGGCAGGGTGCGTTCCCATCAAGAGCGGCAGCGCTTTCTATGAGTTCGGTGAGCTCAAGCGCTGCTACGGTTATCCGTCATGACGTTCGCTCGGTATCTCTGATGGAGCGGGTCTGTCATCACAGACCCGCCTCTATTTGGCGAAGTCATGCGGGGTCGGCGCGCCGCCGCCCCCCATGCCAGGTGGTGCCCATCGAGGCGGCGATGATGGCGGCTATCCCCAGCCACTGCGCAGGAGGCAGTTGCTCTCCCAGCAACAGCAACCCCATCAGGGCGCCCATGGCGGGTTCGCCGCTGGTCAGTATGCCGTAGCTCTTGAGCGGCAACCGGCGCAGGGCAAACATCTCGAGGGAGTAGGGGATGGCACTCGAGAGCAGCCCCACTCCCGCTATGGTCAGCACCAGGGGGAGGGTGAAGCAGGCCTCGCTCGCCCCGCCGAAGCCGAAGGGCAGCACCAGCAGGGTTCCCACCCACATGCCAAGGGCCGGGGCCTGGGCCCCCAATAAGGCACCGGCCCGCTTGCCGGTCAGCATATAGAGCCCCCAGAACACGCCAGCGCCGAGGGCCAATGCGGCCCCTTGGGGATCGATGGCCTGTTCGGCCTCCCGCAGCGGCAGCAGCAACAGCAGACCGACGATGGCCAGCGCCAGCCAGATGAAGTCTTCCCGGTGGCGGGAGCTGAGCAGCGCCACCGTCAGCGGGCCGATGAACTCGATGGCCAGCGCCACACCGAGGGGGATGCGCTCTATGGCCAGATAGAAGAGCAGGTTCATGGCTCCCAGCGAGAGTCCGTAAGGGATGGCCCCCAGCAGGGTGCGTCTGTCGAGTGGCGCTCGCCAGATTCTAAACACCAGGGAGAGGAGGAGAGCGGCGCACCCCAGCCGAAACAGGGTGGTGCCGGCGGCCCCGATCAAGGGAAACAGCGACTTGGCCAGGGAGGCACCTAGGGTAATCGACAGCATGGCGAGCATGACCGCCAGCAGGGAGGAGAGGGTCGTGGCATTCGGTGGCATCTTGTTCAAACCTGAGCAGGGAAGGGAAAGTAAAATATATCTGGCGATAGCCGTAATTTAGGTCTAAAACTGGCCCCACTCGATAATTTTTATCTCTTTATCCCCCATGACCGACAAGTTCGATTTGCTCATTCTCTCCGAGCTGCAGCAGGATGCCCGTCTGCCTATTCCCGAGCTGGCCCACCGGGTCGGCCTCTCCGCTCCCGCCTGTTATCGCCGGGTCCGGGCCCTGCGAGAGGCAAGCCTGATTGAGCGGGAGGTGGCGCTGGTGGCGCCGGCGACCATGGGCTGGCCGATCACCATGCTGGTGCTCGTCACTCTGGAGCGGGATCATGGTCGTATCATCGATGAGATGATCGCCGGCCTGAAAGGGGAGCCAGAGGTCATGGACCTCTGGTATGTGACGGGTGAGCAGGACTTCGTGCTGCAGGTCGCCGCGCGAGACATGCCGAGCTACGAGCAGTTCACCCGGCGGGTGCTGCATGCCAGGGAGCAGGTGCGCAGCTTCAAGACCCTGGTGGTCATGGGGCAGCACAAGCGCTGCGGGGCCTTGCTGCCTGCCTGAGGTGGGCGCCTCTACTGCGAAGACGTGCCTGCAAGCCATTGGCAAGCGGTCATGAACAAGATGGATCGGCAGGCGACTTGGCCGCTGCGCCGAGTGCGAGCCGGGGCAGGATTGTCTGTCCCGATTGGGTCAGATGTCAGCCAGCTCCTGCGCCGTCATGGGGCGCAACACCCGACAAGGGTTGCCGACCGCGACCACATTGGCCGGGATATCTTTGGTCACCACGGATCCGGCCCCGATCACGCTGTTATCGCCAATGGTGACACCCGGGCAGATGACGGTGCTGCCACCTATCCAGACGTTGTTGCCGATGCGCACCGGCTTGCCGAACTCGACCCCGGCCACCCGTGGCATCACCGCCACCGGATGGGCGGCGGTGTAGATCTGAACCCCGGGCGCCAGCAGCACGTTGTCACCTATATGCACCTCGCACACATCGAGGATGGTGCAATTGACGTTGGCGTAGAAGTTCTCCCCCAGATGGATGTTGACGCCATAGTCGCAGAAAAACGGCGGGTTGATGGCACACGCCTGCCCCCGGCTGCCGAGCAGTTCCCGCAGCAGCGCATCCTGTGCCGGTTTCTCCTGCCAGCTGGTGTTGAAGCTGTGATAGAGGAAACGGCAGCGCTCGCGCGCCGCCTTGAGCTCGGGATCCCCCGCATCATAGGGCTGACCCGCCACCATCTTTTGCCACTCGGGCCCATGCGCGGGTTGCCGAGCCTCTGTGGTCGCCACTGTCGTTGTCTCTGTCATCATCTATTCCACCAGCCAGATCAGGGACTCATAGGGGCGCAGCAGGCAGGATTGCGGCTGAGTCGGGCTATCAGGGTAGTTGCCAAGCAGCAGGCGACCTTCATCGGCTTGCATTCCAGTGGGCAGGGCAAAGTCGACGGCCTCGCCGTAGAAGTTGCTCACTATCAACAAGGTCTGTCCCTGCCATTGGCGGCGATAGGCCCAGATCCGTTGATGGCCTGGTAACTGCTCCTGGTAGTCCCCCTGGGTGAAGATGGGATGTGCCTTGCGAAGTCGTACCAGATCCCGGTAGTGCCAGAAGACGGAGTCAGCATCGGCCAGCGCGGCTTCGGCGTTGATCGCGGTGTAGTTGGCGGCGGGCTTGAGCCAGGGCGTGCCTTTGGTAAAACCGGCGTTGGGGGCGGTACTCCACTGCATGGGGGTACGGGAGTTGTCTCGCGACTTGGCACCCAGAATGGCGAGAATTTCAGCTTCAGGTACGCCTTCGGCACGCTTGATGGCGAAGATATTGTGGCTCTCCACATCCTGGTAGTCATGGATGCTGTCATAACCGGGGTTGGTCATGCCGATCTCCTCCCCCTGATAGATGTAGGGGGTACCCTGCAGCCCGTGCAATGTGCTGGCCAGCATCTTGGCTGCCACCACCCGGTACTCGCCCTCATCCCCGAAGCGGGAGACGATGCGCGGCTGATCGTGGTTGCACCAGAACAGCGCCGACCAGCCCTTGCCGTGCATGCCGCTCTGCCAGTGGTTGAAGATGCGCTTCAGTTCGAGGAAGTCGAACGGCGCTTTCGTCCACTTGTCGCCATTGGGGTAATCCACCTTCAGATGGTGGAAGTTGAATACCATGGAGAGTTCGGATCCATCCAGCGCGCCGTAGCGCTGGCAGTGCTCCAGGGAGGTCGAAGACATCTCGCCCACCGTCATGGCGCCGACCGGGGCGAATACGTCGCGGCTCACGTCCTGCAGGAATTCGTGGATGCGCGGCCCGTCGGTGTAGAAGCGGCGGCCATCGCCAATCTCGTCGTTCGGGAAGCGCTGATCCTTGGAGATGAGATTGATGACGTCGAGGCGAAAACCATCGACCCCCTTCTGCGCCCAGAAGTGGATGACCTTCTTCACCTCGGCGCGCACGGCCGGGTTCTCCCAATTGAGATCCGCCTGCTCGCGGGCAAACAGGTGCAGATAGTACTGGTTTGTGGCCGCATCCAGCTCCCAGGCGCTGCCGCCAAACTTGGACTGCCAGTTGTTGGGCACGCCGCCATCCACCGGATCCTGCCAGATGTAGTAGTCGCGGTAGGGGCTGTTTTTATCCCCCAGCGCCGATTTGAACCAGACATGTTCGGTGGAGGTGTGGTTCACCACTATGTCCATCACGATGCGAATGTCGCGCGCGTGGGCGGCGGCCAGCAGCGCCTCGAAATCACTCATGGTGCCGTAGGCCGGGTCAATATTCAGGTAGTCGGCGATGTCATAGCCGTTGTCCACCTGGGGGGAAACATAGACAGGGGTCAGCCAGAGGGCGTCGACGTCGAGGATTTTGAGATAGTCGAGGCGGGCCATGATCCCCTTGAGATCGCCGGTGCCACGGGCACCCGAGTCCTGAAAGCTTTTGGGGTAGATCTGGTAAATCACGGCACTCTGCCACCAGGGAGTCTGTTTCATGGTCGTATCGCTCATCTTGTTGAAACGGGGTTATGGGTAGAACTGGGCCAATAAAAAGGGCGGAGCCTGGGCTCCGCCGTGGTACTTGTCGGTCAGGCAGCGCTCAGTTCCAGCTTGCCAGCCGCCTGCTGGCGTTTGTAGACCAGCATGGTCAGCGCCAGGGGAACCACGATGGCTACCAGCATGGCGATGGAGTAGATGCCCCAGAACTCTGGTTTGATGGTGAGGATACCTGGCAGGCCACCCACCCCGATGCCGTTTGACATGACATGGGCGAAGCCACAGATGAGGGCCGCACAGCTTGAGCCCACCATGGCGCACAGCATGGGGAACTTGTACTTGAGGTTGATGCCGTACATGGCTGGCTCGGTCACTCCCAGATAAGCCGAGATGGCGGCGGGCACCGAGATTTCCCGCTCGTTCTCCTTGCGGCTGATCAGGATGATGCCCACCACTGCGGATGCCTGGGCGATATTGGACAGCGCGATCAGCGGCCAGATGGGGGTACCACCAATGTCCTTCATCAACTGCAGGTCCACGGCATTGGTGGTGTGATGGATGCCGGTGATGACCAGAGGCGCGTAGAAGAAACCGAAGATGGCAGAGCCAATGGGGGCGAAATCGCCGGTCATGGCGGCTCTGGCGGCATAACCCACGCCTTCACCTATCCAGCGGCCAAAGGGGCCTATCAGGGTGTGAGCCAGGATGACGGTCACTATGAGAGCAACAAACGGCACTATGACCATGTAGAGATAGGCCGGGATGATGCGTCTGAGATTGGTCTCGAGCCAGGCCAGTACCACACCAGCGAGGATGGAGGGAATAACCTGGGCCTGGTAGCCCACCTTCTGGATGGTAAAGATCCCGAAGTCCCATACATCGGGTGTCGCGCCGCCGATGCCATAGGCATTCATCAACTGCGGCGATACCAGGGTGATCCCCAATACTATCCCGAGGATCTCTGAGCCCCCCATCTTTTTCACGGTAGACCAGCAGACGCCGACCGGCAGGAAGTGGAAGATGGCCTCGCCAATTAACCAAAGGAAGGAGTGAACCCCTGCCCAGAATTGGCTGATTTCGACGAGGGTATGGGTACCATCATCGAACATCTTGATGTCGCCGATGACGTTACGGAAACCCAGGATCAGACCGCCGGTGATGATGGCGGGCAGCAGGGGCACGAAGATCTCCGCCATATGGGAGATGGCGCGTTCCAGCGGATTCATGTTGTGGCGGGCGGCCTGCTTGGCGGCATCCTTGCTGCCGCCGCTGACCCCGATCTCCTCGGTGAGCGCCTTGTACCACTGGTCCACCTCGTTGCCGATGACCACCTGGAACTGGCCAGCGTTGGTGAAGCACCCCTTGACGGCGGGGATGGTTTCGATGGCCTTGATATCCGCCTTGGCCGGATCGGCCAGCACGAATCTCAATCGGGTCAGACAATGACTGACAGTGGTGATGTTCTCTTTGCCGCCAATCCGTTCGATCAGCTGCGCCAGATGCTGTGTGTTGACTTTTGACATGAGCCTTCCCTCTGTGACTCGATGAATAATGGTCGTTTTTTTGCTGGCTAGCCAATGACCGCCTGCTTATTGGTATCGTTCCCAACCAGCATGAAGCCAGTCGTGCTCTTCGGCAATGGGAACGTTCCCAATTCGTGGCAATGGTCACAAAAAGCGCAAAACGCCGAGGTTCAGGAGGAAAGATAGACTACAGGGGCTGACAGGGGGCTATGGTGGCCTTCGGCGCCTTGGCCTCTTCTATCTGGCCGAGCAACTGCCTGGCGGCCAGGATACCGGCATCTTTGTAGCCAAAATCCAGACTGAGGGCGTTGGCAAACAGGAAGGTGAGCATGGGATTGCTGCCCAGGCCGCTGACCAGAACATCGGTGCGTCCCTGTTCTTGCAGGTACTTGGCTGCGCCTATGGCCAGGGTGTCACTGGCGCAGACCAGGGCCTGGGTCGCCGGGGTGAGCAAGTTGGCGGCGAGTCGGTAGCCGCTTTGCAAGCTGAGATCGCCAAGGGCGGCATTAGGGCTGCGCCCTTGCTCCTTGCAGTAATCGAGATAAGCCTGATGGCGGCGCAGACCCGTGGTGAGATCCGTGCGATCGACTCCCAGATAGGCCACTTCATCAATGCCGCGCTCCTTGAGGTGCGCCAGCACGGCCCGCACCGCCCCCTCGTCATCGTAACAAACGGAGGAGAACCCGGGGCGTTCCCGCGCCATCAGCACCAGCTTGTCGGTCAGCGGCGCCATGGTGTCATAGTCGAGATCGTTGAAGGCAAACAGGATAATGCCGTCTACCCCGCGCCGGGACAGCACCGCCAGATGTTCGCTCACCTTGGCCGGGGAGAACTTGCTCTCCATCAGCACCGCGTCGTAGCCGCAGGCATAGAAGGTTTCAAGCATGCCGCGCACTGCTTGGTTCTCCGAGCTGGAATCGAGTCGGGATACCACTATGCCTATCACTCGTTGGCTCTGACTGCGCATGGCGCGCGCCGATTTGCTCGGCACGAAGCTGTGCTGGGCTATCACCGCCTCGACCCTGGCCCGGGTCTCGGGGTTGACCTTGGGATCCTGATTGAGCACCCGGGAGACGGTCGATTTACCGACCCCACTGAGGCTGGCTATATCTAGGATGGTCAGTTTCTTTTCCATGTGAGATCCGTGGCAGGGGAGCAGGGCAGACGACAAAGTGCAGACATTGTTGTGATTAAGGCCTGTGAATACAAGTCCATGGCGCTAGAATGGCTGCTCCGCCCATGAGGGCGCCCTCTGTTGCGCAGGACGAGCACCATGGATTTGATCACCAGTCTCAACTTCTCACTCTCCATCACTGGCCCCATTTGCGTGGTGCTGATCCTTGGGATAGTGCTCAAGCGCTTCGGCCTCTTGCCGGACAGCTTCGTTGAGTCCGCCTCCCGTCTGGTGTTCCAAGTCACCCTGCCTGCCCTGCTGTTCCTCAGTATGGTGCGCACCGACTTTTCAACCATGCCAAGCCCCTGGCTCATCCTCTACGGTTTGCTCGGTACCTTGGCCGGTTTCCTGGTGCTGGAAGTATTGGCCTCCCGCTTCATTCCCGAGCAACGTCAGCGCGGCATCTTCGTACAGGGCAGC
This sequence comes from Aeromonas molluscorum, assembly GCF_051376105.1. Lineage (NCBI taxonomy): Bacteria > Pseudomonadati > Pseudomonadota > Gammaproteobacteria > Aeromonadales > Aeromonadaceae > Aeromonas > Aeromonas molluscorum. The sequence continues at coordinate 1,864,394 of NZ_JBPQCY010000001.1, read as the reverse complement.
TTTCGCGGCAACATGGGTATCATGGGGCTGGCCTATGTGCAGAACGCCTACGGCCCACAGGGGATAGGCGCCGCTGCCCTGCTGGTGGGCTCGGTGACAGTGCTCTACAACATCCTGGCGGTGATCACCCTCACCCGCAGTCTGGGGGGAGGGAAAGGGATCAAGCCCATCTTGAGGGGGATAGTCAGAAACCCCCTCATCATCGCCATACTGGCTGCCTTGCCGTTCGGCCTGCTTGGCATAGAGCTCCCGCAGCTGGTGATCACCACGGGCAGCTATTTTGCCAACATGACACTGCCGCTGGCCCTGCTTTGTACCGGCGCCAGCCTCAACCTCAATGCCCTGCGCGGCGGCGCCATGCTGACCGGCTGGGCCACCGTCAACCGTCTGTTCTGTATTCCCGTGCTGTTGGTGCTGGGGGCCTGGGCGCTAGGCTTCAGCACCCAGGCCCTCGGCATCCTCTTCCTGATCAGCTCCACCCCGACCGCAGCCGCCAGCTACGTGATGACCCGCGCCATGGGGGGCGACAGCGCCTTGGCGGCCAACATCATCGCGACCACCACCCTGGGTTCGCTGGTCACCACCAGCTTGGGGGCGGCCCTGATGAACTATCTGGGGTTGATGGGATAGCCAAACACTCGGCGTACTGTTGTCAGCATCGCCACCCCCCCGACTCGCTGCTGAGCACTAGCCTGAGTGTCGATGACCGGCGCCGGGTCTGTGGGTAAGCCGGGCAATGGAGGCTAATGCAGTGCTTGACCTTGCCCTGGCTGACAACGTTAGGCTGAAGAAACACCCACAAGAGGAGGCTCAACATGACTATCGAACTGACCCTATCCGGCATGTCCTGCGGTGGCTGCGCCGCCAGCTTGCAAAAAGCCCTGCTGGCCCAGCCGGCGGTGGCCTCAGCGAAGGTAGATTTCGCCAGCAAGCAAGCCGTCATCGAGAGCGAACTGAGCAAAGCGGAGCTGATCGCCCTGATTGAGGCACAAGGATTTGGTGCGAGTTAAATTATCTAAATAGAGGTATTAAACAGGTTAAAATTCTGTATCCAGCTGTTTTTTGGTGAGAGCCATCACAAACGACGGCAACAGAAAGCGCAAACTTGCTGCACTTTTTTCATCCAGAAGGATTTGCAGCATGACCCTCCCTCTTCGCAAGACCCTGCTCGCCGCCGTCGTTGGCCTGACGCTATCCCCCCTGGCTATGGCCTTGCCCCATATAGAAATCCTGGCGACCGGTGGCACCATAGCCGGTGCCGGGCAGTCCGCCACTCAATCCAACTATGAAGCGGGCAAGGTGGCCATCGAGACCCTGATCGCTGCAGTTCCCGAGATGCAGAAGGTGGCCGAGGTGCAGGGGGAGCAGGTGGTCAAGATAGGCTCCCAGGACATGAACGACGAGGTATGGCTCACGCTCGCCAAGCGGGTCAACGAGCTGCTGGCCAAGGATGAGGTGGATGGGATCGTCATCACCCACGGCACCGACACCATGGAAGAGACCGCCTATTTCCTCAATCTGACCGTCAAGAGCGACAAGCCGGTGGTGCTGGTAGGCGCCATGCGCCCCTCCACCGCCATGAGTGCCGACGGCCCGCTCAACCTCTACAACGCCGTGGTCACCGCCTCCGATCCCAGCTCCAAGGGGCGTGGCGTCATGGTCGCCATGAACGATACCGTGCTGGACGCCCGCGACGTCACCAAGACCAACACCACCGGGGTGCAAACCTTCGCCGCCCCCAACTTCGGCCCGCTAGGCTACATCCACAACGGCAAGATCGATTACCAGCGCAGCCCGGCCCGTCTGCATACCAGCAAGACCCCGTTCGACGTGAGCAAGCTCGACAAGTTGCCGCAGGTAGGCATCGTCTACGGCTATGCCAACGCCACCGACCTGCCCGCCAAGGCCATGGTGGATGCCAGGTTCGACGGCATCGTCAGCGCCGGGGTGGGCAACGGCAACCTCTATCACAGCCTGTTCGACACCCTGGCCAAGGCGAGCAAGGACGGCATCCGGGTGGTGCGCTCCGCCCGCGTGCCGACCGGCGCCACCACCCTGGATGCCGAGATCGATGACGCCAAGTACGGCTTTGTGGCCGCCGGCACCCTGAACCCGCAGAAGGCGCGCATCCTCTTGATGCTCTCCCTGACCCAGAGCAAGGATCCGGCCCAGATCCAGCGCTGGTTCCAGCAGTTCTGATCCCGGGGCTCAACCCGCTAACATACACCCATGAAAAAAGGGCAGGATCGGATCCTGCCCTTTCTTATGGCGTCATCTCCACATAGAGCACGCCTTCAGCTCACCATCAGCCATCCGCAGAACCCCAGGTACACCAACCCCACCCAGGCCAGTCTGCCCGCCGCCATCCGCTCCCGGCTGAAGCCCCACCACAGCAGTACCACCGCCAGCAGGGTCACCAGGGAGGAGACCATCATGGTGCTGTCCAGCAACCAGGGGGTAAATATCAGGCAGAATGCCTTGGGGATGGTGCCCTGGATCATCATGGCACCGGAGATGTTGGCCAGCGCCAGCCGATGCTTGCCCTGCTTCACCCAGATCAGCACGTTCATCAGCTCGGGCATCTCGGTCGCCACCGGGCTCAGCAGCAGGGCCGCCAGCACGGGGGAGAGGCCGAACAGCTCGCCCATGCTCTCCAGCTGATGGACGAACAGCTGCGCCGCCAGCGCCACCACCACCAGGGCTCCCAGGGTCTGCAGCAACACCTTGCCAAGCGCTGGGATCCCGGCCTCTGGATCCAGCTTGAGGGGCTCTGGCAAGTCGGCTGCCTGGCTGTCGGTCTGTCTCAGTTCGCGGCGCACATAGAGCAGATACATCAGCACGAACAGCGGGGCCAGCCAGGCCTTGCCGGTGAAGGCCACCATGCCGAGGGCCACCGCCACCAGGAAGATAGCGACAAACCAGGCCTGATCCCGGCCTATCTTGCGCTGCACCTCGCCAGCGATGACCCTTTGTTCAGGGCTCCTGTAGAGCCACAGGGTCATGCCGACGGCGGCGTAGCCTATGGTGGAGAGCACCAGCGGACCGCCGAGGGCGGCACCAATCCCTATCTGCTGCTGAACGGGGGCATCCTCCATCAGCAGGGCGGTCAGGGTGACTATGCATTCGGGCAAGGCAGTGCCGAGGGCCGCCAGCAGCGAGCCGGTGGCGCTCTGGGAGAACCTGAAGTGATGGCCGGTCCACTCGATACCGTTGACGAAATATTCGCAGGCAAGGTAGATGGTGATGGCAGAGAGCAAAAATAACAGCAGGGTGATCAACATGATAGGCAACCGCCAGGCGAGCAGGACAACCGATGGACCCGATACGGCTCGCCCGGCTGGCTTGCGTATCGAGGCCAAAGGTCTTGCAGAGCGATAGATGCTATCGCCGCCCATGCCATGGATCTGAAGATCCAAGAATGTTGACATGAGCCCTGCCCGGATCACGGGCGGGTTGCTACTCCCCAATGACAGTGCGGTCTTTTTACCAAGTTGGCCGCCGCCTCACAAGGCAACGTGATGATCATCCGCTGGATCAGTTGTAAGGGAATGTGACGCCACTTCGGCCAGCCATCCATGGTTTTCCGTCCGGATCCTTGATCTTTCCCCGTCATCTACGCCTTGGCACAGCCCTTGCTATGACCTGACTACTGTCCACAACGATTTGGCAAGGGTGAACGATGAAACGGTGGATCCAACATTTTTACCAACTGAACCGCCTCAACTGGCTCATGGTCTGGTTGCTACTCTGCTGCAGCATTATCTTGCTGTTTCCGACTTGGCTGATGAAAGGGGCCGTGAGTACCTGGGCCGAGCTGCACGCCGCCTGGCTCGGGGTCGGTATGCTGATCGCCATCTCCTACTTCTGCAGCCAGGGCATGCTGATCCTGTGGGAGTGGGCCTGCGGTGAATGGTTGTCCCGCAAGCAGAAAGATCAGCTTTCCCAGATGATCGCCTTCCTCGACTTCAACGAGAAGGCGGTACTGCGCGAGTTCGTGCTGCAGCGTAAAAGCGTCATAAACCTGCCGATCACCGAGCCCGCCGTCAAAAATCTGATAGACGCAGGCGTGCTCACCTACGCCTACGGCAAGCCGGTGCGGGAGAAGGATGACGAGAACCAGATCCGGGCGCTGATGATAGCCCTGCCTGCCCGCCCCCTGCTCACCTACAAGGTGCTGGGTCTCTCCCGTGGCAAGATGAGCGACGAACAGGTGGAGCAGATCATGAACGCCAGACCCAAGTTCGCCCAAAAAAGCCTGCAGCGCTGAGTCCTGCATGTTCACCCATAAAAAAGGCGCCATATCGGCGCCTTTTGCTATTTCCCCAGCGACGGCTGTCTATTGGGTTCGTGCCTTGAGGTAGCCTGCATAGTCCGGGATCTGCACACTGAACGCCTGGTGCATGTGGGGGCTGTCCATGATGAAGTCGGCGGTTGCCTCATTGGTCGCCATCGGAATGTTCCAGACGGCGGCCAGGCGCAGCAGCGCCTTGACGTCCGGATCATGGGGCACTGCGTTGAGAGGATCCCAGAAGAAGATGAGCACATCTATCTTGCCTTCGGCAATCAGGGCACCGAGTTGCTGATCGCCGCCCATGGGGCCGGAAAAGAGGCAAGTAATAGGCAACTGGGCCGACTTGCTGAGCAGGCTGCCCGTGGTGCCAGTCGCATAGAGGTGATGCAGCTTGAGCTCTTCCTTGCGACGGCCAACCCAGTTGAGCAGTGCCGTCTTCATATTGTCATGTGCCACCAGGGCGACCCGTTTATGGGGGGCCATTTCCCGTGCAATCTGTTCCATCTTGGTATCCGAGGGTGAGAAGTTGAGACGCTTATCCTAATCGAAAGCGTCGCCCCCTGCCTATCGGGGCGCCATAACTGTGATCCGGGTGAAGCATGGCCGGTGCGGACCATGAAAAACCCGCCTAAGCGGGTCTGGATATCGTCGATTGGCATGAAGCGCTCGGCTAGTCAGGATCCTTGATGAAGCTGAGATTGTTGGTAATTTTCGAGACCAATGCGGCCGATGAGGTCTATTTGAGTTTCCAGCCAGTCCACATGCTCCTCTTCATCTTCGAGGATATCCTGGAACAGATCCCGACTGACATAGTCGTGCGTGGATTCGGCATAGCCGATAGCAGCCTTCAAGTCCGGGATGGCATCCATCTCCAGAGAGAGATCGCAGCGCAGCATCTCTTCGACTGTCTCGCCGATACGCAGCTTGCCCAGCTCCTGCAAGTTGGGCAGGCCCTCCAGAAACAAGACGCGCTTGATCAGTTCGTCCGCATGCTTCATCTCGTCGATGGATTCGTGATACTCCTTGTGCCCCAAGGCCTTGAGGCCCCAGTCATCATAGATACGGGCATGCAGGAAATATTGGTTGATGGCAACCAGCTCGTTGGCTAGCACCTTGTTCAAATGCGCGATAATTTTGGCATCACCTTTCATCGTCAATTCTCCTTGCTGGATCCATCAAGCTTAGACTAGGAAGATGACAACAACAGGACAAGCGGGCAGATACCCGCTGAGGAAGGGGGCGGCGAGGCCAGGGAAACTCAGGCTACCTGGTAGTAGCTGGGGACCTTGTCGAGTTCGGCCTTGATGATCGCTTTCGCCATGGGCAAGCACTTGCCGCACTGGCTGGCCAGACCCAGCTCTTTCCTGAGTTGACGAAGATCTTTACCTGCCTGTACCGCCTGACGTATCTGGGTATCGGTAATGCCACGGCACAAACAAACGTACATATTTACACCTCACCTTGGAATAAACTGAAATCTAAATGAGAGTGGTTTGCAGTGCAAATAACAATTGGGAATAAGCCGGGCCACTTGCCACTCCTCAGCCCCTTGAGGACAATGTCCCATCACTTTGGAGGTTCCATGTTCAAGACCCTGTTCAAGTCACTGTTTGGTGGCGCAGCGCCCGCCGCACCTGAGGTTACCCCGACTGAATATGCCGGCTATCTCATCTATCCAGAACCCATGGCCGAAGGGGGGCAATATCGACTGGCGGGGCGTATTACCAAGGAAGTGGCTGGCGAGCTGTGCACTCACCGATTTATTCGCTCCGATCTGTTCGCCAGCCCGGCCGATGCCGAACGCTTCATGGTGCAAAAGGCCCAGACCTTCATCAATCAGACCGGGGAGCAGATGTTCGGCCCCAGACCGGGTCAGGACGCATGATCGCATTGCGCCAGGCCCTGCGCAGGGCTGGGGAGCGGCGTCTGGTCTGGTTGGAGGGCGCTGAAACCGAGACGCTGGCTGCCGCCCAGACATGGTTGTCCGGCGATATCTTCTGGCTCGGCGAGGGGCCGCCGCAATATGCCCCCCTGCCTGCGGCCAAGGCGCTGCAACGGCTCGGTCAGGAGTGCGATACCCTGGTGTTCAATAGTTTCAGCGGCTTTCACCCCGATGCGTTCGGCGCCCTGGCAGGTACCCTTCGCGCAGGGGGCTTGCTGATCCTGCTCACCCCGCCACGGGCTGAGTGGCCCGGTTTCGCGGATCCAGACAGGCTACGCCTGGTCGCCACACCGGACGACCTGCCACGTGCGGGTCAGGGCTTTATTGCCCGGCTGGCGCGCCTGCTGCATCAAGATCCCGCCCTGGATCTCGCGCTGCCGACACTCTCTTCCCCTTGGCATCCCATCCAGACTGATCGCCCCATGACGGCGGGTCAGACTCACGCCATCACGGCCATTCGTCAGGTGCTGCATGGCCACCGGCGACGGCCGTTGGTGATCAGTGCCGATCGTGGGCGAGGCAAGAGTTCGGCTTTAGGATTGGCTGCTGCGGTCTTGTTACGCGAGCAGCCAGGACTGCGCATTGCCGTTACGGCGCCTGCCAAGGCGACTGTCTCCAGCCTGTTCGAACATGGGAGGCTCGCCCTGGGCGAGGCGTCAGACAGGATAGCGTTCTATTCCCCCCAGCAGCTGGTGCAAGAAGAGATAGCCTGCGATCTGCTGTTGGTCGACGAGGCCGCCGCCATTCCAACGCCGCTGCTCGAGATCATGCTGGCGCGCCATAGTCGCATCGCTTTTGCCACCACAGAGCATGGCTATGAGGGGACGGGGCGTGGTTTTCACCTGCGCTTCAAGGCCCATCTTGACCAGCGGGCTCCCGGCTGGCAGGAGCTGCATCTGGACGAACCTGTGCGCTGGCGCGCCGGTTGCCCGCTGGAGGCCCTGGTGTTTCGCCTGCTGGGGCTGGATGCCGAGGTCAGGACGCCACCCCCTGTGCTTGCCCCGGTGCGGCGCCAGATAACCCAGCAGGCATTGGCCAGCGACGAGGCTCTGCTCAATCAGGTATTCGGGCTGCTGGTGCTGGCTCACTACCAGACTACGCCCAGCGATCTGCGCATCTTGCTGGAGAGCCCGGACCTCGACATTCATCTGTTGGAGCAAGATAGCAGTCTGCTCGCAGTGGCACTGGTGGCGCGGGAGGGCCATATCCCGGCCGAGCTTGCCGAGGATATCTGGGCAGGGCGGCGGCGGCCCCGCGGCCATCTGTTGCCGCAGTCCCTGCTGGCCCATGGCGGCTTGCGGGAGGCAGGGGAGCGCAGCTATGGCCGGGTGCTGCGCATCGCCGTGCATCCCGAGCTGCACAGACGCGGGCTCGGCAGTTTGCTGCTTGACCAGTTAGTGACCCATTACCGGGACTCCGGGGTCGATTACCTCGGCGCCGCCTTCTCTGCCACGGCGGATCTGCTGCCTTTTTGGCGCCGGGCGGGCCTGCAGGCATTGCGCATCGGCCTGCAGAGAGATGCGGCCAGTGGCAGCCATGCCGCCCTGTTGCTGCGTGCCCTGCGCCCCGAGCGGGAGGCCGAACTTGCCCGTTGGCACGAGCGCTTTTGCCGCCAACTGCCGACGCTGCTGGCCGGTGAGCTGCGGGAGCTGGATCCCGAGCTGGTTTGGCAGTGCGTGGCCCCCGTTGAGGGGAAGGAGGGTGAGAAAGAGGAACCGACGGACAGATGGTCAGGGTGGGAGGCGTTTGATGAGGATGAGCTGACTTGTTTTGCCCATCACCACAAACCGTTCGAGCTGTGCCAACCCAGCCTGCAGCGCTGGCTGGCGGCCAACATGAACCGCCTGGATGGATTGAAACCTGCGGAGCGAGCCTTGCTCATCGCCAGCATTTGGCAATACGCACCTTGGGAGCTGCTGGCTCGTCGCCAGAGCCTCAGTGGCAAGCCTGAACTCATCAAAGCACTGCGTGGCTTGCTGGCGCGGCTGTTGTAGTACCCAGCCCGCCGGGATACAAATCCTGCCTCCAGAGACAAACAAGGCGCCCTGAGGCGCCTTGTTTGTATCAACGGTGACTCAGCGCGAGCTGGCCGCCGGGATGACCGGAACCCGACTGACAAACTTGCCCATGTAGGCGAAGGAGATGGTCGCAAGGATGCATATGAAGCTCAGCCACATGTATGGCAGGTAATCCAGCGTCGCTACCCCGAGCACCCCGGCCATGAAGATGCCGTTGTCACTCCAGGGCACCATGCCGCAGGTAAGGGTACCGCCGAACTCTGCATTGCGGGAGAGGTTCTTGCGCGCCAGTCCCAGCCGGTCATAGTTCTTGGCCATGATCTTGGGGGTCAGGATCAGTGATACATACATGGCAGAGCCAAAGACGTTGGCCAGAAAGGCGGTACCCAGGGTGTGAGTCGTCAGGCTGCCGACACTGTTGATGCGCTTCTCGAAGGCTCCTGCGATCACTTCGAGCAGACCGACCTTCTCCAACAGACCGCCAAACCCTAAGCCGAAGATGATGACGGCCACCGAGCCGAGCATGGATTCCATACCGCCGCGGCCCAGAATGTTGTCGATGAAACCGACCCCCGAGGTGATGGCGAACGGGCTGTAGGCCGAGTGCATCGCCTTGACCGGATCCATATCCTGAAAGACGATGGCCCAGATAAGACCCAGCAGGGCGCCAAAGCTGATCACCGGGAAGGCGGGCTTGCGGTTCGCCAGCAGGCCCAGCACCAGGATCACCGGCACCACGGCCAGGGGCGTGATATTGAACTGCTTGTCGAGGGCTTCCATCACCAGGTTGACCTGCTCCAGGCTGACATTGCCCGAGTACTGCATGCCGACCACAGTAAACAAGGCCGCCGTGATGACATAGGAGAGCAGGCTGATGGGCAACATGCCCTTGATGTGTTCTACCACGTCGACGTTGGACATGGTCGAGGCCAGTACCACAGAGTCGGAGAGGGGAGAGAGCTTGTCGCCGAAATAGACGCCGGAGAGTACGGCACCGGCCACCAGTGGGGCAGGCACCCCCAGACTGTGGCCAATGCCCATCATTGCAATACCGGCGGTGGCGGCCGATCCCCAGGAGGTACCGGTTGCCAGCGAGGTGAGTGAACAAATTATCAGGGTCGCCAGCAGGAAGATGGAGGGGTGTATTACCTTGAGGCCGAAGTAGATGATGCTGGGCACTATACCTCCCGCGATCCAGGTTCCGACCAGGGCGCCGACGGAAACCAGTATCAAGATGGCCCCCATCCCCTTGGCTACGCCATCGACGGCGGCCTGTTCCAGGGATTTGTAGTCATGGCCGAGCTTGATGCCGAGCCCCATGATGACGAACCAGGCGATAAACAGGGCCAGCTGGATCGGCAGATCGAGCAGGCTGGTAAACGAGAAGGCCAATGCCAGAAAGATGGCCAGGCAGGCCAGCACCTGAAACATGCTTGGCAGACGGGGATGTTGTTGGTTTTGCATAGATACTTCCTAAACTCTTGCTCGCCAAGGTGGGTGCCTCTCATCCTGTGAACTTGTCATGTCCCGAGGCGCCCACCCAAAATGAGGCGGCAATCTACCACAGAGTCCCCTCTTAAAATTCAAACTTACCGGGCATTTTTGAATTTTTGGTTGATGAATTTACACAAAATTTGATTTTGTACCGGTTTTTGTAGGTTGGTAAGCCCAGTGGACTGCTGCGATCCGAGGGAAGGAAAAGATAGTCATTGCACTGGGGTGTATATCAAATGATAATTATTACTATTCATTGTGCATGGAGATGGCGATGAGCTGGATATACAGGGGCGCCCTTTTTCTGGCACTGGTATTAGTGGGGATATGGGGTCATGACAAGCAATACGGGCTCTGGAGCCTGGGGTTTGTACTGGCCGCCTGGATCTTGCTTGAGCCCAGACTCAGGCCTGTGCTCATTCTGCTGCCAGTGGCGGGTATGACGGGAGTGGCTGCCTTGTTGTGGCAGCACCCCTGGTACTAGCTGCAGGTCAGTCGCGGCTGGCTGAGCTCTGCACTCGTACCAGAGCGTGGGCCAAGGAGAGTCGGACCTCCTGTTCCATGGCGTCACGTTTCTCCTGGCTGAGAAAATAGATCATATCCACGTCATGGCGTATGTAGTGGGCGGGGAGTTGATTGAGGGCGAGGCAGCACAGGTCGGCAAGCTCGTCTTCACTCAGGCGCCTGGCCAGATCTTGCTGGACGATGGCCTTGTTGACCAACTGCTCGTAGAAATTGTGGATCTCGGTGCTGAGTTTCATGGGCCCGTCTCCTTGGTGGTGTCAGGGCAAGGATAGCTAGTCGAAACCAAATACAAAAGGCCCGTGATTTTCATCACGGGCCTTTTGTCGAATAGATGGTGCGAAGAGAGGGACTCGAACCCTCACATCCGTGGGACACTAACACCTGAAGCTAGCGCGTCTACCAATTCCGCCACCTTCGCACACTGTTTTTCCCAACCTGTTTTACATGGAGTTGGCCATGCACTGTCTGTTTTTACATGTCAGAATCATGGTGCGAAGAGAGGGACTCGAACCCTCACACCCGAAGGGCACTAACACCTGAAGCTAGCGCGTCTACCAATTCCGCCACCTTCGCACATTGTGTTACCAGTTTTGATTTACATGCTGTCTGGAGAAGCATGGTGCGAAGAGAGGGACTCGAACCCTCACATCCGTGGGACACTAACACCTGAAGCTAGCGCGTCTACCAATTCCGCCACCTTCGCACATTGGGTCATCAATCTTGTTTTACATGCCATTGATGAAGCATGCTGCAGTATGGTGCGAAGAGAGGGACTCGAACCCTCACATCCGTGGGACACTAACACCTGAAGCTAGCGCGTCTACCAATTCCGCCACCTTCGCATCACTGCGGACGGGGATTCTATAGAGTTTTGGGGGAGCGTCAACAGCCGCAATGGACTTTTTTCGCCCTTGGCAGAGAAAACCCAGCCAAGGGGACAAAACTTCAGCAATTGTCGGATGACACCGGCTTAGCGAGCGAGGGCATCCCGATACATTTGCACATACTGCTCGACCGAATCTGGCCAGTCGAAGCGGGTTTGCATGGCACGGCGCTGTATCAGTGCGAAACGGTCGGGATCTTGCAGAAAATAGAGCAGGCTGCGACGCATGGCATCGAGCAGACCATGAGCGGTGGGATCCATAAAGCAGAAACCGGTAGCCTCATCATCGCCCTGGTCCCAGTCCACAACTGTGTCCTTGAGGCCGCCGACTGCCCGCACCAGAGGCAGTGTGCCATAGGCCAGGCTGTACATCTGGTTAAGGCCGCAGGGTTCAAACAGGGACGGCATCAGGAAGATATCGGCGCCCGCCTCTACCAGGTGGGCCAGCCTGTCGTCGTAGGTATTGATAAAGGCAAATCTGTCTGGATGTCGCTGGGCGATGGCCTGAAGCTGCGCAGCCAGAGAGGGATCCCCTGAACCGACGATCACGACTTGCACCCGGTGGCGCAGGAAGTCCTCAAGGGCGGGGATAAGCAGGTGAACGCCTTTTTGCTCCGTCAGTCGGCACACCATGCCGTAGATGGGGTCGCTCACCACCGGCAGACCGGCATCTTGTTGCAACTGGGCACGACAGCGAGCCTTGCCGCTCAGATCCTGAGCATCATAGTTGGCCGGCAGGTGGGGGTCTGTGGCCGGATCCCAATCCTGATAATCGCAGCCGTTGAGGATGCCGCACAGATCCGCTGCACGCTGCTGGAAGGCCGATGCCATGCCATGAGCGCCCAGATGGGTCAGCAGTTCGTTGGCATAGTTGGGACTGACCGCATTGATCTTGTCGGCGTAGAGCACACCACACTTGAGCAGGTTGATGTGGCCATAGTCATAGGCCCCCCGCTGTTCGTAATGACTTATCTCGGGCACGGCTGCAAATTGCACCCGATCGAATACCCCCTGGAAGGCGGCGTTGTGGATGCTGATGACGCTGCGGGTCTGGGCGAAGAAGGGGTTGCTGGCGTGTCTGGTCTTTAGCAACAGCGGCAGCAGGCCTGTGTGCCAGTCGTTGCAGTGGACTATGTCCGGGGCGAAGCCGAGCTGCTCTGTGGCATGGAGGGCGGCGGCGGCCAGAAAGGCGAACCGTTCACCATTGTCACCATAGGCCTGGTTATGTTCGGCGTAGAGTTCAGCCCGCTCGAAGTAGCGGGGACAATCGATGAGATAGACGGGGAAGCCGTCCAGCTCGAGTTGATGCAGACGATAACCAATGTCTTCCTGTCCGGCCGGGGTAGGCAGCCAGCGCGAGGCCAGCAACCTGGCTTCGTCACGGCGCTTGAGCCCCTTGTAGAAGGGCAATATGATGCGCACATCATGGCCCTGCTGGGCCAGATAGCGCGGTAGCGCACGTGCCACATCGGCCAGGCCGCCGGTCTTGACCAGCCCCTCGACCTCTGAGGCCACGAACAGAATTTTTAATGGGTTAATAGCCAACTCTCGCTCCCCTGGGTATCACGACAATACCCCCTTCAGATACGGTGAACCTTTCCCTGTCATGGGTCAGATTCTCACCGATCACGGTGCCGGGCGCAATTTCAACATTCTTGTCTATGATGGCGCGTCGAATTGAGCACCCCTCGCCTATCTTCACATCCCCAAGTAGCACGGACTCGCTGATGTGGCTGCAGGGGCCAATGTTGCAGCGAAAACCCAGGATGGAGCGCTGGATCTGGCTGCCCTGAATGAAGCACCCCCCGGAAATCAAGGAGTTGGCAATCTTGACCTTGCACTGCTCGGTATCGACGAAGGTGGCGGGCGGCAACGGTGGATAGTGGGTATGCAATGGCCACTTGCGATTGTAGAGGGAGAAGGGGGGATTGTCGGCAACCAGATCCATGTGGGTTTGCCAGTAGCCATCCAGAGTCCCGACATCGCGCCAATAGACATTCGGGCCCTCCCCCGGGATCACGTTGGTGCTGTAGTCATAGACATAGACGGGAGCACGGGGAAAAAGGTGAGGGATGATGTCTTTGCCAAAATCATGGCTGGAATGTTCATCGTCCCCATCCCGCTTGAGCTCACGATAGAGCGCTTCGGTCTCGAAGATGTAGTTACCCATGGAGACCAGAGCCTGGCTGGGATCTCCTGGTATGTGCTTGGGATGCTTGGGCTTTTCCTCAAAGCCTATCATGCGCCCCTCGTCGTCCACCTCGATCACCCCGAAGGCACTCGCCTCTTCAATCGGCATGCGCAGCGCAGCCACCGTCAGGGCCGCCGCTTTCTGCTTGTGGAAACTGACCATCTGGCTCACGTCCATCTTGTAGATATGATCCGAGCCAAAGATGCAGACATGTTCAGGGTCGGAGATCTCGATGAAGCGCAGGTTCTGGTAGATGGCATCGGCGGTACCGTCATACCAGCGCTTGCCCATCCGCATCTGGGCCGGGATGGGATCGATGAAGCGATCCGTGATGCCGACAATGTTCCAGCCCTTCTTCATGTGCAGATAGAGGGACTGGGACTTGAACTGGGTCAACACATAGATCCGCAGGAAGTCGGCGTTGACGAAGTTGTTGAGCACAAAGTCGATGAGCCGATAGCTGCCACCAAAGGGAACTGATGGTTTGCTGCGAGTGGTGGTCAGCGGTTGCAGACGGGTGCCTTCACCGCCCGCCAGTATCATAGTGAGTATGCCTGCCATGGTCTTTTTCTCTCCAGTGCTGCTGTGAAAAGGCTTTCAGGGTATCGCAAAAAAATACCCCCAAAGGGGGTTGTTAAACGTTTGCGGATACCATAACAGATTCCAAGCGAGACTCTAAACAAGATTTATGACAGTCGTTACAGGCTGCTGCGATAGACCCTGAACTTGGTATCGGCTGCGCGGATCTCGGTCCGCGTGAAGCTGGCTTCCAGTATAGGTTGATAACGGAGGAAGAGATTGGCCACTATGGTCAGAGTGCCATGATGGGCCAGATGGCGAGGCGCCTCTGCCAGGAAGGTCTCGGTGGCGGCGTAATGAGTCTTGAGTCCGGCGTGAAACGGCGGATTGGACACTATCCGATCGAAGCGGCCGGGCAGCGCCGAGTAGACGTCCGAGGCCAATACCTGTGCCGTGAGACCGTTGGCAGCCAACGTGCGGCGGCTCGATTCCAGAGCAAGGGCATTGATATCGACCATGGTGATGTCGAGATTGGGATTACGTTTGGCCAGTACTGAGCCGATGACGCCTGCGCCACAGCCAAAGTCGAGCAGCGTGCCGTTCATGGCCGGCAGATTGGCGAGCAGCATCTTGCTGCCGAGATCCAGCTCGCTGGCGCTGAACACACCGGGCAGTGCCTGTATGGTCAGCTGGGTGTCGCCTATCTGGCACTGGTACTGGCTGAACCACTCTTCGAGGGAGAAGGGGGCAACCGGTTCGCAGAGTTCGCCATGATAGAGGGAGCAGCGCCGTGCAGAGTCACGTTTGACCGGCTTGCCTGCATAGGGGGCGATCAGCTTGTCGGCACCATTGATGCCGCCATTGTTGTCACCGGCGAGGAAGATATCCGCCCCGGCGTGCAACAGAGGAGTCACCATGGCGAGCAGGAAACGAGCCTCGGCCTTGGCCTTGGGCAGCAGCAGCAGCAGGGCATCGAAGCGGGCCTCGCCCCCCAGCTCATGACCGAAATGGATACGCTCGCCGAGCGCCTCCTGCTGAGTCAGGAAATAGCTGTAATCCGTGGTAAAGACCATCAGTTCACGGGCGATCCCGGCCAGCTCACGGGGATAATCATCTTCCAGTGCACCGCACACCAGCAGGCTCTTGCCCTCGAACAGGGCTTGATTACGTTCCAGCATCTGGCTGACGGCACTCAGGGGATGACTCATGACACTCTCCGGGGGTTTTTGGCCCGCTAGTATACATGGCTGCTTTCGCCTTGACATTTATGCCGTGTTCCAGAAAGATGCCCGAACACTAATTTTTCCTCGGGGATGGCGTGATGCGGTTCAACGCGTTGAAACGAAAGCATAAAAAGAACCCAAAACTTGGGTTTGCTGGCGTGCGCGCGTAACCCTCTCACCGCCCTGAGATGTTTCAAACCCCGCTGCGCACTCCGTAGCGGGGTTTTTTGTTGATGTCGAGAGTCGACGGAGAAGGAGATTCCATGTTTCAAGGTTCGATCGTTGCGCTGATCACCCCCTTTCGTGATGGCCAACTGGATGAGGCGGCACTGCTGCGCCTGGTAGACTGGCACCTGGAGCAGGGTACTCACGGCATAGTGCCGGTGGGCACCACGGGGGAGAGTCCGACCCTGAGCCACGATGAGCACTGTCGGGTGGTCGAGCTGGTGGTCAAGCAGGTCGCTGGCCGGGTGCCGGTGATCGCCGGTGCCGGTTCCAACAACCCGGTGGAGGCCATCGAGTACACCCGTTTCGCCGAGCAGGCGGGAGCGGATGGCACCTTGCATGTGGCCGGTTACTACAACCGTCCGAATCAGGAAGGGCTCTACCATCACTTCAAGGCGGTCCACGATGCAACGACCAAGCCCATCATCGTCTATAACATTCCGCCCCGTGCCATCGTCGATGTGCAGCCAGCCACCCTGGCCCGGCTTGCCGAGTTGCCACGTATCGTCGGGGTCAAGGATGCCACTGGCGATCTGTCCCGCCCCCTGACTGAACGTCAGCTCATCAAGAAGCCGTTCGCCTGGCTCTCGGGTGAAGACGCTACCGCCGTGGCCTACAACATAGGCGGTGGTCAGGGTTGTATCTCGGTGACTGCCAATGTGGCCCCCAAGCTCTTGGCGCAGGTGCAGAACCTGACCTTGGCAGGTGACTGGCAGGCAGCTCGCGCGCTGCAGGACAGGTTGATCCCGCTGCACCAGGCCATGTTTGCCGAGCCTAGCCCGGCGGGGGCCAAGTATGCGGCCTCCCTGCTCGGCCTGTGCACCGAAGAGTGTCGCTTGCCCGTGATGCCGCTCGCCGAGGCAACCAAGCAGCGGATCCGCGATGCCATGCTGGCACTGGACCTGCTCTAACGGCGAAAAAATGGGCTCTGGATCGACCTTTTAATCGTTAATCGAGTCACTATGAATCCCGCTCTATATACTGCACGGGTTCAGTTGAGGATGATTGACATGCTGGAATGGGATCCGGAGCACTTCACCAGTTTTGAGCACCTTTGTGAGGTGACGCTGGCGACTATCAGGGAGAAGACGGAAGCCGATCAGATCTATCTGTGGTTGAATCGACCGCAACCGGAGCTGTTTGCCTTCCACCCCGAACGGGGACTGGTGACCCTGGATCCCCATCAGGCCAGCATGCTGGGGCTACCCCTGCCTTTCATCGAGCAGGCCCTTGCCAAGGGCCAACTGCTCATCGAACTCAAGAGTGATCCCGCTGGCTGGTGTGAGGCGGTAGAAGCTCCGCCTGCCCAGCTCAGAGCCTGTTTTCCACTCAAGCGCCAACAGGGGCTTGAGGGCTGCGTCTATCTCGAAACCCATCGTCGCCTGGACAGGCTCACCCCCCGCCAGAAGCAGATCATACAGCTGCTGATGCACTATTTAGCCGCCGAGCTGGAGAGCCGCATGCTGAGCAATCTGGTCAGCCGGGAGCGGGATGAGCGGCTGACGACTGAGGCATCCCTGGTTCAGAGCGAGGCACTCCAGCAATCTTTCCTGGATCTGTTGCAATCCCTGCATCAGGTCGGGGTGCAACTTTCAAGTTGTCGCACTGAATCGAATCTGCTGCACGATGCCGTGCTGCTGGCCCGGAGCCTGCTGCAATTCGACAGGGTTGCCGTCTTCCTGATCGATCCGGACTTCACCATCATGCAGGGCAGTTGGGGCACCAACGAAGCGGGAGAGATCACCGACGAGCGCCATTTCGTCAGCCCGATCCCGGAACACCCTGTGGTGCAGGAGGCATTGCGCCGCAAGGATTATGTGCTGGTGCTGGAAGATGCGCCCCTCTATTACGAGCAGCAGGAGGTGGGTCGCGGCTGGAACGCCATGGTCTCCTTGTGGGATGGGGATACCCCCATCGGCTGGATTGCCGCCGACAACCTGCTGCAACGCAAGCCCATCAAGACCTACCATGGGGAAATCTTCAAGCAGTTCGCCGCCATGCTCTCCCAGATGCTGATCCGCCAGCGCAATCATGCCGCCCTCGAGCAATTCAACCGGGATCTGGAGGTGCGGGTCGCGGCACGGACTCGCCAGCTGGCCGAGACCAATGAAGCGCTGGAGTCGGTGAACCGGGCGCTGGCTCAGGCCAACGAGCAGTTGGCGCTGCTCTCCATGGAAGACCCGCTCACCGGCATCGCCAACCGCCGGCAATGGGATCTGACTCTGGCCCGGGAGTGGGAGATGGCGCGTCGCCAGCATCGGCGGCTGGCCGTGCTCATGATAGATGTCGACGAGTTCAAGGCGTATAACGACCACTTTGGCCACGGCAAGGGGGACCTCTGCCTGCGCCAGGTGGCCCAGTTGCTGCAAGAGTGTGAGCGACGCCGTACCAATCTGGTCGCGCGCTACGGTGGTGAGGAGTTTGTGATCTTGCTCTGTAATCCCCAGCCCGGGGAGGCGGAGTTCCTCTGTCAGCGCATTCATCAGCAGTTGGCCAAACTCGCCATTCACCATCCCGCGTCCAGGGTGAAATCACAGCTTACGGTGAGCATCGGATTTAGCTACTGGGCCCCGGATCAGGGCGTGCAGTGGGAGCAGCTTATCGAGAGAGCGGATCAGGCGCTCTATCGTGCCAAGTCAGCTGGCCGTGCCTGCAGTCGGATCTTTGAACCGCAGTCGTTGCCCACGGAGCAAATTTCAACCGTCTAGGCCATGGCCTCCCGTCCGCGTGCTGTTAGAATGGCTCTCTTTTTCCGATGCAGAGCTGCCCATGATCCTCTCCCGTTTTCAAGGCCTGGTCTTCGACCTGGACGGTACCCTGGTTGACTCCATGCCGCTGCACCTTGCGGCCTGGGAGCATGCTTCCCGCGAGTTTGGTTTCAAGTTCGATGGAGACTGGTTTTATGAACTGGGCGGCATGCCGAGTCGCAAAATCGCCCTGCTGGTGGCCGAGCAGCAACAGATAGTCCTGGATCCTCTGGAGGTGACTCGCTGCAAGACGGCCCACTATGTGGCCAATCTGCACAAGGCGACCGTCTTCCCCGCCATGCTCGAGCTGGTGCAGGCCCATTATGGTCATCTGCCCATGGGGGTGGGGACGGGCTCGCCCCGCATCAATGCCGACGCCGTGTTGCGCAATACCGGCCTGGAGCGCTACTTTCCCGTGGTCGTGACCGCAGACGACGTCACCCAGCACAAGCCGCACCCTGATACTTTTCTGCTGGTTGCCGAGCGACTGGGTGTCGAACCTCGTGGCTGCCTGGTGTTCGAGGATACCGGTATCGGCCTGGCTGCCGGGCAGGCTGCCGGCATGCGGACGTGTCTGGTCAAGGGCGGTGTGCCGACTTTGCTGGCGGACTGATCCTCATCCGGCAGTTGATGGATTGTTTGCGACCATGAAGCTGCATGGGCGCTGAAGATCGCCACCCAGGGCATCAGGCGGGCAATCAATAGGTGTGGGCTCTGGCGGCATTCCGGCCAGCGGCTCGGGTAGTTTGGTGCCCAAAACATAACGAATTGGCTCCGCTTCGTTGATGGCGATGGGGGAGCTTTGAAGGGGGGAATTAGTTGTCCACTCCCCGGCGGGACAGGTAAAGAGGGGAGTGGACATCTGTCACGGGTTGACGCAAGTCGCGGTGTGACCGCCGCGTGGGCCCCGGTGACAGGGAAAGCCTGGCTTACTGTTCGCTGCTGCCACCCTGGTCGTTATTGTCATAACGGCCCGGGGCGCCATGGGGACGCGGTGCCATGGATACACGGGGTTTACGGGCACGCTGAATGTTGACCTGGGGACGACCCGAGTGCATGGCGATGGTGGAGATCTTGGCCTTGTAAACCAGCTGCTGGTTGCCATGAGCGTCGGTCAACAGCACGCTGTACTGGTCAAAGCCACTGATGGTGCCTTCCAGCTTGATGCCGCTCACCAGGAAGATGGCAACCTGACTGCGGTTTTTACGAAGCCAGTTAAGAGCTGAATCCTGCCCATTCCCGAGGGAGAAGGCTTGCTCAATGGTGGCGTAGCTGGGGGATTCGGTTGTCATAAATTATTGTCCCGCGGAAAAAAAGTGGCGTTTGATTGTGCTAAATGGCCACTGGCTTGTCAAAGTCATTCTGTTGCCGCCCCAACTATGGGGTGAGATAGGGGCTGGTAGCCCGGACGCCCTACTGCGATAATCGCGCTTTCATGGTCCGTGATGGACCCAGACAGAGATATTCATTTGCCATCAAGTTCCAAACTGAGCCCATATCGCACCGATCCAACGGCATGCGAAGAGTGCGATCTGCTCGCCCCCGCCACCGAGCTGGCGCTCGGCGAGGCTCAGCATTGTGTGCGATGCGGCCATATCTTGACCAGCCACCTGCCGGATCAGGGTCGGCGACCGCTCGCCTACGGTCTGGCTGCCATCATCATGTTCGTGCTCGCCAACAGCTTCACCTTCATGTCGTTCTCCGCCAAGGGGCTGGGCCAGGAGATGACCTTCCTGCAGTGCATCACTACCTTGGTCAATGAGGGGTATCTGTTCCTCGCCGCCGTGCTAAGCCTGACCCTGATAGGGTTGCCCCTCGTCTACATGGGCTCCATCATGCTGGTGCTGTGGCGCCTCGACAAACCGATGCACAGCAAGGCTCTCCGTTCGCTCGGCCGCTTGCTGTGCCGGATCAAGCCCTGGTTGATGGTGGATGTGTTCCTCATCGGCGTCCTCATCTCCCTGGTCAAGCTGATGGGCATGGCCGACATCAAGATGGGCCTCTCTTTCTGGGCCTTCGTGGGCTATACCCTGCTGCTGATCAAGACGATCTCCTCCCTGGATCGCATGTGGTTCTGGCAGCGGCTGTTTGGCCAGACAGAGGGGCGGGAGCTGGATCTGACCGCAGGAGCACGGGAGGCTGGTCTGGTCGTTTGCCATATTTGCGGCGCACTCGGCGAGCTGGGGCAGCATAGCTGTCGGCGCTGTGGCGCACATCTGCACAGCCGTAAACCCGGTGGACTGGGGCGCACCTGGGCCCTGCTGATCACCTCGGCCATCCTCTATGTCCCGGCCAACCTCTATCCCATCATGGATACCGTCTTTCTCGGCGATACCAGCCCCTCGACCATACTCGGCGGCGTCGTACTGCTGTGGGCGCTGGGCTCCTATCCCATCGCCGCCATCATCTTCATCGCCAGCGTGGTGATCCCCCTGGCCAAGATACTGGCCCTGTTCTGGCTCTGCTACCGGGTGCAGACCGGGGATGGCGCTTCGCCCCTTGGCAAGCTCAAGCTCTATCGCATGACGGAGTTTGTTGGTCGATGGTCCATGATTGACGTCTTCGTGGTGGCCATACTGGCTGGGCTCATCCGACTCGACAATCTGATGACCATCTACCCCGGCCCTGCTGCCGTTGCCTTTGCCGGCGTGGTGCTGATCACCATGGTGGCCGCCATGAGTTTCGATTCCCGTCTGATTTGGGATTTACAACAAGGAGAACGCGAACGTGAGTGAGCGTAAGACAGTGAAGAAAGCCAGCGCCGAGTTTTTCGGATCGGCGGCGGCGATCTGGATGGTGCCGCTGGTGGCCCTGTTGATCGGCGCCTGGATGCTGTTCCAGCACTGGTACTCCCAGGGCCCCAGCATAGAGCTGACCGTGCCCACGGCCGAAGGCATAGTGGCGGGCAAAACGGTGATCCGCTCGCGAGAGGTGGATGTTGGCCGGATAGAGGCGGTGGAGCTGAGTGAAGATTACAGCCACGCCGTGATCACGGCGCGTCTCTCCAACAATGCAGCCAACATGCTCAAGGGAGACACCCAGTTCTGGGTGGTCAAGCCGAGGATCGGTCGTGAAGGGGTCTCCGGCCTCGGCACTCTGCTCTCTGGAGCTTACATAGAACTTTCCCCGGGCAAGAAGGGCAAGGCGAAGGCGCGCTACGAGATCCTCGACATACCGCCGCTTGCCTCCCTCGATGCCAAAGGGCTCAGACTGACGCTCAACAGCGCTGAAACCCGCTCTCTCAGTGTGGGATCCCCCATTCAATACAAGGGCTACACCATAGGCCAGGTGGAGGAGGTGAAGTTCTTGCCCGAGAAGAGCGAGCTGGAATATCAGATTTTCATCAACGCCCCCTATGACGTGCTGATCACCAACAACTCTCGCTTCTGGATGACGCCAGGGTTCGAGGCGTCCCTGACCAGCGAAGGCATGAAGGTGAAGATGGACTCGCTCGAAGGTCTGATCGACGGCGGCATCACAGTCGGCCTGCCGGCGGGCTGGATGCCGGGTGACCAGGTCAAGAACAAGGATGCCTTCACCCTGTTCAAGGATCAGAACAGCGTGCTGGCCGGTAGTCTGGATCAGTTCATCGACTACGTCTTCCTGTTCGAAGACAGCCTGGCCGGGTTGCACCCGGGGGCGGCCGTGGAGTATCGCGGCGTACGAGTGGGGACTGTTGTGTCGTCGCCCTATCTCATCGATGACAAGGCGAGCCAGCTGTTCAAGAGCAAGGTGATCCCGGTGCTGGCGCGGATCGAGGTGCAGCGGATCTCCCATCGCTATGCCAGTGCCGAGCGTGAGCAATGGCGTAAGCTGTTCAGCAAGCAGTTCCAGGAAGGGCTCAGGGCCACGCTCAAGACTGCCAGCCTGCTTACGGGGGGCAAGGTGATCGATCTCAACTTCTATCCGGAGGCGCCTGCCTTCATGGCGCGCAAGATGTCCGGCTTCGAAGTGTTCCCGACCACCCAGGGCGGCCTGGATCAGATAGAGCGCAAGGTGAACCTCATCCTCGACAAGTTTGTCGACATGGACATAGCCACCACACTGGCGCAGGTCAACAGCAGTCTGGCCAACCTGGACAAGACGATGAAGAACGTCAGCTCCCTCAGCGCCAACCTCGACAAGCTGACCAGCCAGCGGGCGACCCAGCAGTTGCCGGCTTCTCTCAACGAGAGCCTGGTGCAGCTCAAGGAGACCCTGAGCAGCTATGATGGCGCCTCCCAGACCAACCAGGATCTGCGTCAATCGGTGCAGTCCCTCAATCAGTTGATGCGTGAGTTGCAGCCCCTGGTGCACTCTCTCAATGAGCAACCGAGCTCGCTGATCTTCGATCGCTCCAGACCCCAGGACCCTGAACCCAAGCGAGGTACCGAATGAAACGACTCAGCATGGCACTGGCCCTGACAGCGCTGCTGGCCGGGTGCAGCAGCGCCCCCAGCCTGCATTACTACTCCCTGGACGCCGATGGCACGCCTCAGGCGGCGCCTGTCACTCACCCGCAGCATCAGCTGGTGCTGCGTCCGGTCCAGATCTCGGATCAGCTCGACAATGTGAGCCTGGTCTATCAGCTGGAGGGCAAGGAGCTGCTCTTCACCGAGTACCAGCGCTGGGCCGGTTCCCTGGATGGCCAGCTCAACCAGCTGACCCTCAATGGCCTCTCGGCCCGTCTGCCGGGCTGGGTGGTACGTCAGGATGGTGCCCGTCAGGGCCCCGTGCTCACTATCAGCGTGCAGCGCTTCCAGGGCCGCTTCGATGGCCGGGCCGTACTGAGCGGGCGCTGGCGCCTGCTGGCCGAAGATGGTCGCGTCTTGCAAGACAACCCCTTCCACATGGAACGGGTTCTGCCTGCCGATGGCTATGGCACCTTGGTCGGGGAGCTGAGCATCGGGTGGCAACTGCTGCTTGATCAGATTGCGATCGAGCTGCGCAAGGGGTGAGCCGGATTGCAGAAATAAAAAACGGGAGGCAGTTGCCTCCCGTTTTTTATGCGGTGCCTGATGGTTATTGTGCGACCTCCGAGACTCCCTCTACCTTGACCTCTACCCGGCGATCCGGTGCCAGGCAGACAATCAGCTCACGTTTGGTGCCGCTGGCGCAGCTGCTGCCGGTGACTGGATTGCTCTCGCCCATGCCCTGCACTTGTACCTTGCTAGCGGGCAGGCCTTTGCCAATCAGGTAGTCGGCGACGGTGCGCGCCCTGTGCTCGGACAACTTCTGGTTGTAGCCATCGGCCCCGAGGCGGTCTGTGTAACCCATGACGGTAGCGGTGCCATCCTTGGGTCTGGCCGCTTCAATCTGGCTATAGAGCGTATCCAGCGCCTGGCTGGCCTGCGGCTTGAGGGTGGCCTTGTTGAAGTCAAACAGCACGTCCGAACTCAGGCTGAAGGATTGATCCACCATGGTGGGTTCCGGCATTGGCGGCGGTACCACGACGGGCTCGGGGGCCTCCTGCCCAAAGCGATAGAGCATACCGATTGAGAGCAGGCCGTTGTCGAGCTCGACCCCGGTGTGATCCAGGTCCATGTCGCCGAGGGGGGTGGTGTACTGGTATTCGAGGCGGGCTGCCCAGTTGCGATCGATGGCGTACTCGGCGCCCAGTGCGCCAACAAAGGCGGCGCCATCATCGTTGTCCAGCTCCCGGCTATCTGCCCAGGCGTAGGCGCCGCCGAGACGGCCATACAGGTCCAGGCTGTCGGCGACCGGGAAGCCAATTTTCATGGTCAACTGCACCATCTGGGCCGTCACCTTGTCATCGCCCTTCATGGTGGGATCAAGCTTGTCGGTGACATCGTATTTGTACTCGCCGAGCCAGTCGTAACCCAGCTCTACGCCGACATTCTGGTTGATCTGATAACCGGCGAAGGCGCCAGCTCCCAGGGCATCATTGCTCTCGTCGGTAATGTCGGCCGCATCCTTGATGGCGTCATTGTGATCGACTCCGTAGAAATTGGACCAACCCAGCTTGGCACCGGCATACCAGGTGTTGTCTTGTCCTGCAGCCTGGGCGTTAGCCACCAGCAATCCAGAAACAATCAATGTAATCAATGATTTATTCATATCGTGCCTCTGCAATTTCATATGAAGGAAGTTTGCCTCAGTGGCCTTCCCTTATGGGTCCGGCGGTCAGGGCCGTAGGACAGATTAAAGTTAGTCGCTTTTGAAAATGTCGCAACTGACTGAATTGACAATATTTGTTGAGGCACTGGTCTGGATGGCAAGGGTGCCATATGGCCAAAAAAATGGGGGCTTATTGACCCCCGTTTTGTACCAACAGTGATGGGCCAATGGCTTATCTTGGCAAGTACTCGTACTGGCTCTCGATGAAAGCGGCGGCCCGTTCACCCAGGGCGGCATGAACGACTCGGGTGGGATGGACCTGATCCCAGTACATCTTGCCCTCGCAGTCAGGGGCGGCCACCTTGCGGGCCATCGGGCTGGTGACCGCCTGCGCCAGCAGGGGGTTGCCCGCGATGGCGAGCCGCTCCTGCGGGCTGAATGCATTGAGGCGGGCATCCTCATTGGCGCTGCTGGCGGCAAAGGGCTTCCACACATAACCACCGCCATAGCAGGCGTGCTCGGTGTCGCTCAGCCCGAAGTTTTGCGGCTCACTGAGCATCTCGTCGAACTGTTTGTCGATCTCGAACAGGCGTACCAGACCGGTCGGGGCGAGCTGGCGAGCCAGATTCAACAGCAGGGCGTTGTGATACTGAGAGACATGGCTGGCGGCCTGGGTGACCTTTTGACTGCGGGCCGAGGGATTCTGGCCCAGATCCGGCAGGTTGAACAACAGCACCTGCTTGGCACCGTTGAGCACGATGCGGCTGGCGGCGTCACTGATGGCATCGCGAACCCGTTTGGCATCGGTCTCACTATTCCAGCCGTAGGCCAGGTAGTCGTTGGCGCCGACCCAGAGGATCACCAGATCGTCGGGCTGGAAGCTCTCCTTTTGCAGGAACTGGGTTATCTCGTAGTCCAGGTTGTTGATCACCTGATACTTGGGGTGCCAGGAGATCTTGTTATAGGCCACTGCGGTGGCGCCCCCTTCCGCTTCATTAGCGATTTTCAGGCCGGGAAATTGTGCGTTGAGGTGCTCCAGCCAAACCGGACCGTTGGAAAAGCGCCCCTCATAGTAGGGCGGGCTGGAGGGAAGATAACCACGCATCTTGCTATACATCTTGCCGGTGTCGGACAGGCTGTCACCAAAGACGACGATGCGGGAGAAGGCGGGACGTGGTTCGGCCGCCTGGGCTGTCCAGGCCAGCAGGCCCAGCAGGCAGATAAAACAGGTTCTCATCATGGGGTATCTCATCTCTTGGGAGCAGGTGTCCTGCGATAGCTGTAGGTGCTCGCCAATCCGCGAGTCATTTGAGAATGATAACCCTGCCGAATTTAATTCAACAATCATGGATTGGTCCGCAAGCGATTGCGCTCACACCCCGTTCCCCCAAATGGGGTGGCTTCACATCTGTTTCACGCCACTTTTGACATCATCTCCCCATCGCCGATATGGCAGCCTGTGAAAACTGAGGAAAGTGACATGAAAACATTGAACGCTCTTACCCTGTTGGCCCTGATCTCCGTCTCCACCGCCACCCTGGCCGCTTACACCGGGCCGGCAGAGCAGAATGCGGTCACTGTCATCCAGCTCAAGGATGTTGTCGATGACAGCTGGGCCACGGTCGAAGGCAAATTGATCAAGCACCTTGGCGGCGAGAACTACCTGTTCCGCGATGCCAGCGGCGAGGTGGAGGTCGAGATCGATGCGGACGTATGGCGTGGCCAGGAAGTCGGCCCGGATGATTTGGTGCGTCTGCGTGGCGAAGTGGATCACAGCTGGAACAAGACCGAGCTGGAAGTGGAGCAGTTGGAGAAAGTCGGTGCCACACCCCAGAGCAAGGGCGGCTTCATCGCCAAATAGCGCACGACGTTGGCGATAAGTTTGAGTCTGATATGAGAAGGGCGCTCCTGGAGCGCCCTCTTTTATGTCGTCATTCCGACGGGAGGTTGAAGATGCGAACGCCTTCAACCCGCCCGCTTGGGCACCGTTCGTTTGAACCCTTTCTCGGCCTGATCGACCTTGTAGAGGTAACGGCGCGCTTCCGCTTTGGGATGCTGCTCGGTCAGGACCTGATAGACAGCCTCGGGGGAGAGGCGGTTGATCATGCCGGGTGCGGCCTTGCGGTCGCGGGAGAAGGTATTGAGTACGCCACCGGCCCCCCCGTTATAGGCGGAGATCACGGCGTAGCGCCGCGAGCGGGGATCGGCGATGTCGACCAGATAGACGGTCTGCAGCAGGTGCAGGTAGGCGGTGCCCACATCTATGTTGTAGGCCGGATTAAACAAGTCATCCCGGGTCGGTTGACCGTTCTTGCCCTTGACCCTGACATAGACATCGCGCCCCGCTGTGGCCGGTATCACCTGCATCAGGCCATAGGCATTGGCATGGCTGACCGCATAGGGGTTGAAGCTGCTCTCCGTCTTGATCACCGCATAGATGAGGCTCTCGGCGACCCCGTATTTACGGGATGCATCGCGGATGATGCTGGCGTATTTGTAGCCGCGCTTGTCTTCGTGGTTCGCCACCATGGGGATGTCGACGTAGAAGATGTTGCGAATACCGAGGGTGCGCTTCTTCATGGCGGTGCTGAGCAGGTAATCGGCATAGCGCTCTGCTCGCCAGTCGAAGCGGATCGGCTGTCCCTGGTTATCCAGCACCTGGCCATAGAGGAAGGGCTCGCCACCGGGCAATATTTCCCTATCCGAATAGAGATCCACCTCGGCCGGATCGTCCGGGGTCAGCAGCGTCTCTATGATGGCGCGGCGCAGATGAGACTTGGGATCCAGCCCCGACACCGTCTCGATCATGATATGGCCACTGGAGAAGTCGATGTGGGCACGGCTCTTGTATTCATCCGTGTATTTGACGTAGTCAAACTTGCCCGCAAACAGCGCCTCTCGCCCCCATATCTCGTTCACGTTATGGGAGAGGGCGCTGATCATGTGCTCGAAGCCGCGCACATCCTTGCCGTTGACCAGGTTGTCATCCTGATCATCACTGGATTTAGGGGTAGAAGAGCAGGCACCGAGCAGCAGGATGGCGCACAACAACCAAAAAATTCGGCCCATAGGATCCTCGAAAAGGGCGGCCAGGCCGCCCGTCACTCACTGGCTGCGGGCTAGGAGAGGTGCCACCGTCGATGGGCACATGGCCTGGCTCCGCAGGTACATCTTACTGGCTGGGGGGCGTGTAACCTTCAATGTCGACTTCACCTGCTTCAAACAGGTAACTCACCATCTCTTTCTCCAGCAACTGGCGATGCTCGACGTTCATCATGTTGAGCTTCTTCTCGTTGATCAACATGATCTGTTTGCGCTGCCATTCGGTCCAGGCTTCCTGGCTGATGTTGTCGAAAATGCGTTTGCCAAGTTCACCAGGGTAGAGTTGGAAAGCCAGGCCGGGGGCCTCTTTCTTCAGGCGTTGGCAAAATACGGTACGGCTCATATTGACCTCTGTGGTTGCAAGTCGGGATAGCCCAGCAGGCGCGCGGTGGCGGCGGCCAGACCGACCTCGTCTGGATGGCACAAGTTATACCAGAGTCGGGTATCTGCTTCCATGAGCGAGGCGGGTGGCGCTTGCTCAAGTTCGATGAGCAGGGGCCGGATATCCAGATGAAAATGGCTGAAAGTATGGCGAAATCCGGCCAGCTCCCGATAGGGTTGCTCGGCCAATCCCAGGCGACTCAGGCAAGGGGCAACCGCCTCCAGGCTGTCGACTTGAGGGAAGCAGTAGAGACCACCCCATATGCCTTGGGGGGGGCGCTGCTCGAGCAACAGTCGATTGCCCTGACGGATCATCAGCAGGATGCCGTTGCGGGCCGGGATGCTTTTCTTCGGCTTGCTGTTGGGGTACGCGGTGGGGTTGCCTTGCGACAGCCCCTGGCAGTCAGCTTGTACCGGGCAGCGTTCACAGGCCGGTTTGCTGCGGGTGCAAATGGTGGCGCCCATGTCCATCATGGCCTGGTTGTAATGGGCGACCCCCAGTTTGGGGGTGAGCCGGGTCGCGAGCTCCCACAGATCATTCTCCACCGGTTTCAGGCCGGGCCAGCCGGGCAGGGCGAGCCAGCGGGTGAGCACCCGCTTGACGTTGCCATCCAGGATGGCGTGAGGCTGACCGAGGGAGAGGGAGAGCACGGCGCCCGCGGTGGAGCGACCAATACCAGGCAGGGCCACCACCTCGTCGAAGTGCTCGGGGAACAACCCCTGGTGCAGATCACGGATCTGCTGGGCCGCTTTGTGCAGGTTGCGTGCCCGGGCGTAGTAACCCAGCCCTGTCCAGTGATGCAGCACCTCGTCGATGGGGGCATCGGCCAGGGCTATCACGTCCGGGAAACGCGCCATAAAGCGCTCATAGTAAGGGATCACAGTGGCGACCTGGGTCTGCTGCAGCATGATCTCCGAGACCCAGACCCGATAGGGGGTCTTGTCCTGCTGCCAGGGCAGGGTCTTGCGTCCATGGATCTGGTACCAGTCCAGGATACGGCTGGCGAAGCTTGATTGACTCACATTGCTCTCATCTTGTTGATTAAAAAGGGGAGCTCTCGGGCTCCCTCTCTTGTTATTGCCGTGTTTATCTAACGTAACCGTGCAGGCTTTGTACCGGCTGACGGGATTAGCCCGGCCAATCCTGCAATGCTTTCAGGCTGACGGATTGACCGGCGAGGCCGAGCACTATGTAGTTCTGAGCGATGGCTTGCAGCATGACGCCAGGTGCCACCTCGTTGCCTTCCCGTATCTCGCGGCCATTGATCACCACACTACGCTTGGCCGGATTGGAAGAGTAGAGGTGAGCGCCATAAGCGAGACGGGGGATCTGCTGACGCAGCGCCGGGGGGAGGGCCGCGATGGGAACGACCTGGGATGCCGCAGGCTGGGTCTGCATCGGGGCTGGCTCAGGCTCCAGGGGCACATTGTTGAGGGCGCTTTGCAGCAGGGCGGCGAGATCCTGGTTGCCGCGTTCCTGGCGCACCGGATCCTGGGTCGGTTTGGGCAGGATCACGGGTTCGGGCAGCGGCGGCGGCAGCGGGCGGGTAATCATCGCCTCGGGTTCGACTCGCATGAAGGGCGCCGTGACTATCTCCTTGACCTCGACCTGCTCTTCGATGGGGCGGTTATGGAGCAGATGCCAGCCGTAATTGGCCGCAGCCCCCATGGCGATGGCCAGCGGGGCCAGCAACCACCAGATCCAGGCTCGGTTTGGTTCTTCTTCCCGGCTGACCGGCAATCCCATGGCGGGAATATAGGGGGCATGCTGGGGGGCATCGGCCCGTCGCAGGGCCTTGAGCAGGGTCGACATCAGGCGATCACTCCAGGGAGGGGGCGGAGGGGGATATGGCTGGCCGCCAGGGTGGCGGTTGAACCAGGGGGGGCGACTCGCATCAGGAGGCATCCTCCAGCTTGGGCATGGGTTCACCGGCCATCACGTTCAGGTGCAACAGGGTGTTGCTGCCGGCAATACCATCGGGATTGAGCCCCTGCTCGCGCTGGAACTGCTGCAGCTTGGCTTTGAGCGCGCCATCGAAGCGCTTCACCTTGCGCTCGGGCTGCTGCAGGGCCCGGCTTAGGGCATTGTCGAGCCACTGCACCTGTTCGGCGCCAGCATTGTTGCCAATCAGGGTCACACCGCCCTTGGGCAGGCGCCACAGCAGGGTGTAGCTGCCGCCCCAGTTGTCCTCAAGCCATAGACGCTCTACCTGCCAACGCTGCTTGCCAATCAGCAAGGATGCCTTATCGGGCCCGAGCTGGGTGAGGGTCGCATAATAGAGACCGCCGTTCTCATCATTGAGGCTGATGAGCGCCGGGTATTGCAGGGCTTGTAGCTCGGCGAGGGAGGCCTCTCCATCCTGGCAGCGCAGCCCGGCCCGGGGGGCATTGTCACAGACTGCCTCCTCCAGACTGGTCTGATAGCCCCACACCTTGAACAGATTCTGCATGGCGACATCGGGCTCAATGGCCTGATTGATGGCGCGGGTCAGCTGTTCCTGCTGCTCGGCGCTATTGTCGACCTTGACCGGCACTTCCACCTTGATCACTGGCCGCTCGGGGAAGATGCCGACAAACTGCCAGCCCCACCAACCGAGTGTGACCAGCAGGGCTCCGGTCAGGGCCACGGTCAGCCCGGATTGCCAGCTACCCTCGTCGCGAATGCCGCTCACCTCATAGGCTGCCACACTGATGTCCTTGTGGCTCACCTTGTGGCTGGCCCGGGCAAAGGCGCCGATCAGGGCGCGGTCGCAGATAAGGTTGATAAGGCGGGGAATGCCGCCGGAGAGCCGGTGCAGGGTCGCGAGGGCCTTGGGGGTGAAGATGGGTTGCACGCAGCCCGCGACCTGGAGACGAAAGCGCACATAGGCATCGACGTCCATGGCCGAGAGCGGCAGCAGGTGATAGCGGGCCGTGATGCGCTGGGCCAGCTGACGAAGCAGAGGCTGGCGCAGCATCTGCTGCAGCTCGGGTTGACCTATCAACACGACCTGCAGCAGTTTTTTCTCGTCGGTTTCCAGGTTGGTCAGCAGGCGCAGCTGCTCCAGCACCCCGGGCAGCAAATGCTGGGCCTCATCGACCAGTACCACGCTGCGCTTGCCCGCCGCCAGATTGGCGAGCAGATGGTCGCGGATCAGATCAAACAGCGTCTTGAGACCGGCATCGGCCCCATAGGGCAACTGATACTCGTCACAGATGGCGGCCAGCAGATCCCGCTCGGTGAGCGAAGGATTGAGTATGTAGGCGATCTCGGTGTCGGCGGGCAATTGTTGCAGCAGGCAGCGGGACACAGTGGTCTTGCCGGTGCCCACTTCTCCGGTGAGCAACACAAAGCCTCCGCCATCTTGCAGGCCGTAGTTGAGATGGGCGAGCGCCTCCCCGTGCCGTTCACTCATATAGAGATATTTGGGATTGGGCGAGATGGAGAAGGGCGCTTCCGACAGACCGAAGAACTGTGTGTACATAAGGATCCATTCCATTGTTATGGCGGCAGGTTAAAGCCTCACCGGGGTTATGTCAAAGACCCGAAAACCCCGGCAAGCAGGGGCCATCGTGCCCGAGCGGCAAAGCCGATATAATCGGGGCAGCATCCATGAGGGAGAGAGTCGATTTGCAGATCTATCTGGTAGGGGGGGCGATCCGGGATCGTCTATTGGGATTGCCGCAAGGGGACAGGGATCATCTGGTGGTCGGGGCCACGGTCGAGCAGATGCTGGCGCAAGGTTACAGCCAGGTCGGTCGTGACTTTCCTGTGTTCCTTCATCCCAAGACCCATGAGGAGTACGCCCTGGCGCGCACCGAGCGCAAGCAGGGCCAGGGCTACACCGGCTTCGTCTGCCATGCGGCGCCCGATGTCACCCTGGAGCAGGATCTGTTGCGCCGGGACCTCACCGTCAATGCCATCGCCGAAGATGAGTCTGGCCAGCTCCATGACCCTTATGGTGGCGTGCAAGATCTCGAGCTGCGGCTGTTGCGCCATGTCTCTCCTGCCTTTAGCGAAGATCCCCTGCGCATCTTGCGGGTGGCCCGCTTCGCCGCCCGCTTCCATGCCCAGGGTTTCGTGGTGGCGCCAGAGACCCTGGGGCTGATGCGGGAGATGACCGATGCCGGCGAGCTGGCCCACTTGACCCCGGAGCGGGTCTGGAAGGAGTTGGAACGGGTGCTGATGGGGCCGACCCCGGCGGTCTTCTTCGAAGTATTGCGTGCATGTGGCGCTCTCAAAGCGCTCTTCCCCGAACTCGATGCCCTGTTTGGTGTGCCCGCGCCTGCCAAGTGGCACCCGGAGATTGATACCGGCATCCACACCCTCATGGTGCTGGAGCAGGCCTGCCAACGCTCTCCCGCTCTGGCGGTGCGCTTTGCCGCCTTGTGTCATGACTTTGGCAAGGGGTTGACCCCCAAAGCGTTCTGGCCAAGCCACCACGGTCATGGCCAGAAGGGGCTGCCACTCATTCGTGATTTCTGCGAGCGCTTCAAGGTGCCTGGCGATTGCCGGGACCTGGCGCTCTTGGTGAGCGATCTGCACACCCATATCCACATCGCCTTCGAGCTCAAGCCCGCCACCCTGCTCAAGGTGTTCGACAAGGCCGACGCCTGGCGCAGACCGGAGCGCTTTGCCCAGCTGCTCGATGCCTGTCGCGCCGATTTCCATGGTCGTACCGGCTTTGAGGAGCGGGTCTATGCCGAGCCGGATTATGTTGCGCAGGCACTCGCTGCGGCCCAGGCCGTGCCGGTCAAGGAGATAGTGGCGGCAGGATTCAAGGGAGAAGAGATCCGCGAGCAGCTCGCCAAGCGGCGACTCGATGCCATCAGTCGGGTCAGGGATGAGTGGACCTTCCTGGACGAGGCATGATGCTGCGGGTGTTTTGACGCATAGCCTTTGGGCGGGAGAGTGGCGATAAAAAAAGCCCGGGTCAGTGACCCGGGCTTTTTGCTGGCTGAATGGATTGCATCAGGAGAAGCAGGCTTCCAGCACATAGAAGATGATGATGGCCAATATGGCACCTGCGGGCAGGGTGATGACCCAGGAAACCACGATATTGCGCAGCACACCCAGGTTCAGGGCCGCGATACCGCGAGCCAGACCCACCCCCATGACGGCACCCACCAGTGTCTGGGTGGTGGAAATGGGCAGACCCGTTCCTGACGCGATGACCACGGTGGCAGCGGTTGCCAGCTGGGCGGCAAAACCACGGCTCGGGGTCAGGTGGGTGATACCGGTACCGACAGTCGCCATCACCTTCTCGCCCATGGTCGCCAGACCAATGACGATGCCAATACCACCGAGCGGCAATATCCACCAGGCGATAGAGGAGCTGCCGGTGATCTGACCGGCACTCTCGACCGTGGAAACCACGGCGGAGAGCGGACCTATGGCGTTGGCGACATCGTTGGAGCCATGAGCAAACGCCATGGCACAGGCGGTGATCACCATCAGGATGCCAAATACCTTCTCCACGTTGGCGAAGTGCATCTTGTTGTCATCGACCGGGTTGTAGTTCTGACCGCGAATGTAGAACCAACCCGCAATGGCCAAGGCGATGGAGATACCCACGGAGAGCAGAATGCCCTCGCTGTTGCTCAGATGCAGACCGACGTGGGACAGCCCCTTCTTTATGGTCACCAGACAGATCACCAGAGAAGTGAGGAACATGTAGAAGGGGACGTAGCGCTTGGCGTTGCCCAGCGGATCATCGGTGTTGAAGATGAGCTTCTGCACACTGATGAACATGAAGTAGGCGATGACCCCGGAGAGGGCAGGGGTCACTATCCAAGAACCGACGATGCCGCCGAACTTGCTCCACTGCACCGCTTCCGGACCCACGCTCACCACGGCAAAACCAACGATGGCGCCAATGATGGAGTGAGTGGTCGACACTGGCCAGCCGAAGTAGGAGGCCAGGATCAGCCAAAGACCTGCCGCCAGCAAGGAGGAGATCATGCCTAGCACCAGTATATCCGGGCTATCGGTGAAGGCATTGGTGTCTATGATGCCATTGCGTATGGTGGCAGTGACTTCACCACCGGCCAGATAGGCCCCGGCGAATTCGAAGATCATGGCGATGATGATGGCCTGACGAATGGTCAGGGATTTGGTGCCGACCGACGTGCCCATGGCATTGGCAACGTCATTGGCGCCAATACCCCAGGCCATCAAAAAGCCGAACAAGGCCGCCACGATCACCAGGGTGGTGCCGTAATTCGCGATAATGTCCATTAGTATTTTTTACCCAGTCAGTCGATTAGGAACGAGCTAGCATCAGTTCCAGACGGGCGCCTACACGCTCAGCCTGGTCCGCCAGATCACCTACCCATTCGAGGATCTTGTACAGGAAGATAACGTCGATCGGATTGTAGTTGTGCTCCACGGTCTGGAGTTTCTGCCGCAAACCAATCTGCATGGTGTCAGTATCGTCCTCGATCAAATCCAGCTGGTGGATCATCTCGGCAACCATTTCTACTTCACGTCCCTTGAAGCCGGTTTCGAGCAGCTCATCGAGTTCTCCGATGGCTTTCTCGGCTTGGGCGGTCGCATCGATACAACGTTTGAGATAGGCCATGACGTCGGCACGCATCTCGGTGGGGAATTCCATATGACGGCCCAACATGCGGCCGGAAATGTCCTTGGCACGATTGGCTATCTTGTCCTGTTGGGTCAAAAGCTCCAGCAAGTCGGTACGCGCAACCGGCAGAAACAGGCCGCGAGGCAGTTTCAGACGAATTTCACGCTTGAGGATGTCGGCTTCTTTTTCCAGTTGGGAGATCTGCTGACGAATACGTTCGGCATCACTCCAACGACCATCGGCGATGGCGTCAAAGAAGGGGATAAGTTGCTGAGAACACTCGTGAACTTTCACAATGTGCTTTTGCAGCGGTTTGATGGGCGACTTGGCAAAAAGCCCTAAAATAGTATTTACTGGCATGGTAAAAACCTGTGTCGGTGAAAAAACACTCGATACGATTCTATGAGGCGCGCATGGTAACCGAACTGCGCGACCAATAAAACAGCGAACTTCATCTTAACGTCACGCAGGCAGTATATCCGCGCCGCCTGGTGGCCGCCTCCCTAAACTCCCTTTTTGCCCGGAAAACCTATGCAAACCGAGATTGAAATCAAATTTCTCATCGATAGCGCCCCCCATGATGACTTGGCGCATAAGCTGAATATCTTTTTGAATTCACTCACTATTATCTCTCACTCCCAAGCCTTGCTCGGCAACACCTACTTTGATACCGCAGACTTGGCGCTGCGTCGTCTCGACATGGGGTTGCGCATCCGCCGAAGCGATGATTTCGCTGAACAAACCATCAAGTGTCGGGGCCAGGGAGTGGGTGGTTTGCATGCCAGACCTGAATATAATGCCCCTGTTACGGGGGACTCGCCGAATTTGGGCGATTTTCCTGCCACTATCTGGCCCCAGGGGGAGGATCTGGCCGCCTTGCAGGCTGCACTTTTCCCCCAGTTTCGAACCGATTTCCTGCGCCGCCACTGGCTGATCGCCTATGAGGGAGCAGAGATAGAGCTGGCCTGGGATCAGGGGGAGATAGCGGGCAAGGGGGGATGTGAGGCTATCGATGAGTTGGAGCTGGAGCTCAAGACGGGGTCGACGGCGGCCCTGCTCGCCTTGGCTGCGCTCCTGGGGGCCATTCCCGGCTTGAGACTGGGAGTGCAGTCCAAGGCCCAGCGCGGTTATCGATTGGCGGGGCTCGGCAAGGCCTTGGTGCCGCGCATCGTCCCTGCATTGGCGCAATGGGATGCCCTGTCGCTGCGCCAGCGAGTACAGGCTGGCCTCGAACATTGGCAGCATCATGAGCAGATCTGCGTGCTGCAGCAAGATATGAGCGGCTGGCCCGGTCTGATGGCGGGTCTGGCGCTGATAGCGCAGGGGCTGGATGCCGGACACGCACATCCCGAGTGGGCCCAGCGTCTGACCGATACCCGCACAGAGCTTTCGAAGCTGGATGAGGCAGGGCAAGCGACCTGGCTGTCTCGAGCAGATTATGTGCCGCTGCAGCTTGCCATCATTGCCTGGCTGCAATCCTGAACAGTCGCCCAGGTTCAGGGCATCTCAAACTTCTCTACTAGAGATGACAAAAAAGGAGTGGGGCCTTGGGCCCCGCTCCTTTTGTCTGTCTGGACGCGGCTTTAGCGAACCTGGGTATAGATCTTGGCGGTACTGGTCACGCTACTGCTTCCTTCGCACGTCTGATCGAGCAGGCTGCGCTTGCAAGGCTCGCCGTTGAGTTCGATGCAAAAATCGAAGCGGGTCTGGCTCTTGAGGGTTTGATGGCTCTTGTTGAATTCGGTCGGCTGCCATTGCCAGCGGGAGAGGGCCTCGATGGCGGCATCGGAGAAGCGCTCATCGGTGCGCGACACTATGCGCATCTGGGCGGCCTCACCACTCGGGGTGATCAGGTACTCCAGGGTGGCGCAGCCCATCTCGCCGGCGGCGACCGCCTCTTTGGGGTAGCGGGGCTCCACCTTGTGGCTGGGTTGCCAGTTAGCGGCGACGTCGCTGGCCGAACTGAGCGGCCTGGGACCGAAATCCAGAGATTGGGATTGCTGGCTACAGGCGCTGACCCCGAGTAGTGCGACGCTCAATACGATGATCTTGTTCATTTGCTTCCCTTCATGGGCCCTGGCGCCCTGTCCTGCCTATCATTCTGATTATTAATAAAATATCAAGCTGCGATTGAAAACCTTCTGCTGCCAGAAATGATAGGAAAACCGCCAAAAGGCGGTTTTTTCAACAGGAACTGACTCAATAATAGCCGGGTTCTTCCTTGCTGGGTCTGGTCTTGAAGCGGCGGTGCAGCCACATGTACTGCTCGGGGGCCCGACGTACCGCGGCCTCAATTTCCCGGTTGACCCGAGTGGCGTCCGCCAGCTCATCCCCACTAGGATAGTCCGCGAGGGGCGCGCCTATATTCAGTTCGTAGCCCTTGGCGGTACGAATGTTGTAGCAGGGCAGCGTGACGCTGTTTTTGACCCGCGCCAGAGTGGCGGTGCCAGTGATGGTGGCGGCTTTTTCTACCGCGAAGTAGGGGACGAAGACGCTGGCATGGTTGCCGTAATCGTGGTCCGGTGCGTACCAGAGAGCATCGCCATTGCGCAGCGCCTTGATCATGCCCTTCACGTCGGTGCGATCGACCAGGTACTTGTTTGAAGCGCAGCGACCATGATACTGGGCATATTCCAGCACCGGATTGGTATTGGGGCGGTAGACGCCGACGCCGGGCCTGACCAGGCCGAAACAGCGCGCATTTAGTTCAAGCGTGAGGAAGTGGCAGGAGAGCAGCAACATGCCCTGTCCCTGGGCCACGGCGTTGTGCACATGCTCCTCCCCCTTGATGGTCATCAGCTTGCGCATGCGCCAATCGGGCCAGAACCAGGCCATACCCACCTCGAAGATGGCGCAACCTACGCTGGCGAAGTTCTCCTTGAGCAGCACCTCACGCTCGTCCCGGCTCAGTTCCGGCAGGGCCAGCTCCAGGTTGCGACGGGCAATTTTCACCCGGGATTTGAGCAGACGGCGGGCGAGGGCGCCCAGGCCACGACCCAGCCACATCTGGGTACGCCAAGGCAGCAAGACCAGCAGCCAGAGCAGGACAAGACCTAACCAGCTACCCCAATAGCGGGGGTGAAATAGATGAGGGGTGAGGCGGGGAGCATTATCTTGGGCCATGAAGATTCTCGTGTTCGCAAACTCAGTCGGGGGATTCTAGCCGAAAAACACGGCCGCTGGCGAATGGCGTGGCCAATGGCTTTGTTAACACGGCGCCAGAGACTGTGATAAAATCCTCTGCTGATTTTTCCGGTTTTGAGAGTCGATACAGATGAAGATCACCCTGCCCGATTTTGAAAAAGCCCGCGTACTGGTTGTCGGCGATGTCATGCTGGATCGCTACTGGCATGGCCCCACCGGGCGTATCTCGCCGGAAGCGCCGGTCCCCGTGGTCAAGGTAGAGCACATCGAGGAGCGCCCGGGTGGCGCGGCCAACGTGGCGCTCAACTCGGCTGCCCTCGGTGCCCACGCCGTGCTGCTGGGCCTGACCGGGCAGGATGAGGCCGCCGATGCGTTGGCGAGCCAGATGGCTGGCGTCAAAGTTGCCTGCGACTTCGTGCGCCTTGGTGACTATCCCACCATCACCAAGCTGCGGGTATTGTCACGCAACCAGCAACTGCTGCGCCTCGATTTCGAGGAAGCCTTCCACGATGTCGACTCCACGCTGTTGATGGGCAAGGTTGAGCAGGCTCTGCCTCATACCGATGTGATGATCCTCTCCGATTATGGCAAGGGGGCTCTCAACGACGTGCCGGGCATGATAGCTCGCGCCCGTGCCGCCGGTATTCCCGTGCTGGTCGACCCCAAGGGCACCGAGTTCGAGAAGTACCGTGGCGCCACCCTGCTGACCCCCAACATGTCCGAATTCGAGGCGGTGGTGGGCAAGGTAAAGAATGAACAGGAACTGGTCAGTCGTGGACTGGAGCTGGTCAAGCGCTTCGAACTGGACGCCTTGCTGGTGACCCGTTCCGAGAATGGCATGACCCTGATCCGCGCAGGTCAGGACGAGCTGCATCTGCCCGCCCAGGCCCATGAGGTCTATGACGTGACTGGGGCCGGTGACACCGTCATCTCGACCCTGGCCACCGCCCTGGCCGCAGGCAAGACCCTGGACGAGGCGTGTGCTCTGGCCAACACTGCCGCGGGCATAGTGGTCGGCAAGCTGGGCACCTCCACTGTCAGCCCGGTCGAGCTCGCCAATGCGCTCTACAACGAGCACGAGACCGGCTTTGGGGTGCTCTCCGAGCAACAGCTCAAGATCGCGGTCGATGCCGCTCGTCGTCGTGGCGAGAAGGTGGTGATGACCAACGGTTGCTTCGATATCCTGCACGCCGGCCATGTATCCTATCTTGCCAACGCCGGTAAACTGGGGGACAGATTGATCGTTGCGGTCAATACCGATGACTCGGTCCGTCGCCTCAAGGGGCCGGGTCGCCCGGTCAATTCGACCGACCGTCGCATGGCCGTGCTGGCCGCACTGGGCGCCGTGGATTGGGTGGTGCCCTTTGGCGAGGACACCCCCCAGCGCCTGATCGCCGAGATCCTGCCGGATCTGTTGGTCAAAGGTGGCGACTACAAGCCCGAAGAGATTGCCGGTTATGACGAGGTGACCGCCAACGGTGGCGAGGTGCGAGTCCTCAACTTCGAAGATGGCTGCTCGACCAGCGACATCATCAAGACCATCCGCGAACGTGGATAAGTGATGGCTAGACCATAAAGAACCGGCCAAGGCCGGTTTTTTTATGGTCGGTTAGGCTGCGGCAGCCGGGTCGGGATGACAAACAACAGCCATGAAAAAGGCGACCCCGGGGTCGCCTTTTTCATTCGAGCTGTGTCGCTTAATAGGTGCGGCTGCTGCTCTTGGGGGCATCGGCCGGGGCAACTTTCAGGCCCTGGTTGACGTCCACTATGTCTTTTTGCTCCAGCACGCCCGCCGCCTGCTTGAGGGAGAGGATGCTGAGGATGTAGTTGTAGCGCGCCTCGGAGAGTTTCTGCTTGGCGTCATACAGCTTGCGGGTAGAGTCGAGCACGTCGACGATGGTACGGGTGCCCACTTCGTAACCGGCTTCGGTCGCCTTCAGGGCGCTCTCGGCTGAGATCACGGACTGGCTGTAGGCTCGTACCGAGCCGATGCTGGCGTTCACGTTGTTATAAGAGGAACGCACGCTGCTCTGTACGGAGCGGAAGCTGCGCTCGAGCTGCTCGCTGGCGGCAACGTAGTTGTACTGAGCTTGTTTGACCTGGGAGGTGGTGGCACCGCCGGTATAGAGCGGCAGCTTGAAGGTCAGCCCTATGTTGGCCTGGTTATCGTTACCGTCCGAGTTCATGGTCTCGTCTTTGTAATCGTAATAACCGGTGTTCAGACCGGCGCCCAGGTCCAGGGTCGGCTCATGACCCGTCTTGGCCAGATCGATCTGTTCCTTGGCGATGTCTTTGCCGATGCGGGCGCTGTGCAGCTCCAGGTTCTTGTCCAGAGCCAGCTCCAGCCACTTGTCGGAGCCAAAGCCAGTTTTTTGCGGCGTGAAGCGTTCGGTGTTGAGCACGTCCAGATTGCGGTGATCGACACCGGTCAGCTCACGCAGGGTCTCGTAACTGTTATCCAGACTGTTCTCGGCGCTGATCTCGTCGGCCAGAGCCTGATCGCGAGAGGCCTCGGCTTCATGCACGTCGGTGATGGCGGTCAGTCCCACTTCGAAACGCTGCTGGGTCTGCTCGAGCTGACGTTCGACTGCGGCCTTGTTGGCACGCACGAACTCCAGGGTGTCCTGGGCCTTGAGCACATTAAAATAGGCCTGGGAGGTGCGCAGCATCAGGCGCTGATATTCCAGGTTGTAGCTGACGTCGGACTGGGTGGCGCTCTTCTCGGTCAGGTCCAGGTTGACCCAGTTGCTGCGACGATAGATGGACTGATCCAGAGAGAGGCTACCGGTGGCGTTGCCATTGGTCTGGGTATCATTTTTGTTGGCCAGGTAGTTGAGTCCGGCACCCAGGTTGATCTGGGGCAGCAAGGAGGCGCGAGACTCATTGATTTTCTCGAAGGCCTGATCACGGCGGGCCTTGGACTCCAGCAGCTGGGTATCCTTCTGTTGCGCCTGGGTATAGATGTCGAGCAAGTTCTCAGCTTGGGCACTGGCGCTGAGGCCGAGCAGGACCATGACTGACAGGAGTGTTCTGTTCATAGATTCTCTTAACCTTATGTATTAACTCGAAGCTGCCACTGGATGTAGGAAAGATATTGTCACCAACCAAACTGGATTTCAGCTTAATCGAGTCACTATCTGCAAAATTTCACGGAAGCCGTCCGGTTCTGACCTGAAGAAAAGGAACAAAAACAGCGGGGTTTTTCTCCCGCGAACGCCTAGCCAAATGCCCTGTGACTGCTAAAATCCATCGCTCATCGATATCAAGGGTGAGTGAATGAATGTTCATTCATGAACTCGGATTTTATGGTCTAACCGGGCCAAGTCAAGCCGACGGGAGTAGCTGATGTCGCAGCAAGCCTTGCCAGATAACGGCCATTATGGCATTGAGGATGTAAAAATCATTGAAAAATCAGTTTGTTATAACGGATTTTTCAAAGTGAATGTCTATCGTTTGCAGCACAGGTTATTTGCCGGAGGCTGGAATGAGCCCATAGTGCGCGAGCTGTTCGAGCGGGGGCATGCCGCCGCTTTGCTGCCCTATGATCCGGTGCGAGACGAGATAGTACTGGTCGAGCAGTTCCGTATCGGTGCCATCGAGACCAGTCCCACCCCCTGGCTGCTGGAGCTGGTGGCCGGCATCATAGACGAAGGGGAGACCGCCGAAGTCGTGGTGCGCCGGGAGGCGGTGGAAGAGGCGGGCATCGATGTGGGTCGCTGTGAGCATGCCATCAGCTATCTGGTGAGCCCCGGGGGCAGCACGGAGCGTATCGAGGTGTTCGTGGGCGAGGTCGATGCCAGCCAGGCCCAGGGTCTGCACGGTTTGGCCGAGGAGGGTGAAGACATCCGGGTGCACAGGGTGAGCCGCGAGCAGGCCTATGCCTGGTTGAAAGAGGGGCGCATCGACAATGCCGCTTCCGTCATCGCTTTGCAGTGGCTGGCACTCAACCATGGCGAGCTCCGTGCGCGCTGGTTGGCGGAGCGCTGAGGTGAGTCTTGCTCACGCCAGGCGTTATGTGCCTGACCTCATGTCCCTGCAGCGCACCTGCGAGGTCAACTACATGGCGCTGATGAAGCTGCTGCCAGCGGGAGGAGAGGTCGGTGCCCTGCGGCGCTATCA
This sequence comes from Aeromonas molluscorum, assembly GCF_051376105.1. Classification (NCBI taxonomy): domain Bacteria; kingdom Pseudomonadati; phylum Pseudomonadota; class Gammaproteobacteria; order Aeromonadales; family Aeromonadaceae; genus Aeromonas; species Aeromonas molluscorum. The sequence continues at coordinate 1,822,970 of NZ_JBPQCY010000001.1, read as the reverse complement.
GGTGGGTAACGGCCTGCAGTTTCAGCTCAGTCTGGTTGGTGAGAGCCGTTTCACTACGCAAGTGGTGCTCAGTCAGCACAACCCGGAATTGCCCGACTATTTGCAGGCTCGCATAGAGATTCGTTTGTATCATGATGTGCGAATGGCGGAAGTGTGTGCGGCGCAACAGATTTCCAGACTGCAACCACGTTATGATTACCCCAATACAAAAATGCACCAACGGGATGAAAAAGAGCAGGTAAATCTGTTCCTCGCCGATTGGCTCAAGTTTTGTCTCAGGCACGGTACCAGTCTGATTAACATCTTCTAGTTGAACCAATAAAAAGAAGCGTGATTTTGGAAACAGAGCTACCTCAGGCGCCCGACGGCAGTGTGCGCCTGTTACAAATAACCGATACCCATCTGTTCGCCAGCGGTGAAGGCAGCCTGCTGGCCGTGCGGACCGCCGACAGCCTGGCGGCCGTGCTTGAACGGGTGCAGGCCAACGGGCATCCGTTCGATCTCATCCTGGCGACCGGGGATCTCTCCCAGGATCACAGTCCGGAATCCTATCAACGCTTTGCCTCCATGATGGCGCCCCTGTCGCGCCCCATCTATTGGCTGCCCGGCAACCACGACGACGGCCCCCTGATGACCGAGTACCTGCATGCGGCCGGGATCAGCGAGAAGAAGCAGCTGGTGGGCGAGCACTGGCAGATCATACTGCTCGACACCCAGGTTCGCGGCAAACCCCATGGGGTGCTTGGGGATCACCAGTTGGCGGCCCTGGATCTGGCTCTGCGCCAGCACCCGGATCGCCATGCCCTCATCGCCTTGCATCATCAGGCGGTGCCCGTGGGTTGCGCCTGGCTGGATCAGCACAACCTCAAGAATGCCGATGACCTCTTCGCCGTGCTGGCTCGTCATCCGCAGCAAAAAACCATCTTGTTTGGTCATGTTCATCAGGAGTTTGACGAGGTACATCAGGGAGTGCGTCTCATCGCCAGCCCCTCCACCTGCATCCAGTTCAAACCGCTCTGTGAGGGTTTCACTCTGGATGAGTCTGGCCCGGGCTGGCGCTACCTGACCCTGCATCCCGATGGCCGTATCGCCAGCCAGGTGTGGCGTCTGCCTCTGGGGCAGTTCGTCCCCGACCCCGATGCCACCGGTTATTGAGGGAGTGATATGAGCTCGGTTCTGCTCTATTTGCATGGCTTCAACTCTTCACCCGGTTCGGCCAAGGCTCGTCAGATGGCTGATTGGCTCGCCGAGTACAGACCCGACATCGAGGTGCTGATCCCGGCTCAGCCCAATACCCCGGCGGCGGCCTGGGCGGCCATAGCGCAGTCCATAGAAGCCGCGCAGGCCCGCCATGGCGATGGGCTCAGACTCGGCGCCGTGGGCAGTTCCCTGGGCGGTTTTATGGCGACCCGGGTGAGCGAACGTTATGGCTGCCGCGCCGCCCTGATCAACCCGGCGGTGCGCCCCTATGAGCTGCTGCAAGATTTTCTAGGACCGCAGACCAATCCGTATACCCATGAGCGTTATGAACTGCTGCCCCGGCACATGGACGAGCTCAGGGCGCTGGCGGTGCCGGTGACGGCACCGGAGCGACTCTGGGTGCTGCAACAGCAGGAGGATGAGGTGCTCGACTATCGCAAGGCGCTGAGTGAGTACTCCTTTGCCCGGCTCTCCCTCGAGTGCGGCGGCGATCACAGCTTCGTCGGCTTCGAGCGTTATCCGGCCCAGATCGTGCATTTTCTGGGGCTCTGAATCATGGCTGCTGGCATCAGTCCCGAGTTGAATCCCCAGGAGGCCGTTGCCCCGGACTCGCGACCCGGCCCAGACCAGCCTCGGCTGGCTGCTTTTTTGGAACAGGTGCTGGCCACGGCCCAGGCCGGACTGACCTACTCCAAGGATCCCTTTGACATAGGGCGCTTTCATGCCCTGCGCGATGCCACCGCCGCCCTTATCGCCGAGCAGAGCACCCTGGATCCTGTGCGGATCGCCGATTGGATTGCCCTGGATAGCGGTTATCCGACCCCCAAACTGGATGTGCGCGCCCTGATCCTCAACGAGCAGGGGCAGCTGCTGTTGGTGCGCGAGCGCAGCGATGGTTGCTGGACCCTGCCCGGTGGCTGGTGCGATATCGGTGACTCACCGGCGGGGGCCGTGGTGCGCGAAGTGGTCGAGGAGACGGGATTGATCTGCCGCGCCGTGCAGCTGCTGGCGCTATTTGACAAGCTCAGGCACCCCCATCCGCCGCAACTGCCCCATGCCCACAAAGCCTTCTTCCTGTGCGAGGTGACCGGCGGTCAGCTGCTCACCGAGACGGATGAAACCCAAGACGCCGCCTATTTCCCTCTGGAAGCCTTGCCCGAGCTGTCGCGCCATAGGGTGGTGGCGTCGCAACTGCGTACCCTGCATACCCATGTGCAGCAAGGACGACCAGATACCCTGTTCGACTGATCCCATCAGGGCGAGGTCCAGCGGCAAGGAGGCTGCATGATCAAGCGCATTGGCAATACCCCCATCGAAGAGAAACACAGGGCCAGCTGCCATTGCGGAGCTGTGGTGCTGGAACTCGCCTTGTCGGACGGCGTGGTGGATCCGCGCCGCTGTGACTGCTCTCTGTGTCGGCGGCGCGGCGCCATCGTCGCCTCAGTACCGCTGGCGGGCATCCGCATCCTGCAGGGAGAGGCGGTGCTGCGTTGCTACCGATTCAACACCCATACCGCGCAGCACTACTTCTGCAGTGTCTGCGGCATCTATACCCATCACCAGCGCCGCTCCAACCCGGCCGAGTATGGTTACAACCTCGCCTGTCTCGAGGGAGTCAATCCGTTTGAACTGGGCGAGGTGCCGTTGCGCGATGGCGTCAATCACCCGGCTGACCGATCAGGGAGCCATCTGCCCCTATAGCACTGAAAATGACTGTGTTAACCTTGGCGAGTCTGCTCTGCATGCAGACCATGGCCGATTGCCTCGGCCCTTCTTTGCCAATAGGGAGCACGCCAGCGATGACCCCCTCAGCACTGCCCGATCTGATCCTGGGCGCTTCGCTCTATTTTCCGCCCCTGTTCAAGGCGGTGTTGCTCGGCCTGCTCGGCTGGTTGCCTCTGCATCGCCTGGTGCGTGACTGGCTCTATGGCGGCGATGTCTGGCACCCGATGCTGATGGATCTCTCCCTCTTCGTACTCGCCGTGTGCGGCGCTCTCTGGATCTTGCTACATGGCTAAATCACCGCTGGCGACTCTCAAATATCTGTCCACCCTGCTGGTCTGCGCTTTGGCGCTAGGGGCGGCCTGGTGGTTGTGGAACTACTACATGCAGGGCCCCTGGACCCGGGATGGCAAGGTGCGGGCCGAGCTGGTGAGCGTCACCCCCGAGGTATCAGGCAAGCTGCTCGACATCCGGGTGCAGGACAACCAGCTGGTGAAGCGGGGAGATCTGCTGTTTCGCATCGATCCTGAACCCTATCGCATCGCCGAGCGCAATGCCGTTGCCGCCCTGGGCAAGGCCGAGTCCGACTTTGCCAAGGCCAGCCATGAGGCGAGCCGCAGGCGCAATCTGGCCCGCAATGTCATCTCGGCGGAGGCGGTGGACGAAGCCGAGCTGACTCAACAGGCGATGCAGGCGGCCTTTGAGGTGGCCAAGGCCAATCTGGCGCAGGCGCAGTGGTCCCTGGCCAAAACGGATATCCATGCCAGCACGGATGGTTACATCACCAACTTGCAGACCCGGGTTGGCAACTATGCCAGCGCGGGGATCCCGCTGGTGGCGCTGATCGATACCCACTCCTTCTATGTGCTCGGCTATTTCGAGGAGACCAAGCTGCGCCATATTCGTATCGGCAGGCGGGCCGAGATAGTGCTCTACAGCTCGGACAGGCCCTTGACCGGCACCGTGGAAAGCATAGGGCGCGCCATCCATGATCAGAGCCTGGAGTCAGGCTCCGGGTTGCTGGTGGATGTCAAACCCAATGTGCCCTGGGTGCGCCTCGCCCAGCGGGTGCCGGTGCGCATTCGACTCGACAAGGTGCCCGCGGATGTCACTCTGATAGCCGGCACCACCGCCTCCATCGCCATCCATGACTGATACGCCCTTGCCAGCAACCTGGTTGGCTTTGATCGCAGGGCTTGGCTCTGATGGCGACGACGATCGAGGGCTGCGGTGATGAAGCTGGCACTGCCCCGCTGGCACCAAAGCCCCTGGGGCAAGGCGAGCGCGGAACAATGGCGCTATGCCCTGCGCAATGGCCTTGCCATGTGTCTGGCACTCTGGCTCGCGTTCGTGCTGCAACTCGACTCACCTTACTGGGCCATGACCTCGGCCGCCGTGGTGAGCTTCCCCACCGTGGGGGGCGTCATCAGCAAGAGCCTGGGAAGGGTGCTGGGCAGTCTGATGGGAGCCGTGGCCGCCATCTTGATCGCCAGTTATGGCCTGGCCGATCCCTGGCTGTTCAGCCTGCTGATTGCACTCTGGATAGGGCTGTGCACCTATGTCTCCAACCACTATCAGAACAATGTCTCTTACGGCTTTGCCCTGGCTGGCTACACGGCGGCCATCATTGCGTTCTCCTGCGTCAACGTCGATGACCCTCTCTACATCTTCGACATAGCCCAGGCGCGGGTGAGCGAGGTGATCACCGGCATCCTCTGCGGCGCCTTCATGATGATGCTGCTGCCGAGTACCGGCGATGGCGAGACCCTGCTCGGCTCCCTGCGCCAGAGTCAGGCCCGCCTGCTCGAACATGCCCAGCTGCTCTGGCAGGGGCAGAGCAATGCCGAGATCCGCCACGCCCACCAGGGCATCATCAGCCAGATCCTCACCATGAATGTGCTGCGTATCCAGGCGGTATGGAGCCATCACAGATTCAGACGCCACAACCGGCTGTTCAACTACCTGCTTCACCGCCAATTGCGCATGACCAGCCTCATCTCCGGGGTGCGTCGCCTGCTGCACAACTGGCCTGCGCCGCCTGCCGGACTGGACGCCTTGCTCGCCGAGCTGCTCGGGGCTTTGGCCGCTCCCGACTGTGACAAGCTGCGCATCGCCCGCCTGCTGGCGCCCCTGGCCGGGAGCGAGGATTATCGCACTCAGGTTTTCTGGCAGCGGCTGCGCCACTTCTGCTGGTGCTATCTGGAGGCGCAGCGCTGGCTGGATCGCTTGGCGCAGGCCAAGCAGAGAGGGCAGGACGAACCGGCACACTGGCCCGCCCCTCCCAGATTGGCACCGCTCGCCATGCACACCGACAGCTATGAGGCGGCCTATAACGGCGCGCGCACTTTCCTCTGTGTGCTGCTTGGCTGCATCTTCTGGTTCCAGACCCAGTGGGATGCAGGCAGTTCGGCGCTGACCTTGCTATCGATCAGTTGCGTGCTCTATTCCGCGGTTCCGGCGCCGCTCAAGAGCGTGACGACCATGTTGCAGGCCATAGTGCTGCTCAGTCTGGTCTGCTTCGGAGTCAAGTTCGGCTTGATGATCCGGTTGGAGGCGCTCTGGCCCTTCATCCTGCTACTGCTGCCGACGCTGGTCACCATGCAGCTCATCAAGTTGCAGCGGCCAGCCAGCGCCGCGCTCTGGGGGCAATTGATCGTGATGCTTGGCTCCTTTCTCGCCATCTCGAATCCCCCTCGCTATGACTACCTCGGTTATATCAACGGCAGTCTGGCCCTGATGCTGGGGGTGATGGCGGCCGGGCTGGCGTTTCAGATCCTGCGGCCGAGTTCCGATAGCCGCAAGAGCCGCCGCCTGATGCGTCGTCTGCGCCGGGATTTTATGGATCAGCTGCGCACCGGGCCGCGCCTGGGTGAGCACGAATTCGAATCGCGCATCTATCACGCCATCAGCCAGCTCAGTCTGAGCCAGGATCAGCACTCCCGGCTCTGGGTATTGCGTTGGGGGGTGGTGTTGCTCAACTGCAGCCACATCGTCTGGCAATTGCGGGAGTGGCGCGGGCTCAATCCCGCCCTCTATCCGGTGCGAGATCGCTGCATTCGCAGTCTGAAGGGGATATTGACCGAGGGAGGGGTGCAGCAGGAGCGGCTTGGCCACACCCTGAGCGAGCTGGCACGCCTGGATGCGCTGCTTGCCCGCCATCCGGACAGGGAGTCCCGCGCGCTGGCCGGTCTCATCTGGCGGTTGTCCAGCTCGCTCTCCCAACTGCAACAGGCGCTGCCCAGCGACTGAGCCGGTTCTTGGTCGGACTCTGTTCCCTTGCCAACCAGCAACGGGGACGGCCGAGTGATGAAGCCCGGCCTTGGCGGTCATTTCCCTCGCCCCGGTCACTCTTTGCCGTCGTCTAATTTGTCCAAGGCCCTCTCAACGAGTAAGATTCTCCCCAAACGTCAATTCGCAAGGCCCTCCATGTCCACTCAATACAATGCCGATGCCATTGAGGTCCTCAATGGCCTTGAACCGGTGCGTCGTCGTCCCGGCATGTACACAGACACCACCCGGCCCAATCACCTCGGCCAGGAGGTCATAGACAACAGCGTCGATGAGGCGCTGGCGGGCCATGCCCGTACCCTGGAGGTGACCCTGTTTGAAGACCAGTCCCTGGAGGTGATCGATGACGGCCGTGGCATGCCGGTCGATATCCATCCGGAGGAGGGGGTATCCGGGGTGGAGCTGATCCTCTGCAAGCTGCACGCGGGCGGCAAGTTCTCCAACAAGAACTACCAGTTCTCCGGCGGTCTGCACGGGGTGGGCATCTCTGTGGTGAACGCCCTCTCCGATCGGGTCGAGGTGACGGTGCGCCGCGATGGCCAGGTCTATGACATCGCCTTCGAGCGCGGCGACAAGGTGTCTGATCTGACCATCACCGGTACCTGCGGGCGTCGCAACACCGGTACCCGGGTGCGCTTCTGGCCCCAGGCGAGCTATTTCGACTCCCCCCGCTTCTCGGTCACCAAGCTGGAACACCTGCTCAAGGCCAAGGCCGTGCTCTGCCCCGGTCTCACCATCAAGTTCCTCGACAAGAACACCGGTATCCGGCTTGAGTGGTGCTACGAAGATGGTCTCAAGGATTATCTGATCGATGCGGTCAAGCAGTTCACCTGCCTGCCGGAGCTGCCCTTCGTCGGCGCCTTCAGTACGGATCAATCCGCGGTGGACTGGGCGCTGTGCTGGCTGCCGGAAGGGGGTGAGTGCCTCGCCGAATCCTATGTGAACCTGATCCCGACCCCGCAGGGCGGTACCCACGTCAACGGCCTGCGCCAGGGCCTGCTCGACGCCATGCGCGAGTTCTGCGAGTTCCGCAACTTGCTGCCGCGGGGGGTCAAGCTGACCCCGGAAGATATCTGGGATCGCTGCGCCTACATCCTCTCCATCAAGATGCAGGATCCCCAGTTCGCCGGTCAGACCAAGGAGCGGCTCTCGTCGCGCCAGAGCTCGGCCTTCGTCTCCGGGATAGTCAAAGATGCGTTCAGCTTGTACCTGAACAGCAACACCGAGCTGGCGGAGCAGATCGCCGAGATCTGCATCTCCAGCGCCCAGCGCCGCCTGCGTGCCGCCAAGACGGTGGTGCGCAAGAAGATAACGCAAGGCCCGGCCCTGCCCGGCAAGCTGACCGACTGCAACTGCGCCGACCCCATGCGGGGGGAGCTGTTCCTGGTGGAGGGGGACTCCGCGGGCGGCAGCGCCAAGCAGGCGCGGGACCGTGAATTCCAGGCCATCATGCCCCTGCGCGGCAAGATCCTGAACACCTGGGAAGTGGAGGCCGGCCAGGTGCTCGCCTCGCAAGAAGTGCACGACATCTCGGTGGCCATCGGCCTGGATCCGGATTCCGAGGATCTCTCCGGCCTGCGCTACGGCAAGGTGTGCATCCTCGCGGATGCGGACTCGGACGGTCTGCACATCGCCACCCTGCTCTGCGCCCTCTTTGTTAAGCATTTCAGGACGCTGGTCAACAAGGGGCACGTCTATGTGGCCATGCCGCCGCTCTACCGGATCGACATCGGCAAAGAGGTGTTCTATGCCCTCGATGAGGACGAGAAGAACGGCGTCTTGCAGCGGGTCGAGGCCGAGAAGAAGAAGGGCAAGGTGATGGTGACCCGATTCAAGGGCCTGGGTGAGATGAACCCGAAGCAGCTGCGGGAAACCACCATGGATCCCAACACCCGTCGCCTGGTGCAGCTCACCATGGGCGAGCTGGAGGAGGGGGACGAGACCCTGCAACTGATGGACATGCTGCTGGCCAAGAAGCGCGCCCCGGATCGTCGCGAGTGGCTGGAAGAGAAGGGCAACCTGGCCATCATCTAAGGGGTTTGATGGCTGGCAGCCAACCAGGCTCGCCATCCTCCAAGCCAGCAGTCCGTTGCCATTGGCTGATCCCATCATCGGATCAGCGAGCATATCAGCCGGAGTCGCTCATGGGCGGCTCCCGAACCGAAAGAGAAGAATCACATGAGTGATGCTATCGAGCTCAGTCTGGATGGGGTAGAGCGCCAGCCGATGCGCGCCTTTACCGAACAGGCTTACTTGAACTACTCCATGTACGTCATCATGGACAGGGCCTTGCCCCACATCGGCGATGGCCTCAAACCCGTGCAGCGGCGCATCATCTACGCCATGAGCGAGCTGGGTCTGTCGGCCCTCTCCAAGCACAAGAAATCCGCCCGTACCGTGGGTGACGTGCTGGGTAAATACCACCCCCACGGCGACAGCGCCTGTTATGAAGCCATGGTGCTGATGGCCCAGCCCTTCTCCTACCGCTACCCGCTGGTGGACGGTCAGGGCAACTGGGGGGCGCCGGACGATCCCAAATCCTTCGCCGCCATGCGTTATACCGAGGCGCGCCTGTCGCGCTTCTCCGAGCTGCTGCTCTCCGAGCTCGGCCAGGGCACAGTGGAGTGGACGCCGAACTTCGACGGCACCATGAAAGAACCGGTGGTGCTGCCCGCCCGCCTGCCGCACATACTGCTCAACGGCATCACAGGCATCGCCGTGGGGATGGCGACCGACATTCCGCCCCACAACGCGCGGGAAGTGGCCTACGCCTGTGCCGAACTGCTCGACAACCCCAATGCCGGGCTGGATGCCTTGATGGCGCACATTCAGGGGCCCGACTACCCGACCAGCGCCGAGATCATCACCCCGCGCGATGACATCCGCAAAATCTACGAGACCGGCAAGGGCTCCATCAAGCAGCGGGCGGTGTGGAACGAGGAGGATGGCGACATCGTCATCACGGCGCTGCCCCATCAGGCCTCCGGCGCCAAGATCATGGAGCAGATCGCCGCCCAGATGGTGGCCAAGAAGCTGCCCATGGTCACCGACCTGCGGGACGAATCGGACCATGAGAATCCGACCCGTCTAGTGATCATTCCCCGCTCCAACCGGGTGGACATGGAGGCGCTGATGGCCCACCTGTTCGCCACCACGGATCTGGAGAAGAACTATCGCGTCAACCTCAACATCCTGGGGCTGGACAACCGCCCCCAGGTGAAGACCCTCAAGATGATCCTCTCCGAGTGGATCATTTTCCGCCGCGAGACTGTGCGCCGTCGCCTGCAGTATCGCCTCGACAAGGTGCTGGCCCGCCTGCACATCCTCGAAGGCTTGCTGGTGGCCTACCTCAACATCGACGAGGTGATCGAGATCATCCGCACCGAGGATGAGCCGGGCAAGGTGATGGTGGAGCGCTTCAACATCAGCGAGACCCAGGCCGAGGCGATCCTCGAGCTGAAACTGCGCCATCTGGCCAAGCTGGAAGAGTTCAAGCTGCGCGCCGAGCAGGACGAACTGGCCATAGAGCGTGACAAGCTCGAACTGCTGCTGGGCTCGGAGCGTCGCCTCAACACCCTGCTCAAGAAAGAGCTGCTGGCGGATGCCGAGAAGTACGGCGACGATCGTCGCACCCCGCTGGTGGAGCGGGCCACCGCGGTGGCGCTGACCGAGAAAGAGCTGGTGCCTAGCGAACCGGTCACCGTCATCCTCTCCGACAAGGGGTGGGTGCGCGCCGCCAAGGGCCACGATGTCGATGTGGCGGGGCTCTCCTACAAGGCGGGGGACAGCTATCTGGCCCACGCCTGTGGCCGCAGCAACCAGCAGGCGGTGTTCCTCTCCACCCTGGGGAGAACCTACGCCCTCGAATCCCACACCCTGCCATCCGCGCGCAGTCAGGGCGAGCCGCTCACCGGTCGCTTTGCGCTGGGGGCAGGGGAAGAGGTGCGCCATCTGGTGATGGGCAACGAGGGGGAACCCTACCTCATCTGTTCCGATGCTGGTTACGGCTTTGTCTGTACCTATGACGACCTCATCGGCAAGAACAAGAACGGCAAGGCACTGCTCACCGTGCCGGAAGGGGGTCAGGTGATGGCGCCCCAGAAGATTGGCTCGCCGGAGACCGATCTCTGCATGGCTATCTCCAACGAAGGGCGCATGCTGCTGTTCCCGCTCAACACCCTGCCGGTACTCGGCAAGGGCAAGGGCAACAAGCTGATCAGCATTCCGTCGGCTCGCGTGAAGGCGCGGGAGGAGTTTGTTGTCATGGCCGCCGTCATCCCGCAGGGTCAGTCGGTCACCCTGTTTGCTGGCAAGCGCAAGCTCACTCTTAAGCCATCTGACCTTGACTACTACCGCGGCGAGCGCGGCCGCCGCGGCGCCAAGCTGCCCCGCGGTTTGCAGCGGGTGGATAGAATAGAGATAGAACCCGCCGCCGGCGAGACGGTAGTGGGGGACAATCAGGAAGGGTAATGGTAAAGAAGAGAGAATAAAGTGCTGAGTGCTATCTCTATCACCATCAAGGGTATTTCTTCTTTTAATCCTCCGCGTTTGGTTCGTGCTAACTCTGCCTTCCAAAAAAATTAATTTTGGTGTCATTTAAGTGGGCGGATTATACCGCCCATTTTTCAACGAGGAAACACATGTGATCAAATTAGCAGAGGATTTATTCTCTCTGTATGAGAGAAATGAAATTACTATTTGTGAAAAATATAGGGGGATTGTCCTAGATAATCTTATTGCAGATTTATCTTACACATCTCCAATCATGGAAGGGATTGTTAGAACCGTCTTCAATAGCAAAAAAATGATGGCTTTCAATCTTATTCAAAATGCGATAGATGAAGCTAAAGGTGCTGCGCGAGTAAGGATAATTGCAGAACGATATGCCGATAAAGAACTTCGTGATAAAATGCTAAAGCATGTCAATGATGAAATGAATCATTCGTCCATGTTTGCAGAGTTAGTGCAATACACAGGGTATGAAGTAGAAACAGAGGACTTTTCTGAACATGCTGAAGAAATAAATTCTGTTTTTGACTTTGATGATGATCTCAAACAGTTTATTTGTCGAGTGCATTCAATAGAGGTGCGTTCGTGGACTATGTTACGACACTATTTGAATGTTCTTAATGAACTTCAAGATGAAAAATTGTTAAAAATGAAGCCTGCAATTGAAAAAATAATGCGTGATGAAATCAATCATGTTTGCTATACCGGCCAGACTGTAAGTAATTGGCTTGAGGAAGATGAGTCCCTCTGTCAGATATTTGTAGAGTGCATTAATCACACGAATAAAGAGACTTGGCAGGATCTAACTAATATGAGTCAATTTATGTATGACAATATTGCTGAAATCATGAAAGAGGCAGCATAAATGTTATGGCTCAATGATGTTTTCAGGAAGTCCAATACGGGCTTCCTTATCTGGATCGGTGCTGCTGTAGCCATATCTAATACAGGATGGCGAGTGGTCATGAACAACTTTGCGGTTGATGTTGTTGGAATGGATGGAGATACACTTGGGGTCTTACAAAGCCTTAGGGAAATTCCTGGATTGCTTGCATTTACAGTTTTATTTTGGTTGATGTTTATTAAAGAGCAGAGAATGGCAATTATATCATTGGCCATTCTTGGTATTGGCGTATCTATAACTGGCATGTTTCCGAGTATTTACGGATTTTATTTTACGAAATGAATCATGTTTGCTATACCGGCCAGATAGGATTCCATTATCTAGAGTCATTGAGCTCTTCATTAACTACGCAGTTCTATACTCAATCAGAGTTTAATGAAAGAATGGGCCAGCTAAGGTCAGCTGATTCATTTTTTGGAATCATTGGTTTTGTTTTGATATTATCAATGCTGAACATATTTAATGTTACATTAAATATTGTATTTCTTGCCAGTGGAGTAAGTGCCGTATTAATAGCTCTGTATTTATCCACATTTCAACAAATAAAGACGACAACGCCACCTCAAAAAAACAAACCTGTGTTGAGAAAAAAATATAAGCTTTACTATCTACTTACTTTCCTCGCTGGTGCAAGGCGGCAAATATTTGTCGTGTTTGCAGGATTCCTGTTGGTTGAGAAATTTAATTTCAGTGCTTCAAATATGGCTGTGTTATTTTTCATCGCTCACATAGTAACTGTTTTTTTTGCACCAAAGATCGGTGTGTTGGTAACTAGGTTGGGTCCAAAAAGAACCCTCTCTTTAGAGTATATAATCATTACACTTATCTTCATTTTATACTCACAAGTAGAAAGCCAAGCAAGTGCGTCTATATTATATATACTGGATGCTTTGGCATTTTCATTGTCAATAGCATTGAGAAGTTATTTCAAGTCAATAGCGACGCCCGATGATATATCCGCTACGACAAGTGTATCTTTTACAATAAACCACATTGCTGATTAGCCCGTAGGTTAACAAAAAACTGGGACATCCACCTTTTTGACAAAGGTGTAGAGCTGTACTTGGCTTGAGGAGTCACTGTCGAGGGATGCGCCATGACCATTGCTCGTTCACGTCAAATCAGTTTGCAGGATACGCCTTACTACCACGTGGTCAGTCGCTGTGTGCGGCGGGCTTTTTTGTGTGGGGAAGACACCCATTCAGGTCAGAGCTACGAACATCGGCGCCAGTGGGTGGTCGACAAGCTGGGCCAGCTGTCGAGGCTGTTTGCCATCGGCATCTGCGCCTATGCAGTGATGAGCAATCATTACCACCTGGTGCTCAAGGTTGAGCCCGATACCGCCGCCAACTGGAGTGAGCGGGAGGTGGTCGAGCGTTGGGCTGCGTTGTTCCAATGGCCGCTGCTGGTGCGGCGCTGGTATCAGGGGGAATCCCTGATTGAACCTGAGATTGCAGTGGTTAAACAACTGATAGGGCAGTGGCGCGAACGGCTTTACTCCATCAGTTGGTTTGTGCGGCTGCTCAATGAAACTCTGGCTCGCCAGGCCAATCTGGAAGATGGCTGCAAGGGCCATTTCTGGGAAGGTCGCTTTAAAAGTCAGGCGCTGCTCACCGAATCAGCTTTGCTGGCTTGCATGACTTATGTAGATCTCAATCCGGTGCGGGCAGCCCTTGCCGACCGACCAGAGCAGAGCGACTACACAAGTATCAAGCAACGCCTTGATAATACGCCCCCAGCTGAAGCCTTGCCCCCGCTGTTGCTACCGTTTGCCGATAAGGAGAGGTCCGGCTGCTTGCCCTATGCCTTTATCGATTATCTGATGCTGGTCGATTGGACAGGGCGCGCCATCAGGGCAGACAAGCGCGGCCACATTCCGGTTCACCTTGCTGTCATTATGGAACGACTAGGACTTGATAAATCCGTCTGGCTTCGACAGGTGACCCTGTTCCGGCGGCGGGGTATCAGAGCGATAGGCGACCATCAGCATCGCCAACAGTTTGCACTGCATTGTGGTCAGCTGCGTTGTTACCAGCCTAGCGACTAGACAGCCTGATGCACCTCACCTTCCCCAACTGTTCTTGCTTCTCATAGCGTCGCTGAGCCTGTTTTTTACTCGTACTGCCTGAACCGGAGGCGGAGCAGAGATATTGTTGCTGCAGCCACGTCCACGAAGTGTCGAGTCATTGACCTAGTGATGCCTGTCCAAAAAGGTGGGTGTCCCAGTTGTCCTCCAATTGTCATGGCTTGCATTATATCCCTGCATGGCCGCCACCATGAAGGAGCACCATGAGAGTAAATAGCAGCCAATCATTGATGATGTGTGCGCCGGTTGATACCCAGATATTTTTGGTGATGATGTAGCCACTCAACAGAATAATGCGGGCCGTCCCGATCACCAGAAAACATTGCAGAAAATTCCAGTCATAAGTGGGCAGGTGCAATGCCCCAAAGATGAGAGCGGTGCAGAGCCAGGCGCTGATCAGTGCTTGTTTGCGAGTCATGGTGAGTTTTTCGTGACAAAACCAGAGGATGGCCAGAAAAGGCAAGATGGAGACCACTTCCTCGCCGAAGAGTTGAGGTAGCGTCTTTAAATAAAAGAGGATCCGGGCCGTATTGGAAGCCTCTACCAGCACGCTGTTGACAGGGTTTTCATTCATCTTGAACACATGCTGCAGGATTAATGCAACGGTCACGGACACCAGAATATTTGTGCCGGCAATCGTCACCATCAAGAGGAAATCCCGCCGTGTCGGCGTTCGAAACAGCGCTCGCCACCCTTTTCCCGCCACCATGGCGAGCACGGCCAGGGGGATGAGAGGAAACAGGATGGCGGGTACGAAGCCACCCGCCGTGGTTGTATAAAACCCAATGGGCGCCGTCATTACGGCGAAACCCAGCGCCACACCCAGCAGGATCAGCCCCCAGCTGCGGCCAGACAAGGCATGAGGATCTTGGCGATAGAAGGGGAAATCCCCGGCACTTTTGCGCTCTAAACCATAGTAATCACTGTCATTCAATCCCGGCATTGCTGGAAATTGGTGTTCACGCATGGTGACCCTCGATATTTCAATTTGTTGTCCTGGAAACAACCGCATACCAGATGACTAGGTTAATTAGCGGCTCTTGCATCTGTATTTAAATACCACCCATCAAGGTGTAAATCCCTTCTTGCGGGAGCACACGCCTTCCTGACTGGCGCTTCATTCTGCCCATGGCACCATGAGTGACACCCATCGATTTCATATATGCTGCCGGTGTAATAAACAAGCTGAATTGCACCGCTGAGCCGTCAGTTATTGAAATTCCACTTGATGGGCAGCTCAAGGTCGAAGACAAGCTCATCCCCTTCCAGGTGAAAGGGCACGCTGGTCTGGTGCTGGTCATATTCGTTGATGATGAGGCAGCTCTCGGAGAAATTGGATTCGTAGTTGAGGCGGGCGCTGCCACCGGTCAGAGCCCCATCGAGCTCCACCCCCAGTACCCGTAGCGGATTTTTCTGACTGAGCTTGACCCGACTGTCTCCCACGTCCACCAGCCGCTCCAGCAAGGGGAAGAAGTCCTGCTTGTGGTGTTCTATTGCCCGGGCGGTGGCCTGCTCCAACTCGGCCTGAGTGGCAAGGGGGCCATCGAGCCGGTATCGGGTCTGGATCCTTTCTTGGGTCATGATGTTTCCTCCTGAATTGTGATGTGGGGTCAGCTCGGTCAGCCTAAGAGAGCTGTCATCCTAGACCGGCGGCCAGCCTGTTTCATTGCAAACAATCAACGGCGCCTCAGCGAACAAGGTTATCCCTTGTTCTGGCAGATGAAGAGATCTGCAACATGCAAATTGTGCAGATTTTTATAAAGCATCAGGCGGGAATGCGGCCACTTTTCACCAGTGCTCGACGGATGTTTTTGCACATCTTGCCGAAGCGATAAATCTCGTCGAAGCTGGGCGCGATACCGCGACCTATCTGATATTGCCAATAGGATAAGTCAGTGTCGACCAGCTCCATCAGCTTCTTGGGGCAGCCGATGCAGCTATTGTCTGGCCCGCATTTGAAGGTATCTGGTTGATAGAGCGGAAATTCCGCCTTCACGGCGTCGATGATCTGCTGCATCGCGGTAATGCGGTCGGGTTTTCTGCTCACGACTTGCTTCCCTGCTGCGGGTATGGGGGATCATTGTATCCCTTATAAACAGTGGGCCAATGATGCTTAGGAGGTAGTCTGAGCAAGGGGACTTGATGAGGGCGAGAAGGGATTGCTGCCGTCTGCAGCGATGACAACGCCCGGCTAACCGGACGCTGGATGATATGTGAGCAGAGGAGGTTACTTTTTGATTTCGTGGCCAATGACGCCACCGACGACGGCACCGCCAATGGCGCCAGCCGCACTGCCGCCGGTCAGTACCGAGCCGCCGACGGCACCGATACCGGCCCCCACTGCGGTACTCTTGCCCTGTTGCGACATGCCGGAGCAAGCCGTCAGGCTAATCAGCAGGGCCGTTGCCACAGCCCCTAGTGCCAAACCATGGATCTTGTTCATGGGGTTACCTCTTGATGCTTTTCGTATGTCAGGTCTATTGGGCAAGCTGCCCTGAGGTGGTTGCCTATCCCCCAACGCATCAGCCCGGATAGTGGTTGCTTGATGGCGGCGTTGGCGGACATCGCGGATGCCCCTGACCTGGGGGCGGGTATCGGCCGGGCACTCGCCCTTCGGGTGATGACACCAGCTTCCCTCGCGTAAGCAGGGGCGTCTGTACGCTAGCGCTTATAGGGCGACCTTTTTATGGCCAAAACGTATCCCGGCCTTTTTCGGATGGCTTGATACAGATATGACAACGCCCGGCGGGCCGGGCGTTGGAGCAGGCTAAGGCACAACCAGTCACTAGAAGTCGTGGTAGAGGGGCCAGCCGAGCAGGGGATGCTTGAGACCGGCACGCATCTCCATGTTGTCGAGCTTCTCCGGCGAGGCCCCCTCTTGCTGCAACTGCTGGTATTGGCGCACAAAACCCAGTGTGTGTAGCAGGTTGCTGACAAAACCCCGGCTGAGCTCCTGGCGCAGGCCGGCGATCAGCTCGCCCGGCAGCTCGGTCAGCATCAGATCCAGCTGGGCGGCCAGATAGTCGGTATCATACCAGGCCTCTTGCAGCACGATGTCTCGCGCCAGACGGCGTTTGAGATCCTGCTTCACCTTCAATGGCGCCGTGCCGCTGCCCTGGCCACAGAGGATGCGGTAGAGCAGGGCTTCGGCCAGCTTGTCTTCCATGGTGGGGTGATCGTTCTCGCAGGCGAAGAAGTGTTGATCAATCAGGCTCATCAGGCGGGCCTTGTTATGCTCCACCAGCGCCTTCTCGTACTCCTGCCACCCTTGCCACTCTTCCACATCCGGCGGGCTGGATATTTTATCGAGCAGACGGGCATCCACGTCGCCAAAGAGGTTGTTGCTGCCCAGCGGCTTGGGACTGACCGAGATCAGCATGGACCAGCCCTTCTGGAACGGCTTGATGGGGCCTTCCGGTGCTTGTAGCAGGGCCAGTGCCTTGGCGGCGTCCCGCTGGGAGAGCTCCTGCAACCCCAGGCTGACCACGCCAATGACATCGTGGGCGGCTTGTTCCAGCAGATGCATCTTGTACTTGTTGTAGTACTTGTCGGCGAACTTCAGGCTCATCAGCACGGCCTTGCCTTTGATGGCGGCCAGCTGCTGGGTGCTCAAGCGTTCACTGTCAGTGCCAAAACGCAGCACTTGACTGAGGAAGGGGCCCTGATTGGACTCGCGTATGACTAGCTGCGTTACCTGTGACATCGAAGCGCCCCTTAATCCAGAAAGCTGAACATGTCGTCCACTTCGCTGTACTCGTCGCTGACCTGGTTCTTGTCTTTGGCCTGCATCACCAGCTCGGCGGCAAACTTGTTGATGATGCCATCCCAGCTGCTGTTCTCGTTGCGTAGCAGGGCTTTGATGGCCTGCTCCACCTCGGGAGCCTGCTGGCGGATCAGCATCAGCAAGCTGCGCGGATCGTCGAGGGAGTAGTCATGGGCATTCTCGCTCAGCTGACGATCGCTGTAGGAGAGCGCCTCTTCCAGATCTTCCTCTTCGGCGTGCAGCAGATCCGGCACCCCATCCTTGTCGTCAAGCTGCTCACCGCGATAGAACTCGATGAAGGGGATGGCGAGGTAGAAGAGGCCAGCCGGATCCTCGGCGATGCACTCCAGGATCTCGCGCTGCTTGGCCTCGCTCTCCTGGGTGCGGATCAGGTAGTTGAGGAAGTCGAAGGTGTGCTGTTGCAGCTCTTCGGCATTGTTCTTGATGGCCTCTTCCCAGTAGAGCGGCTGCTGGCAGACGATGTCGCGGATCCGCTCCGGAGTCATCAGCTCGGAGATGATGGACGGGAAGGAGATGTCATGCTGGCCGTTGATCTGGGTCAGGGTGACGATATCAATATTTTCAATGACTTCAGCCAACTGATCGTCGGACATTGTCATGGCGATCAGCTCGAATTTCTCGCTGGCCTGCTTGGGCTCGATCACGGCCAGTTCTTTGATCTCGATGGCGGCAATTTCAATCAGACTATTCATTCTTTACCCCAAGTTGCTTCAAATTAGAAACGCACTTCGTTGTACATATCCTGCTCGCCCTCTTCATCCTCGCCGCCGTCGTAGTCAGCGTCGGCGTTTTCTCCCTCGTCCTCGTCTTCATCGCGGGGCATGGCGTAGTCGTCATCACGGGCGCCGCGGGGCAGGGGATTGTCCAGCAGATAGAGCACGGCGCAGGCTTCGATAAGGGTATCTTCGCTCTGGGCTCGCACTGCCTTGACCAGGGGCAGGTCGGCGTTGTTGAAGGCCACGGACGTCTTGAATTCGTCCCAGCTGGGCTGCTCGCCTTGGCCGATCCAGTTGCGCCAAGCCGGCTTGGCATGGACAGAAAACTGCACCCGGCCATAGAGGGCCAGCGGCAGGTATTCGGGCATGAACTCCAGCATGCTCATGTCGGCCAGCAGCAGCGCTTTCATCTTGCCGGTGAACTGTTCCAGCGCCTTGGGCTGGTCCACATCACGGTAGGATTCGATGTTCTCGCTGGCGTCACTCATCAGCGCCTTGATACGCGCCAGATCCAATGTCTTTTTCATACAGCCTCAGGGATAGAATTGATCCCATAACTCCTGCATGGCAGAGGTCGGGTCGGTCACAATAACGTTGTTAAAGTCCTTGATGAAGGCGGCCTTTTTCTTGGGGTCCGAAAGAACCTCGTAGGCCTGTTTCACCTGTTGCAGCAAGACGGCTGCGCGCGCTTGTTCTTCTTCGGTGGCCCCGAGCAGCTTGTCGGGGTGATACTGGTTCGACAGTCGTCGATAGGCTTTTTTGATGTCGTTTTCGTTGGCGTTGGATTTTACACCCAGCACCCGAAAGTAGTTGTTCATGGCAGATCCTGCCTCACTGGCAACAGAGAAGTCACAATGCTGGCCCTGGTTGGGCGGAGAAAACCAGGTACGGCGAAAAACCCGTCATTTTAACGGAAATAGCGCCGCTCTGCCATGAATAGGATGTGATCCGCCAAATGAGTTTGCCGTGACCTGGTATCGGTCCTCTATATTCCGGTCCGGCAAGCACCCGGGAGGGACATCCCGCCATGGGGACTACCCAGACAGAGGGTACCTGTGGCGGGTGGATAGTGCATTCGCCCCGGTGCCACATCGCTGGACCGGGTGTGCATGTGACAAGGGGCCTGCCCTGGCGATCCTCATCAGGACTCGGCAAGAGCGAGGCCATCAAAAGGAATAAACAGCCATGTTAAAACTTTATCTTCTGCCTCTGGCTTTGCTGGGCGGCCTCGTCGTCGCCGCCGATGAGTTCTTCGATGAACCCCTGGTGCTTATCAAGGGGGATCTCACCAAGGCCCAGTTCATGGAGAGAGCCGGGCAGCGTTTCACCCGCCAGGACAGCAATGGTGATGGCATCTTGTCGGTTGCCGAAAGGGAGGCTGCTATGGCCAGGATGCAAGATAGGATGAAGCAATCAGGCAAGGTCATGCCGGGGCGCGTGGGCAAGAGACAACCCATGCAAGACATCACCAGGGAGCAGTTCATGGCGCGTCATGAAACCCTCTTTACCCGTCTGGATCAGAACGGTGATGGCGTGAGCGATGAAACTGAACGGGCCAACGCCAAAGCCAGGCTAGGCGCTGGGGCCATGCCAGCGGCGCAATAACGGAGACGGTGCCGATGCCAATTTAAAAAGAGCCCGGCTCATCACCGGGCTCCTTCTTATTGGATTACCAGCTTGCCCACAGCAGCCGGAGCTTCAATCCCCAGCGACTGCTCCAGCCGGTGGTGGTGCCGACCACCTTGCCATCCTTGAGGATCAGGAAGCTGGGGGTGACGCCGACCTGCCAACGGGCGGCGAGTGTGCCCTGCTCGTCGTTATGGGTCGGGAAGCTCAGTCCCTTCTTGGTCATACCGCGGCGCAGTTGCTCATCGTTGCCCGAGCGCAGTGCCACCGTCAGCACATTGTCACCCTCTTGCCACATCTGCTCCACCGTCGGGGTGGTGAAGCGACACACGCCGCACCAGCTTGCCCAGTAGTAGACCAGCAGCGGTTTGTCCCGGCTAAGGGCCAGCAGATCGGCGCGGCTGCCATCGCTCAATATCAGCGTTGGCAGTGGGCTCCCTTCTGGCAGGGCCGGGCCACGCCAGAAGTCCAGCGCGGTGGAGATGATAACGGCAAACAACAGCAGCCAGAGCACCTCTTTGCCCCAACGCCGCCAGCGTGCCCTCTTTTTCACAGCGTCTGTCATGGTGTCTCTTCTTCCTGTTTGGTCAGCGCGGCAACAAGGGGCGCTGCAGCGCTTTCTGGGAGATGCGCTCTCCTCAACCTTGGTCGTTTTGTATAGAGAGCGCCTTGCATGCCGAGCCAAGTGCCGGATGCCGTGCTCTCCGAGCGCAGCATCCGCGATCAGCTCTGTTTGGCCAACTCGGCCTTCACCAGGCGCTCGAGTTCGTCATAGGAGATGGCTCCCGGCACCAGCTGGCTGCCAATCAGGGTGGCCGGTGTGCCCTGCACGCCGAGCAAGGTGCCCAGGCGCAGGCTGGTGCGCAGCTCCTCGGTCGCCTTGTCTGCTGGTTTGAGAGCCACATTGCCGGTGGCGGCCAGCGCCTTGTTGATGTCCGCCTCGGTCAACATCCCCTGCTTGCTCATCAACTTTTCATGGAGTGGGAGGAAGCGAGCCGGATCCTGTTGCCACAGGGTCAGGCTGTACTGGGCCGCTTTGGCGGACGTTTGCCCCTTGAAGGGCAGCAGCTTGATCACCAGACCGAGATCCGGATGCTCCTTGAGCAGACGGGTCAGGTGCGGATCGAACTGTTTGCAGTAAGGGCAGTTGTAATCGGTGAAGGAGACCAGGGTCAGCTTGGGATGCTTGGCCCCCAGGCGCGGGCTGGTGGGGCTCATGAACAGCGCTTGCTGGTTGCTTTTTATGATGTTGCCAAGCTGGGCGGCTTGATCCGCCGTGTTCTGCTTCTCCCAGGCGTCGGCCGCCTCATCGAGGATCTTCGGGTTGGCCACCAGCGTCTCGCGGATCAGCTCCTTGATACGGGCCTCCTGCTCCGGGGTGAAGGGGGCGGCATGCAGGCTGGGGGCCAGGGTGGACAGGGCGCCGAGCAGGGTCAGAGTGATCAGGGTCGGTTTCATCAAGTTTTCCTTAGAAGCGAGTAGTGCCAGCCTTGAGCAGGCCAGCCTTGTGCAAGGTGGTGAGCAGATCGGCTTTGTCGAGCAAGGGGGAGAGCACCTCTCCCTTGGGCAGGCCGGGGCCGTAAATCTGGTTGAAGGGCACGGCCACGGCGCCCCGGGCGCGCAGGAAGGCGGCCAGGCTGTCGTTGGGCCGGGTCCAGTCACCCCGCAGGGCAACCACATCCGGTGCCGAGAGGGCGCTTTGCACCTCATCTCGTAGCAACACATTGTATTTATTGGCCTTACAGGTCACACACCAGTCGGCGGTGACATCAATGAAGACCCGCTTGTTATCGGTCAGAGCCTGTTGCAGCGCCGATTCCGACAGGGGTAACCACTGCACCGTCTCCCTCTGGGGGGTATTTGGCGCCGTGAGGGCGCCGCCTAGCAGCAGGGCGCCACCAATCAGGGCAGAGAGCGCCAGGGTCAGGGTGAAGCCACGCACGCCATGGCGCCAGCCGATGGCGACCAGCAGTGCCAGCAGTACAGCGGCCATCAGCCAGCCGGTGGTCAGGCTGCCGAGGTGGGCAGAGAGCAGGCTCAGCAGCCAGAGGCTGGAACCCAGCATCATCAGGCCGAGCAGCATGCGCAGTCGTCCCATCCAGGGGCCGGGTTTTGGCAGCCAGAGTGCGAGGCTGGGCCAGGCGGCGATGGCGAGCCAGGGCAGGCTCATGCCGATACCCAGGGCGGTGAAGATGAGCCAGAGCTGACCCAGGGGCGCTCCGAGAGCAAAGGCGACCGCGGTGCCGAGGAAGGGAGCCGAACAAGGGGTTGCCAGCAGGGTGGCAAAGCTGCCCTGCAGGAAGTGGCCGCCGAGGCTGTTGTCACCCGTGGTGGCGAGTCGGGTACTGAGGCGGCTTGGCAGGCGAAACTCGAACAATCCCAGCAAGTTGGCGCAAAACAGCAGGGTGACCATCACCATGAAGCCGATAAACCAGACACTCTGGAACTGGATACCCCAGCCGACGGCACCTTGGGTGGCGCGCAGCAAGGTGCTCATGAGGGCCAATGCCCAGAAGGAGACCAGGATCCCGGCACTGGCGGCCAGAAATTGCAGACGGATGGGACGACGTGCTCGCGTCTCCAGTTGCAGGATGGAACCCAACTTGAGGGCCAGTACCGGCAGTACGCAGGGCATCAGATTAAGAATGAGGCCACCGAGCAGCGCGGTGCCGATCAGCCAGAGTAGCGAGTGGCCACTGTCAGACCCGGCCGCTGGCAGCGCCAGGGGGGCATTGATGGACGTCTCTCCCTGCCAGGCTTGTTCGCCATCGACCAGCAGTAAGCCCTGTAGTCTCCCTGTGAGATCCGGGGCATCCCCTTGCCAGCCATCGCTGACCGGAATGCGGGCCACCAGACGCTGGCCTTCGACCTGTAGCTTGGGCTCGCCAAACTCGGCCTCTGCCTGACCGTCGAGGAAGATGGCCGGCTGCTGCCAGCCCTGAGGGCGCTCGGCAACCAGTTGCAGCTCATTGGCGCCATACCCGGCCGTTAGCTGGATGTCGCTCGCCATCGCCTGGGGCAGGGTGCTCATGGCTTGGGCATAGGCAAAGTCAAAGCCCGCAGGGGCTGCGTCAGCGAGTACCAGCTGGAAGGGGAAGTCGGTCAGTATGCAGACGTTGCTGCAGGTGGAGAGGCGCAGTATGCCGCTCAAGGTGCTGCCTTTGGACGCATTCAGGGTCATGGGGAAGCGGACGTCCCCCTGGTAACCCTGGGTGCTGAGTCCGGCGACCTCGAAACGCTTCGGGGTCGGCCAGTGCCATTGGACTTGGGTTGGTGCTTCGTGCTGCCAGAGGATCTGGGGTGCTATGCCCCCCTGCCCCGGGCTGCGCCAATAACTCTTCCAGCCGGATTCGAGTTCGACCTCGAGCAACAGGCGGCTCTGGGCCGGGTTGCTGAAATCCCCTTGCAGCCGTACACGGGCATGGTCGTTTTGCGCGCTGGTCAGCCAGCCGCTATCAGTGGCGATAGCCATCGCCTGCCAGCCAAGGCAGACCAGCAGCAGCGCCGTTTTGATCAATCTAGTCATTGATGTGTCTCGCAATAAATAAGTTGGGATCCGTCTAAAGTGGCGGATAACTCATTCGCGCAGCACGCACAGCTGGAGGTGTAATCGGAGTTTGGGTGCTCTGCCTTCCCGGGGCGGGGGCAGGGGGGGGCTATAGCGCCACAGTGGCGCCAGCACGGCAATAAGAAGGGCGACGACGAAGAACACAAGCTCGGACGCGGCGAGCTGGGCGGCGATGAGCCACTTGCCCTTGAGTTCGCAACTGCTCGGCTGAGGGCTCTCCTGGCTCTGACCCGTTTCGTCGGTGGATGCCAAGATTTGACAGCTGAGTGCCTGGTCGAGCTGGGCCAGTTTGAGCAGAGGCTGGGCGGCGCAGTTGAGCAGCAGTATGCACACCAGTAGCAGGAGTCGTGTTGCTGTGCGCTGTGGTTGTGTCATACCGGGCCCATCGTCTAAAGAGGGTCACATCCTAACGGGCCGCTCTTATCTATACAAGTCGCCCGGATTATTATGGCCTCGTAAGAGGCTTTTTTGGTGTCAAACAGACAAGTGGAGCGCGGTAGGGAGCAGGGCGGCAGGGCCATGCCGTCATCCCGGCCCGGTTTTGTTTGGCTAACACTTGTTCACCCAAAGCGGCCTCAGTATACTGCGCCGAATCTTGTCTAGAGGTGTTCGATGCTCAAATTTGCCCGTATTCTGCTGCTTGGCCTGCTGCTTGTCGTCTGGTTCATCCTGGCTTTGCTGCTCTGTCTGGTGCGTCCCGGCCATGCCAACAATGTCTACGTCTTCGCTCGCATGTACCATGCCGTTTGCCCGCTGATCGGCGTCAAGGTGACCTTAACCATCCCGGATGAAGTGAAGCATGTCGGCCCCGCCGTCTACATCTGCAACCATCAGAGCAACTTCGACATCTTCACCGTGACCGGCGCCGTGCGCCCCGGCGTGGTGGCGGTGGGCAAGAAGAGCCTGCTGTGGCTGCCCTTCTTCGGCCTCATCTTCTGGCTGTCGGGCAATGTGCTGATAGACCGCTCCAACAGCTCCCGTGCCATCGGCACCATAGGCCAGGTGGTGGATCGCATCAAACGTCGCGGCACCTCCATCTGGATGTTCCCAGAGGGGACCCGTTCCCAGGGCCGTGGCCTGCTGCCGTTCAAGGCGGGCGCCTTCCATACCGCGGTGCAGGCGGAGGTGCCAGTGGTGCCCATCGTCTGTTCCAGTTATTTCGGCCAGATAGATCTCAATCGCTGGGACAATGGCGAGGTGCGTCTCGAGATGTTGCCTCCCCTGTGCAGCAAGGAGCATGGCGCTGCCGGGATCCGCGAGCTGGCCGAGCACTGCCGCGAGCAGATGAGCGCCAAACTGGTCGAGCTGGATGCGGCCATCGAGCGGGATCGCGCCGCCTGATCGGGTGCCATCATGTAAAAAAGGGAGCCGCTGGCTCCCTTTTTTATTGGTTATTTTCGCCATTCAGATTGGTTAAAAATGCTAACTTTTGCGGCGGGTTTGGAGGTGGATTTTATATCTAACTGTAAATAAAAGAAAAAATATTCTGGCACGGCTCTTGTAGTAGTTATGGCACTAGAGACTGAAACCAGGGCCCAGGCCCATCCCATGACAAGGAGCCAGACCATGAGTGTATTTAGCCGCCTCAGCGATATCATCAATGCCAACTTGCACAACTTGCTCGACAAGAGTGAGGAGCCCGAGAAGATGGTGCGGCTCATGATCGAAGAGATGGAGCAGGTGCAGATCGAGATGCGCACCCAGGCCGCCCGCCTCATTGCCGAACAAAAGCAGCTGGAACGCCAGCAAAGTGCCCTGAGTCAACAGATGCAGGGTTGGGCTGCCAAGGCCGAATTGGCCATTGGCAAGGGCCGTGAGGATTTGGCCCGCGCCGCTCTTGGCGAGAAACTGGCCGAGGCCAAGCGCCTCGCACAGCTGGAGCAGGACAGGGATCGGCTGGCCGAGGTATTGGCCCAGCTTAGTGCCGACAGCGAGCGGCTTGGCGCCAAGTTGACCGAGGCGCGGGAGAGGCAGAAGTTGCTGGCCTTGCGTGAGCAGACGGCTCACAGCCGGATCCGCGCCAGGGCCCAGATGGACAGCAGTCGCATGCATGAGCTGATGGCCCGCTTCGACGGGGTGCAGGGCAGGGTTGATCAGTTGGAGGCTCAACTTGAAGCCGCGACTCTGGGTCAGAATCCGTCTCTGGAAGCACAATTTCGCGAGCTGGAACTCAATGACGAGATAGAGCGTGAGCTGGCTCGTCTGAAAGGCCAAAAGGTGGAGGTGTAATCATGACGCCCTGGCCGAAAGACCTGGCACATCGCAAGTTGACGGGCGTCTGCGCCGGCATTGCCAATCGGTTGGGGCTCTCCAGAGTGACGGTGCGGATAGTGGCGCTGATTGCCCTGATCCTGCTACCACCCTTCACCCTGGCTGCCTATCTGCTGGCGGTGCTGCTGATGCCACCGCGCCATGAATTGAAACGCTGGCTGGATTGAGCAAGGCGGGGCCGTCAGCCCCGCCTGCCATCACCCGCTGGCGGTATTGACCCCGGACAACCATGAGCAGCCCGGCTGCGAGGAGTATATATGTTGGAATTTCTGGTCTTGCTGGCGGTGCTGATCGTCATGGCCATGGCCGGATTCACCGTCCTGGCCATGGTGGTGGTGAGTGGGGTCTTCATGTTGTTCGGTGCCCTGGCAGGCATGATAGGCCTGGTGTTCAAGCTGGCTCCCTGGATTTTGCTGGGTCTGGTGGTTTATTGGTTGCTGGGCAACCGGCGCCGCACCGGCCGCCCCAATAGTTACCGTTGAGCCATGGTGCCAGCGTTGTTGATTGCGATGGGCTAAAGCCTGTCTGGATGACACTCCTTTGCCCAAAGCCTCTGGATAAGGGGATGTGAATAAGAGTATCTGGATAAGAGTGCCCCGATAAAGCTCCCGCCAGCGACACCTATCCTGCCTTGGCCGCCCCTTGCGGTGGCCTTTTTTATGACACCACCTGCTGCGCACTGCCCCCATCACCGGATTCAGACTCTCACTGGCAGCTGGCTCGGGTCTTACGGGTTGAGGTGAGCAACCACTGCTGCGCCAAGGCTTGCCAGTCATCGGGGTTGAGCACAAGGCGCTCCTTGCTGGCCTTGCTCTGCTGCTTGAGTCGATATTCGAGGCGCAGGGCCACGGCGCGCTCCCCAACCTCCTGTCGCCAGGCCAGGATGAGGGGCCCCTTGCCGCGCAGCGCCCGTGCCCCAGTGCCGCTCTGGTGCTGGGTCAGACGGCGTTCAGGATCCGTGCTGATCCCGGTATACAGGCTGCCACTACGGGTTCGCACCATATAGATGGACCAGACGGGCGGGGCATCTCCGACGGGGCAGATCGGCGCGCCCTGTTGCTCGGTGGTCCTGAGCTGAGGGGGGCGGGAAAGGGATTTACTCATCTTGTGCTCTCGTCTTTGACACCCGATCTGTCTCGGGTTGGCCTGGGCTCATTATCGCCCCGGCCAGGCACAGGGCAAGGAGTAAGGGCATATGGCACATCATTCAGATGCGTAACGTTTGCCGCGCCGCAGCTTGTGCAGGGGCAGCAGACTGACCAGCAGGCCCGCCCAGACGAAGACGAAGCCCACCATTTTGACGGGATCCGGCAGCTCCTTGAACCAGAAGATGGCGAGCAGGAAGGCCAGGGTTGGTTCTATGTATTGCAGCAGGCCCACAGTGCTCATTCGGGTGCGCAGCACCGCATAGCAGAACAGGCCAACCGGTAGCAGAGTGGCGGGCGCGCTGCCCATCAGCAGCAGGCGATCCCCCCAGTCCCCCTGCATGAAGGTGCCCTGGCCCTGCCATGTGATCCATCCTATGAACAGCAGGGCCAGGGGCAGTTGCACCAGGGATTCGAGATAGAGGCTGGTGCTCGCCTCATAATGCACCTTCTTCTTGAGCAGGCCGTACAGGGCAAAGTTGGCCCCCATGATGAGGGAGAACCAGGGCAGCTGCCCGTAGGAGAACAGCATGTAGGCCAACCCTGCCAGCGCCAGGGCAACCGCCAGGTGTTTCTGGGGCGTGAGCCGCTCACCGAGGAAGAGCACGGCAAAGGCGATGTTGAACAGGGGAGTCATGAAGAAGGCGAGGCTGGTGGCCAGCACCTGGCCCGTGGTCAGGCACCAGGTGAACATGCACCAACTGACGGACATGATGGGGCCGGCCAGCAGGATCAGGCATAGCTGGCGGGGCTCCTGGCGCAATCTTTCCCAGGGCAGCCGCTGGCCGAACAGGGCAAACAGCAGGGCGAGCAGCACCACGGACCAGAGCACTCTGTGGGAGAGCAGCTCCCACATGTTGACCTCGGGCATGAACTGGTAATAGAGGGGCAGCAGGCCCCAGAGCGCGAACGACAGGGCTGCACCGCCCGTTCCCATCCAGCTTTTCATTCTTTCTCGTTTATTAAATTAAACAATTTGGGCCGCATCATAGGCCGCGATGCCGGAGCCGACAAGCGGCCTGGGCGACAAAATCCATGAACCTGGATGGCACGCTGGCGGGCGCTGTGCTCAGGACCTTCAACTGTTATCATGCTCGCCATGAACCGACTCGACTCGCTATTTGAACAGATCCGCGCCTGCCGCCTGTGTGAGGCTCATCTGCCGCTGGGGCCCAATCCCGTGATCCGGGGCAGTGAGCAAGCCCGGCTGCTCATCATAGGGCAGGCCCCAGGCACTCGGGTGCATGCCAGCGGCATCCCTTGGGACGACCCCTCCGGCGAGCGGCTGCGCGACTGGCTAGGGCTGGCTCCGGCCGATTTCTATGATGAAAAGAAAGTTGCCATCATGCCCATGGGCTTCTGTTATCCGGGGCGAGGCAAGTCGGGGGATCTGCCCCCTCGTCCCGAGTGCGCCCCCGCCTGGCATGACAAGGTGCTGATGCTGATGCCTCATATCGAGCTGACCCTGCTTATCGGCCAATATGCCCAGCAGCGCTACCTCGGCAAGGCACGTCGCGCCAGCCTGACCGAGACGGTGCAGCATTGGCGTGATTATGGCGATGCCTGGCTGCCGCTGCCCCATCCCTCTCCGCGCAACACCCTCTGGCTGCGCAAGAATCCCTGGTTCGAGACCGACGTCGTCCCCGAGTTGCGCACCCGAGTCGCTACCCTGTTTCCCTGACAACTGGACCGGCGATGCTGGCCTCACGGCTCGATCCTGCCCTTTCGTTAGCGGACTCCGAGGCCGTTATTACTCCCTCGATTCTTGTTTAGGCCGCAGGCTCAGTCAGAGGCTTGGCTCTGCCTTTTCCCCGCGCCATGGCGGCCAGGGGAATGATGATGCACAGGCAGCCAACCAGCAGGGGCAGACCGGGTTGCTCATCGAACAACCAGGCGCCAATGGCAACCGCCGCCAGCAGGCCGGTGTATTCGGCCGAGGCAATCTTGCTCGCCTCCGCCTTGCGATAGGCCAGCACGCACAGGCCCGCATAGACCATGATCAGCGCCGAGGAGCCGAACGCGGGCCAGAGCAGCTGCCACTGCCAGGGCGTCGGATCCCAGCAGGCCAGGGCGAAGATGATGGGCATGCTCAGCACGTTGGTGAAGAAGAGGGTCTGGACTATCGGCTGCTGCAGGGGGAGGCGCTTTATCAACAGGTTGTTGAGGGCCAGGGAGAGTGCGACGCCGAGCGCCGCCAGTGCGGCCCAGTTCACCTCGGTGGGGCGCAGCACGATCAACACGCCGATGAACCCCATCAGCGCGGTCAGTACTTTTTGCCGGGACATGGCTTCCCCCGCGATCCAGACCGCGAGCGGCACCATCAACAAGGGAGCCGCGTAGAAGAGAGCATTGGCTGTGGCCAGCGGTAACTGGGTCAGGGCTATCACCATGAGGCAGACGCCCCCCGCCCAGATGTGGGCGCGCAGCAGATGCCATTTGAGGGCGACCGGTGGGTGGCGACGCCAGGACCAGAGCAGCCAGGGGGCGAGCAGCAGCGCCGCCGAGACCTGGCGAAAGAAGACGAATTGGAAGATGGGCTGATCGGGATCCAGCACCTTGACCAGGACGTCCGAGAAGACGGCTATCACATTGCCAAAGACCAGATAGAGAATGCCTGCCGATACTGAATTCATACCACCTCCTGACTTGATGGGATCAGGGTAGCGGTGGGCTTACTATTGGGTAAAATGATAAATAAAGACCATCTATGAGATTTATAGATAATGAAACTGCCCCCACTGCGTGCCGTGCAATATTTCGAAGTAGTTGCCCGCCTGTTGAGCTTCTCCCGCGCCGCCATCGAGCTCCATGTCAGCCAGAGTGCCGTCAGCCATCAGATCCGCTTGCTCGAAGATTTCCTCGGTGAGCGATTGCTGCTGCGTCAGGGGCGGCTCTTGTCCTTGACGCTGCAGGGGGAGATCTATTTTGAGGGGATCGCAGCCGGGCTTGGTCAGATAGCCCAGAGCAGCGCCCAGCTCAGAGGAGGGGGGCAAATGCAGCTGCGACTCGCCGTCTACAGCTCATTTGCGGTCAAGTGGCTGATCCCGCGTCTGGCCAGTTTGCGCCAGCAGTGCCCCGAGCTCGACCTCAGCCTGGAGATGGTGGCCGAGGATCCGGAACTCTCCGATCGGGTGGCCGATTGCTTCATCACTGTCTGCCCCAATGGGCGTGGTTATAGCCATGATCTTATCTATCAGGAGCGGCTCTTCCCGGTGTGCAGCCGTCGGTTGTTGCAGCAGGTGGAAGGGGAGTGGCCGGATGCCATCTGGCAACTCCCCCTGCTGTCGGTGCAGTCCATCTACAAGTCGCGGGGGGAGGATTGGCTGCGCTGGGCCGAGGCGGGCGGGCTGACGGTGCCGGAGGGCGTGCGCATGCATCATTTCAGCCATGTCTTGCTGGCCATGGAGGCGGCGGCCTGGGATCAGGGAGTGACTTTCGTCAATGATTACATGGTGCGACCCGATGATCCCCAACTGGTACGTCTGCCGGTGCATCAGCTGGAGACAGGGGATGCCTTCTACTTCACCTGCAAGCGCGGGCGGGCCCATGAGCCCGCCATCAACCGCCTGCGTCAATGGCTGTTGCTGGAAACCTGCCAGAGCCTGCCACCACCCTAGATGGCAGCCTAATGATGAGATGCGCAGGTCAGCGCATCAGGCTCTCTTGAACTGGCTGAGGACAAACAGGCTGGCAGCGCAGACCACCACGGATGGACCCGCCGGGGTATCCTGGAACCAGGAGAGGCTCAGGCCACCCAACACGGCAAGGCAACCAATCAGCGCCGCAAACCCGGCCATCTGCTCCGGCGTCTGGCTGAAACGGCGCGCCGTCGCAGCCGGGATGATCAGCAAGGAGGTGATGATCAGCGCCCCGACGAACTTCATGGCCACGGCGATCACCAGGCCAATCAGCAGCATCAGCACGCAGCGCAGCACATCGACCCGCACCCCTTCCACCCGCGCCAGCTCTTCCGAGATGGTCATGGAGAGCAGGGGATCCCAGAGTTGCCTCAGGGTGAGCAGCACCAGTGCGCCACCACCGTAGATCCAGAGCAGATCCACCGGCTGGACCGAGAGCAGATCACCAAACAGATAGGCCATCAGATCGACCCGCACATTGTCCATGAAGCTCAAGGTCACCAGGCCCAGGGAGAGTGCGGTGTGGGCCAGGATGCCGAGCAGGGTATCGGTGGCGACCTGCTGGTTGCGGCTCATGACGACGAGCAGCATGGCCATGGCGAGGCAACAGACCACCACTGCCAGGGTGAGATCCACTTGCAGCAAGATGCCGAGTGCGATGCCAAACAGGCAGGCGTGGGAGAGGGTGTCGCCAAAATAGGCCATCTTGCGCCATACCACGAAGCTGCCCAGCGGCCCGGCCAAGAGGGCGATGCCGAGACCGGCGGCGAGGGCGTATAACAAAAAGCTGTCCACGTTAAGATCCTTACTTGCAATCGGTTGGCGAAAGGAGGTTCAGGCCGGGTTTGACTCAAGATTTATCCGGGCTTTGCACTGTCGTCGGCTTATTTGCGCGACGGCAGGCGGATGAGCGGAGCGGGCTCCACATGTTCATGCTGGCCATCGCAGTGGTGGTGATGGGTATAGACGGCCAGCACCTCCTGCTCGCTGCTCGGGTCGGCCGAACAGGCGCGCAAATTCCGGATGGCGGGCCACACTTTCCGGTTCTCCATGGCAGCAGACGTGGCCGTTCAGACAAATCACCTCATGGGTGCTTGCCATCACCAGATGCAAGTCGTGGGAGACCATGAGCACGGCGCAGTCGAACTCGGCCGCCAGTTTGCCTATCAGGGCATAGAGCTCGATCTGACCATTGATGTCGACCCCTTGCACCGGTTCATCCAGTACCAGGAGCTCCGGCTTGACCAGCAAGGCGCGGGCCAGCAGCACTCGTTGCATTTCACCGCCGGAGAGCTTTTGCATCCGGTTATCGAGCAGGCTCTGGCCACTGACCCGGGCAAGGGCTTCCTCAATGGAGAGGCGACCATTCTTGCCGAGCTGCAGGAAGCGGCGCACGGTGAGCGGCAGTGTCGGATCCAGATAAAGTCGTTGTGGCACATAACCGACCCGCAGGCCGCCCCTGCGCACTATCTGCCCCGAGTCTGGCTTGAGCAGTCCCAGCACCAGCTTGCTGAGGGTGCTCTTGCCTGCGCCATTAGGGCCCACAAGCGTGGTGATTTTGCCTTTATTGAGGGTAAAGGAGACCTTGTCGAGCACGAGTCGTCCATCGAATGAGAGACAGATCTCTTTGAGCTCCACCAATTGGGTCATGACAGCTCCGGGGTTTACAGCCAGTGAGAGTTATAATATAACAGTCGCGTTTTCTGTTATATTATCACATTCATCTGTCCTGACGAGATCCCTATGCGAATTCTTGCCCTGCTCACTGCGCTGCTTATGGTCAGCCTGCCGGTGCGTGCTACCACTGTCTTGACCACCATCAAACCCTTGGGTTTCATCGCCGCCGCCATCACGGATGGGGTCAGTGAACCTCAGGTGCTGTTGCCGACCGGCGCCTCGCCCCATGACTTTTCTCTGCGTCCTTCGGACATTCGTGCCATCAAGCAGGCGGGTCTGGTGGTGTGGGTCGGCCCGGAATTGGAAGGTTTCATGAGCAAACCCCTGACGGGTCTTCCCCATGTATTGACCCTGACCCGGGTCAAGGGGATGCCCCTGTTCGATTATGCCAACCAGGCCGGTGAGTCTCATGAGGGAGATGCTCATGACGAGCACGGTCATAATGGCCACGAGGGCCATCATCATGAGGGGGTGGATCCCCACATCTGGCTGGGGCCGGATCAGGCGAGGGTCATAGCCCAGGCGCTGGCGGACTCCTTGAGTGTCCAGGATCCGGCCAATGAGCCTCGCTATAAAGCCAATCTGCTCACCTTCAACCGCAAGCTGACCGAGAAAGAGCAAGCCATAGCCCCGCAGATGAAGGCGGTGAGCCAGCAAGGCTATTTCGTGTTCCACGAGGCTTATGGTTACTGGGAGCGCCACTATGGCATGAGCTCGCGAGGACATTTCACCGTGAGTCCTGAGCGCCGTCCCGGTGCCCGCACCCTGGTCGATATTCGTCATGCACTGGAGGAGAAGAAAGCCAGCTGCATCTTCGCCGAACCCCAGTTCTCGCCGGCGGTCATCGAGTCGGTGGCCCGCAACACTGGCGCCAAGGTACTGCTGCTGGATGAAGTGGGCGAAGAGATTAAGGTCGGGCCGGATGCCTATCCCCAGTTCATGCAACAGTTAGCTGACTCCTTTGCTCAGTGCCGTTAGGCGCAGCCGTCTATACTGACCTCCAGCGAAATGTAAGGAGCGTCGAATATGAGAAGGATCTCTCTGATAGTCTGCAGCGGCTTGCTGGCCTGCTGGTCGCTGCAGGCTTCCCAGCTGTCCACTTACCTGGCGGAGCCTCAGCTGAAAGCCAAGATGGCGGATGTCTATGGCAAGGCCGCTGTGAAGCGGGCTGAGGCCTATGCCCGCTTGCTGAGGCCTCGGGCTGGCACCACGGATCAGCAGAAAATAGTCTTGGTAAACAATTACTTCAATAATCTTACGTACAGCGAAGATCCCAAGCTGTGGGGCATGGATGATTATTGGGCTAACCCGCTGGAGTTCATTGGTGCCCGGGGGGGGGATTGTGAGGATTACAGCATTGCCAAGTACTACACATTGATGGAGTTGGGGGTCGAAGAGAAGAAGTTGCGGCTTGCCTATGTCAAGGCGGTCAGATACAACGCCTTTCATATGGTGACCCTCTATTTCCCCACGCCAAAAGCAGACCCGCTGGTACTGGATAACATCAATGGCCGCATACTGCCGGGCAGCAAACGCACCGATCTCATTCCCGTTTACAGTTTTGATGCCAAGAGTATCTGGGTAATGAAGTCACGTCGGGAAGGTACCCTGGCGGGCAGCGCAGACCGACTGGCACAATGGACATCGATGAAGAGTCGTTTCTCCAGCGAACACCTGCGCTCCCCCCGTCGTCAGCTATAGCTTGCCTGCGGCTTTGAGCTCCGCAAAGTAACGGGCAGCCCCAGGATGCTGGGGCACCATCAACACCGGCCCTATCTTGTTGCGCGCCCTGTGAAACAGATTGGCGTAGCCATAGGTTTGCTCGTTGAACTGTATCTGCTGGCTCAACATGGCCTTGGTGAGGCGGTAAACTTGCTCTTCCGGCACATCAACCCGGCTGACCAGGGTTGCCGCGATCGCGAAGGTGGGTATGGGTTTGGGATTGGCCGGGTAGATACGGGCAGGGATCTGGCTGCGCTGGTAATAAGGGCGACCTTTGATCAACTTGTCACGTACCTCGCCATCAATGGGCAGGAAGGTGATGCGGCACTGCTTGGACGCATCAAGCACCATGCGGTTGGGGTGGCCCATGACCAGTGCGAAGGCATCGATCTGCTTGCTGCACAATGCCTGTGGCAAGTTGGCCATGCTCTTCAAGTCGAGATCCTGTTCCTTGACGCCAAGCTGTGCCATGAGCGCCAGCGCAGTCTTGCGGGTGCCCGACCCTTTGAGCCCAAGATCAATGGGGGCCAGCTTGAGTTGCTCCAGGGACGTGATGTCTCCATCGGCGCGCACCACCAGGGTGAAGGGCTCTGCATGGGTGGCAAACAGGCTTCTCAAACGGGGTTGGGGGGCCCCCTCGAAAGCCCCTATCCCCTTGTTGGCCTGATACAGCCAGTCGGACTGGACTATGGCGTAGTCACTCGCATCCTCCTTCAATCGCTTCAAGTTTTCCAAGGAGCCGGAGGTCGCCAGGGGCCGGCAACTGGTACTGTCGTCCTGATCGTGGGCCAGGCGACAGAACTCCTTGGCCATCTGGTAATAGATCCCCTGTTCGGAGCCCGTGCCGATATAGAGGGTAGGGGCAGCCTGGAGGGACGGTATCATGAGCAGCGGCAGTAGCGGCAAGAGTTTCATTGGGTGGCTCCGTTGGCATGGCCGTCGATACCCCAGGCCCTGAGTGTGTCTATGTCGTCGATGGAACTTGCTTCTGCCAGCAGTATGTAACCCGAGCCATGCAAGCTTTGACTGACCAGATTCCAGTAGAGAGGAGCATTGGTCACCGCTAGGCTGATAAAGGTAGGATAGATGGGGTCAAGCTGGCTGAGCACCTCATTGTTGATGGGGATGGCGCTGAAAGCCAACTCCAGTCCGGCGCCTTCCAGTGCCATGAAACTCGCCATGGCATCGGCAGGCAGGATCGCCAGATCCCAGCGCCAATCGATGATCCGCCCTTTTGGCGCCTTGATAAGGGTGTTTTGCAGTGCAGGCCAGTGCGGATTGGCGAGCAGGCTGAGCGGGAGGGCAAGGCCTTCACACTCCTGATTGAGCCAGTAGGCAATGGCTTGTTCCAGCTCGATGAGCGAGGTTTCGCCCGAGAAGGATCGCCGTGGCAGCAAGCGCCGATAGAGCAGTATGTTTCCTTGGGTGGAGTAAAAATGCTGTTGTTGCCACCCCTCATCCACCGACTGAAGGTTAACCAGGGGAAGGTGACTGCTTGCCTCTTGCTGCTTGCCCAGCTGGGTGATCTTGAGACGCTGCTGCAGCATGTCCCGCTTGCGTTCAGAGACCAGCTGGTTGACCGAGCTGGCCACCTCCTTGAGTTCTTTGATCCAGGGAATAGGCAGCTCTGCACCATACTGGCGCTTGCGGATCAGGCTCAGCTGTTGATTGATCTCGGCGAGTGGACGTAGCAGACGCTTGCAGATCCAGGGAATGAGCAGGCTGAAGACGATCAGGCCACCAAGCAGGGCCAAACCGGTGCGACTGATGGCATTCCACAGATGCTGATAGGCGTAGCCACTATGGCCTTCCAGCGTCAGGGTGCCGAGCATGCGCCAGCCATCGGTCAGCTCCTGTTCGACTTTGACCGGCGGCATGGCGATAAGGTTTGGCAGCCAGGCAGGGATATTTTGCTGAGTGCTGGTAAACACCTTATGGAACAACATCTGTCCATCCGGATCGACCAGGGTGATGGCGCTGACGAAACCGCCATCGAACATGGCGTTGACTATGGTTTCAGCCAAGACCTTGTCTTCATTGAGCAGAGTACCTTGCAGCACCAGACCCAGGGCTGTGATGGCCGTTTCAAGATTGGCCGACATCTGGTCGAGGATAGACTGGCGGACAGTGGTGATTTCGAGCATGAACAGCAAAATGGCGCCAATCAGGAACAGGACGAGGATGATCCTGTTTAACAATTTTGCTAACGACATATCCACTCCATGGAAAAAGTTGCGCAACATGCGCCTGTCAGGGCCGATCGGGATCGGATCCAGTTCTTAAAAATAGGAAAAAATGAGCGGAAAGTGAGGATATTTTCTGCCAAAAACGGCAGCCTATGAATAAAATGTGATTTTGGTGCGAATTGCAGTGAACTTTTTTCGAAACGATGGGTCGAATGTGCAGCTTTATGCAAATTTATAACAATGAAATGACCCTATAACACTCCCAGAACTAATGACAGGAAAGCGGATGAAACGTCTTCGTCCCTTGGTAGCCAGTGCTGCCAACTGGGAACCACCGGTTCCCCGCAAACATTTTTACGCCATGTTACTGCTGACCGGGTTGACCCTGTCGGCGGTGGCGATATTGCCTGCGCCAGGGGATATTCTGGAGCGCCCGTTGCGCTTGGAACTGCCCCTCTCGGCTCATGGCACCGCCACCAATGAAGACAACACAGAATTTAACGCCATCCCGGATCATGAGCTGATCGACCCGGTCGCTCCCGAGGATGACATTCCCGCCGATACCGGTCCCGAGTGGCAAGACTACCGGGTGCGCAATGGTGAGAACCTCACCACTATCTTCAATACACTTGGCCTGTCGACTACCACCCTTTACAAGGTGCTCGATGCAGACAGCAAGAACAACCTGGCCCGTCTCA
The DNA here is from genome assembly GCF_051376105.1 of Aeromonas molluscorum. Lineage (NCBI taxonomy): Bacteria > Pseudomonadati > Pseudomonadota > Gammaproteobacteria > Aeromonadales > Aeromonadaceae > Aeromonas > Aeromonas molluscorum. The sequence goes on along the minus strand of NZ_JBPQCY010000001.1, from coordinate 1,786,230 downwards.
AGCCGGGGCAGACCATAGAGTTGCTGATCGATCAGGACAACATACTGCAGGAGATGAAGATCCGGTTGAACATCAAGGAGTCCCTTGAGCTCAAGCGGGTCGATGACAGCTACAGCGCCAACATGGTCAAAGAGGCGGTGGAGTGGCAGAAGAAAAACTTCGACGGCACCATCAGTGGCAGTTTCTACGTCAGTGCCCGCAATGCCGGTATCCCGGCCAGCCACATCAAGAAGATTGCCAACCTGTTTCAGTGGCGGCTCAACTTTGCCAGCGATCTGAAGAAGGGTGACAAGTTCAAGGTGCTGATGCAGCAGGAGACGGTACAGGGCAAGAACACCGGCAACAGCCAGTTGCTCGGGGTTGAAGTGATTAGCCAGGGTAAGAGCTTCTCGGCCTGGCTGGCAGAAGATGGTAACTACTATGATGCCCAGGGCCAGAGCCTGGAGCGCGGTTTCCGCCGCTATCCAACTCATAGTCGCTATCGCATCAGTTCGACCTTCAACCCGGCTCGCCGCCACCCCATCACCGGCATGGTACGCCCCCATGAAGGCACGGATTTCGCGGTTCCGGTCGGTACGGCCGTGCTGGCTACCGGTGATGGGGTGGTTGTCAAGGCGACTCGCCATCCTCTGGCTGGTACCTATGTGGTGATCAAGCATGGCCGTACCCTGAGTACCCGTTACCTGCACCTGAGCAAGCTGCTGGTCAAACCGGGTCAGAGAGTGAAGATGGGTGACAAGATAGCCCTGTCCGGTAACACGGGCCGATCCACGGGTGCGCATCTGCACTATGAGGTTCGACTCAACAACCGTCCTGTCAACCCCATGACGGTCAAATTGCCGATGTCCGAAGCCCTGAGCGGCAAGGCCAAGCGCCAGTTCCTGGCCAAGGTACAGTCTTACAAGAAAGAGCTGTTGGTGGGCTGAGTCGTGTTGACGCCAAGGCTCGAGCCTTGCAATAAAAAAGTCTCACAATAAAAAAGAGCCCGGTGGGCTCTTTTTTATTGCGGCTGACACGCCAGGTCAGCCGGTCTGGGCTTGGGGCTTAGTAGCCTCTGTCGAAGTCGATACGCCCATCCAGAGGCTGACCGTCGATGAAATGGATGTAGTTGCGCACGAAGATCTGGGCCACGTCTTCGGGAAAGCTGTAGGCGCTGTTGTGGGGCGTGATGATGAGGTTGGGGGTTGACCAGAGCTGACTGTCGACGGGCAAGGGCTCTTGCTCGAACACATCCAACACGGCATGGGCCAGCTTGCCGGCAGCCAGGGCATCGAGCAAATCCTGGGTGTGGATGGCCGTGCCGCGACCGACATTAAACAGGATGGCGTTCGGCTTGCAGTGTTCGAAGCGTTCCCGGGTGAACAGATGACGGGTCTCGCGGGTTGCTGGCAACACGCTCACTATCACATCGCTCTGGCTCAGTAATCGATTCAGCGCGGCCAGCTGGTACACCTCATCAAAGCCAACACGCTCGTGGCCACTGCGACTGACCCCGAGCACCCGCATGCCGAAATGCCGACCGGTCTGGGCGATATGCTGGCCTATGCTGCCGGTGCCAAGCACCAGTAGTGTCTTGCCCTTGAGTCCCTGATAGGGATGGCTCTGCCAACGTTGCTGCGCCTGTTGCTCGCGGTAGCAGGCGAGTTGACGGGTCAGGCTGAGCAGGTGGCCGAACACATATTCACTCATCAGGGGGCCGAAGATGCCACGCACATTGGTGAGTTGATAATCGTGGCGGCAGTCGTTGCCCAGCAGTACATCCACCCCTGCGTAGCTCGATTGCAGCCAGCTCAGCTTGTTCGCTCGTGCCAGCAAGGGTTTGGCGCGTGCAGGCTCGGCGAGCAGAATATGAGCCTCGCCGATGAGGGACTCGGCTTCACTTGGGTTGTCGGCTCGCAGGATGCGAAGATGAGGCAGACGCGCGGCCTGCAACAGACGCTGGTAGTGGGCATTGTCCTGACTGAGCAGTAGCAGGGTTCGTTGGCTCATTGGCGAATTCCTCATAAGGCAGGCGGCGAGGGAGGGGGGGCCGCTCTTTTCATCTTACCCGACTTGTCAGGGCAACAAAGTCGACCAGCTCGCTTTTTCGTTTTCGCCGCGTCCCCCCGTGGGCTACAATCTGCCCCACATTTTATGAAGGATCTCCTGCCGTGTTTGGTGACAAGTTTTATAAGCGACTGGCCGAGTTACAACCTTGGCAGCAAACCGTCTATACCCTGGCTCTGGCCGAGCGTATGTATCCGAATTATGCCTTGTTCGCCCAGGCCTCGGGTTTTGGTGATGCCAAGGCCTATCGCCACGCTCTGGATCAGATGTGGAGCTACCTTACGGTCAAGGGGTCTCGCGTCAATCTGGGGGCTATCCTGGAGGCGTTTGAGGTCTATATTCCCGAGCCAGGCAAATTCGAATCCTACGGTGCCTATCCTGCACTGGATGCCTGCGTGGCCCTGGGCTGTGCCTATAACTCGGTGATCTGCCGGGTTGGCGAAGAGGCAATGGATGCCAGCCACGCTTCGGTCGGTACGGTAGCGGGTTTCATCGAACTGCTGGAAGAGCGCGATCTGACCGAAGAAGAGCTCTATGAGCACGAGTATATGGAGGCGGAATTGGAGTTCCAGGTCGAGCTGCTCAAGCGGGTCGCCCATGAGCGTGACAGCGACCGGATCCTCGCCATCAAAGCCTTCGCGGCTCAGGATGGTGTATCCAATATCGGTATCTCGCTGGAAGAGTAAGACGCTTGCGCGATGAGATTGCAAAAAGCCCCCGTCGGGGGCTTTTTGCATATATGTCACTCAGTCGGTGAGTGAATTCACGCTCAGCACGGGGGCGGCATCTATCCCGCTGGCATTCATCATGTGGGAGATGCGTTGCAGCGAAGAGAGCAGCAGGGTCTGTTCCCAGACTTCCAGCGACTGAAAGCGCTGAATAAAGTGCACCTGCAAGGGAGTCGGAGCCTGAGCCAGCAGCAGTTGACCCTGCTCGGTCACAGTGGCATGTACCTTGCGCTTATCGGTCTGACTGCGGATCCGTTGCACCAGACCACGACTCTCCAGCCTGTCCATGATGGTCGTGGCGGTGGCCTGACTCATATTGGTGTGGTTGGCCAGCTGGCGCATCGAGATCTGCCCCAGCTCATTTATTCCTTTGAGCAGCAACAATTGTGGTGCCGTTAGACCCGCCTCCTTGATCAAACGCTTCGAGTGCATATCGATGGCTCGAATGATTTGGCGCAGCGCGACCAAGACTTCATCATGTTTTTCCATGGTATCAGACCATTAAAGAGGCGTTGTAGGGTACAGATTCTCGGGCCAATCAACACTTGGGTCAAGAGGCCTATGCGTCATTTAGTTTCAGTTCAAAGCATTTTTGTGGTATTTTATGCGGCCTTTACCAAATTTAAACCTGATATTTGAGGAACAAGATGATGACAAACGATCTGGACATCAAGTCTCTGGTTACCGAGTTAACCGTGGTGCGCGTGCGCTACGAGTTGCCCGACACCTCTGCTTTCATTCGTTATCAGCCCCGTTACGATGAAGACCCCAACACCCTCAAAGTACACCACTATGATGGTGAAATCCCCCTCTCCTGTACCAACACCGGCCGTTTCACCCTCAAGGAGCTGGTCAACGAGATGCGTTATGCCTATGTGCTGGTGCATCTGTTCCCCAATGAGAGCGCCATGAATTTCTACCTCTCTGGTCTGGATAATGGTTTGGCCCAGCTCGAGTTCATTGGTGGTAGCTATGATTTCAACCGCCTCTGGATCAGTAGCGGTATCTCCAATGTAGGCATCCCCATGGCTATCTTCCTTGGCAAGCGCCATGCGGTTAATGGTCAGCCTTCAGTCAGCTTGGTCGACCATCGCGATGATAGCGCAGGCAAGCTGGTCTACCGTGCCATCGGCGGCGCCGGCGATCATGTCGGTGAAGACTTTTACAATCAAGACTAAGGAGGGTCAGTGAGAGCGACCAAAGGGATATTCAAAGGCCTTAATTCAACCATGGCGACCACGGCCCTGACCGTGATCACCCTCTTCCTGCTATTCGGGGTCTTCGATCCCGATACGGCGGCATCCTGGTTCAGCGGCGCCAAAGACACCATCATCGCCAGCTTCAAGTGGTATTACATCCTGGTGGTGGCACTCTTCCTGTTCTTTGCCATCTATCTGATGTTCAGCCGCTTTGGCAGCATTCGTCTGGGGGATGATGATCAGGAACCCGAGTACGGTTATTTTGCCTGGTTCTCCATGCTGTTCAGTGCAGGCATGGGCATAGGGTTGGTGTTCTGGAGTATTGCCGAGCCGATGTTCCATCTGCAGGCCAACCCCTTCATCGAGAAAGGCATGACCCCCGAAGCCGCCCAGGTCGCCATGCGGGTTACCTTCTATCACTGGGGCCTGCACCCCTGGGCCATCTATGCGATCGTTGGCCTCTCTCTGGCGTTTTTCAGCTACAGACGCAAGCTGCCACTGGCCATTCGTTCCGTGCTCTACCCCCTCCTGGGTGACAAGATCTATGGTTTCTGGGGCCATGCAGCCGATGTGCTGGCCGTGTTCGGTACTGTGTTCGGGGTTGCCACGTCCTTGGGGTTGGGGGTTGCCCAGATGAACACGGGCCTCAATCAAATGTTTGGCATGGCCGTTTCCCAGACCAATCAGCTGTGGCTCATCGGTGGTATCACCCTGGTTGCTACCCTGTCGGCAGTCTCTGGGGTAGGGCGTGGGGTCAAGATTTTATCCGAGCTCAACGTTTGGCTTAGCATTCTGATTTTGCTGGTGTTTGTGTCGATGGGGCCGACGATTTATATTCTTAATTCCTATGTCCAGAACATCGGCGACTACCTGCAAAACCTCGTCAAATTGAGCTTTTGGACCAATACCGAAGCCAATGGCACCTCCTCCTGGCAATCCTCCTGGACCGCCTTTTACTGGGGCTGGTGGATAGCCTGGGCACCTTTTGTTGGTATGTTTATCGCCCGTATCTCCAAGGGGCGCACCATACGTGAATTCGTCATGGGCGTGCTGTTGGTACCCTCCTTGCTCGGCATGTTCTGGCTGACGGTCTTTGGTGGCACCGCCATTCATCTGGAGTTGTTCGGTGCAGGTGGTGTGGCAGAGGCAGTCAATCAGGATGTGACCCAGGCGCTCTACAAGACGGTGGACATGCTGGATTGGGGCAGTGTGGGTCTGATTGCCAAGGGCATCCTGACCCTGCTGATCTGCACCTACTTCATCACTTCCTGTGACTCGGGCACCCTGGTGATTACGACGCTGCTCTCTATTGGTGAGAGTGAGCCGCCGATACGTCACCGCGCCGTCTGGGGCATAGGTCAGGGGTTGGTTGCTGCCATCTTGCTGATGTCAGGGGGATTGGCTGCCTTGCAGGCCGCCAGTATCATCGCCGCCTTGCCCTTCTCGGTGATCATGCTGGCCATGTGTTACTCGCTGATCCTCGGTCTCAAGCAGGAGAGCCAGCATCAGGTCGAGTACCGACAGAACCTGAAACGACATGATGGCTCTAGCTATATGAGCCTGAAAGAGCGTATAGGCCCGGGCACCTGATGATGCCCTGATGCCTGTGAATGCAGGCATCTCATCCAAAAAAGGGGAACCCGACGGGTTCCCCTTTTGTTTGCGCATGCGCCGCCCGGCGCAACGCGGCTGTCAGACCAGTTGTTTGAGGCGATAGAGCAGATCCAGTGCTTGGCGGGGGGATAACTCATCCGGGCGTATCTGTGCCAACTCCGTCACTGCCGGGTGAGGCAGTGGCAAGGGCTGTGGCGGAGGTGTGCTGCCGCCCTCCGTACCTGCCACCAACGGAGTGCCACGCTCCAGTTCGGCCAGCTTGTGGCGCGCCTGATGGATCACCGATTTGGGCACGCCAGCCAGGGCAGCGACTTGCAGGCCGTAAGAGCGGCTGGCCGCCCCTTCCTGCACCGCATGCATGAAGGCGATGGTATCGCCGTGCTCCACCGCATCCAGATGGACGTTGGCGAGATTGGGCAGCAGTTCCGGCAGCTTGGTCAGCTCGAAGTAGTGAGTGGCAAACAGGGTGTAGGCCCCTATCTGGCTGGCCAGCTGCTCGGCGCAGGCCCAGGCCAGTGACAGGCCATCATAGGTGCTGGTACCGCGACCTATCTCGTCCATCAACACCAGGCTCTGGGCGGTGGCATTGTTGAGGATATTGGCGGTTTCAGTCATCTCCACCATGAAGGTGGAGCGGCCCGAGGCGAGATCGTCCGAGGCGCCGATGCGGGTAAAGATGCGATCTATGGGGCCGATGCGGGCGCTGTCAGCCGGAACATAAGCACCAATGTGCGCCAGCAGCACGATGAGGGCCGTCTGGCGCATATAGGTAGATTTACCCCCCATGTTGGGACCCGTGATGATCAGCATCTGCCGATCCTGCTTCAGATTGACCGGGTTGGCGATGAAGGGATCCTTCATCACCTGCTCCACCACGGGATGGCGTCCCCCTTCGATCAGGATCTGATCCTCGTTGGTCAGGGTGGGGCATCGGTAGTTGAGGGTCTCGGCTCGCTCCGCCAGGTTGGCCAGTACGTCCAGCTCGGCCAGGGCGGCGGCAGACTCTTGCAGTTCGGCCAGATGGGGCAACAGAGTATCGAGCAACTCTTCATAGAGTCGCTTCTCCAGGGCCAGGGCACGACTCTGGGCGGTCAGTATTTTGTCTTCATACTGCTTGAGTTCATCGATGATGTATCGCTCATTATTTTTAAGGGTCTGGCGGCGGATGTAGTGGGCCGGCACCAGATGGCTGTTGGCCCGGCTCACCTCGATGAAGAAACCATGCACCCTGTTGTAACCCACCTTGAGGGTGTTGATGCCGGTCTCCTGTTTCTCCCGCTCCTCGATGCGGCCCAGGACGGCGGTGGCGCCATCGGCCAGATCGCGGATCTCATCGAGTTCGCCATTGAAGCCCTCGCGAATGACCCCGCCATCGCGAATAAGTACCGGAGGGGTCTCCATGATGGCCCGCTCCAGCAGATCCAGCAGCTCCGGGAAACTGGCTGCGCGATCGCGCAGTCGCTGCACTGCTTCGTGCTGGCTGTCCGCCAGTAAGGCTTGCAGATGCGGAAGTTGGGAAAACGCCTGACGTAACCGAGTCAGATCCCGAGGACGGGCGGAGCGCAGGGCGAGCCGGGCCAACACCCGCTCCATGTCGCCAACCTGACGCAGCAGGGCACCCAGCTCATCATAGAGGTTTGCCTCGATCAGTTCAGATATGGTGCTCTGGCGACCGCGCAGCAGCACCCGATCGCGGATGGGCTGATGCAACCAGCGTTTGAGCAACCGGCTGCCCATGGGGGTCTGAGCGCGGTCCAGCACCTCGGCCAGGGTATTTTCGTAGCCACCGGCCAGATTCTGGGTCAATTCCAGGTTGCGACGGGTCGCGGCATCCATGATGACGGCATGATCAGGTTGCTCTAGCCTTACCCCGCGAATGTGGGGCAGGGCGGTGCGCTGGGTATCCTTGACGTACTGCATCAGACAGCCGGCGGCGCACAGGGCTATCTCGCTCTTGTCGACACCAAAGCCGACCAGATCCTGGGTACCAAATTGCTGGCAGAGCAGTTTGCGGGCCGTGCCCAGTTCAAACTCCCACTCGGGGCGGCGGCGCAGGCCGCGGCGGCCGGTGATGTGGTGCATGAATTCGAAAGATTCCGGATGGAGCAACTCGGCCGGGTTGGTGCGTTGCAACTCGGCCAGCAGCGTCTCTTCCTTGTCGAACTGGTTGATGAAGAAACGGCCCGAGCTGATATCCAGGGTGCCAAAACCGAACTGGCGACCATCGTGATAGACGGCGGCGATCAGGTTGTCCTGGCGTTCATTGAGCAGCGCCTCGTCGGAGACGGTGCCCGGGGTAACGATACGGATCACCTTGCGCTCGACCGGCCCCTTGCTGGTGGCCGGATCCCCCACCTGTTCACAGATGGCGGCCGACTCGCCGAGTTGCACCAGCTTGGCCAAATAGCCTTCGATGGCGTGATAGGGCACCCCTGCCATGGGAATGGCGGTGCCGGCGGACTGACCACGCTTGGTCAGGGAGATGTCGAGCAGCTGCGCCGCCCGACGGGCATCGTCATAGAAGAGTTCGTAGAAGTCGCCCATCCGGTAGAACAGCAGTATCTCAGGGTTCTCGGCCTTGAGGCCCAGGTACTGCTGCATCATAGGTGTGTGATTGTGGAGATTCTCTATTGCTGACATGTAGTTATCTCTCTTTACATGCTTATATTACAATGGCTTATGGTGTTTTCGTGGTATCTTGTTTGCTCTGAGAGTCTCACTCATCTCACCCAATCGCAGGCGAAAATGTAGGTTGAAGTGTAGGTTTTGATTTTGTAGCCTACAGTGACATTAAGCCCTATGCATGCGGCCAAGCTAGGAGAGCGTATGCATCAGCCATAGGAGGTCGGTTATGCCAGCGGACAAGGGTAACAAAGCACTGTCCTTTAGAGCAATTGAAGTCATGAAGCCAACGGATAGCGATAAGGCTGACAATGGGGTCAACAGAGGGCTTCGTGTTACTTGTGGGAAGACAGGTAAAAAGACATTTTTCTATCGTTATACGAGCCCAGTAACAAATAAGTTAATTCAGATCTCACTTGGCGTATTTCCAGCCGTATCCTTAGAGCAGGCCCGTATAAAGCTAAGGGAGCTTAAGCTCATCAGGCAACAAGGCCGATGTCCGGCTACCGAGGCGAGAGCTGCCGCGCTTGAGCTTAAACAGCAAATCAAGAATGAAAGCGAACTCGGGATGTTCACCCTTCAAGCGATGATCGAGCTTTATCTACAAAACCATATAGAAGATCAACGTTTACCTAATGGTACGATAAAGAGTGGGGCAAGGAAAAAGAAAGGTCAGGCTGAGGCTAGGCGCACTCTGTATGGCGATGCGGTTCCAATGCTTGGTGAGCGATTGGCTCGTGATGTGAGTAGACAAGATATTATTGATCTTGTTATGTCCATCGTGAATCGAGGCGCTAATGTTCAGGCTGGAAATGTATTGCGCGAAATTCTAGCCGCTTACGATTATTCAATGGGGATGGGAAAGTTTGACGATCAATTTATCAACCCTGCGCTTCAAGCAAAAGTGAGTTTGGTTCGAACAAAGGTGAAGCTGACATCAAAAAAAGGTAGTCGCTTTTTGAATGACGATGAAATTAGGCTGTTTCTCGCTTGGTTGCCTAGCTCAAAATTCACTGAAGTGCAAAAGAACATATTTCGAATGACGTTATGGACAGGATGCCGGACAGGTGAGATATGTGAGGCTACTTGGCGAAACATAGACCTTAATGAGGGAGTGTTCCATATCAGAGAGTCAAAGACTGGTGTCGCAAGAGAGATTCAACTCCCTCGTCAATGCATCCATTTTCTCAGAATAAATAAGATAGGAAATGAAGTTTACTTGTTCCCATCCCAGAGGACGGGAAAGCCAATTAAACAGAAGCAGTTAACTGAAAGTGCTTGGGTAATGAGAGAAGCAGACTTGATGTTAGATATTCCTCGATGGACTCCCCACGATCTCCGTCGAACGGTTAGAACAGGACTGTCTCGTTTGCAATGTCCTTCTGAAGTAGCAGAAGCCATTCTCGGGCATACCAAGAAAGGTTTGATCGGCACATATGATCTTCATAGATATCCAATTACCCAGTGTTATTACTTAATATCCATAGATAGAGCTTAATAGTAAGCTAAGGGTATGGAGTACCACATGCTCATAGCTAATAGTGTTTAATTCTAAGGAATTTTAGTTAAGCCATCTTTGTTTCTTCGTACTCTAAAACGAAACTCTAAATCGCGCATAGTCAACCTATCTATAAAGACTAAATGATCTATAAACAAATCATATGAAAGTCTATTCTTCTTTACCTTATAGTTTCTGTTGCTTTTCTTTGGCTTGTTTTGCCACATGAATTTATAAATGTAGTTGCACAGCCCTTTCAAACAATATATACCTTTAATATTTAAAGGTATAGCTTTTGCTTCCAATCTAGCTGATAGGTGCTTGGTGTTAATTTTTTTACGCATATCTTTTAGGTTTGATATTGGGATGTCTTCGCTGATAACATGAATATGAGGAACCCACCTTTTTGTTTCAAAATCATAATCAATCTCTACGCAACCGACAACACAGGAGGTTATATTGGAATTCTTTAGGTAGCATCGAAATTTATCCTTGACATATTTGATGTTTATGTCGTATATCCTTATATCAGATGATAAAATTGGATAGGGCACATAAGTTATAAATGACTTATTTGGAGATTTCGATAATAGTTCCATAACGCTTTTGGTAAACTTCTTTCTATCAATTGATATGCATATAGGGCATGCGAGGCTACCACAACGTTCATCAGGTGAGCAGTTTAGAAGCCTATGCATGAGATGCGTTGCCTCAATATTTTTGCTGTGCCGCAAGACATTTATTCTAAGCATAAGCTCTCTCCAGCTTATTTTATGGCTAAGCTCGTCCCAATTTTCGTTAAAATATCTGTCCTTTCTCATGACTATTCTCCTTTCTACATATCTGCTTTAGGTAGTGATTGCATCCATTCAGCGATCTCAGAAGAGAGCCATCCGGTGGTTTTACTACTGAGTCTTCGGCCAGAGGGGAATGTGCCCGCTTTTATCTTCCGATAAATAGTCGGGATGGATATGCCGCATACTTGGCTAACCTCTTTGATCCGCATGATTTTGTCTGAGAGCATGAACTTCCTCCTTTGCAGAGTTCATGTCCCCTTTACAGATGGAGTCTCTTAGTGATTGTGATGCTCACAAAAAGCAGGTTTTCTCTATAGCTAGAGCAGTGCGCAGATATGGGCGGTAGATGTAATTCTCATATAATTCAATGCATTATTGTGTTCGTTGCCATCTTTTTTGATGTGAGATTTTTTTGTGATGCTCACAAATTAATATGGCAGGGTGTTTTGATATGTACGTCACGGCAGATTACGAATCTGATTTGTGAGGCTCACAAATCACTGCCTCTTACAAGGAGGATGTCTTTTGTGATGCTCACATCACTGTTGCTACATCTTCTTGGATCTCATCAGTCCCGTGAGGTAAGGTGACATCTTTCTAGTTGTGCGCCTTGTCATATGGGGAATGGAGAATGAAAGGAATAAAATCGGAGGAAACTTTAGATGAGCTATTTGATGCGTTAGATGAGGCGTTTGGTGATGATTTTTCTGGTATCGAATCCCCTGAATCAATAGACCGCTATGCTGCTACCTTGAGAAAGCAGAATTCAGTGAATAAGATTGTCGAATCTGGGATGAAGACAATAAAGCTGAATGTTGACTCTGCACTTTATGAAAACTTGAGAGTCATTTATGAAAGGGCGGGGTTTGGATATGTAGATAGAGGGGCGGGAAATAGTTTCAAAATAGCTGAATTATCTGCAGCTTTGTCATATTTTTTATTCGTTAATTCAGATGACGCATGTTTCGGAACTTTATTTGGATATAAAGCTTATCTATATAGCATGTATTCAATTATACAGTATAGAAAAAGAGAAGTTGGTGATGGAGAAGAGTCAGTTTGTGATTTTTTAAACAATAGAAAATATAAGTTCTTTAATAAGCTAACATACAATGAAAAAGATGGTGAAAAATGGAACAAAGAAAACATAGAGATCTTTTTCGAAAGTCGCGATGTTTCCAAAGTTATATCCACTCTTGTAGAAAGGAAGCAGTTGAAATTTCGTAAAAGAAAGTCGGTTAAAAAGGGGTGAGAGTTTATTCTGGATCAATTTTATATAAATTGACTGTCAATACGTCATCATGGGTAGGTTGTGAACATTACTTAATGATAGAGAGTTTTCATTATTCAATAAAGACTGTATTCATGTTAGAATCATAACAACAGATACTAAAAGTAGAGGTGTATGTGTCAAACATGGCAGATAGATACGGACACGTTGAGTGTAGAAAGAGTGAAGGGGCTCATTATACGCCAGCAAAACTAAGCGAATTTGTGAGTCAAAACATAATAAGTAAACTTAAAGATAAAAAAAATATAGTGATCGCCGATCCTGCAATAGGAGATGGCGAGCTGATTATTAGCATTCTTTCTTCACTTGATTCTACAGAACAGGTCAAGGTAGTGGGCTTTGACATAAATGAAGAATCTATTAATCTGAGTAAAAGTCGTATATCTCGATACTATCCAAACGTTAAGCTAGAGTTGATACATGGAGATTTCTTAGATTATTGTATAAATTGTGATCTAAAGAAGAGTGAAATAAAGTTTGATGTTATCATAGCAAACCCTCCTTACGTGAGGACACAGGTCTTAGGTGCTGAGCAGTCTCAATTTCTATCTAAAAATTTCGGATTGAAAGGGCGTGTTGATATCTATCAAGCATTTCTTATTGGTATGAGCAAGTGCCTATCAAATGATGGAGTTGCTGGCGTAATAGTATCGAATAGATTCTTAACAACTAAGGGCTCAGGAGCGCTTAGGCAGTCACTGTATGATTTATATCACATACATAGTATTTGGGATTTTGGTGATACCAAGTTATTTGAGGCTGCGGTATTGCCTGCCGTTCTTTTATTTTCTTTAAAGAAAGGGAATGAAAATATTACGACTGAATTCCGCTCTATCTATGAGGTTAGCGATAAGGCTGAGATATTTGCAGAGACACCTGTGGATGCTATAAAATCTGATAGCCCATTGGTTAGGTGTGCAAGTGGTAAATCTTATTTAATTAAATCAGGAACTTTAGACTATGATTCGTCTCCAAAAGATATTTGGAGGATTAATGACTCGGAATCTGATCAGTGGCTATCTGATGTAGAGAGTAAAACATGGGCCACTTTTGGTGAGGTTGGTAAAATCAGAGTTGGAGTAAAAACTACAGCTGATAACGTTTTTATAAAAGAATCTTGGTTAGATGTAGATGTAGATGTAGATGGTTTGGAGCCTGAACTAATAAAACCCCTGCTCACTCACCATGTTGCTGGTAGATTCAAACAATCTGAAATTGAAACAAAATATATACTTTACACCCATGAGTCATTGAACGGTAAGAAAAAAGCCGTTGATATTGAGAAGTATCCAAAAAGTAAGTCTTATTTGGAGTCTCATCGGGAGCAACTTGAAGGGCGTTCATATGTAATAAAGGCAAAAAGAAACTGGTTTGAAATTTGGGTCCCGCAGAATCCAGATTTGTGGTCTGAAGATAAAGTTGTGTTTAGAGATATTTGTGAAGAGCCGACATTTTGGCTGGATGATAAAGGTGCAATCGTAAATGGTGATTGTTACTGGATGATAAATGACTTTAAAAAAGATGAAAAGAATATACTTTGGTTAATTTTGGCTGTAGCAAACTCTAAGTTTATTGAAGCTTTTTATGATGCAAAGTTCAATAACAAGCTATATTCAAATAAGAGAAGATTTATCTCACAGTATGTTGAAAAATTTCCGTTGCCAGATCCAGAATCTGAAATTTCCATAAAAATGGTCCAATTGGCGAAGTCAATTTTTAACGAAAGCAATATAAGCAAGCGGAAAGAAAAAGAAATGATACTTAATGAGTTGGTGTGGGAGGCCTTTGACCTCCCACAGCCTAACAGTTAATCAAAAAAATTACGAGGCAAAGGGATCTGGATTTTTTTATTCAATACTTTGCCTCCAAATTTATCAAATCGGTCAAAGAAATCTTTTCCTGTAGTGAGATATAGGTTTGTGATGTGAACAAAGCCGTTCTCAATGTGTCCATAAAATAATGCATATCTTACATCACAATGTCTAACTTTCTGATAGTTGATTTGTTCGATATCTAGACATGCTTGACTATCAGGGCACACTAAACCCAGATCAATGGTTGGTGATGTTTGTAACTTCACTTCAAGTAACTGGTGTTTAATGTCAGGAAATTTCCCATTGTCTTGATATGTCGAATAACCTAAAGCTTGACATACTAAAGCATGTAGCAGAGCGCCCCTGTTTCTCTCTTGTAAACTACCTACATTATGAAAAGAACGCCCTATAAGTGTTGAAAGCCTGGTGAAACATTCTGCAATAGGTAAAATTTTTCCCATTTCAGGTTCTTCTATAGGGCTATTCAGTGATAGGTCAACTTGAGTTGTGGCTAAAACATTTTGAATATTAAGCGTGTCGTATTGAGATATTAATTCCATCACTTGATTGGATGGCGTTAGTCGAGCCTGAAATTTCTGTGTCAATGTTCCTGTCGTATCTAGAAAGGCTAAATCGCTTCCTGAAATGACTTTTATAATTGTAATGACATCATTTTCGTCTGTACGAATTATTACATAGCGCCTTTCAATATCCAGCTCTTCATTCCATACTTGCAAATTGTTAGATTTTTGCACATATGTGTCAAACATCTGACCTGTAAATCTAGGTTGGCATTTTTGGAAGGAGGTTGGAGTCTGGTAGCCAAGAGCTTGGCATACTTGCTGTTTAGCAACTTTTGAACGAGTTCTGAGAGGTAAGCCTTGAAATGAAAGGCCAATTAAACGGTGATTTAATACGGCAGAGAGTTCTTCACTTGTAAGCCAATATCTTGTATCGCCAGTTTGAATTTGATCATAGATGGTCAATCCTGACTGAGACGGCGTTGTTTCCCAAATCAGCCAGCAAGTCATGACTTCCCCAGCCCCGGGTGACCGCTACACTCGGGCTTTCTGACAGACCAAGGGTGTTCAGTTTGTTTATCGCGCCCACATACGCCATCACTTCTCCCACTTGACCATTGTATTTTCGCAGGGTGATTTGGCCTGCCATTAACTGCTTGAACCGGAACATAGCTGTCTCTGCCAGCGAACGACAGTGATACCCCGATATCTTCTTCCAGTGCGCCAGCCCTTCCTTGCGCATCACCTGCACCGCCTCATTTCTCGGATGTCCCTTTTTCCATAGCCCTGCGTTCTTGCGAGGCGGGATACACGCCGTCGCTCCCTTACGCGCAATCAACCGATGGCTGGCTTTGCTGTCATAGGCGCCATCCGCGTAAACACGCCCCAGCTTGCGACGCAGAGGATTGAGCAAGGTCGGTAACACCTCTGTGTCATGCACATTCTCCAGCGACACTTCTGCCGCCACGATATCGTGAGTCACCGGATCTACCGCCAGATGCAACTTGCGCCAGACTCGACGTTTCTCAGCGCCATGCATCATGGGCGTGTGTTGGCTAAGGGCTGCCTTGGGAGCCCCTGTCTGGGCGGATAATGCGTTCATGTGTGGCCGAATGGCCTGTGCAGATGCGTCTGTTATGAGGGGCCATTCTACACAGAAGCCGGGGATGGGGGGAACCCAACCTGATGATGACCAAGGCGGGCCCGGTTGCGAGAGCCAGAGCCGGGATAGCATAATGAGGGCTAGATAACGGGAGGTACCATGACCCTTGATAGAGAGATTGTTTGCCTTGCCGAAGAGCTGGGCCCCGCCCTCATCGGCCGGGGCTGGCTGGCGGCCACCGCAGAATCTTGCACCGGGGGCGGGGTTGCCTACGCCATCACTGAGGTGGCAGGCAGCTCGGCCTGGTTCGATCGCAGCTTCGTCACCTATACCAATGAGGCCAAGCAGCAGATGCTGGGGGTGAGCATCGACAGTCTGGTGCGTCACGGTGCCGTCAGCGAAGCCGTGGTACTGGAAATGGCCAGGGGCGCCCTGGCGCGTTCCGATGCCCGCATCAGTGTTGCCATCAGCGGGGTCGCGGGGCCGGGCGGCGGCAGTGAGGAGAAGCCGGTCGGCACCGTCTGGTTTGCCTGGGCCGAGCAGGGAGGGCGTCAGCGCTCGCTGCTTGCCCGTTTTGAAGGGGATCGCCATCAGGTGCGACAACAGGCGATCAGACAAGCCCTGTCCGGTCTCTTGGCCCTGCTCAAGTAAAAGGGGTTGATACTGTATGAATAGACAGTATACTTAGCCCAACTTCACCTTATCACGATTTCCAGCGGAGATTGGCATGGATCAGAACAAGCAGAAGGCACTGGCGGCAGCGCTGGGTCAGATTGAGAAACAGTTTGGTAAAGGCTCCATCATGCGTCTGGGCGACAGCAAGACCATGGACATCGAAGCCATCTCCACCGGCTCCCTCTCCCTGGACGTGGCGCTCGGTATCGGCGGTTTGCCCTGCGGTCGTGTGGTCGAGATCTATGGCCCGGAATCATCGGGCAAGACGACCCTGACTCTGCAAGTCATTGCCGAGGCCCAGAAGAAGGGCAAGACCTGTGCCTTCGTCGACGCTGAACATGCACTGGATCCTATCTATGCCGCCAAGCTGGGCGTCAACGTTGATGATCTGCTGATCTCCCAGCCTGATACCGGTGAACAGGCGCTGGAAATTTGCGACATGCTGGTACGATCCAACGCGGTCGACGTCATCATTGTCGACTCCGTTGCCGCGTTGACTCCCAAGGCTGAGATCGAAGGCGAGATGGGCGATTCCCACGTAGGTCTGCAGGCTCGTTTGATGTCCCAGGCGCTGCGCAAGCTGACCGCCAACATCAAGAATGCCAACTGCCTGTGCATCTTCATCAACCAGATCCGCATGAAGATCGGTGTCATGTTTGGTAGCCCCGAGACCACCACGGGTGGTAACGCCCTCAAATTCTACGCCTCAGTGCGCCTTGATATCCGCCGTATCGGCGCCATCAAGGAAGGGGACGAGGTGGTCGGCAACGAGACCCGCGTCAAGGTCGTCAAGAACAAGGTAGCCCCGCCTTTCAAGCAGGCAGAGTTCCAGATCTTCTACGGTGTCGGCATCTCGAAAGAGGGCGAGCTGGTGGATCTTGGCGTCAAGCACAAACTGATCGACAAGGCGGGTGCCTGGTATAGCTACAATGGCGAGAAGATAGGCCAGGGCAAGGCCAACGTCATGAAGCTGTTTGCCGAGAACAAGACGATGGCCGCCGAAATCGAAGCCAGATTGCGTGAGCTGCTGCTGGCCAAGGATGGTTCCCCGAACGAGAAAGCCCCAGTGGCGCCTCTCGACGCGCTCGAGCCTGAAGACGAACAAGAATTTGAGTAACAGACAGGCCGGGCTAACCCCCGGCCTTGTTTTTATGGACGAGGGAGCCATGACGGAGCAGCCAGAGTTGTCATTTGAAGAAGCCTTTGCCGCCGCCCGCGCCTACGCAATGCGCAGTTTGGGCAGACGGGAAAGTGCCGAGTCAGAGCTGCTGATGCGCCTGCGAAAGCGGGGTTATGATGAGGCCGTGAGTCAGGCTGTTCTTGATTATTGCCGTGATCACCAGTGGGTATCCGATGAGCGTTATGGGGCCATGGCGGTGCGGGCCGGAGCGGCCAAGGGTCATGGTCCAACCAAGATCCGCTTCGATCTGCGCCGCAAGGGGCTGAGTGATGCCGAGTTGGAGCTGGCGTTTGATCAGCCCGAGCTGGACTGGTTCAAGCTGGCCCTTACCCTGTTGCAGCGCCGCACCGATGGTGCCGTTCTCAAGGAGTTCAAGGTGCGCATGAAGTGGCTCAAGTATCTGCTGGGGCGAGGTTTCAATCAGGATCAGGCTCGTTATGCCCTGGATACTCTGCTGGCCGAGAGCGAGGCTGGCGACGACTGAATGGCAAGCATGATGGCTTGCTCAGCCAGGGAGTTGCGCCTTCCCTCGTCACGTTAAGTCAATCCCTTCTTGGTATGAGGCTCATGCCTCTTGTTCCCTGCCGTCATGCGTCTTTTCTGTGGTGTATCGCCGCCCCCCCTGCTTCCCTTTCTTTGGTGTTTTGTCGTTGACGTTTGGCCGTGGCATCTTGGTCACGGCTTCCTGCCATCCTTTTTGGCTAGGGTGTCGGGGCGTCGACTATTGGCGATCGTCATGGGGCTGCCGCTACTTTTGGGTGCGTTGCGCGGCATGTTCAGGTCTCTCGTCAGCCAGGATCTGAGCCCGGCCGCCGCTTTTTGCGGGCGTCATGCCCTGCATGTCGCGCGGGGTCTCTTTTCATCGGCTTTTTAAGGGAGGAGCGGCCAGTGGGTTTTACTTTACCCCGCAGAAAACTTACATTAAGGCGATTAAAAGTCCGTATCTGAATCAAGCAGGATTTTCCATGTATATGTCCACATCAGAGATCCGCAACGCGTTTCTCGAGTACTTCCGCTCCCAGGGGCATCAGGTAGTGTCGTCCAGCTCACTGGTACCGCACAACGATCCGACCTTGCTGTTCACCAATGCCGGAATGAATCAGTTCAAGGATGTCTTCCTTGGTGCCGACAAGCGCGCCTATAACCGGGCGACCAGCTCCCAGCGCTGCGTACGTGCGGGCGGCAAGCACAATGATCTGGAAAACGTGGGCTATACCGCCCGTCATCACACCTTCTTCGAGATGCTGGGTAACTTCAGCTTCGGCGATTACTTCAAGCAGGATGCTATCCGCTTCGCTTGGGAGTTCCTGACTGGAACCCTGAAGCTGCCCAAAGAGCGCCTGCTGGTCACCGTCTATGAAACCGATGATGAAGCCTTCGACATCTGGGCCAACGAGATTGGCGTGCCAACCGACCGCATAGTGCGTATCGGTGACAACAAGGGTGCCGCCTTTGCCTCCGATAACTTCTGGCAGATGGGTGATACCGGTCCTTGCGGTCCCTGCACCGAGATCTTCTACGACCATGGCGATCATATTTGGGGTGGCCCTCCCGGTTCACCGGAAGAGGATGGCGACCGCTTCATCGAGATCTGGAACGTGGTGTTCATGCAGTTCAACCGCCAGGCCGATGGCACCATGGAACCGCTGCCGCGTCCATCCGTGGACACCGGCATGGGGCTGGAGCGCATCTCCGCCATCATGCAGGGCGTGCACTCCAACTATGAGATCGACATCTTCCAGGCACTGATCAAGAAGGCGGCCGAGATAGTGGGCACCGAGGATCTGAGCAATCAATCCCTGCGCGTTATCGCCGACCACATCCGCTCCTGCGCCTTCCTGATCGGCGACGGTATCATGCCCTCCAACGAGGGGCGTGGCTATGTACTGCGCCGCATCATCCGTCGCGCCGTGCGTCATGGTCGCAAGCTGGGTGCCACCGATGTCTTCTTCTACAAGCTGGCCGCCGAGCTGGCCGTGCAGATGAAAGATGTGGCCACCGAGTTGAGCGCCCAGCTCTCTCTGGTCGAGCGGGTTCTGCGCATCGAAGAGGAGCAGTTCGTCCGTACGCTGGATCGTGGCCTGTTGCTGCTCGAAGATGTGCTGGCCAATCTGGGCGATGTCAAAGTCATCCCGGGGGACGTGGTGTTCAAGCTGTATGACACCTATGGCTTCCCGGCGGATTTGACCGCCGATGTGGTGCGCGAGCGCGAGATAGCTATCGACGAAGAGGGCTTCCACAGCGAGATGGCGAAGCAGCGTGCCCGCGCCAAGGAAGCTTCCAGCTTCGGTGTCAATTACAACGATGTGCTCAAGCTCGACTTCGAGACCCCCTTCACCGGTTATCAGGCCCTGACCGAGCAGACCTGTGTGCTGGCCATCTATAAGGATGGTGTTCAGGTGAGTGGCCTCATCGCTGGCGAAGAGGCGGTCGTGGTACTAGAGAAGACGCCTTTCTACGCCGAGTCAGGCGGTCAGGTGGGCGATACAGGCATCATCAAGGTAGATGACGGTATCTTCGCCGTGACCGACACCCGCAAGGCGGGTAAAGCCATTATCCATACCGGTTATCTGGAGCTGGGCACCCTGGAAGAGGGGGATGCCGTGGTGGCCGAAGTCGATGACGAGCGCCGTCAGGCCGTGGCCCTGAACCACTCTGTCACCCACTTGCTTCATGCCGCCTTGCGTCAGGCGCTGGGGGATCATGTGACCCAGAAGGGATCCTTGGTCGGTGCTGAGCGGATGCGCTTTGACTTCTCCCATTTCGAAGGCTTGACCATGGCGACCATTCGTCGCATCGAGGAGTTGGTCAACGCCCAGATCCGTGCCAACCATGACATCGCTACCCAGGTCATGGATCTGGAGGCGGCCAAAGCCGCCGGCGCCATGGCGCTGTTTGGCGAGAAATATGAAGAAGATGTGCGGGTGGTGCGCATGGGGGATTACTCCACTGAGCTGTGTGGTGGTACCCATGCCAAACGCACCGGCGACATCGGCTTCTTCAAGATCATCGCCGAGAGCGGGATCGCCGCGGGTATCCGTCGTATCGAAGCCGTGACCGGCAAAGGTGCCATCGACTTCCTCCACCAGTTGGCCGAACAGATTGAAGAAGCCGCTGCGCTGGTCAAGGGCGATCAGTTCTCCCTTGGCAGCAAGGTGCGTCAGTTGCTGGACAAGTCCAAGCTGATGGAGCGTGAGCTGGAGCAGCTCAAGGCCAAGCTGGCTGCCCAGGCAGGCAGCGACTTGCTGAGTCATGTCGTCGAGATTAACGGTCAAAAAGTGCTGATCGCGGCCCTGGATGACGTGGATCCCAAGTCCCTGCGCGGCATGTTGGACGAGCTGAAGAACCGCATGAAGTCCGGTGTCGTGCTGCTCGCCACCAGTGGCGAAGGCAAGGTCAACCTGATCGCCGGCGTGACCCAGGATCTGATCGGCAAGGTCAAGGCGGGTGAGCTGGTCAATCTGGTGGCTCAGCAAGTTGGCGGCAAGGGCGGTGGTCGTCCTGACATGGCGCAGGCTGGTGGTACTCAACCGGAAGCCGTGCCGGCGGCACTGCAGTCTGTCCACTCCTGGCTGGAAGAGCGCCTTTAATAGGGCGAGGTGATCTGTGGCACTCTATGTACAGAAATTCGGTGGCACCTCGGTTGGCACCCTGGATCGAATCGAAGCGGTCGCTGAACGGGTCGCTCAGACCCGCAGCCAAGGACACGATGTGGTGGTGGTCGTCTCCGCCATGTCGGGGGAGACCAACCGCTTGCTGGGCATGGCCCAGCAACTGGATCCGGACGCCAAGCGGCGTGAGATGGATGTGCTGGTCTCCACCGGCGAGCAGGTCACTATTGCTCTGCTCGCCATTGCGTTGAATCGGCGTGGCTGCCCGGCCGTCTCCATGACCGGGGATCAGGTGCGCATTCATACCGATTCGGCTTATGGCAAGGCGAGGATCACTCACATAGATACCGACTCGCTGCAGAGTGAGTTGGCGAGTGGCAAGGTGGTGGTGGTGGCTGGCTTCCAAGGTCGTGATGAACACAATGCCATCACTACCCTGGGCCGGGGCGGTTCCGACACCACTGCGGTGGCGATTGCGGCAGCCCTCAAGGCCGATGAGTGCCATATCTTCACCGATGTGGACGGTGTCTATACCACGGATCCGCGTATTGAACCCAAGGCGCGCCGTCTCTCTACCATCACCTTCGAGGAGATGCTGGAGATGGCTAGCCTGGGGGCCAAGGTACTGCAGATCCGCTCGGTGGAGTTTGCCGGAAAGTACCGGGTACCACTGCGGGTGCTGTCGAGCTTTATCGATGGCGAGGGAACCTTAATCACATATGGAGGTGAGAGGATGGAAGCTCCCCTGGTATCGGGCATTGCGTTCAATCGCAATGAGGCCAGTCTGACCATTTTGGGTGTGCCGGACAGGCCTACCGTTGCGGCTCAGATCCTCGGCCCTATCAGCGATGCCAACATCGACGTGGACATGATTGTTCAGAATACGTTGGGGGACGGCACCGCAGACTTTACCTTCACGGTGAATCGCGATGACTATCGCCGTGCCCGTGCTCTGCTCGAGCTGACGGCCAGTGAGCTCGGCGCCGCCTGTGTTCAGGGCAATGGTGAGATAGCCAAGGTCTCCATTGTCGGGGTGGGAATGTGGAATCATCCCGGCGTGGCCCGCACCATGTTCAAGGTGCTGGGTGAGGAGGGGATCAACATGCAGTTGATTTCAACTTCAGAGATCAAGATTTCCGTAGTGATTGACGAGAAGTATCTGGAGCTGGCAGTACGCTCACTGCATGCGGCCTTCGGGTTGGATCAGGAGCCGAGTGAACAGCCTCTGGGCAACAATCCCGGATTGATTTAGTTTCAACCATTTACCATATCGGTATCTTTGTAAGATAATGTCGATTATCGATACAAAAACAAAACAGAATACAGGAGCAAGCGAATGCTTATTTTGACTCGTCGTGTAGGGGAAACCCTGATGATAGGTGATGAAGTGACAGTGACCGTATTGGGCGTGAAAGGCAATCAGGTCCGTATCGGCGTCAATGCACCGAAAGAAGTCTCTGTACACCGCGAAGAGATCTACATGCGGATACAGGCCGAGAAAGTACCAGGCCAGCCCAACTTCTAAGCCGCTTTTCATGGCAGCGTTAAGGCGACACACAACAGTGTCGCCTTTTGTTTTTCTGGGGTGGCAACAAGTCCGTCAAGGGCATAAACAGTGGGATAAGTATCGATTTTGTTTGAATATTCCACTCTTTGGCCAAATGCTGAGCGAACGGTCTTTTTTCTCCAAAAAAGTGTTTGACTAAAAATCCCTGTGAAGTATTATCAGCCCCGCAAACGGAGAGGTGGCCGAGAGGCTGAAGGCGCTCCCCTGCTAAGGGAGTATGCGGCTTATACCCGCATCGGGGGTTCGAATCCCCCCTTCTCCGCCATTTGCGCCCGTAGCTCAGCTGGATAGAGTACCTGGCTACGAACCAGGTGGTCGGAGGTTCGAATCCTCCCGGGCGCACCATATTACGACTCAAGCAAGAGTCATGTGTTGACCATCAGCAAGTTGACACTTTAGAAAAGGCTTACTGATAAGTAAGCTTTTTTTATCGCTTTAAAAACAGGGCGCCCGTAGCTCAGCTGGATAGAGTACCTGGCTACGAACCAGGTGGTCGGAGGTTCGAATCCTCCCGGGCGCACCATTTAAAGCAACACCAAAAGTTTATGAGCGCCCGTAGCTCAGCTGGATAGAGTACCTGGCTACGAACCAGGTGGTCGGAGGTTCGAATCCTCCCGGGCGCACCATATTGAAAGCAGTACACAAAAGTTTGTGAGCGCCCGTAGCTCAGCTGGATAGAGTACCTGGCTACGAACCAGGTGGTCGGAGGTTCGAATCCTCCCGGGCGCACCATATTAAGAAGCAATGTCAAAAGTTAATGAGCGCCCGTAGCTCAGCTGGATAGAGTACCTGGCTACGAACCAGGTGGTCGGAGGTTCGAATCCTCCCGGGCGCACCATATAGACAGCCTCGACTCAGGTCGAGGCTGTTTTTTTATGGGCCAAACTGAGGCTGTTGATTTCCCCCGCGCCTATCGAAGCGCGAGGCAGGATGTGTGACAGCCCGGCCTCCCGCCAGCCTATCTTGATACCCAGCCTCCTCATCGCGCCTTGCCGCCCACCTTGCAGGTGAACCACACCAAGCCACCGGTAGCCTCATGTCGGCGCTTCCTGGTCGGCTCGAGGCTCACTCGCCATCTTATCCACGACGCGACCGCGTCGCTCTTTTGAGCCGGGCTCAGAGAGTGCAGAGACACGCTGTATCTGTGTTGGCACCAATGCTGATACACCTAGTGCAAGAATGTGCTCTGAGGATGTTAGGGGCGCGAGACAGAGGGACAAGGGGGCAGGCAAGCGGCCTGCAAAGCTCTCAAGGCCCTGGCTGAGGCAGAAAAGCAAAGAGGGATGCCATGGCATCCCTCTTTGGGTCAGATCGAGCCAAACGAGCTTCTACTCAGGTTTTGAGCCACTTGCGGATACGGTTGGCATCGCCAATGGGAGTGCGTTTGCCAAAGGAGTTGAGCAGGACAATCGCCAACTCCTTGTTATCCGGTTTGGCACGCATCAGCAGGCAGCGCCCCGCTTCATTGGTGAAGCCGGTCTTGGAGAGGCGCACATCCCAGTCAGGGTTCTTGACCAGGGGGTTGGTGTTATTGAAGTGCAGGCTGTAACCCGGTACCGCGAAGCGCATCTCTTCATCGCTGTCCTGAGTAAACTGGCGGATCAGTGGTTGGCGATAGGCGGCTGCGATCAGCTTGGCGAGATCCTGGGCGGTGGAGACATTGCTGCTGGAGAGGCCGGTGGCATCATGGAAGCGGCTGTTGCGCATCCCCAGCTGTTTGGCCTTGGCGTTCATGGCACGCACGAAGGCGGCACGTCCCCCGGGGTAATGACGAGACAGCGCCGAGGCCATGCGGTTTTCCGAAGACATCAACGCCAGGTGCAGGGCATCACGGCGACTGATCTTGGTCCCCATGCGCACGCGAGAATAGGTGTGCTTGATGGCGTCGCGATCGTTGCTGTCCACGGTGAGGGTCTGGTTGAGATCTTGCCTGGCATCAAGCACCACCAGAGCCGTCATCAGCTTGGTGAGAGAGGCGATGGGGCGGCGACTGGTTGCATTCTTCTGATAGAGCGTCTTGCCGGTGCCGACCTCCATCACCAGGGCGCTGCTCGACTGCAATTGCAGTTTTGCAGGATTGGGCGCGGCCATGACCAGGGCGGGCAGCATGAGGCCAGCCAATGTACTCAACAACGTCAAGGTGCGCATCTGACCCCTCATACGACAACTCCATCCAACTCCAGAAAAAGGCGGTAGATTCACGCATTTTTGTCGTGGCTTTACAAGGTCGGCGGCGGCTATTTTATTAATAATCGTGATTAAAAAAGGCCATGTTGCCATGGCCTTTTCATTCAGGGTTTATTTTGTTCCGGCGTGGGCTTGCGCCTCACCAGCCAACGCCAGATCAGCGCTACCAGACCGGCCGCGAGCAGCACCAGCGGCAGGTAGAGGATGATGCTGAGGAATTGGGTCTCATATTGGGCAGCCAGCTTGGTGTGACTCAGGTAATAACCCAGACTCACCAACGGGCTGACCCAGAGGATGGAGCTGACCAGATTGACGATCAGGAAACGCCCCTGCGGGATCTCGGTAGCACCGACTATGTAGGGATAGACGGTTCGCACGAAAGCGATATAGCGCGCGGTGATCAGGGTCAGGATGCCGTATTTGTTGAGCAGGTAGAACACCTTCTGCTTGTGCTTCTCCTCCATGTGGGACATTAGGCGATGGTAGGTCTGGGTGTGGCCGAGGAAGCGGCCCTGCATGTAACCGAGCCAGGTTCCGACGAAGGTCGCGACTACCAACAGGGGCACCACCCAGGGGGAGATCACCTCCTGATAGATGAGTACCCCGGTCAGGATAAGCAAGCTGTCCCCGGGCAGGAAAGCGGTAGGAATGAAGCCATTCTCCAGCACCAGAAAGGTCAGCAGCACGCAGCAGACCATGAAGGCCATCCTGGGATCTGACAGGGTGGCGAGATCCTGGGTCATGAAGGCGTGCGCCAACTGGGAAAACTGCTCCATCATAATGCCTACTCCACGGCCTCGGCCGACTGCTTGGTTGAGGTCGCCAACACTTTATCGATACGCAGACCATCCATGTCGACGATCTCCAGATGCCACTGATCCAGGGAGACCAGATCCCCGGTCTGAGGCACTCGTCCCAGCAGCAGCATGATGAGACCGCCCAGGGTGTGATAGTGATGATCCTCTTCTTCTGGCAGGCGGCTTATCCCCAGACAATCCTTGAGTTCTGGCAGGGGGATGAGCCCATCGAGCAGCAGGCTGCCGTCGGCACGCTGAAAAATCCAGTTGTCCTGATCTTCACCCTGCTGGAAATCACCCGCCAGCGCTTCGAGCAGATCCTGCTGGGTCACCAGACCCTGCAACTCACCATACTCGTCAACTACCAGCACCATGTGTTCGGCGTGGCTGCGGAAATGGTTGAGCAGCTCCAGGCCGTTGAGGGTCTCCGGCAGCAGGCTGCCATCCTGGGTGAGGGCCGCCAGATCGATGGCTTCGCCACGCACATAGGCGTGGAGCACCTTGTTGACGTTGAGGATGCCGACCAGATTGGAGAGACTGCCGTCACACACCGGGAAGAAGCTGTGACCATACTCCACCATCCGCATCAGGTTGACCTCGGAGGGAAGTGCAAGATCCAGATAGCAGATGTCGCTGCGGGGCACCATGATGGACTCGAGCCGGCGCTCATCTAGGCGAAACACATTGCGCAGCATGGTGCGCTCATGAGCCTCTATGACCCCGGTTTCGGAGCCCTCCTCCAGCATGGCGTGGATCTCTTCCTGGGTGAGTTGGCTGTTGTTCTCCTGGCTGACCCGCAATAGCCGCAAACTGGCATGGGTCGAGGCGGAGAGCAGCCAGACGAAGGGGCGGGTCAGGGTTGCCAACCAAAGCATGGGACGTGCCATCAGGCAGGCGATGCGCTCCGGGCTTATCTGGCCGAGTCGCTTGGGCACCAGCTCCCCGATGACAATGGAGAGATAGGTAACGCTGACGACCACCAGCACGGTGGCAAGCAGGCTGCTGGTGCTTGGGGTCAACCCCCACTCTTGCAACCAGAGGGCGAAGGGTTTGGCCAGCACTGACTCACCATAGATGCCGTTGAGCAGGCCTATGCTGGTGATGCCAATTTGCACAGCAGAGAGAAACTGGGTGGGATCCTCGGCCAGGCGCAATGCAATGGCCGCAGAGTGGCGCCCCTCGGCGGCAAGCTTGCTGAGCCGCGCCTTGCGGGCCGTGACGATGGCGATTTCAGACATGGCGAAGAGGCCATTGAGCACAATCAATCCAATCAGGATCAACATTTCCATACAGTAAGCTAACTCCACATAGTGAACACTGCGGCAGTGTAATAAATTTGGCGGGGATCCGCTTGTAAAAACGCATCACGACGCGCTCTGTGAGACGGCCACAAAAAAGCCCCCTGCTGGCAGGGGGCTCGATATGGCGATGCTTGTGGCAGGGTTGCTGCTTACAGGGCGGCGATTTCCACCTGCTGGGCTTCCAGCTTGGTGAGTTGGAGACGGTAATCTTCCAGCTTCTCGCGCTCCTTGGCGATGACGGCATCCGGCGCCTTGGCCACGAAGGCCTCGTTGCCGAGTTTGCCTTCGATGCGACCACACTCGCCAACCAGCTTGGCCACCTCTTTGGCCAGACGGGCCAGTTCGGCTTCCTTGTCGATGAGGCCCGCCATGGGGATCATCAGCTCGGTGTTACCGATCAGCTTCTTCACCGACAGCGGGGCGGTTTCACCTTCGCTAAGCACGCAGATGGACTCCAGACGGGCCAGGGACTTGAGGGAGGCCTCGTTGCCCCGGGCGCGCTGACCATCTTTGGCATCGCACTTGAGCAGCACATTGAGCGGCACGCTCGGTGCCACGTTCATCTCGGCGCGGATGTTGCGGATGCTGACGATAAACTCCTTCACCCACTCCTGATCTGCCATGGCGGCTTCGTCCACCTTGGTCGCGTCGAACTGTGGGAAGGCTTGCAGCATGATGGTATCGGCGTGCACACCGGTCAGCGGCGCCACCGACTTCCAGATGGTCTCGGTGATGAACGGGATGATGGGGTGAGCCAGACGCAGCAAGGTCTCCAGTACAGTGACCAGCGTGTGACGGGTGGCACGCTGTTCGGCCTCGGAACCCTTACCCAGTATCGGCTTGGTCAGCTCCAAATACCAGTCGCAGAACTGGTTCCAGATAAACTCGTACAAGATGCCGGCGGCCATGTCGAAGCGATAGGTATCCAGCGCGGTGCGAAAATCACGGATGGCCACTTGCAGCTGGGACTGGATCCAGCGATCCGCCAGGCTGAACTGCATCTCGCCGCCATTACCTTGCGAAGAGAAGCCGCAATCCTGCTCTTCGGTGTTCATCAGCACGTAGCGCGATGCGTTCCACAGCTTGTTGCAGAAGTTGTTGTAACCATCCAGGCGCTTCATGTCCCAGTTGATGTCGCGGCCGGTGGAAGCCAGCGCCGCCAGGGTGAAGCGCAGGGCGTCGGTGCCGTGCGCATCAATCCCTTCCGGGAACTGCTTGGCGGTACGCTTGCCGATCTTCTCGGCCATCTGCGGCTGCATCATGTTGCCGGTGCGCTTCTCCAGCAGATCTTCCAGGCTGATGCCGTCAATCATGTCGAGGGGATCCAGCACGTTGCCCTTGGACTTGGACATCTTCTGGCCCTCTTCATCCCGGATGAGGCCGGTGATGTAGACGGTTTTGAAGGGAACCTGCGGGGTGCCATCCTCGTTCTTGATGAAATGCATGGTCATCATGATCATCCGGGCTATCCAGAAGAAGATGATGTCGAAGCCGCTCATCAGCACGTCGGTCGGGTGGAAGGTCTTGAGCGCCTCGGTGTTGTTCGGCCAGCCCAGGGTGGAGAAGGTCCACAGGGCGGAACTGAACCAGGTGTCGAGCACGTCTTCATCCTGACGCAGCACGGTCACGGACGGAATATTGTGTTTGGCGCGCACTTCGGCCTCGTCACGGCCGACATAGACCTTGCCGGCCTCGTCATACCAGGCCGGGATGCGGTGACCCCACCACAGCTGGCGGGAGACGCACCAGTCCTGAATGTCGCGCATCCAGGAGAAGTACATGTTCTCGTACTGCTTGGGAACGAACTGGATGCGGCCATCTTCTACCGCGGCGATGGCGTCCTTGGCCATGGGGGCCACCCGCACATACCACTGGTCGGTCAGCATCGGCTCGATGGGCACGCCGCCACGATCGCCGTAGGGCTGTTGCAGCACGTGATCCTTGATCTCGTCCAGCAGACCCAGTTCATCCAGCTTGGCCACAATCGCCTTGCGGGCAGCGAAGCGCTCCAGGCCAGCGAATTCGCTCGGCAGGGCGGCATCATAGGCGGTGCTGGGGTTGCCGTTGCCATCAACGACTTCCGCCTCGGCACGCACATGGGCATCCAGGGTGAAGATGTTGATCATCGGCAGGTTGTGGCGCTTGCCCACTTCGTTATCGTTGAAGTCGTGGGCCGGGGTGATCTTCACGCAACCGGTGCCCTTCTCCATGTCGGCGTGTTCGTCGGCGACGATGGGGATCAGACGATTCACCAGCGGCAGCAGAATGTGTTGTCCGATCAACGCTTTGTAACGGGGGTCTTCCGGGTTCACGGCAACGGCGGTATCACCCAGCATGGTTTCCGGGCGAGTGGTGGCGACGATCAGGTGATCCTGGCCATCGCTGGTTTTTGCGCCGTTCGCCAGCGGGTAGCGCAGGTGCCACATGTGGCCCTTGATCTCGCGGTTTTCCACTTCCAGATCGGAGATGGCGGTGTTGAGCTTGGGATCCCAGTTGACCAGGCGTTTGCCACGGTACATCAGGCCATCTTCGTAGAGGCGCACGAACACTTCCTGTACGGCTTCGGAGAGACCCTCATCCATGGTGAAGCGCTCGCGCTCCCAATCCACGGAGTCGCCCAGACGACGCATCTGGCGAGAGATGGTGCCGCCGGACTCTTCTTTCCACTGCCAGATCTTGTCGATGAAGGCATCACGGCCGTAGTCGTGGCGGGTCTTACCCTCTTCGGCGGCTATCTTGCGTTCAACCACCATCTGGGTGGCGATACCGGCGTGGTCACAACCTGCCTGCCACAGGGTGTTCTTGCCCTGCATGCGGTTGTAGCGGATCAGGGTGTCCATCAGAGTCTGTTGGAAGGCGTGACCCATGTGCAGGCTGCCGGTGACGTTCGGCGGCGGGATCATGATGCAGAAGGAGTCTTTGCTGGTGTCACCGTGGGGCTTGAAGTAACCCTGGGATTCCCAGTGCTGATAGAGCGCCTGTTCGATGGCATTGTGATTAAAAGTCTTTTCCATGGTCTCGCCGTATGCTGATAGGTTCTGATGGATAAAAATGGGGGCAGTCAGGGCTGCGCCGGATTGTGTGCTGCAAGTGCGGGCTGGTCTCTCATCTCGAGAGCATGGCCTGCCTGGCGATAGTGCTTGTAGCGCTCGCGGGCTTGCTGCTTCTGCGTGTCGTCAGTGGGGACAAAATCTACCACTTGAGGGAAGTTCCCTGCAAACAAAGGTACCTCCCAGGCCAGATTGATGAGCCGGGCGTAGCGCCGTTTGGGGGGCTGATGGCCAATTTCTACCGGGGCTTGGCCCGCTTCGCCCTGTAGCTGATGGGGCACGAAGCGATCCGGCGGCAGCTGCCAGAGCAGCTCGTCGAGTCGCTCGGCCTGAGCCTGGTCTGCACAATGCACATAGAGGTGACCGCTGCTCCAGCTCTCGGCCGCCAACTGGCAGGCGAGCCGCTCGCAGGCGCTGGCTCCGGTCTCATCCGGTTCGCTCATCAGGTAGAAGGTCACTTGGCTCATCAGGTTCGATCCCGTGTGGCGGTGACGGCGCTTGGCGCAAGCTGGGCTGCGCGCCGCAGATTTGTCGGCGGGAGCGCAGCGGTTGCCCTGCCCGTCAGTTCTGTAATGAAACAAGGAAGAGGCGAGCCTCTTCCTTGTGCGTTAAGGGTAACAGGAGGGCCAGGGCATGGGTAGCACAGGCCCACCGGGTGTCACTCCTTCTCTTTGATGTCCATGCTAGTCCTGTTGAGCAAGATCGAGATCAGCAGGCTGGCGGATGGTCACTCTTTTTCTTCAATGTCCACACCGGCCCGGTTGAGCAGGAACTGGGTCAGCAGAGGCACCGGACGACCAGTGGCGCCCTTGTCCTTGCCGCTCTTCCAGGCGGTACCCGCTATGTCCAGGTGAGCCCAGTTGTACTTTTTGGTGAAGCGCGACAGGAAGGCGGCAGCCGTGATGGTTCCGGCCGGACGGCCGCCAATGTTGGCCATGTCGGCAAAGGGGCTCTCCAGCTGTTCCTGGTACTCGTCGAACATCGGCAGGCGCCAGGCGCGATCGCCAGCCTGCTCCGAAGCGCCGAGCAGTTCATGGGCCAGCGGATTGTGATTGGCCAGCAGACCCGAGGTGTGATGGCCCAGGGCGATGATGCAGGCACCGGTCAGGGTGGCGACGTCAATCACTGTGTCCGGATCGAATCTGTCCACATAGGTAAGTGCATCACACAATACCAGGCGACCCTCGGCATCGGTGTTCAGGACTTCGATGGTTTGACCGGACATGGAGGTGAGGATGTCCCCCGGGCGATAGGCATTGCCACCTGGCATGTTCTCGCAGCCCGCCAGCACGCCGATGACGTTGATGGGCAGCTGCAACTCGGCCAGGGCGTGCATGGTACCGAGCACGGAGGCGGCGCCACCCATGTCGTACTTCATCTCGTCCATGCCGTCGGCCGGCTTGATGGAGATGCCACCCGAATCGAAGGTGAGGCCCTTGCCGACCAGCACGATGGGCTTGGCTTCAGGGTGACCCTTGTACTCGATGATGGCCATCATGGCTTCGTTTTCGGAGCCGCGGGCCACTGCCAGGTAGGAGTTCATGCCGAGTTCGGCCATCTCCTGCTCGCCCACCACCTTGGTGGTGATATTGTCATACGAATCGGCCAGGCGACGGGCCTGGGAGGCGAGGTAAGCCGGATTGCAGACGTTGGGCGGCATGTTCGCCACGTCGCGGCAGACCCGAACCCCTTTCGCCACGGCCAGGCCGTGGGAGATGGCTTTCTCGCCTATGGTCAGTTCCCGACGTGTCGGCACGTTGAATACCAGCTTGCGCAGCGGGCGACGTGGTTCGGCTTTATTGGTCTTGAACTGATCGAAGCTGTAGAGGCCAGCCTTGGTACTTTCTACCGCCTGGCGGACCTTCCAGTAGGTGTCACGACCCTTGACGTGCAACTCGGTCAGGAAGCAGACGGCTTCCATGGATCCGGTTTCGTTGAGGGTGGTGATGGTCTTGTTGATGATCTGTTTGTACTGGCGTTCATCGAGCTCCCGCTCCTTGCCGCAGCCCACCAGCAGGACACGCTCGCTCAGCACACCCGGTACTTGATGAAGCAGCAGCATCTGGCCTGGTTTCCCTTCCAGGTCACCACGGCGCAGCAGCGAGCTCAGGTAGCCATCGCTGATCTTGTCCAGTTGTTCGGCCACCGGAGAGAGGCGGCGGGGTTCAAATACACCCACCACGACGCAGGCGCTGCGTTGCTTCTCAGGACTGCCACTCTTTACACTGAACTCCATGGAATCTCCTACATCCTAAAGACAAAAGGCACCTTTTATTGAATAATGCAGTGCTTGTTGGGTATCAGAGGCGGAGCGAACAGCCACAGGCTCCGCAGTTCAAACTGGTAAAAATCCAATATAGGGCCCTATTTTTCAGGCATTCGACTAAAAACACAAGTTTACTTGGGAATGACTGTGATCGTTTTCCGATATTTGTTCAGGGAAACCCTGAAAACCCAGCTGGCAGTGTTGTTCGTGCTGCTGCTTATCTTCGTCAGCCAACAGTTCATCAAGATCATTGGCGATGCCGCCGATGGTGAGGTGCCCACGCGCCTCATATCGACTTTGATGCTGCTCAACTTGCCCAATATGGCGCTGTTGATGCTGCCTATCAGTCTGTTTTTGGCCATCTTGTTTGCTCACGGCCGTCTCTATGCCGAAAGTGAGATGACAGTGATGCATGCGGTGGGGGTGAGTCCGCGT
The DNA here is from genome assembly GCF_051376105.1 of Aeromonas molluscorum. Taxonomy (NCBI): domain Bacteria; kingdom Pseudomonadati; phylum Pseudomonadota; class Gammaproteobacteria; order Aeromonadales; family Aeromonadaceae; genus Aeromonas; species Aeromonas molluscorum. Next base: position 1,753,929 of record NZ_JBPQCY010000001.1, on the reverse strand, counting down.
CGGGTCATGGTGACCACCATGATATTGGCGCTCTTGACCGCCATGGTGGCAGCCTTCAACACCGGTTGGGTCGCGCCTCTTGCCAAGGAGCGCGAGTATCAGGTGATCGACGAGTTCAAGGCCGATCCGGGCATCTCCTTCCTGCAGGCGGGCCGCTTCATGGAGCTCGATGGCGGCAAGTTGGTGGCCTATATCCAGGATCTCAATGACAAGGGCTCAGTGTTGCATAATATCTTCGTGTTGCAGCGCGCTCAGGGCACGACGCCGCCGTCCGTGGTGATTGCGACCGAAGGCCAGGTGACCGTGGATGAGAATGGTCTGCAGTGGCTGACTCTGAAGGATGGTTCCCGCTATGAGGGACACTTCAATGGCAAGCAGTTTCAGAACTCAGATTTTCGCGAGTACAGCCTGGTCATCCGTCAGCAAGAGGCCGAGCACTCCAATCGCAAATCGGCAGCCAAGCCAACCATGGAATTGTTCGGTACCCAGGATAACCAGCTGATGGCCGAGTTGCAGTGGCGTATCTCACTGCCGCTCTCCATCCCTGTGCTCACCTTCCTGGTGGTTCCCCTGGCCCGGGTCAATCCCCGTCAGGGACGCTACGCCAAGCTGCTGCCGGCTATCTTGCTCTATCTTTCCTACTTCCTGTTGCTGTCGGCGGCACGTTCGGCCATCGACAGTGGTCGTCTCCCGCACTGGCCAGGCATGTTCTGGGTACCGATAGCTTATTTGCTGTTGATCGGGGTGCCACTCAACCTGCAGGGCACCGCCTGGTGGAATGGGGTCAAAGGGCGACTCTTCAATTCGGGGTCACATTGATGCTGCCACATAGGGATTTCTACTGATGTCTGGCATGCTCGATAGGCATATCAATCGGGTCGTCTTTAGGGCAAACCCGTTCTGCGCTCGGTATTCCAAGAGAAAACGCATGATGCTGCAATATAGGAACCTCTGCTGATGTTTGGCATTCTCGATAGATATATCGGCCGGGTCATTTTCATGTCGATCCTGCTGTGTGAGGTGACCCTGGTCGGCCTCTCTGCGCTCATCAAGTATGTGGAGCAGCTCAAGTCGGTCGGCGATGGCAACTATGACATGGTCAACGCCTTCTATTTCGTCATGCTCTCCATGCCCAAGGAGGCGGTACTCTTCTTCCCCCTTGCGGCACTGTTGGGGGGGCTGATCGGTCTGGGCCAGCTGGCAAGCAGTTCCGAGCTTGTGGTGATGCAGGCCGCCGGTCGCTCAAAGCTCAGCATAGTGGTGGCGGCGCTCAAGACGGCCATCCCGCTGATGCTGGTGTTCAGTCTGGTGGGTGAGTATGTGGCGCCCATCGCCAAGCGTACCGCAGACGATATCAAGGCCGGTGCCATGTCCGAAGGGCGACTGACCGTATCGGCTTCCGGGGTCTGGGCCCGGGATGGCCACAATTTCGTCAACATCAACGGGGTGCGCAATGATGGCGCCCTGATGGGCATTACCCTCTATCGCTTCACGCCGGAGCGCAAGTTGATCGATGTGGTACAGGCGAAGGAGGGGATGTTCGAGCAGCACCACTGGTTGCTTAAATCTGTCCATGCAACCCGCTTTGACGATCCGACCCGTATCCTCAGCGAGGATCTCCCCCAGATGACCTGGACGTCAGATCTCACCCCCAAACAGCTCGGTGTGGTCAGCATAGATCCGGAGAATCTCTCCATCTCCGGCTTGCGCGACTATGTCGGTTATCTGGATGCCAACAAACAGGACGCGGGGCGCTACAAACTGGAGCTATGGCGCAAGCTGCTGGCGCCGCTGTCGGTAGTCGCCATGATACTGCTCGCTTCCTCTTTCATCTTCGGGCCGCTGCGCTCGGTGAGCATGGGGGCACGCATGCTGATGGGGATCATGACCGGCTTCGTGGTCTATGTGAGTGACCGCGTGTTTGGTCCGGTCAGTCTGGTCTATGCGGTGCCACCCATTATCGCGGCCGTTGCGCCCAGTCTGCTGTTTGGCGGCATATCCCTCTATATCCTCAGTCGCAGACGCTAATGGAGTCATAGTGGCTAGAGACAAGAAAGGGCACCGGCGGTGCCCTTTCTTCATCTCCCCATTCCTATTTATTGAGCATGTTCAGGTTCTCTTGCTTGCTCAGTACTATCACCTCGCACTCAGCCCAGATGTCCTGGAATGCCTTGGGACGCTGGCGATCGAACAGGCACATCAGATTGCCGAGTCCAAAGGCTGCCGTGGCCAGCCGAATGATGGCCTGGGTGATGCGAATATTGCTGCCGTCCACATTCTGAATGCGCAGTCGCCAGGCGCGCATGCCAATGGTCTGGCCGGCCCGGGTCCAGAACCAGATATAAAAGCCAAAGATCACCAGCGCCAGCCAGGCACTGTAGAGCGGGCCGGTCAGCAGCCAGCTGACATCTTTCCCTTCGGGAAGGGTCACCAGACCGGTCACAAGCAGCAGTTGGGCAATGCCCATGCCGATGAAGCCAGCGATCACCAGCAGCGAGATAACCACCAGGTAGTCATAGAGCAGGGCTCCGAGGCGGCGCAGTAGCCCGGCGGAAGGGTGCGAATGAACAGGGGGTGTGACCTGGAAAGGTTGGACTGTCTTGCGCTTGGCCATGGGTAGGTTTCCATTAAAAAGTTGAGGGCATTCTAAGTAACTGGGCAATCAACGGCAAGGCGTTGAATAAATGAGCAAACGAGAGGTCGTGCGCGAAAAACCCCTTGCATGCCGAAGCGCCATTCGTATAATCCCTCGCAGTTGCCCGGGTGGCGAAATCGGTAGACGCAGCGGATTCAAAATCCGCCGTTGAAAGACGTGTCGGTTCGAGTCCGACCCCGGGCACCATTCTAGAATTCAATGACAAAAGGCCATCCATGCGGATGGCCTTTTGTTTTTCTGTACTCGCCCACGCGGGCAAGTGGCGAGCACAACAGACAACGGGATGCAGGAGGTCGTGTAGCCCGGGACACCGTGCTGATGCGCAGTACCCCGACGTTAGGCTGCCAACCCTGCCGCAACAAGAGGGCCCGGCCTGCGGTCTGCTTGTTGGATACGTGCACTGAGGCTTCACATCCTGGCGGCGGGTGCCCCTGGCTTGTTAGACCCCTCTAATCTTGCGTTATTCTCTCAAACCGGCCTGGCTATCTCATAGCGCAGCTCGACCATGCTGCTTCCCATCTGACGAACGTCGGTCAGCGTCAGCACAGGGCTAAGTACCCGGCGGGGAAACAGAGGCTTGCCTTGACCTAGCGTAACGGAGCCCACCTGGAGGATAAGCTCGTCCAGCAAACCAGCATCATGAAACTGGCCGGCGAGATCGCCACCCCCCACGATCCAGATGTTGGTCTTCCCGGCCACCGCCCGCATTTCGGGGTGAATATGGCGTGGCTCATCATTGACGAAACGGATGTCCGCACCCGGTATGCTTGGCAGGGGACGGCTAGAGAACACCCAAGTGGGTTGGTGATAGGGCCAGGCGGAGCCTGTCTCGGCGGTGACGCGCTCGGCGTGGCGCAACATCCACTCATAGGTGGCCGAGCCCATCGCCAGGGCGCCCACATTGGCGATGAACTCCGGGTAGCTGGATTCGGCTACGTTGCCGAGGGGGAAGAGCCAGTCAAGTGAGTCATCTTCGGTGGCGATGAAGCCATCCAAGCTGGTTGCTGCAAAATACTGCGTCTTCATCTTTTATACCTCTGCTGGTGGTACGCCCGGACATCACGTCTGGGGCGGCGCTCCTTGCCAGTCAATGTCGCCATCCATTCAACAAGCCTGATAGAGCCGCCATTTCCGCTCAGTGTCCCGCAGCTTGCTGAGTTGGCTGCCAATCCAGCCGATAGCGGAACTATCCCCGCGGCCAGTGCGGCTGGCTTCCCGTCAGCACAGGCTCGCCCAGCAACCCGCTACTGGCAGCCAGGCGTTGCGCCATTCAGGTGCATCGCCGGGCGCTGCCCGGTCGCGGTGCAGCATGGCATGGATTGGCGCATTGATTGCACTATTATGGTGCTGCTTCGTGCTTTTACCTTTCAATTTGCTGATAGAAAAGAGTTTTTTAACTGGCCTGTTTTATGCTTCAACCTCATCAGCTTGCCATGATGGCGCACCAATAAGGGCACATCAGCCAAGACGGTGATGGAAGAGATGGTCGGGAATGTTTTATATGAGCCACCGAATTCACATTTTCATAAGCAAATAAAACAGATCCGTTGCCGGAAATACAGGGAAGGAGATGATGACATGCGCAAGAGACTCATGATGACAGGCTCGGTGGCGCTGACCACCTTGCTGGCGGCCCCAAGCTGGGCACAGGATGTGGTCGCAGCCACCGAGCCCGTCGCTGCCGTGACTATCAACAAAGGGGATAATGTCTGGATGCTGCTGTCGGCGGCGCTGGTGATCCTGATGTCGATCCCGGGTCTGGCACTGTTTTACGGTGGACTGGTGCGCAGCAAGAACATGTTGAGCGTGCTGATGCAGGTGTTCAGCCTGTTTTCACTCATCTGCGTGCTGTGGGTGGTCTATGGCTACTCGCTCGCCTTTACCGAAGGCAACAGCTTCTATGGTTCCTTCGACAAGTTGCTGCTCAAAGGGGTAACCTCTGATTCCATCGCAGCCACCTTCAGCAAGGGAGTGGGTATCAGCGAATTCATCTATGTCGTGTTCCAGGGGGCCTTCGCGGCCATCACTTGCGGCCTGATCGTGGGCGCCTTCGCCGAGCGCATCAAGTTTGCCGCCGTGCTGCTGTTCTCCGTGCTCTGGTTCACCTTCTCCTACATCCCGCTGGCGCACATGGTGTGGTACTGGGCAGGGCCTGACGCTTATACCAGTCTTGAGGCCGCAACGGCCGCCACCGCCACCGCCGGTTATCTGTTCCAGCATGGGGATCTCGATTTTGCGGGCGGTACCGTAGTTCACATCAATGCGGCCGTGGCCGGGCTGGTGGGGGCTTATCTGGTCGGCAAGCGTCTTGGTTATGGCCGTGATGCCATGACACCCCACAGCCTGACCATGACCATGATTGGGGCCTCCTTGCTCTGGTTCGGCTGGTTTGGTTTCAACGCAGGTTCGGCCCTGGAGGCGAATGGCACGGCCGCGCTGGCCTTTATCAACACCTGGTTGGCTCCGGCTGCGGCTGCGCTCTCCTGGACACTGGCCGAGTGGCTGATGAAGGGGAGGCCCTCCTTGCTGGGAGCGGCTTCTGGAGCCGTGGCTGGGCTGGTCGTGATCACCCCGGCCGCCGGTTTTGTCGGTGTGGGCGGGGGGCTCATCATGGGGCTGCTAAGCGGGGTGGCGGGCCTCTGGGGTGTGCATGGCCTCAAGCGACTGCTAGGCGCCGATGACAGTCTGGATGTGTTCGGCCTGCACGGGGTGTGCGGCATCCTGGGCGCGCTCCTGACCGGCGTGTTCGCCAGCCCGGATCTGGGGGGGACTGGGGTATGGGATTATGTCACCAACCAGGTGGCGCCAGATTACTCCATCCTGGCCCAGGTCAAGATCCAGGCCATAGGTGTGGGCGTGACCGTTCTCTGGTCCGGTGTGGTTGCCTTTCTGGCATACAAGCTGGTGGATATGCTCATCGGGTTGCGGGTCAAGGAGGATGCGGAGCGCGAAGGCCTGGACGTTACCAGTCATGGGGAGAAGGCCTACAGCCAGTAAAGGCGCAGACCACTTGCCAATCACGCCGCCGGTCATATCCGGTGGCTTTTTTATACCTGGCGGTATGGCCGGTTCGTCCCCTGGCTGTTTTCTTCTGGCGATGTTTTATACCTGCAATTTGGCCGGATCTCCGCTAAACTCTGCCACCCTTTATTTGGGGTAGCCGGGTCAGCCCTGCTTTCACCCTTTCATCAATGCCTTCGGAGCCGCTCATGCCGTTAGTGGGACACCAACATCAGATCGATATCCTAGAACTGACCGACAAAGGGGATGGCAAGGGTCGCCTGTTCGATCGCCCCCTGTTTGTCGAGGGCCTCTTGCCCGGCGAGCAAGCCCTGGTCGAGCTGACCGAAGTCAAACCCAATTACCTGCACGGCAAGCTGGTGGAGTTGACCCAGCCGTCCGCGGATCGGGTGGCCGACTTTTGCCCCAATACCGAGTGCGGCGGTTGCCAGGTACGGCCGCTGGCCTATCCGGCCCAGCTCAGGTTGAAGCAGGCACTGGTACAGAGTGCGCTGGATCAAGCCGGCTTGGCGACTCAGGTCAATCCTATCATCGGCATGGATAGCCCCTTCGCCTATCGCAACAAAGCACAGTATGCGGTGCGGAGAACTGAGGCCGGGGCCGAAATTGGCTTCTATCGCAAGCACTCTCACACACTCATCACCGCCGACGATTGCGCGGTGCAGGACTCCCTGCATGTGGAGCTCAACGCCCGGGTTCGCGGCTGGATGCGCGAGCACGACATCGCGGCCTATGATGAGGTCAACCACAGTGGCTGCGTACGTAACCTGATGACCCGCAAGGGCTTCAAGAGCGGTGAGTTGATGGTGGTGCTGGTGACCCTGGGTGAGACCCTGCCGTTTGAAGCCGAGCTGCTGGCTGCGCTGGCGGATCTGCCCATCACTACCCTGGTACAGAATATCAATGACGAGCGTACCAACCGCATTCTGGGCGCAAGCAACCGGGTGCTGCTGGGGGAAGGGGTCATTCGCGACAAGATCCACGAACTCGAATTCGAGATCTCGCCACTCTCCTTCTTCCAGAACAACCCGAGCCAGACCGATGTGCTCTACTCCAAGGCCCTCGAATACAGTGAGCTGACTGGCAGCGAGACGGTGTTCGACATCTATTGCGGCATCGGCACCATCTCCCTGTTCCTGGCAGCCAAGGCAGCCAAGGTGGTGGGAATAGAGTCGGTCGAGAGCGCCATTTCCGATGCCCGCCGCAACGCGGCCCTGAACGGCATAGAGCACACCGAATTCCACGTGGGCAAGGCCGAACAGCTGATGCCAGAGCTGCATGCCCAGGGCGTGAGCGCCGACGTGGTGGTGATGGATCCGCCCCGCAAGGGCTGCGACAAGGCTGTGCTGCAGACCCTAGTCGCCATGGCGCCGCGCCGTCTGGTCTACGTTTCCTGCAACCCGCAGACCCTGGCCCGGGATCTGGCCTATCTGGTCAAGCAGGGCTTCGTGCTGGACGAGGTGCAGCCGGTGGACATGTTCCCGCACTCCATGCACGTAGAAGCCGTTGCCCGCCTGAGCCTGCCAGCCAAAAGCTGATAATCGCCTTGTTGGCGAAGCCGTGGCTTGTGTGGGCATGCCGAACAAGAGCTGATTTGAATTAGCCAGATGGCTCTGATAAAAACGACTCCAAATGGAGTCGTTTTTTTTGGGGCTGTAGACAGGCGTAACAACCAGGCAGGGAGAGCAGGGGTGATGATTCGTTTGGCGAGTGTGGAGGATGCTGCGGCGCTGGATCACTTCTTTGGGCAACTGGATCGGGAGACCCGTTTCATGCTGTTCGAGGCGGGGGAGCGTTCATCCGATATCGAGGGGCAGCGTCAGCGTCAGCGTCTGGCCGCCATGCATGCCAGTGCCAATCAGCGTATGTGGCTGTTGACCCAGGCCTGCGAGGTGCAAGGGTTCGCGGTGATGATCGGGGGTGGCTTGCGGCGCAATCGCCACTGCGCCCAGGTGGTGATGGGGTTGCGCCAGGGGGCCCGGAGTCAGGGCTGGGGCGAGCTCAAGCGCCTGGAGCTGGGGGTGATGGCCCATAACCTGGCGGCACATGGGCTCTATCGAAAATGTGGGTTTATTGATGAAGGTACCCGGCGCAACGCCTATTGGCTGGATACTCGCCATGTCGACGAAATCATCATGGGTCTGTTATTGCCGCTCGACATGCCATAACGCCGTCTGTCCGGCCCTACTAGGCGAGCCAAGCGCACGGTCGTAGAGTGTTCAATGGATAGATACAAGGAGTCGACCATGAAAGCTATCTTGTTACGCTGGCTTGCCCGTTACGATGCCTGGAGTCAGCGCTGGGGCCTTGCCCCTGAGTATCGACGCTGCTGCACACCTCAGCGCAGGGAGGCCAAGGCTGACAATCCCAAGTCGGTGTCGCCCCCCGCTGAAAAGCAGTCAGCACCATGAATGATCCCGGTTGACCCGTTTGAGTTTGTTGCTCTGAGTCCTGGGGCATGCCCCTTGCGACTTGTCGGCCCGGGACTGGACCGGGCGGGCTAAACTCGGGTTAAGGGGGTCCGCTCCTTCACTCGGTAGCCTGCATATCCTCTTCTCTTTGATATAGCGAGCCCTGTTCTATGAGGTTGTTTGACAGCCACTGCCACCTCGATTTCCCCGAGTTCGATCCGGATCGCGCTGCACTGCTGGCCGAATGCCGCCTGCGTGGTATTGCGGGCTTCATCATCCCCACTATCGGCGCCAGCAATTGGCGGCGGGTGATGGCGCTGGCGGCTAGCGAGCCCGATCTCTTCTTTGCTCTGGGCGTGCATCCATGCTTCGTGGCTGATCAACCAGAGGATGTGATGGCGCAGCTCGAGACCTTGTCTGCCGAACGTCCGGCGGGCTTGGTTGCTATCGGGGAGTGCGGTCTGGATGGTCGCTCCCATCTTGTCCAGGAGGGGCAGTTAGCTCTGTTTGAGGCACAAGTGAGGTTGGCCATGGAGATGGACCTTCCGCTCATCGTGCATTCGGTGCGAGCCAACGACGATGTGCTCAAGATATTGCGCCGCAACAAGCCCGCCAGGGGAGGGGTCATTCACGCCTTCAGCGGCTCTTTGCATCAGGCCGAGCGTTTCTGGCAGCTGGGCTTCAAGCTGGGGATCGGCGGCACCATCACCTATGAGCGGGCCAACAAAACCAGAGAAGCGGTGGCGGCCATGCCGCTCGAGTCTCTTTTGCTGGAAACCGATTCGCCTGACATGCCCCTCTCGGGGGCGCAAGGGCAGCGTAATTCGCCACTCTCTTTATTAAAGGTGCTTGATGAACTGGCAAGTGTAAAACGTTTGCCTATCGAGCATGTTGCAAGGGTGTTGTGTGAATCCACATATCACAGTTTTCATCTCAACAAATAAAACACCAACATTTATTTAACTTCCAGATGGCCTTGGGTGAAAAAGCACGCGGATAAAAATCGTTTGCGGTCTAATTTAACGTCAGTTGGTCGATTTGATGCTTACAAAATGTGACCGCCCTTATACTTTGTCGCGAGCCAATTAGTATAATGCGCACCCTTGATTGATAAGTTTGGGACACAACTTATTAACAAGTTGGAAGGTGCTACTACGAGGAAGATAACAATGAGTTTGATCATGGGTCTGGTAGGGATGGCGACGCTTATCCTTATCGCGGTGCTGTTCTCCAGCAACCGCAAGGCAATCAACATCCGTACCGTGGCTGGTGCGTTTGTTATTCAAGCCAGTCTGGGGGCATTCGTTCTGTATGTTCCGGTTGGTCGCGATATTCTGGTCGGCGTATCCAGTGCCGTTTCCAGCGTCATTAGCTATGGCCAGGATGGTATTAATTTCCTGTTTGGTGGCCTGGTCAGCGATAAGATGTTTGAAGTATTTGGTGGTGGTGGCTTTGTATTTGCCTTCCGTGTTCTGCCAGTCATCATCTTCTTCTCCTCACTGATTGCCGTTTTGTATTACCTCGGCATCATGCAACTTGTTATCAAGCTGCTCGGTGGCGCGCTGCAAAAAGTCCTGGGTACCTCCCGTACTGAGTCCCTGTCTGCAACAGCCAACATCTTCGTCGGTCAGACCGAGGCCCCGCTGGTGGTGCGTCCCTTCATCGGCAAGATGACTGACTCCGAGCTGTTTGCCGTCATGTGTGGTGGCCTGGCTTCCGTTGCCGGTTCCGTACTTGCCGGTTATGCCGCCATGGGCGTCAAGATGGAATACCTGATCGCCGCCTCCTTCATGGCAGCTCCCGGTGGTCTGTTGTTCGCCAAGCTGCTCGTGCCTGAGACCCAGAGCCCGAACTATGACGAAAATAGCGCCGATGGCGACCTGGATGACAAGCCAGCCAACGTGATCGATGCTGCCGCCGCCGGCGCTTCCTCCGGTATGCAACTGGCCCTGAACGTCGGCGCCATGCTGCTGGCCTTCATCGGTTTGATCGCCATGATCAACGGTATCTTCTCCGGGATTGGTGGCTGGTTCGGCTATCCCCAGCTCTCTCTGGAGCTGCTGTTGGGCTGGTTATTCTCCCCGCTGGCCTTCCTGATTGGTGTACCTTGGAGCGAGGCGACCGTCGCAGGTTCCTTCATCGGTCAGAAGCTGGTGGTGAACGAGTTCGTGGCTTACCTGAACTTTGCTCCATATCTGAAAGATGAGTTGTTGATCAACGGCGTGGTCATGTCCGACCACACCAAGGCGATCATCTCCTTCGCCCTGTGCGGCTTTGCCAACCTATCCTCCGTCGCTATCTTGCTGGGTGGTCTGGGTTCCATGGCACCGAACCGTCGTGGTGACATTGCGCGCTTTGGTCTGAAAGCTGTGTTGGCAGGCTCCCTGTCCAACCTGATGTCTGCCACCATTGCAGGCTTCTTCCTGGCTCTGTCCGCGATGTAAGTGCGGCTGACAAGCCTTAAGCCGAACGCCACAGCAAATGCTGTGGCGTTCGCATTTGGGGAGCTGACAACCGTTTTCCTCCCTAAACTGATAATAAAGAAGTGAGTCAAACCGGAGGTTCTATGAACGAAGTGTTACTGGCCATGGTTGCCGGCTTCATCGTCGGCCTGTTGTTTTCTTTCCTCAAATTGCCGATCCCGGCACCACCGGTATTATCCGGAGTGATGGGTATCGTAGGAGTCTACCTTGGTGGTGTCGCCTACTCTTGGATATTGACTCGTTTCTTCTCCTGACAAGGGAGTAATGGTGGATTTGCCCGGTGTGAGATACCTCTGGAATTGGCAAATCCGGCTTGCAAACAGGGGGTATCTCGGCTGAAATAGGCATTGCCAGCAGGCTGCTGGCATTGACTAATGCCCGATGGGATCGGGTGTTGGCGGTCAAATGGAATTGATTGGGAATCAGGGTCTGATGTGCATGACCTTTCTCAAGTCTTCATGGAACCAAGTCCGCACTTTTGTAAGAAAGTGACAGGGCTCTTGCCTTATTTACAGTCTATTGCCCGTGCAGTCGCACTGTATTTCCATGCCCGCATGCTGGGTGGAACCTGTCGGCCAACTGCCTCTGCGCAGCTGACTCGTCTGCCTCATGGGGCCAAATCAAAGACTTTGGAGAATTTCATGACCGATCTGAAACTGGCCGCCCAACGCGCCCTGAACCTGATGGACCTGACCACCCTGAACGATGATGACACCGATCAGAAGGTGATCGACCTGTGCCACAAGGCCAAGTCTCCGGCTGGCCTCACCGCCGCCGTCTGTATCTATCCCCGTTTCATCCCCATCGCGCGCAAAACCCTGCGTGACATCGGCGCTGCCGACGTGCGCATCGCCACCGTGACCAACTTCCCCCATGGCAACGACGACATCGAGATCGCCGTGGCCGAAACCCGCGCCGCCGTGGCGTACGGTGCCGATGAAGTGGACGTGGTCTTCCCGTACCGCGCCTTCATGGCTGGCAATGAACAGGTTGGTTTCGATCTGGTCAAAGCTTGTAAGGAAGTCTGTGGCGACAAGGCGCTGCTGAAGGTGATCATCGAGACCGGCGAGTTGAAAGAAGAAGCGCTGATCCGTCGCGCTTCCGAGATCTGCATCGATGCCGGTGCCGACTTCATCAAGACCTCCACCGGCAAGGTGCCTGTCAATGCGACCCCGATCGCCGCCCGCATCATGATGGAAGTGATCAAGGCCAAGAACCCGAGCGTCGGCTTCAAGCCTGCCGGTGGCGTGAAAGATGCCGCCGTTGCTGGCCAGTACCTGGCCATGGCCGAAGAGATCCTTGGCAAGGAGTGGGTCTCCCCGCGCACCTTCCGCTTCGGCGCCTCCAGCCTGCTCGCCAGCCTGCTGGCGACCTTGGGTCATGGCGACAAGCCTGCCAACACCAGCGGTTACTAAGTTGATAAGGGGCGAGCCTGGCTCGCCCTGTTATGCCCCCGCCAGATGGCGTACGGGCAGGGATAACAACTTATGTAACGCCAGCAATGGCGGAGGGAATGAAAGATGTTTTTGCCTCAAGAAATTATTCGAAAGAAGCGCAACGGTGAAGCGCTCAGTACCCAAGAGATTCAATTTTTCGTCCAGGGCATTACCAACAACAGCATCGGCGAGGGGCAGATAGCGGCGCTGGCCATGGCTGTCTACTTCAAGGACATGACCATGGATGAGCGGGTTGCCCTGACCTGCGCCATGCGCGACTCCGGCATGGTATTGAACTGGGATCACCTCAACCTGGGTGGCCCCATCGTCGACAAGCACTCCACCGGCGGCGTGGGTGACGTCGTCTCCCTAATGCTGGGCCCCATGGTCGCCGCCTGCGGCGGTTTCGTGCCCATGATCTCCGGTCGTGGCCTGGGTCACACCGGCGGTACCCTGGACAAGCTGGATGCCATTCCGGGCTACCAGACCTCGGTCGACAACGATCGCTTCCTGAAGGTGGTGAAAGAGGCGGGTGTCGCCATCATCGGCCAGACCGGCGATCTGGCCCCTGCCGACAAGCGTATCTATGCGGTGCGTGACATCACCGCCACCGTCGAGTCCATCGCCATGATCACCGGCTCCATCCTCTCCAAGAAGCTCGCCTCCGGGCTCGAAGCCCTGGTGATGGATGTGAAAGTGGGCTCAGGTGCCTTTATGCCGACCTTTGAAGCGTCCGAAGAGCTGGCCAAGAGCATAGTGGCCGTGGCCAACGGTGCCGGTTGCCGCACCTCTGCCCTGCTGACCGACATGAACCAGGTGCTGGCCTCCAGCGCCGGCAACGCCGTGGAAGTGCGCGAGGCGGTACGCTATCTGACCGGTGAATATCGCAATCCGCGCATCCATGAAGTGACCCTGGCCCTGTGCGCCGAGATGCTCATCTCCGCCAACCTGGCGAGTGACGAGCAGGATGCCCGTGCCAAGCTGCAGGCGGTGTTGGACAACGGCAAGGCCGCCGAGATCTTCGGTCGCATGGTGACCGGCCTCGGTGGCCCGGCGGACTTCATGGAGCGCTACGATGCTTACCTGCCCAAGACAGCCATCGTTCGCCCCGTGTATGCGGCGCAGAGCGGTTTCGTGACCGCCATGGATACCCGCGAACTGGGCCTGGCCGTGGTCGCCATGGGCGGTGGTCGCCGCGCCGCCGGGGACAAACTCGATTATGCGGTCGGTCTGACCGACTTTATCCGTCTGGGCCAGTGCGTCGAGGCTGACAAGCCGCTCGCCCTGATCCACGCTCAAACAGAAGCTCAATTTGCCGAGGCTGCCCGCATGGTGCAGGCTGCCATCAGGATCGGCGACACCCAGCCAGAGGCGCTGCCCGAGGTTTACCGTCGTATCGGTCTGACCGATTTGTAACAGGGGGAACTCCCATGAAACGTACCTTTATTCTGATGATGGACTCTTTCGGTATTGGCGCCGCTGCCGATGCCGACAAATTCGGAGATATAGGCGCCAACACCCTTGGCCATATCGCCAAGGCGTGCGCGGCGGGTGACATTGAAGGCCGTGGTGCCCTCAATCTGCCAAACCTCAACAAGCTGGGTCTGGGCCACGCAGGGGAGCTGGCCTCCGGCTACTTCCCGGCAGGGTTGAAGAAGGATATCGAGGTAGTCGGTGCCTACGGTTTCGCCCAGGAGCTCTCCTCCGGCAAGGACACTCCGTCCGGCCACTGGGAGATTGCAGGTGTGCCCGTGCTGTTCGAGTGGGGTTACTTCAAGGATCACCACAACAGCTTCCCCCAGGAGCTGCTGGACGCCATCGTCGAGAAGGCTGGGCTGTCGGGTTACCTCGGCAACTGCCATGCCTCCGGTACTCAGGTGCTGGATGATCTGGGCGAAGAGCACATGCGCAGCGGCAAGCCGATCCTCTACACCTCTGCCGACTCCGTGTTCCAGATCGCCTGTCACGAAGAGACCTATGGCCTCGAGAAGCTCTATGAGCTGTGCCACATAGTGCGCGAGCTGCTGGAACCCTACAACATAGGCCGCGTCATCGCGCGTCCGTTCGTGGGCAGCGGCAAGGGCAATTTCAAGCGTACCGGCAACCGTCACGACTACTCTGTGCTGCCGCCGGCGCCGACCGTGCTGGATTACATGAAAGAAGCGGGTGGCCAGGTGGTCTCCATCGGCAAGATCGCCGACATCTATGCCAACCAGGGCATCACCAAGCAGGTGAAGGGTACAGGTCTGACCGAGCTGTGGGACAGAACCCTGGAAGAGGTGAAAGCGGCCGGTGACAACACCATCGTCTTCACCAACTTTGTCGACTTCGACTCCTCCTACGGTCACCGTCGTGACGTCAAGGGCTACGCCGATGCGCTGGAGTACTTCGACTCCCGTCTGCCGGAGCTGTTCGAGATACTGCAGGACGGCGATGTGGTGGTGCTGACCGCCGACCACGGCTGCGATCCGACCTGGGGTGGCACGGATCACACCCGTGAATACATCCCCGTGCTGTTCTTCGGCAAGCCGGTCAAGGCGGGTTCCGTCGGTCGTCGCGAGACCTTCGCCGACATCGGCCAGAGCATAGCGGCCTACCACGGTTTGCCGAAATTGGAATACGGTACCAGTTTCCTCTGATGCCGGCCTTGGGCAGTGCGGCTCTCAGGCGCGGTCTGCCCAGGTTGCAGCAGGGTATCTGCTTCCTGTAATTTACCCGCCCGCCACCTCGGTGGCGGGCAACCAATAAAGACAATAAAACTCAACCTAGTGTGAAGGAATCAAGAGAATGGCAACTCCTCATATCAATGCGAAAGATGGCGCCTTTGCTGACACCGTACTGATGCCGGGTGACCCCCTGCGCGCCAAATACATCGCCGAGACCTTCCTGGAGAACGTCGAGCAGGTGTGTGACGTGCGCAGCATGCTCGGCTTCACCGGCACCTACAAGGGTCGTCGCATCTCCGTCATGGGCCACGGCATGGGCATCCCGTCCTGCTCCATCTACGCCACCGAGCTCATCAAGGACTATGGCGTGAAGACCCTGATCCGCGTGGGCTCCTGCGGCGCCGTGCGTGAAGACGTGAAACTGCGCGACGTGGTGATCGGAATGGGTGCCTGCACCGACTCCAAGGTCAACCGCCTGCGCTTCAAGGATCACGACTTCGCGGCCATCGCCGACTTCGGTCTGGTGGCCAATGCCGTGCAAGCCGCCAAGAACAAGGGCGTGCCGGTGCGCGTGGGCAACATCTTCTCCGCCGACCTGTTCTACACCCCGGATCCCTCCATGTTCGACGTGATGGAAAAATACGGCATCCTGGGTGTCGAGATGGAAGCCGCCGGTATCTACGGCGTGGCCGCCGAGTACGGTGCCAAGGCACTGACCATCTGCACCGTTTCCGATCACATCCGTACCGGTGAGCAGACCACCTCCGAAGAGCGTCAGCTGACCTTCAACGACATGATCGAAATCGCACTGGACTCCGTGCTGCTGGGTGACTGATCCACGGCTTCGGTTTCATGCAAAACGGCGACCATCAGGTCGCCGTTTTTTATGGTCTCGATGGGCTGAGAAGAGGCAGGGTCGCTAGGGAGCTGTCTATACTTCCGGGCAAGTCCCCTTGAGGTTAAGAGCATGAAACGAATGAATATCCTTACTCCGCCGCTTCTCGCCTTGACATTGCTGACCCCGATGCTCTGGCAGGATGTACTGGCTGCGGATGGCAGACACCAGCCGAGAGCACAGCAACACCGGCCAGCGCATCATCCGGTGACGAAACCGCACGCGGTGCAGCGCAAGGCGGCAGTGCCTCACAAGGCCCAGCACAGGGAAGCGGTAAAATTCAATGAGGGTTGGGGCAGCGTCAGAGCGAGAGACAAGGCTGGACGCCCAGTGAACACCCATGTGCAGGATCACCCGCTCGACGGTAACCACAAGGTCAACAATCGCCACGTCGACAACCGCCGCGACATCAAAGGCAACAATGTGGTCATCAACAACAATCACAATCACATAGTGGTGCCACCCAATAGACGCAGGGTCTATCACGATGTGGTGGTGGTGCGCCCCTATGGTCACTGGTATGGCGGTTATGGCAGCTACTATGACGACAATGATGCCTGGAAATGGCTGGCCTTCACTGCCATCACATTGAAAATACTCGATAACATCAATGAGGAGCAGCAGCGGGAACACGAGGCGGCCCAAGTCAAGGCGACCACAGCTCCCCTGAACCAGCCCATCACCTGGAATGATGGCGACGCCTCAGGCTCGGTGACAGCAGTGCGGGACGGCACCAGCAACAATGGTCGCTACTGCCGCGAGTTCCAGCAGAGCATCACTGTGGGCGGCAAGAAAGAAGATGCGTTTGGCACGGCATGCCAGAATCCGGATGGAGCCTGGGAAATAGTGTCAGACTGATCGTCAACTTAGCCCGGGAGGGGGATCGTTGGCACCGGGAGCGCTCACAGGGGCGCTCTTCTTTTTGTGCTTTCGTACCCGCATATAGTTGCGCCGTACCCCGTAGGAGATGAGCAATCCCGCCATCAGCATCACCAGCAGCATCAGCCGCTGCTTCTCCTGATTGACCTTGAGCTGGTTGTCTTGCTTGGCCAGCATCTGCTGCTCTTCCAGCGTGATCCTCAGATAGCCGAGGGTCTTGTCACCGTCGAGGATCTCTTCGACATAGGGCAGGCGTCCCTTGCCCTGGTTCGGTGGCGTGGCGTTATCCGTGCCGATGGGGAGCAGGCTGTCGATAGGAAGCGCATTGTCCGATTGGGCCAAGGGGACGCCACGGGCATCATAGAGGGTGACATCGAGGATCTCGGGGGATTGAGCCAGCTCCTGGGCGAGGCGTTCCAGCTCATTCTCGTTGTCCTCCTTCAGCCAGCGGCGCATGTCGCGGCTGGCATAGCTGACCAGAGCCTGGGCCCGGGTGCGCGCCTCATCATGCAAGGCCGCCTGACTGGCACTTTGCATGTGGATCAGCAAAGCCAGGACCCAGGCGCCGAGGGCGACTCCGGCGCCGAGACTCAGCAGACGTTTGACAGGCATATGACGCAAGGGACTCTCCTGATTGCGGGTGCTGGCGGGATCTTGGCGCTTGCCTGTATAAAAAGCAATAAGCTACTCTGGCCCGCACTGCTTATCCCCCCGACATCCAAGGAAGGTTCTTCGCTCATGTTGTTGTCCAACTTACCTCAAGCCCCCACCGATTGGGCCGCCCAGCTCGCCTCGTTTCCCCTGTGGGATCTGCGTCTCGATAGCCTGCATGGCACCACCCGTCCCTTAACGGGGGGCTGGCTGGTACTGTTCGGCCATGACCTTGGCGCCCGGCACCTGCAACAACTGGCACCGCTGTTGGCGCTGGAGGGGATACCGGCCTGCCTCTATCCTGTGGCCCGTATTGCCGGTGTGCCCTTGTTGCTGATAGGTACCGACAGCTTTTCCACCGTCCTGGCCGATATCATCCGAAGTGAAACCTGGACCATAGACATCTGTCATCTGGCAGCCTTGCCTAGCCTCACCGAGCCGGGTCTGCTGGTGATGGACATGGATTCCACCGCCATACAGATGGAGTGTATCGACGAGATTGCCCGCCTGGCCGGGGTGGGGGAGCAGGTGGCTGCCGTCACCGCCGCCGCCATGCAGGGCAAGCTGGAGTTTGCCGACAGCCTGCGCAGCCGGGTGGCGCTGCTGGCCGGGGCCCCGGTCAGCATACTGGATGAGGTCGCCGTGAACATGCCCTGGATGCCGGGGCTCAAGTTGATGGTTGATACTCTCAAGCAGGCAGGCTGGACGCTGGTCATCGCATCGGGCGGCTTCACTCGTTTCGCCGGTGAGTTGCAAGGGGCCCTGGGCCTGGATGCGATCTTTGCCAACGAGCTGGCAGTCGCGGATGGCAAGCTGACCGGTCAAGTGGCCGGGGCAATCGTGGATGCGCAGGCCAAGGCACGGGTGCTCAGCCAGCTTGCTACCGAGTGCGGGATCGCCCCCTCCCAGACGGTAGCTGTGGGGGATGGCGCCAACGATCTCAAGATGATGGCGGTAGCCGGGCTCGGGATTGCCATTCACGCCAAGCCGCTTGTGCGCGCCCAGGCGAGTGCCTGTCTGGATCATCACGATCTGGAGGGGGTCATCTGTCTGCTGGGGGCACGTGCCTGTGCCGACACTCGCTGGAATGGCTCCACACCAAGGCTGTCATGATGGAACTGCTCCAACACTCTCACTTCGTCTCTTGCGGAGAGCACAAGCTGCACCTGCGCCAGATAGGCCCCACGCTGGTCACCCAGGCCGAGCCTGTGCTCATGGTACATGGGGCCATCGAGAATGGCCGTATTTTTTACACCGAGTCG
Source organism: Aeromonas molluscorum (assembly GCF_051376105.1). Taxonomy (NCBI): domain Bacteria; kingdom Pseudomonadati; phylum Pseudomonadota; class Gammaproteobacteria; order Aeromonadales; family Aeromonadaceae; genus Aeromonas; species Aeromonas molluscorum. The sequence continues at coordinate 1,735,569 of NZ_JBPQCY010000001.1, read as the reverse complement.
GGCAAGGGGCTGGCCTGCTTCCTGGCCCGGCATGGGTATCAGGTCTACGTGGCCGATTTTCGCGGCCGTGGTCGGAGTGAGCCCAGTATCGCCAAGGTCCAGGATCATGGTCAGCATGAACTTATCACCGAGGACTTGCCTGCCTTGCAGGCCTGGATAAGGGCCCGTCACCCCGGTCACAAGGTACACTGGGTGGCGCACTCCTGGGGCGGGGTCCTGATGGCCTCGACCCTGGTCCGTTTTCCCGAGCTGGCGGCGGGGGTTGCGAGCCTGCTGTTCTTTGGCTGCAAGCGCGGCATCTCTGTCCATAGTCCGGAGCGCTGGTTCAAGGTCGATCTTATCTGGAATCGGCTGGCCCCCTGGCTGGCTCGACGCCGTGGTTTTCTGGCGGCGCGCCGCTTGAAGATAGGTGCCGACGATGAGCCGCTGCGCTATCTGGAGGAGACGATCCCCTGGGTCAAGTGTGGCCCCTGGCAGGATCCCTATGATGGCTTTGCCTATGATGAGGCGGCCGAGCGGGTCCCTTGGCCACCCCTCTGGTTCATCTCGGCCAAGGCGGACCGGGTGCTGGGTCATCCCGAGGACGTGTATCGTTTCGGTGCAGAATTGGGGATCCGAGCCCAGCCCCGTCACACCCGGCTTGGCCGGGACAGGGGAAATCGGCTCGATTACGACCACATCAACATGCTGACGGCGCCCCAGGCCATCGAGGATCACTTTCCCGAGGTGCTCCGTTGGCTGGATCACCCGCCTGCCGGCTGAGCGGCGTGTTTACGCGGACAATGGGATGCAGATAAGAAAGAACGCCCCAAACATAAAACGCGGATCAGTGAGCTGATCCGCGTTCTCTTATCTCATCTTAACGCGGGCGCCTGGGCCCCGCACTATCATGCTGACCAGGATCCAGCCCCAGACGCAGCAAGGTGGCCTGGGTGGTGTCGGTCAGCTCGCCGACCCCGACCACGCTCCACAGCTCGTCCTCCAGCCGCTTGGCCTTATGAATGGCGAACTTGGCGATGTAATCCAGTTCGCTGGCGATGAAGTTGGTGTCCGGTCGGCCGGTGCGCGACAGCCCCATCTGCACCGAGTAGAACTCTCCCTTGAGCCTGGCATGGCGAATAAAGTCACGCTTGGCCCCAATGTCGACCAGGGTGCTGGCCGCCACACTGTGGAACTGGGGGGCGCCATTGGCCAGCCGCTGCCAGCTGATATAGATCTCGACCTCCCTGGGTAAATCTTCCCGCGCCATGGCGCGCAGGGGATCCAGCATCAGCTGGCGCAGCAGATCGCCCTGGAGCAGGGGGTAGAGATTGCCCTGCTCGGGGGCCTCGGCGCAGGCTTGCAGCAGGCGAGCCAGGGAGCGGGGCCGAGGGGCCAGCGCCAGGGTCGCGGGTTTGATGCTGTTTTTGCCCTTGTTGATATAGATGGGGTTGCTGAACACGTGGTGGCTGTAAATGTTGCGCAGGGCCCGGGCCAGGCCACGATACCGACGCAGCCCCTGTGCGGTTTTCAGCTTGGTGCGGTTGCTCTCGATCAGCAGGCTGAAAAACTGGCGACCACTGTGGCGCTCCGGCTCTCCCTCGATGCAGAGATGCAGCACAGTTCGGCTCTGATTGAGGTTGACCAGTCGATAGCGCAAGGTCTGCAGATCCAGCTGCTTGGTGAGGGGTTGCAGCCTGGGCAGGGAAACCGTGACCAGATCGCCCTTGCTGCCGGGGAAGGGGCTTTCTAGTTCGACTTGCATGCCGTGGGCTGAGATGTCACGGGTCCAGCCGACACAGGCTTGTTCGTCCAGACGCAGGGCGACCGCAGTCTTGTGCAGGTAGCGGGCCTCGCGCCTGAGCTGGACATAGTGCAGCGTTTCTACTTCGAAGAGGGGAGGGGTTGCCTCGTGGCCGAAGCGCTGCAAGGCATTGGCATTGTGTTGCCCCTGGGGTTGGGCCAGGTATTCATCCCGCACCGATTCGCTCGGGATCTCCTGCAACAGCCCGACATAGCCGAGTCGCTCCAGCCTGGCATGCAGCAGTTTGTCCTGGCTCAAGGGGAGCTCCTGGGTCGGCAGACTACTGATGTCTGCCTCGGTCAGGGTGCAGGGGTCGAGGGAGAGCTTGTAAACCCGGAAACTGGGCCTCTTGGCGGCCACCTGAAAGAAGAGGTCGCGCAGTCTGCTTTCGACCAGTTCCTCGGCGGTGGCAGAGAAGAAATAGAGGTGGCTGCGTACCGCGTGGGTGAAGCTGTAGATCAGGGTCTCGCGGCACTCATCACCACTGGGCAGCAGAGCGCTCAAGCGACGGGGTGGGAAAAGGCCCGCCAGGGTCCCTTGATTCTTCTCGTCGCGCCAATATTCGAGCAGGTGCAGGTTGTTCTCGCTCTTGAGCACCACCTCGAGCCTGGGCGGCTCCCCCGGACTCTCTTTGCTGAAAAAGAGTGGCAAGCCACTCATCCGTGGCAGGAAGAACTGCTCGTAACCCTTGATGATGGCCGCCGACAGCAGGTGATCCACGCTGACTCTATAACGGCCCTTGTTGTTGTCGATAAAGCGGGCCAGGTACTCATCGAAGGGGGCATTCTCCTCCTCACGTACCAGACGCAGCCAATACCTCTCATCACGGCTCTCCTGACCCAGGATGCGATAACCTATCCCTGTGGCGAGGCAGGGGTGCGGGGACTCCTTGTCCAGGCCATGGAAGTACACCAGCACCTTATCCCCGGACTCGAAACGTGGCAAATAGGGCACCGAGACCCGGATACCGCCGATGGAGAGGTCCGAACTCTTTGCGCTGAGCCGCTCACCGCTGACCAGCGCCAGCTCAAGGGGAGAGCTGAAGTGCATCCTGTCCTGGCTGCGGCCCACATAGCTGGCGAAGGTGATGAGATTGACATCGAGTTGACGCAGCTGGCCCGGCTGATGCTGGCTTGGCGGCAGGCTCCGGCTGTGGGCCTTGCGCTGCCACTCCTGCATCGCCTCGTAGACCCCCAGGGTATAGCGATCCCGGTAGAGATAGCAGTGGGACTGGAACTGGGCGATCGCCTCATCCGGCATGAAGTGGGTGACACCGGCAAACTCAAACACCCGGCAGGCCTGCGGCCAGTCGCTGCGCATGTCGAGCACCCGGCGGCTGTCGGCGCCACGCCGATTGAGTTCCATCTTCAGTAGAAAGCGGGTGTTGCTGCTCTGTTCCGCAGTGAGACGCAAGAAGAGCTCTTCAAAATCGGCTTCCCGCTGCAGGGTAATGAGTTGATCTATCAGTGGTTGCTGTTGGGCTAGGTCCATGTGTTCCTGCTACGGAAAGTCAATTTTCCGGTTCCGGGTTTGATCTGTCGGGCTGAACCGAGTATATCAAGCAGGCATTCATCCTGTCCCCGAGTTATCCATGGCCAAAAATAAAACAGCTTACGTCTGCTCCGAGTGTGGCGCCGCCTTCAGCCGCTGGCAGGGCCAGTGCGGCGAGTGCAAGGAGTGGAATACCATCACAGAGGTGCGTCTTGGCACCGCGACCCCGGGCACGGGGGCCCGCTACGGCGGCTATGCCGGTGCCGTCGGCAGCAAGGTACAGACCCTGGCCGAGATCGCCACCACCGAGATCCCCCGTTTTAGCTCGGGTTTCAAGGAGCTGGATCGGGTATTGGGGGGCGGCGTAGTGCCGGGATCGGCGGTATTGATCGGTGGCAGTCCTGGGGCGGGCAAGTCGACCCTGCTGCTGCAAACCATGTGCGGTCTGGCGGAGCGGATGAAGACCCTCTATGTCACAGGGGAAGAGTCCTTGCAGCAGGTAGCGATGCGGGCCAACCGCCTCGGCCTGCCCACCGACAAGCTGCGTATGCTGTCCGAGACCAGCGTTGAGCAGATCTGCCTCATCGCCCAGCAGGAGCAGCCTCAGTTGATGGTGATCGACTCCATCCAGGTGATGCATGTGGCGGACGTGCAGTCCGCACCGGGATCTGTCTCTCAGGTACGAGAGTCTGCCGCGCTCCTGACCCGCTATGCCAAGCAGAACCATGTGGCCATCTTCATGGTGGGTCACGTCACCAAAGATGGCACCCTGGCGGGCCCCAAGGTGCTCGAACACTGCATCGACTGCTCCATCATGCTCGATGGCGGCCATGACTCGCGTTTTCGCACCCTGCGCTCCCACAAGAACCGCTTCGGCGCCGTCAATGAACTCGGTGTGTTCGCCATGACGGGGCAGGGAATGAGGGAAGTAAGCAACCCTTCCGCCATCTTCCTGAACCGGGGGGAAGAACAGGCCCCTGGTTCTATCGTCATGGTTATCTGGGAGGGAACAAGGCCGTTGCTGGTGGAGCTGCAGGCGCTGGTGGATTACTCCCAGCTCTCCAACCCGCGTCGGGTAGCCGTCGGCATGGATCACAACCGCCTTGCCATGTTGCTGGCCGTGCTGCACCGTCATGGCGGGTTGCAGATGGCGGATCAGGATGTCTTCATCAACGTGGTGGGCGGCGTCAAGGTCGAGGAGACCAGTGCGGATCTGGCCCTGCTGCTGGCCATGGTGTCGAGTTTTCGCGATCAGGCCCTTCCCAAGGATCTGGTGGTGTTCGGCGAGGTGGGACTCTCTGGCGAGATCCGGCCAGTCCCCTCAGGTCAGGAGCGGCTGCAAGAGGCGGTCAAGCACGGTTTTCGCCGTGCCATAGTGCCCTTTGCCAATGCCCCCAAACACCCTATCGAGGGGATGGAAGTGGTGCCGGTCAAGAAGCTGGCGGATGCGTTGGAAGCGCTCTGAGCGAAGAGATGAAAAGAGGGCACCTGATGCCCTCTTTTCATCTGTGCAGCTGCACCTTGACTCTTGGGGGTCAGGGGTGGGGGTGGGCCAGGTGTTCGGCCAGCAACTGCTCCAGCTCCCGGTGCAGCAGGGCCTCATCGCCGACATTGAGTTCGATCATGCGCTTGAGGTGGCTGGCGCTGTCGATGTCGATGTGATGGCAGTAAAACCCAAGTCGCTGGTCATCCTCATGACTCAGTTCTACAGCCATGGTCAGCACTATGTCACTGTCGGCCAAGGAAAAACTCAGTTGATAGTCCCGATCCTGGCCTGGATGCCAGTTGGCGGGACGATCCAGCAGGGCCCCCTGCAAGGAGACATCGACCAGCTGGGTCGTCCAAGTGTGTGAGCCCTGACTCAGGTTGGCCTGGGCTGCATAGAGTACGCGTGAGAAGCGGCGACGCTCTGTCATTATCAATTCCTGCCTTGTGGTATCCCGCGCCTGAGTGTAATCCACTCTACCTGTCTTGAATTTGCGCTGGCTCCGATATTGCTACTCAGCCTGGCTGAGAGCTCAGGGTTTCGACCACGTGCAAGGCGGTGATCAATCTGTCTTCGTACTTGAACCTGTCTTCCAGTACCGGCCCCAGCTTGTTGAGGTCTTCATCCAGACTCAAGAGCTGGGCTTCGTCGGCATCGCTGTACTTGTCGTTGAACTCGAGGGCAAACTCGGTGCAACTGCGAATATGGGGATAGATGCGTTTGGCTAACTCCAGGCTGTCGCCGCTGGCTTGCTCGAAGGCGTTGACGACATGGTGATAGATCTCGAAGTGGCCGGCACTGACATAGTCGACGAGCTGTTCGCAAAATTGCTGCAGTTCGGGACAACCGGGTAGGCAGCGCTGTTGTTTGCTGCGTGAGGGGCTGAGCCCGGCAAGACGGATATATTCAACCAGCAGGGCTTGCCTCGCCTCGAGCCAGTCATCGATCGCCTTGTGCTTTCCTGCCAGCGCGTCTTTGGTCTTTTCCAGTTCAGTTAACATAGTCCCTCCATGGGGCATTAGCTGGGAGCACTCTGGCTCCGGCCTCCTGAGTGACGACAGCAACGGCCATCAGGAAAGTAGATCTAAGCTCAACCTCAATGTAAGGATATTGTTACCTCATCCGGGGGGACTGTGACAAGCACCTTCCATGGTCTGCTCATCTTTGGTGCTGCTGTGGTCAGAATAAGCCGTACCCTGACTGGTTCTGTGACTTTTTTCGCACTTCTTGATGAAAAGCCCAGCATTTGAGTCCAGCGTCGGGATAAAGCCTTTGCCTGAGTCTTTTTTTTTGCATAGAGTGACCAAGTGCTAAATGCCCGATCATAAAGGAAATGTTATGAACAAAGCTCAACTTGTCGATGCAATTGCCGCCAAAGCGGATCTGAGCAAAGCTCAGGCTAAAGTGGCCCTGGAAGAGATCATCAACGGTATCACCCAGAGCCTGAAAGAAGGTGATGCAGTCCAGTTGGTAGGTTTTGGTACCTTCAAGGTGAACCATCGCGCTGGCCGTACCGGTCGCAACCCGCAAACCGGTAAAGAGATCCAGATTGCTGCCGCGAATGTGCCCTCCTTTGTGGCTGGCAAGGCGCTCAAAGACGCCGTCAAGTAATCTCCCAAAACCCGGCGCTCGCCGGGTTTTTTCTTCCCGCTGTCACCGCTTTTCGTTTCGGATACACTCAAGTTATACAGTTCGCTGTAGTGGAGGTAGACGATGGAACAGAAAAACGCCATTCGGCAGGTCGCCGTCCCCTGGGCTCCGTCCCGTCAACTTCCCCCGGGTCTTGTCGTCGCCGAACTGCATCAGGATATCTGGGGTGACTCATTGACCGTGGTGCTTGGTCGCGCCCGCAGCATCGACTTGCCTCCTCTGGCCCTGTGTCGCGTGCACTTTCGCCATATCCTGGCGGTGCGGGTGATGGAAGATTGCGATCTGGCAGAGGGAAAAGAGAGTCATAGCATCGAGGAGCAGATCCAGCTCATCACGCCGTCGCGCTTTGCCAGCTGGTTTCATCAAGAGTCCGATGGTCTGCATCTGGATGACGACATTCAGCACTACCGAATCTCGACCTGGGACTATTGCGCCGATGTACTCACCTCACATTCCCCCGAGTTGCAGTTCGTCGATCCCGAGCCTTGATGGCAGGAGCTCGATAGAAAAAGGGGCATCAACGGATGCCCCTTTTTTGTCTGTGATGTGCAACCAGCCGGTCAGTCTACGTAGAAGGTCTGCTGGAACTTGAGGATCTCGTGCCGACCGTCCGCCATGATGTTGATGGTGAACTGGTAGGTATCTTCATTGCGATAAGGCAGTACCGCCAGATAGTAGATGGCTTCCCCCTCCTTCACTTGCTGGAAGTTGAGGGTGCGAATGGTGCCGATCAGGTTCTTGGCCTCACCGGTCAGACCCGCCGTCAGCGCCTTGCCGTTCTTGTCCTGCACCGCAACGTTGATAATGCCGTTGTAACGGCTGCGCTCCAGTCCGTAAGCCTTGGCGACCTCAGGGGTCAGGAAACTGGAGTTGAAGGCGTTGTAGTGAACCTGCCAAGGGCCGAGCGCCTGCATTTGCTCCGCATGCAGCGGTAGCGACATCAGGAGGGCCAGCAGGCAACCCCATGCTGTTTTCATCGTGTCATCCTTCTCATCGAATTAGCTTGGGATCGCAGGGAGCAGGGCGGCTATCTCGGCCGGGATCTGCCTGGGCGTATCGATCGCCACCGTCTTGTGTCGACCCAGTTCGCCCCGCAGCAGTTGTACCTGCCCCCTTGCGACCCTGAATTGCTTGGCCAGAAACTTGATGAGATGGGCATTGGCCTGCCCATCGACCGGCGGTGCCGTAATGGCCACTTTCAGCTCCTCACCATGCAGACCCACTATCTGATCCCGGCTCGCCTTGGGTTGAATGACCAGGTGCAGCACCAGGGCGTCATCCTGCCAGGCGACGGCAGGCATTAGATCATCCACCACAGCTGACCAAACAGATCACCTAACAGATAGTTTATGGCCTGCAGGCCAATAAAGGCGACCAGTACGGAGAGATCCAGGCCGCCGAGTGCTGGCAAGATGCGGCGAATGGGGGCCAGGAAGGGTTCGGTGAGCTGATGCATCACGTATTCGATGGGGTTGCGACCCTGGCTGACCCAACTCAGGATGGCGCGGATCAACAGGATCCAGAAGATCATGGAGCCTGCTTTCTTCAGCACGGTCAGCAAGGCAAACAGGCCCAGGGTCAGCCAATCGGCGACCATGACGTTCATGGTCTTGAGCAGGGCCAGCTTGGCGAAGGCTATCAGCAGTGCCAATACCACCGAGGCGAGATCCAGGCTACCCAGGCTCGGGATGAGCCGGCGCATGGGCACGACCAGCGGGTTGGTCAGCTTGACTACCATCTGGCTCATGGGGTTGTAGAAGTCGGCCCGCGCCCACTGCAGCCAGACGCGCAGCAGTACCACCATGAGGTAGAGATCGAAGACGGTGTTAATCAAAAAGTAAGCAGTGTTCATCTGGACTCCTGGTTTAGAAGAGGTTTTCCATCTCGGCGGCGCGGGTAACGGCGGCCTGCATGGCGTTGGCGGTGAGCGGCAGCAAGCCTTGCTCCTGGAAAGTGCGTACGGCCTCGGCCGTTGTACCACCTTTGCTGGTCACCTGTTCACGCAGGCTTTGCAGCGACAGCTGAGGATTCTGCTCCACCATGGCTGCGGCACCAAGGGCTGTCTGCTGCACCAGCAAACGAGCCTGCTCTGGACTAAAGCCCATGGCCTCGGCCTGTTCGGCAATGGCCTGCATAAACAGGAAGAAGTAGGCAGGGGCACTGCCGGCGGCGGCGATGATGCCATTGATACCAGACTCCTGTTCGACCCAGAGGGTCTTGCCGACCGCTTGCATCAACTGCTCGGCATAGTGGCGATCCTCTGCGTCTATGCCAGCCGGGGCATAGAGGCCCGTCATACCCAGCCCCAACAGAGAAGGGGTGTTGGGCATGGTGCGGATGATTCGGGTATGACCGCCGGCCATTTCGCTCAGGCGCTCGACTCGGATGCCGGCCGCGATGGAGATGAGCAGCTTGCCGTCCAATGAGCCCAATTCGCTGACCAGACCCGCCAGCATGGCAGCCATCAGTTGCGGCTTGACCGCCAGTACTATGACGTCACTCATTCTGGCGACCTCGGCGTTATCCTGGCTGATGCCGATCCCAAATTGTTGGGCCAGCGCATCGAGTTTGGGGCGACTGGGGTTGGCGGCCAGGATCCTATCTGCCGGATAACCCGATTGATGGAGCCCGGCAATGATACTGCGGCTCATGTTGCCCGCCCCGATAAAAGCGATGGTTCTGTGTTGCATCAAGCTCTCCTGCTGATGATGTCTGTGGGCCTGCCGCAGCAATGAGCCCCATTTTGGCTCATGTGACCAGGCGCCAGGCCCTCTTGCGAGTGATGTGCCAGGGCGCCTGTCAGGGGTAATCGCGGGCACCGAAGATGGCGGTACCAACCCTCACCATGGTACTGCCGTGCAAGATGGCGAGATCCAAATCTTCCGTCATGCCCATCGAGAGGGTATCTACAGTGGGGTATTGTTGCGCAAGCCGGGTGAACAGAGCCTGCATACGCAGCATCTGCTGCGCCAATATGTCGTGATCTTGAGTGTGCTGTGGAATGGCCATCAGACCACGCAACACCAGACGTTCTGATTGATTGACCAGCTGAGCCAGCCGGAAAATCTCTTGCTCTGACGTACCGGATTTGCTGCTCTCTCCGCTAATATTGATTTGCAGACAGATATTTAGCGGCGCAAGCTGCGCCGGTCGCTGTCGGGAGAGCCGCTCGATCAGCTTGTCGCGATCAATGCTTTGAACCCAATCGAAACGCTCTGCCACCTGCTTGGACTTGTTCGACTGCAAGGGGCCGATAAAGTGCCATTCTATATCGGCATAGCCCGTCTGGTCGCGCAGGGAGTCTATCTTGGTGCAGGCTTCCTGGGCGTAGGATTCACCGAAGCAGCGCTGTCCGGCATCATAGGCATCCTGGATGGCCGCGAGGGGTTTGGTCTTGCTGACGGCGAGCAGGCGGATCAGGTTCGGATCCCGTCCGGCCGAGTCGGCGGCCAGCTGAATGCGTTTCCTGACCTGGATAAGCTGTTGGGAAATCTGGCTCATATTTCGTTAACGATCTTGTGATGGGAGAATGACAAGTCTATGGATATCACAGAGTTATTGGCCTTTAGTGTAAAACATAATGCCTCGGATCTACATCTCTCGGCCGGGGTCCCACCGATGATCAGGGTTGATGGCGAGGTGCGCAAGATCAATTTGCCAGCCCTGGATCAGCGGGAAGTACACGCCCTTATCTATGACATCATGAACGACCATCAACGCAAGGAGCTGGAAGAGCATTTCGAGGTCGATTTCTCGTTTGAAGTGCCCAACATGGCGCGTTTTCGGGTCAACGCCTTCCAGCAATCCCGTGGCGCTGGCGCCGTATTCCGCACCATCCCCAGTACAGTGTTGAGTCTGGAAGAGCTCGATGCCCCCGATATTTTCCAGAAGATAGCTGAGTATCCGCGCGGTCTGGTGCTGGTGACTGGGCCAACCGGTTCGGGCAAGTCCACCACGCTGGCGGCGATGGTCAATTACATCAACGAGAACTTCCATCACCATATCCTCACCATCGAAGACCCCATCGAATTCGTCCATGAGAACAAACGCTGCCTGGTCAACCAGCGTGAGGTGCACCGGGATACCAAGAGCTTCTCCAACGCCTTGCGCTCGGCACTGCGGGAAGATCCGGACATCATTCTGGTGGGGGAGATGCGCGACCTCGAGACCATTCGCCTAGCCATGACGGCAGCCGAGACAGGTCATCTGGTGTTCGGCACCTTGCATACCTCGTCGGCGGCCAAGACCATAGACCGCATAATTGACGTCTTTCCCGGCGCGGAAAAAGACATGGTGCGATCCATGCTGTCCGAATCCCTGCGGGCCGTCATCTCCCAGACGCTGCTCAAGCGGATCGGCGGCGGGCGGGTGGCGGCTCACGAGATCATGCTGGGCATACCTGCGGTGCGGAATCTCATCCGTGAAGACAAGGTGGCCCAGCTCTACTCCGTGATCCAGACCGGCATGATACACGGCATGCAAACCATGGATCAGAGCCTCAAGCAGCTGGTGAGCCGCGGCACAGTGGCCTCCCTGGATGCCAAGGCCAAGGCGGTGGACCCCAACTCTATCTAGGAGTGATTATGAAACTCGAGGCGTTGTTGGCACATCTGGTGGAACGACAAGGTTCGGATCTGTTCGTCACAGTGGGCAGTCGCCCCATCGTCAAGGTGGATGGACGCCTCTTTCCGGTGGAGGAGACTGTGCTCGATGAGGCGCAGACTCTGGCACTGATCCGGGAGACGCTGAGCCCGGAGCGCCTTGAGCATTTCATGATGACCCAGGAGGCGAACTACGCCATTCACAGGCCGGACCTTGGCCGTTTTCGGGTCAGTGCCTTCTGGCAGCAGGCCTTGCCCGGCATGGTATTACGGCGTATCGAGACGCGGATCCCGACCTTCGAGGAGCTGGGGCTTCCCGACATCCTCAAAGAGATCGGCATGGCCAAGCGGGGGCTGGTGCTGTTTGTCGGGGCGACGGGGACCGGCAAGACGACCACCCAGGCGGCCATGATAGGATTTCGCAACCAGCACAGCGCTGGCCACATCTTGACGGTGGAAGACCCGGTGGAGTTCGTGCATCAGCATGGCCACTGCCTCATCACCCAGCGGGAGGTGGGCATAGATACCGCTTCGTTCGATGCCGCGCTCAAGAGTTCGCTGCGCCAGGCTCCGGACGTGATCCTGATCGGCGAGATCCGCAGTTCAGAGACCATGGAGTTCGCACTGCAGTTTGCCGAGACGGGTCATCTCTGCCTCGCCACCCTGCACGCCAACAACGCCAACCAGGCCATAGACCGTATCTTGCACCTGGTGCCGACCGAGAAGCACCGCCAGCTGCTGTTTGATCTCTCCTTCAACCTGCGCGGCATCATAGCCCAGCAGCTGCTGCCGGCCCTCGACGGTCAGCGGCGTTGCCCTGTGTTCGAGGTGATGCTCAATACCCCCATCATCACCGACATCATCCGCAAGGGGGAGTTGCACAGGCTCAAGGAGGTGATGACCAAATCGACCGAGCTGGGCATGCAGACCTTTGATCAGGGGTTGTTTCAGCTGTTCATGGCCGGTCGCATCGGCTTTGACGAGGCGCTGGCCCATGCGGATTCCGCCAACGATCTGCGCCTGCAGATCAAGTTGTCGGGCAAGGGTGACCGGGATTCTGGTACGCTGGAGGGCGTGACTGTGGATGAATAGGGGCCAGGGCCCCTCCCTTGAGATAGGACCGTTATGCTGATTGTGGTTTCCCCGGCCAAGACGCTGGATTTCGAGTCGCCGCTGGCGACCCCCCGTTTTACCCAACCCGAATTGCTGGATCACTCCGCCCGCCTTATCGAGCGGGCCCGGCAACTGAGCCCGGACCAGATAGCGAGCCTGATGAAGATCAGCGACAAGCTCTCCGGCCTCAATGCCGCCCGCTTTGCCGACTGGCAACCCCATTTCACTCCGGCCAATGCGCGCCAGGCCATTCTGGCATTCAAGGGCGATGTGTATACCGGTCTGGCAGCAGAAGATTTCGAGGAGGGGGACTTCGAGTTTGCACAAGCGCATTTACGCATGCTGTCCGGTCTGTACGGCGTACTGCGCCCCCTGGATCTGATGATGGCGTATCGCCTCGAAATGGGGATCCGGCTAGACAACGAGCGGGGCAAGGATCTTTATCAGTTCTGGGGAGAGATCATCACCAAGCAGCTCAATGGTGCCTTGGCCGCGCAGGGGGATAACGTGCTCATCAACCTGGCGTCTGACGAGTACTTCAAGTCGGTGCGTCCCCAGGTGCTCAATGGCCAGATAGTGACACCCGTCTTCAAGGATGAGAAGAACGGCCAGTTCAAGATCATCAGCTTCTATGCCAAGAAGGCGCGAGGCATGATGGCCCGCTACATCATCAAGCACCGCCTGACCCGGGTCGAACAGCTGACCGGTTTCGATAGCAATGGCTACCGCTTCGTGGCCGATGAGTCGGACGAACGCACCCTGATGTTCAAACGTTCGGAAAATTAATTGAATTAAGGGGGGAACCAATCATTAGACCCCGGGTCTTAATATGTGAATCCTCTGTTGTAAGCACTTTTTATTAGCCGACGTCTATGCGTCGGCTTTTTTCTTGTCTGTGGGTCACCCATCGCGTATGTGGCTGGATCTGAACCGGCAATATCCCCAGCCACCGGTAAGCGGATAGACAAGCGGCCATCCGAAGATGGCCGCTGGGAAGCTGGCGCTGGATTATTTCTTTTTCTTCTTCGCCGACTTCTTCTTGGCATCCTTGGGCTTTTTCTTCTTCACTGGCACCCGAGCTTCTTTGTGCTTGGGGCGCAGTTCGTCGATCACCCGGCGCTTGAGGCGCTCTTCGGTGTAGCGTTCAATTTTGGCGACGATGGCCATGTCATGGGCTTCAACCAGACTGATGGCGCAACCACGGTTGCCCGCGCGGCCGGTACGGCCGATACGGTGTACATAGACGTCGGTGCCGTAGGGCATGTCGTAGTTGATGACATGGCTGACGTTGGGCAAGTCTATGCCGCGGGCGGCGACGTCGGTGGCGATGAGGAAGGGGACTTCTCCCGCGTGGAATTTGCGGATCGACTCGATGCGCTTGCTCTGTTCCATCTCGCCACGGATCCAGGCACAGGAAATGCCGGCCGCCTGCAACTGGCCAGAGAGTTCGGCCAGGCGCTCGCGGGTGCGCACGAAGACGATGGCCTTCTGGGTTTCCGGATCTTTTAGAATGTGGATCAGCAGCGCCAGCTTGTGGTTGGCGTCATCGGCCAGATGCACCCACTGGGTGATGGGACGGCGCTCGCTGCGCGGCGGCTCGGCATGCAGCTCGACCGGATCCTTGAGGATCTCGTTGGCAAACTTGGTGAGACCGGCCCCTTCCAGAGTGGCGGAGAAGAGCATGCTGTGCTTGCGATAGCGCGCCTCTTCGACGATGCGATTTACATCCTTGATGAAGCCCATGTCCAGCATGCGATCTGCTTCATCGAGCACCAGGATCTCGATGTCGTGCCCCTCGAACTCTTCCCGCTCAATGTATTCGAGCAGGCGTCCCGGGGTGGCGACCACGATGTCGGTGGTCTTGGTCAGGGCAGGCAGCTGCTCGTCATGACTGACACCACCGATGATGGTCTCGATACTGATGTGAGTGTGCACCGCCAGGGCCTTGGCGTGGGCCGTGATCTGCAACGCCAGCTCGCGAGTCGGGGTGAGGATCAGCATGCGGCAGGGGCCCGGCTTGCGGCGCGGGAAGTCGAGCAGGTGCTGCAGGGCTGGCAGCAGGAATGCGGCAGTCTTGCCGGTACCGGTCGGTGCCGAGGCCAGGATGTCACGACCCTCCAGTGCGGGTTCCAGCACCATCTGCTGAATGGTGGTTGGACGGGTAAACCCCATCTCGGCCAGGGCCCGGTTGAGGGCGGGATTCAGGTCGAAATCATCAAAGGATTGGCTCATGGCAATGCTCGGTCATTAAGGAAACGGCAGATTATAGGCGATTATGTCGTCGTCTCCTATGGCTGGCGGCGGGAACTGGCTATAATCGCCGACCCTTTTTTCCCAGAGCAGGGGGCCATATGGTCCGGAGCCGTGGTTTTACCTTCAAACAGTTTCATATCGACCATGACCGCTGCGCCATGAAGGTGGGCACGGATGGCATATTGCTCGGTGCCTGGGCTCCGCTCGACGGGGTGCGGCGGGTGCTGGATATCGGCAGTGGTAGCGGCCTTATCGCCCTGATGCTGGCCCAGCGCAGTGGCCCTGATTGCGAGATAACTGGGGTAGAGCTCGACAGGGAGGCCGTGACTCAGGCGCGGCATAATGTACTGTCCTCGCCCTGGTCTGCCCGGGTGCGGATGGAGGAAGGCGCCATACAGCTGCATGAAGCGCAGCCCTATGACCTCATCGTCTCGAACCCCCCCTATTTTGGGGCCGGCCAGACGTTTGCGGATCCCGCCAGGGCTCAGGCCAGGCACAGGGGAGCGCTCGATAGTCAGGACCTGCTCGATAGCTGTGCTCGTCTGCTTGCACCCCGGGGACGGGTTGCACTGGTGCTGCCGACGGCGTTGGCTGATGAAATAATATCCATTTTGCCGAACTATGATCTGCATGAACTTTGTTATGTAGCTGTTATCACCAAAGAGGGAAAAGCGGCAAATCGTGTTTTACTGCTGCTAAGCAGAGAATTAAACAGGTATGAGCGGGATGAAATTGTGATCCATTCTGCTGATGGAGGCTATTCCAACAGATATGTCCAACTGACGGCTGCCTTCTATTTGAAGATGTAAATTTCGTCTTGAACTATTTTTCCACATCATTATGCTGACACTTAAATGAGCACCCGCGCCAGACCAGCTAAAACCACTGGTTATGATGAAAAAACAGGCGGGGCTCCTTTTTTTTGCCTAGGGAAAACCCAGGCAATGACCAATAGAAAAACTATAACAAGCAATAGTTTACAAGACAGACGAGGTTGAACTTGACGAAATCACTGACATTGTCCGATGTACTCGGATTAGGCTTTATGACCTTCGCCTTCTATCTGGGCGCCGGTAACATCATCTTCCCGCCCCTGGCGGGCTTCCTCGCTGGCGAGAACATGACCCTGGCCATGTTTGGCTTCCTGGTCACCGCCGTTGGCTTGCCGCTGATCACCATCCTGGCCGTTGCCAAGGCCGGTAACGGCTGGGCTGGCATGACCAAGTTGCTGCCAGCCGGCATTGCCACTGCGCTGGCGGTTGCCATCTACATCATCATAGGCCCGGCTTTTGCCGCTCCCCGTACTGGTCTGGTTGCATACGAGATGGGCCTCAAGCCTTTCTTGGGTGAGATGGGCGCGCAAGGGTTGATGGTCTATACCATCATCTTCTTCGGTGTTGCCATCCTGGTCTCCCTCAACCAGGGTCGGTTGATGGATGCCATCGGCAAGTTCCTGACCCCGCTGCTGATGCTGTTGCTGATCGTCTTGGCGGTCGGAGTATTTGTGGCGCCCCAAGGCACCATGCCGAGCGCCGTTGCCGACTACCAGCAAGATGCCTTCGTCAAGGGGATCCTGGAGGGTTACAACACCATGGATACCCTGGCATCGCTGATGTTTGGCGCCTTGATCGTCGATATTCTGCGCAAGAAGGGCATTCATGATTACCAGAGCCAGTTCAAGTATCTGGCCATCGCTGGCATCATCTCTGCCATCGGTCTGTCCGTGGTCTATATCTCCTTGTTCCAACTGGGTAATACAGCAGGCGGTGTCGCCATGGATGCCAGCAACGGTGGCGCCATTGTCAGTGCCTATGTGCTGAGCCTGTTTGGCCACCCTGGGCAGTTCATCCTGGCTGGCATCATTACTCTGGCCTGCTTCACCACGGCAGTGGGTCTGATCTCCGCCTGTGCCGACTTCTTCCACAACCTCACCGGCATGAGCTACCGCAAGCTGGTGGTCATTCTGGGAGCGGCCTGCGCCCTGGTGGCCAACGTGGGTCTGGCCCAGCTGATCAGCCTTTCCATCCCTGTGCTGGTGGCTATCTACCCGGTCGCGGTTGCCCTGGTGCTGGTGACCTTCCTGAAGAGTTACTTCGGTCGTCCGCGTCTGACATTCCGTCTGGTGCTGACCGTGGCCTTTGTGTTCGGTTGCCTGGATGGTCTGGGCGCTGCCGGCATGAAGATGGATGCCTTCGCCTTCCTGCCGCTGTTTGACAAGGGTTTGGCCTGGTTGTTGCCAACCCTGGTTGCCTGTGGCCTGGGCGTCATGGTGCGCGGCAACGCGGGCCAGGTGAGCGACGCGACTGCCTGATCCCGACCCGCTTCCCCAATAAAAAAAGAGCCAGCATTCACTGCTGGCTCTTTTTTTTGGGTGATCTGGTCAGGGGCTCTGTTGCACCTTTCTGCTATCGAGTGAGGCTGGCGACTATCTCGACGACGCCGTACATGGCCACGCCGGCAAACACGGGCCAGCCCAGGGAGCGGGTGCGATACCAGACAGCCAGGGTCAGTGCCCCGCCGAGCAGGGTAGCCAGCCAGGAGGTGAAGGTGAGGGTGGCCGGGACCACGGAGACGCCGAACATGGCCGCTATCATGGCCGGGCCCAGCACCCTGAGCCAGATCGGCATGGATTCGACGCTCTCCTGATTGTCGCGGCGATCCAGGTGTCGCTGCATCCAGAGCAGGGGCAGCATTCGCAGCAAGAAGGTGCCTGCCGCCGCGGCGAGCATTGCGAGCCAGAGGGCGCTATCCATGTTGTGTTTCTCCCGTCTTCGAGTTGGCTTCCATCAGGTAGAAGAGGATGGCGCCGCAGATGGCCGCCAGGGGAATGGCCGCGTTGGCAAAGCCCATCATCTTGAGCAGCATGGCCCCCAGGATGGCGCTACCCAGGGTCAGTGACCACTGGCGTGAGGTAAAGCGTGGCGCCAGCAGCACCAGGAACAGGGCAGGGAGTGCGAAGGGCATCACCTCGCCGAGCAGGGGCCAGCGCGCTGTCAGTTGACCGCCCGCGATGGCCCCGAGAGCCGTGCCCCCAATCCAGCTGGCCCAGGCGAGCAGCATGGCCCCCGTGAACCAGCCCAGGCGCTCTGCCGGTGCCAGCTGCGGCAGGCGAGTGTGGGCCAGGGCGAAGATCTGATCCGTCAGGCCGTGCATCAGCCATGGCCACCACCGGCTGCGGGGCAGATAGGGGGCCAGATTCGGTCCATAGACCAAGTGGCGGGCATTGATCAGCAGGGTCATGACCACCACCAGCCAGAGCGGCGCCCCCGAGGCCACCATGGCCACGAACAGGAACTGCGATGCCCCTGCATAGATGAGGGTGGAGACGATCACGGCTTCCCATGGGCTGAAGCTGGCCTGGATGGCGATCAGGCCGAAGGAGATGGCGACCGGGATATAGCCTCCCAGCAGGGGTACTGCCTCGAGCAGCCCCCTGACGAAGGGGCGCTTGTCGCGAGTCTTGATTTCCTGGGTCATTTGGCGTTCCCCTTGCTTGCGTAGACGATGGTGACCAGCAGGGTGACCCAGGTCTCCCCGGCGCGATAGAGATGGGGCTGATCGGCGGGGAAGGTGTGGCTCTCCCCCGGTTTCAGCAGCCTGATGTTCCCTTCCGTGCCCACCTCAAGCTGGCCGCTGATGATGGTGATGGATTCGGACGACCCTGGTGAGTGAGGCTCGGCGCGTCGCTGTGCGTGGGGGGCGCAGGACATCCAGTAGACATCCACATGGGGGTCATCCGTGCCCTGATCGATCAGCCTGACCTGCATGCCGTCGTCGAAGACGGGGGCGCAGATGGGGGCTACCAGGTTACCGAACGGCACATTGAGCTGAATGGCGATGCGCCAGACGGTATCCAGGGTGGGGTTGCCGCACCCCTGCTCCAGGCGCGACAGATTTGACTTGGCGATGCCGGCATCCTGGGCCAGTTGGGAGAGAGACAGGCCCCGGGCCAGCCGCAACGCCTGGAGGTGGCGTCCCAGGGTATCGAGAAGGGGTTTATCCATGACAGGTTCCTGTTCGTTATATAGAACGTTCCATATATTGAACGTTTTATATAACGAACGATAAGATGTCAAATGCTTTGGCGCGGCCATCCCCATCAGGGAGAGGCAAGGGGGCGGGGGCTTTCGAAATGAGAGAGACCGGCATGGGCCGGCCTCTTTTTGTCAGCGGTACGCGTTCAGAGCGGGTCGGTGGCGGGCTTGCCCGCCAGACCATACCAGTGGAACTGAGTCTCACCGGCGTGCCAGGAGAAAGTGGCCCAAGGGTGCTTGTTCTCCCAGCGTGGGAAGCTGATGTCCACCTTGTTATCCTGGTAGCGATAGATGGAGGTGCTGAGCTCGATATCCGAGAGGATCAGCAGCAGGATCCAACCGATAAAAAACCACTTCAACAGTGTCCACATGGTCGTTACTCGAAGCAGATTTCGATGGTGGCTCGGCCATACTCGGACTCGAAAGGCATCATTATCTTGCTGCCATCCGCCTTGTGAGTGATGGTGTGATTCGGGCCTGAAACGATCACCGGGGTGGCCATGTCGAACTCATAGCCCTTCTCCCCCAGCATGCGCTTGGCGCCGCCGGTGACCATGTTGGTGATCTCCCCCACCATGTCGGTGACCTCCTCGTTGATGGTGGTCGGCGCCTCCCCCAGCATGCGGCGCATGATCTCCAGTGCCAGCCCCTTCTCGAAGCTGATGGAGAGTGACCCCCGAGTCTGGGGACCTACCATGCCGATGAGGCCTGAGACATCACCGCGGGCCAGCTCATCAGTCTTGCGCTTGGGTTTACCCGGAGTCAGCTCGAGCTGGGCCATGGTAGAGAGCACATTGAGCAGGGAAATCAGGAACGGATTGACAAAATCAGCCTTCATGTTGACTTCCTACAGGAGGCGCGCAGCGAACGCATTGCCCGTGGGCCTCGATGGTTTTGTTGGTAATAATAAAGCCGTGCTGACGAGCCTGCTCGGAGAATGCATGGTCGATGGCATCATCATGCAACTCGACCACATCACCGCAGCGATCGCAGATCAGCAGCTGCATGGGGTGGGCATGGCCGAAATGGCAACAGAAGATGAAGGCATTGAGGGACTCCACCTTGTGGGCAAATCCCTGCTCGAGCAGGAAATCCAGGGCTCGGTAGACGGTTGGCGGCTTGGCATTGGCTTCAGTTTTTTGCAACTGGGCCAGCAGGTCATAGGCGCTGATGGCGTTGCCATGGGCGGCCAGCAGACGAAATACCTGGCGTCGGGTCGGAGTAAAGCGGATGCCCCGTTGTTGGCAGAGACGCTCGGCTGCTTGTAGGAGTTGGTCTTGATTCATGATCACGTTAATGCCCTGTATCGTCTGCGGATACTAACATAGGGGCTCTTGGCGCGTGGCGTCAAAATTGATTTTGTGATGGCTGCCACGTCCTGACGCTGACACTGCCAGCGCCACACTGATGACCTGTGGCAGATTCAACTGGCGCAGGTCATCAGGGGGTCATCAGTCACTGGCGTCGGCAGCAGGGGCTTTTCGGGTGAACGGACTCGGTTTGTTGGCTTTCCGGTGCTCCGAAAACAGGATCAACATGCGTTGCAAGCCAATGAAGCTGAACAGCAATACCCCGATGATGATCTTGGTCCACCAGGAGCTGAGGGTGCCGTCGAAGTTGATATAGGTCTGGATCAGGCCCTGGATAAGGACGCCAAACAGCGAGCCAAACACGGTGCCCACACCGCCACTGAGCAGGGTGCCGCCTATCACCACGGCGGCGATGGCATCGAGCTCGACGCCGACGGCTGCCAGTGGATAGCCTGCCGAGGTGTAGAGCGCAAAGACTATGCCCGCCAGGGTGGCCAGGGTGGTGGAGAGCAGATAAATGCGGATCGTGGTCTGGCGCACCGGGATCCCCATCAGGGCCGCCGAGGCTGCATTGCCGCCGATGGCATAGACATTGTTGCCAAAGCGGGTGCGGTGGGCGAGCAACATGCCAAGCAAGACCACGGCCAGCATGATCAGGGCGAGCAGGCTCAAGCGTCCGCCGCCGGCCAGCTTCCATGAGAGACCGGACAGATAGGTGAAGGTCGGGTGATCGATGGGCAGGGACTGCTCCGAGATGAGAAAGCTGGCCCCTCGCAGAAAGAACATGCCCGCCAGGGTGATGATGAAGGCGGGGATCTTGAGGGTATCAATCAGCCAGCCCATACAGGCACCAAAAGCGGCGCCCAGCAGCAGGATCAGGGGAATGGCCAGATAAGGGCTGACCCCCAGATCGCCGATGAGCTTGGCCAGCAAGACCCCGGTGAAGGCGATCACGGCGCCGACCGAGAGGTCTATGCCGCCAGAGAGGATGACGAAGGTCATGCCTACCGCCACTATCCCGAGAAAGGCATTGTCCGTCAGTATGTTGCAGATGATGCGAGTGGACAGAAAGGCGGGGAAGGCGAGCAGACACACCAGATAGCCCACCACAAATACCAGGATGGTCACCATCAGGGGGAGGTTGCGTTTAAACATGGCGAGGCCCTCGCTGGAACAGGTGGCCGAGGGAGGGGGATTGCATGATGAGCACGGTCAGCACCACGATGGCTTTGACGATCTGATTCCACTGCGGCTGATAGCCGGAGAGCAGGATCCCCGTGTTGACTCCCTGAATGATTAAGATGCCCACTAGGGAAAGGGCGAGATTGAAGCGCCCGCCCATCAGCGAAGTACCCCCAATCACCACCGCCAGTATGGCGTCCATTTCCAGCCAGAGGCCGGCATTGTTGGCATCTGCCCCCTTGATGTCTGCCGCGACTATCATGCCGGCAACGGCAGCCAGCATGCCGCTGACGAGATAGGTGGATATCACCACCATGGCCGTGTTCAGGCCCGCATTCTTGGCTGCCTTGATGTTGATCCCCACTGCCTCGATGAAGAGCCCGAGGGCGGTGCGTTTGGTCAGCAACCAGATCAGCAGCGCCGCCATCAGAGTGATGACCACGGGGGTGGGCAGATAGCCGAAGGAGCCGCTGCCGAGCCAGGCCAGGGCCTCGTTGTTGAAGGTGATGATCTGCCCCTCGGTGATGAGTTGGGCAATGCCACGGCCCGCCACCATCAGGATCAGGGTTGCGACTATGGGCTGGATCTGGAAGATGGCCACCAGAATGCCATTCCACAGGCCGCACAGCAGACCGACGCCGATCACGGAGCAGAGAATGACGGGGATGCTGTGACCGCTGGCGGCCATGCTCGCCATGGTTGCTCCACTGATTGCCATCACGGCCCCGACGGAGAGGTCGATGCCGCCCGTGGCAATGACCAGGGTCATGCCAAGGGAGAGCAGGGCAACCGGGGCGCAGCGGTTGAGGATGTCGATCAGGCTGCCAAAGAGGCGCCCATCCTGAATGTGGACGTTAAAAAAGTTGTCGGCGACCAGGGCATTGATCAGCAGCACGCAGAGCAGGGCGCCGCATTGGGCCGTGCCGGTTGGCAGGCGCTTGTGCGTTCTCTTGCTGGGCAGCGGGAGTATGGATGACGTCATATCGAGCCTCACATGGCGATGGCGGTCATGATGGCGGGCACGGAGAGTTGATCCGTCGCCAGTTCTGCCACCTGCTTTCTGTCTCGTAATACGATCACCCTATCGGCATACCCCACCAACTCCTCCAGCTCGGACGAGATGACCAGCAGGGCCAGGCCATTGGCGCAGAGTGACTCAATCAGGCGGATTATCTCGGCATGGGCCCCCACATCTATGCCCCGGGTGGGCTCGTCCAGGATCAGAAATTGCGGCTTGGTCAGCAGCCAGCGGGCCAGCAGCACCTTCTGCTGATTGCCCCCGGACAGATACTGAATGGGCTGCTCCGGCCCCGGGGTCTTGATCGCCAGCTGCTCTATGAAGCGTGCCGTGATATCGTCCTGCTCCTTGCGAGAGAGGGGGCGCAGCCAGCCGCGCTGGGCTTGCAGGGCCAGCACTATGTTTTCTCGCACCGAGGCCGAGGCGATGATGCCGGCGTTTTTGCGATCCTCCGGGCAAAAGCCAAACCCATGGGCGGAAGCGCTGCGAGCGGAGCGGATCGAGACGACCTTATCCCGCACCCTGCACTCGCCACTGTCTGTTGCCTGAATGCCAAAGAGCAGCTCTGCGGTTTCGGTGCGACCGGATCCGAGCAGACCGGCCAAGCCGACTATCTCCCCCGGCATCACTGCCAGGTCGAAGGGAGCCACCACCCCCTTCTTGCCATAATTTTTGAATGAAACCATAGGCTTGTTGCTACGCAGAGTCTTGCCGGCACGCTGGAGAGCGTTGTCTGCCAGCTCGTGGCCCAGCATCATCTTGACCAGTTCCAGTTGTGGCAGCGCGGCGGTCGGATGTGTCCCGACCAATTCGCCATTGCGCAGCACTGTGATGCGGTCGCTGACCTCATACACCTGATCGAGAAAATGGGTAATGAAAATCAGGCTGACCCCTCTCTCCCTGAGGTCGCGCATGATGGCAAACAGCATCTGCACCTCACTGGTATCCAGGCTTGCCGTCGGCTCATCGAGGATCAGGATCTTGACCGATTGGGAGATGGCTCGCGCGATGGCGACAATCTGCTGCATGGCAACCGAGTAGTGCCCCAGCGGCAGTGAGACATCCATCTCGAAGCCGTAGCTGGCCATGATGGCGCTGGCTTGCCTGGCCATGGTGGCACGGTCGATGAGGCCGAACCGCCGGGGTTCGTGACCGATGAACAGATTGTCGGTCACCGACATGTTGGGCAGCAGATTGACCTCCTGGTAGACGGTGCCAATCCCCAGGCGCTGGGCGTGGGCCGTGTCCGTGGGGATTATCTGGTGGCCATCGAGCAGGATGCGTCCGGCATCGAGTGGATAGACGCCGGTGAGGGCCTTGACCAGGGTCGATTTGCCCGCCCCATTCTCGCCAAGCAGGGCCATTATCTCCCCTCGTCTGAGGGAGAAATCGACCTTGTGCAGTGCCCTGACTCCCGGAAAGGCTTTGCAAATTCCGATGGCGTTCAATACTGCGGTGTCATTGTTCTCTGGCATGGAAATATGTGCTCCAACATAAAACGCCATATAAGGTGCGATGCTTATATGGCGCCCTATAAAAATAACCACATCATCATGCTGGTCGTATTAATAACCCATGCTCTTTTTCATCTCGAGCTGAGCCTGTGCGCTGTCAGGTTGGAACAGAATTGATTTGGTCTTGATGTTCTTTGGCGGCACGCTGCCATCTTTTTTATAGGCGAGCAGTGCATCAAAGGCGGGGCCAGCCATATTTGGGGTCAATTCAACCGAAGCATTGGTTTCGCCAGCTATCATGGCCTTGAATATATCTGGTACGCCATCGATGGAAACAATTTTGATATCTTTACCCGGTTTCAGTCCGGCCTCTTTAATGGCCTGAATGGCGCCTATCGCCATGTCGTCATTATGGGCATAGACGGCGCAGATATTCTTGCCATTGCTCTCGGCTTTGATGAAGCTCTCCATGACCTCTTTACCCTTGCTGCGGGTAAAGTCGCCGGACTGGGTGCGGATGATCTTGATGGTCGGCACCGCCGCTACCGCATCGAGGAAACCTTTCTTCCTGTCCAGGGCCACGCTGGCACCGACAGTGCCTTGCAATTCAACGACATTGCAGGCCTGGCCATTGAGCTGCTTGATAAGCCACTCGGCCGCTACGGCCCCTTCATGCACGCTGTCTGCCGCCACGCCCGTCATGAAGAGGGAGTTGTCCTTGGTCGTGATATTTCTATCAAGCAAAAAGACGGGGATCTCTGCCTCTTTCGCCTCCTGAAGAACAGGGTCCCAGCCGGTCTGGACGACGGGGGCAATAAAAATGGCATCCACACCCTGTGCAATAAAAGAGCGAATTGCCTTGATCTGGTTCTCTTGTTTTTGCTGGGCATCGGCAATTTTCAGTGTAATGCCACGTTTTTCTGCTTCACTCTTGGCGACGGAGGTTTCTGCCGCGCGCCAGCCTGATTCGGATCCAATTTGTGAAAACCCCACCGTCATGTTGGCAGAATACACAGTACCCGAGAGTAGAATGGCACTAATGACCCCAGCCAGCTTTATCTTCTTATACATATGACACTCCTTTGCTATGCGCTATGAAATAAACAGGGTTGGGTTATTTGTTATTGTGAAACTCAAGGGTAGAGACTCCCTGAATTGGTGACGGGAGGTGGCTCACAGAAAATTTTCAGCAGCATAATCCTTCATACAAACAGCAGGTAAGTTCATATATCCAGCAGGCCCCCCTTTGATTTGTTTGCATATTAATTCCAACCGCCGACCATGTTGTCCACACTGGGCCTGCCAGCATGACGACGGCAGGGAGAAGGGGCATCTGGGCTGGTCGCCTCTTCGATGCCCTTCTCCATCTGCCCAAAGCGGGCCTTCCCCTGTATACTCTCACCTCTTCAAGGCACCCAAGGGTGCGCCAAAAGAGTGCAAGCCAGCTTTTGCTGGCTTCGTTCGTTGCATGGATACGCCGTCTGTCGCGACGCCTGGCGCCTGAATCGCTCCTTTGGGTGAGCTGCAGATATAGATACATCACTGGATATGCCGTACATGACTCAGCAACAGCACAATGATCAACACCCTCGTTCAGCTAGCCTGGCAGAGCCTGCCAAGGCGCTGACAGCCCAACGGTTTTCCATTGCGCCCATGCTGGACTGGACCGACCGGCACTGCCGTTACTTTCACCGCCTGATGAGCCGCCAGACCCTGCTCTATACCGAGATGGTCACCACGGGGGCCATCATTCACGGCAAGGGTGATTATCTGGGTTATAGCGAGCAGGAGCATCCACTCTCCCTGCAACTGGGTGGCAGCAATCCGGTGGATCTGGCTCATTGCGCCAAGCTGGCCCAGGAGCGTGGTTATGACGAGATCAACCTGAATGTGGGTTGCCCCTCGGATCGGGTGCAGAACGGTCGCTTTGGGGCCTGCCTGATGGGTGAACCGGCCCTGGTGGCCGATTGCGTCAAGGCGATGCGCGACGTGGTGGACATTCCAGTGACGGTGAAGACCCGGATCGGCATCGACGATCAGGACTCTTACGAGTTTTTGCAGGCTTTCGTCGAGCAGGTGCGGGATGCCGGTTGCGATACCTTCATTGTCCATGCCCGCAAGGCTTGGCTGAGCGGTCTTAGCCCCCGCGAGAACCGCGAGATCCCGCCACTGGATTACGAACGGGTCTATCGGGTCAAACGGGATTATCCCGAACTGACCATCGCCCTCAACGGCGGCGTCACCACGCTGGAAGATAGCCTGAACCATCTGGCCCGGCTCGATGGGGTCATGATGGGTCGTGAGGCTTACCAGAATCCTTATATCCTGGCCGACGTTGACAGTCAGTTGTTTGGCCAGACGGGAGCCGTGCCTTCCCGTCATCAGGTGGTGCATATGATGTTGCCCTACATAGAGCAGGAGCTGGCCAAGGGCAACTATCTCTCCCATGTGACTCGCCATATGTTGGGGCTGTTCCAGAATATGCCGGGCGCCCGCGCCTGGCGTCGCCACCTGAGCGAGAATGCCTGCAAGCAGGGGGCCGGTATCCAGGTCGTGCTGGATGCCATGGCCAAGGTACCGGAATATCGCGCCGAAGGGGTGGTGTGAGCATGGGTCGCCCACGCTTTACCGGATCCTGGCTGCACAAGGCGCTGGTCCGCCTCTGTGTCGGCATGCTGGCTATTCTCGGCATCAAGCTGAGTGCCCTCTACCTGCTAGGCGCCGCGCTGGTATTTGGCTTGCACCGGGATCACTTCTTCGATTAAGTGCCAGCACGCAGACAAACCCCGCCTTGAGCGGGGTTTTTTATTGCCGCCAACCACCAATTATCCCAGCGGAGCTGGGGTTGAGTCTATGCGGCATGGGGGACGGGGCGACAGCGAGAGGGGATCAGCCTTGATCGGGTATGAAGTCGTGGACTTCGCCGCGTCTGGGTTTGAAGCGGGGATCGGTTCCATTGCTCTGTTTGGCCAAGTCCATGCTCTGGCAGAAGCTTTCGCCTTTCTCATATTCGGCGCGCACCAGATCGATGGCACGCTCCGCCTGGCGGCGATCTTGCTTGCTCGCCTTGCGATTGCTGAACACCTGCTGTTGATCCAGCATCCAGTGCTGGAAGGCCTGGCGACACTCGTCCTCGTTATTATTTTGAGGCGCGCCATGGGTGACAGCCTGAGCGAAGGGGCTGAGCAGGGATAAGAGCAGGAGAATACGTGGCATGTTGGCTGAGTAAGTTATCACTAAGTTGCTGATTAACGGCTATTTTATGAGGTAATTTTGCCTGGGTACAGGACAAAGACAGCAAGAGGCTGGCTGATGTCTGTCCAACGGGGTGGCCGCGCAGTGGCGGCCACCGGGCCGGGCTGCTTAGTGGGCAAGCAGATAGAGCTGGCGACTGTAGGCCACATCTTCCGGGTTGTTGATGGGGTACCCCTTGAGCCAGGGTTTGATCAGCCTGGCATTGGTGTACTGGTAGATGGGAGCTATGGGGGCCTGCTCCTGCAACAGGGTTTCGGCTTTGTCGAATAGCTTGCTGCGGCTGGCCTGATCCCTGCTGTGTGATGCCTGATCCAGCAAGGCGTCGTAGTCCGGGCTGGCGAAGCGGGCCATGTTGCCGCTGTTACTGCTGCGCCACAACTCGAGGAAGGCGGAGGGGTCGTTGTAGTCGGCGACCCAGGAGGAGCGGATCACCTGGAACTGGCCGCTTTGACGGCTGTCGAGATAGCTTTTCCACTCTTGATTGGTGAGTTGCACCTTGGCGCCGAGTTTCTGCTTCCACATGCTGGCAACGGCCAGTGCCAGCTTCTTGTGCACCTCGGCCGTGTTATAGAGCAGGGTCAGCTCCAGGGGATGGGCCGGGCCATAGCCTGCTTCGGCCAATAGCCGTTTGGCCTGGGCATCGAGCTCGTCCTGGCTCAGGGTCGAGAGCGGATTTGGCTTGGGGCTGAAGTGGGCAGTCACATCCGGGGTGAAGTGATAGGCCGGCTTCTCCCCTGTGCCCAGTACCTTGCTGGCGATGAGCTGCCTGTCGATGGCATAGGAGAGCGCCTTGCGCACTCGCACATCATCGAGGGGAGCCTGGCGGGTATTGAAGGCGTAGTAGTAGGTGCCGAGCTGCTCCGGTGTGTAAACCTCGGCCGGGATCTCCTTGATAAGCTTGGCGTAGCGCTCCTTGGGGAACGACTCTGTGATGTCGATGTCCCCGGCCAGGTAGCGTTGGGTCGCCGCGCTCTCCTGATTGATTGGCAAGAAAGTCACCTTGGTCAGCACAGTGTGGGCGTTGTCCCAGTAGTGGGGATTGGGCCGCAGCTCGAGCCGCTCGTTGACCACGCGCTCAGCCAGCACGAAGGCGCCATTGCCGACCAGCTTGCCGGGCTGGGTCCAGGCGCTGCCTTCGCTCACTATGCTGGCCTCATGCAGGGGGGAGAGGCTGGGGTGGGTCAGCAGATTGAGGAAATAGGGCACAGGTTGCGAGAGGGTCACCTTGAGTGTGTGATCATCGACGGCCTCGACCCCGAGCCGGTCCGGGTTCAGTTCACCGGCCACTATCTTGTCCACGTTGTCGAAATGGGCGAGCTGGGCAAACCAGGCGAAGGTCGCGGCCTCCTTGGGATCGACCAGCCGGCGCCAGCTGTAGACAAAATCGCTGGCGGTGACCGGATCTCCGTTTGACCAGGCGGCGTCCTTGCGCAGCTCGAACAGGAAGTGCTGGTTGTCATCGCTGCGCCAGTGCTGGGCTACCCCGGGCTGGACGCTGCCGTCAGCCCCCTGGGTCAGCAATCCTTCGAACAGATCCCGCACGACCTGCAATTCGGGCAGGCCGACCAGTTTGAGGGGGCTCAGGCTGCTGGGTTCATCCTTGAGATGGCGCACCAGACTCTGATCGGCGGCGAGTTTGGTATCGGATGGGATATCGGCGGCCTGGGCCGAGCCCATGGCCAGCAGTAACAGCAAGGGGCGCCATCCTGTCATGGTCGGATCCTTAAATGTGAAGCGGGGAGAAAAGTCGGCGATAAATGCTCGCCTGTTGCTGGGGAAACATGATATCCCCAATGCTGGTCAGACCGCCAGCGGTCGGCAAGGCGCTTATGGACCCTTTTTATCGGGTGTGAACAGGATCGGGTGAGGGAAGAGGATGAGACTAGGGTGGTTGTTACTGGGGTTGCTGAGTCAGGGCGCCTGGGCACTGGATACCTGTCAGTCGAGCAGCCCGGTGGGAAGCTGGTGTCAGGTGAGCATAGCCAAGCTGCACCCGACCCAAGCGGGCGTAGGCCAGTTGCAGGTGGACGAGACAGCGCGCGAACTGGTGGGCAAGTCTGCCAAGCAGCTCGACAAGTTGATGAAGAAGAAGGAGATCCCCATCGTCATAGCCCCGGATGGCGGCTATTGGCTGGTGGACCGTCATCACCTCACCACGGCACTCTGGCAATCGGGCATCAAGGAAGCCCGGGTCAAGGTGATAGCCCGGCTGCAAGACAAGGGCTCATTCTGGAGTCAGATGCAGAACAATCATTGGGCCTGGCTCAAGAATGAGCAGGGCCAGCCCATCACTCCCCAGCAGTTGCCGACCCGTATAGGTACTCTGCCTGACTATCCTTATCGTACCCTGGCGGGGCTGCTGCAGGACGCCGGTTACTTCCAGAAGAACAAGCGGGTCTACTTCGTCGAGTTTGCCTGGGCGAGCTGGCTGGGTCAGCAGATGCAATGGCAGCCCGTCACGCAAACCAACTTGGCCGCCAGTCTGCAGCAGGCCAAGCGGCTTGCCTGCAGTCGCGGCGCCGATGCGTTGCCCGGCTATCCTGGCAAGCAGTGCAGCACCAATCCACCGCGCAGCTGAACTGCCCTGACTGGTCGCCCTCGGGCGGTTTTGCCTTGAAAAAAAGCGCCACCCCTGGGGTGGCGCTTGGCATTGGTGGCATGGGTGCCTGTCAGGGCGCCGGCAGACTGGGGCCATCCAGATATTCGGGCAGGAACAGGGTGATCTGCGGCACATAGGTGATCAGCATGAGGAACAGCAGCAGGAAACCGACCCAGGGCAGGCAGGCGCGGATCACCCACCCCATGCTCTGCCCCGTGATCCCCGCGGTCACGAACAGGTTGAGCCCCACAGGGGGCGTCAGCATCCCTATCTCCATGTTGATCACCATGATGATCCCCAGATGGATGGGGTCTATGCCCAGCTGCATGGCGATGGGGAACAGGATGGGCGCCATGATCAGCACGATGGCCGAGGGCTCCATAAAGTTACCCGCCAGCAGCAGCAAGATGTTGACCACGATGAGGAAGCCCCAGGCAGGCAGACCCCAGGCGATGATGGTCTCGGCGATGGCATGGGGGATCCGCTCGGAGGTGAGCACGTGGGCGAACAGCATGGCGTTGCTGATGATGAACAGCAGCATGATGCTCACCTTGGCGGCATCGCGCACCACATGACCCACTTCCCCGTTGAAGGGGGACTTGAGCAGGGAGATCGGCAGCAGCACCAGGTTGCGCAGGCTGGCGGCGACCAGGGATTCCCCCTCGTTGCGCCAGGCCACCCCCTTGAGCGGACCTATGTCGCGATAGCCATAGACGGCAATGAAGAAGGCGTAGACTGCCGCCACAGCGGCGGCCTCGGTCGGGCTGGCGATGCCTCCGTAGATGGAGCCCAGCACCAGTATGATGAGGAAGAGACCGCCGAGGGCCTTGCCACCGCTGCCAAGCAGGGTGATGAGCCCCGGGAAGGGCTGGCTCGGCAAGCCTTTGATGCGGGCCACTACATAGATGACCACCATGATGAGCCCCCCCATCATGAGCCCGGGCAGGAAGCCCGCCATAAACATGCGCGATGCCGATACTTCGGTCGCCGCGGCATAGACCAGCATGACGATGGAGGGAGGGATCAGTATCCCCAAGGTGCCAGCGTTGGCGATCACTCCGGCGGCAAAGGCCTGGGGGTAACCGGAGCGGACCATGCCCGCGATGACGATGCTGCCGATGGCGGCCACGGTCGCAGGGCTCGAGCCGCACACGGCGGCGAACAGCATGCAGGCCATGACGGAGGCCATGGCGAGGCCACCACGGATATGGCCGACGGAGTCCATGGCGAAGTTGATGATCCGCTTGGCCACGCCACCGGTCGACAAGAAGGCTGACGACAGCACGAAGAAGGGAATGGCCAGCAGGGTGTAGTGCTCCGAGGTCGCCTCGAACAACTTGAGCGCCAGGGAGGCGAGGGAGTCGTTGGAAAAGAGCAGTATGGTAGTGACGCTGGAGAGGCCGAGGGCCACCGCGATGGGCATGCCGAGCAACATGGTGAGGATCAGCAGGGTAAACAGGGTCAGGGTTGCCATTGTGCTTATACCTTCTGATTCGGGTCATTGTCGATGAGGTGCATGCTCTCGCGCGCCTCATCGGCCAGGGCGAAGCCCTGCATCTGGCCGCGCCATACCATGACACCGACCCCGAAGAAGCGGAAAAACAGCAGCGCCAGACCGATGGGCAGAATGCTCATGGCCTGCCAGCGCAGAATGGGCAGATCCTCCATCTCGATGCCGATCATCTTGAGTTTGGTCAGGTAGACCCAGGCGCCGTAGAAGTAGAAACCGCAGTAGAGCAGGCAGAGGCCAACGGCCAACAGGGTGAGGCGGCGTTGCCAATGGCTGGGGAGCACCTTGATGAAGGCATCCACCCCGATATGAGCCCCGACTCGCACTCCCCATGAGGCGCCAAACAGCACCATCCATGCACAGAGGTTGAGGGTCAGCTCCTGTGCCCAGAGCAGGCCGGTGTCGAAGAAGAAGCGCAGCACCACTTCGATGAAGACCAGCAGTGTTGTGCTGACCAGGAGCAGACCTATGATGGTCTCCTCCAGCTGATAAATGAGTTTTTTCATAGGATAATTCCTGAGAGAGCCCCCGCCTTTGGTGGCAGGGGCCTTCTGGTTCCTGACTACTGATTGGCGGCGACGGCGGCGTCGATGAGTTCCTTGCCGATGGCCCCTTCAAACTGCTTCCAGACCGGCTTCATGGCCTCCACCCACTGGTTGCGTTCGGCATCGGTCAGGGTGATCAGCTGGCTCTTGCCGGAGGCGAAGATGGCCGCCTTGTCTTCACTGTCTTTCTCGGCGGCAATCTTGTTGCCGAAGGTGACGGATTCATCCAGCGCTTTTTTGAGCTCGCTACGCACATTGTCTGGCAGGCCGTTCCAGAACTCGGCGTTGGTGACTATCAGGTAATCCAGCACCCCGTGGTTGGTCTCGGTGATATAGGGCTGCACCTCGAAGAACTTCTGGGAGTAAATGTTGGACCAGGTGTTCTCCTGGCCATCGATGGCCTTGGTTTGCAGCAGGGTGAACACCTCGGCGAAGGGCTTTTTCACCGGCACGGCATGGATGGCTTCAAACTGGGCGGCCAGCACGTCCGAGGTCTGGATGCGGAACTTCTTGCCCTTGGCATCCGCCGGGGTCTTGAGGGGGTTGCTGGCGGAGATCTGCTTCATGCCGTTGTGCAGGTAGCCCAGACCCACCAGGCCATATTTTTCGAGGGAGCCCAGCATGGCCTGGCCCTCCTTGCCCTGCTGGAATCGGTCGACGGCGGCCATGTCGTTGAACAGGAAGGGCAGGTCGAAGATCTGCAGCTGATCCGTGTATTTCTGGAACTTGGAGAGGGAGGGGGCGATCATCTGCACGTCACCGAGCAGCATGGCTTCGAGCTCCTTGCCATCCCCGAACAACTGGGAACTGGGATAGACCTTGACCTCTACCTGTCCCTTGAGGCGCTCATCCACCAACTTCTTGAAGTGGTTTGCCATCTGGCCTTTGGGGGTGTTGTCTGCCACTACGTGGGAGAACTTGAGTTCTATGGGGGCGGCGATGGCCGAGGAGATGCCAAGCGCCAGGGTGAGGGCTGCGGTCAGGGCGCGGGTTCTGAAGGTCATTGTGGTCATCCTTGTGTGTGGGTTCAGGTCATTCCCATTAATCATGGCAACTTGCGTGCCAGAAGGATCAATTTAGCAACATTCCATTAACCGCGGGCCGTGGCTGGTCATGGCCGGGTGAGAGGAGGGGCGAAAAGGGGGTGGGAATCCCCCCATAGGCGGGATGGCGCGGGTGGGGATCCGCCCATGAGGAGGGCGATGCGACAGCCCGAATGGTGAAATGTGGGGGGAGAAGGGGCCGCTATGCCTCGACTATCCCCTCTCTCCTGTCTTCTCTCGGCGAAAGCAGGGGCGCGGCGAGAGAGGCCAGGCAAGTGCTCGCTCTTTGCACATTCTGAGGTTCAAGACGCCTCGCCTGTGTCGTCTCCGAGCTTGTAATCCTGCTTGTCGAGGCCATATTTGCGCATCTTGTCGTACAGGGTCTTGCGCGGCAGGCCGAGCACCTCCTGAACCTCTTTCAGGCGCCCGCGATGCTGGCTAAGGGTGTCGGTCAGCAGGATGCGCTCGAACCGGTCGACCTGTTCGGCCAGGGTCAGGGCCTCGCAACCCAGGCTGAGATCGGCAAAGGCCCCCTCTTCTCCCATCAGCACGCAGCGCTCGGCCAGGTTGCGCAGCTCGCGCACGTTGCCCGGCCAGTCGTGGGCCAACAGCCAGGCGCGTTGCTCTGCACCCAGGCGCGGCGGCGCCAGCTGGTAGCGGGTAGCGGCCACCCGCAGGAAGTTCTCGAACAGGAGGGGCACATCCTCCTTGCGTTCGCGCAATGGGGGGATATCCACCCTCACTACGTTGAGTCGGTAATAGAGGTCGGCGCGAAAAGTGCCCTGCTCGACCAGCTTCTTCAGATCCATCTTGCTGGCAGCCAGTACCCGTATGTCCAGGGTGATCAGCTGGTTGGTGCCGAGCGGTTCTACCTTTCTGTCTTCCAGCACCCGCAGCAGCTTGATCTGCAACGCCATCGGCATGCTCTCAATTTCGTCGAGGAAGAGGGTGCCCTTGTCGGCCCAGACTATCTTGCCGACCCGTCGCTTCTGGGCACCCGTAAAGGCGCCAGCCTCGAAGCCAAACAGCTCGCTCTCTATCATGGTCTCGGGCACGGCGCCGCAGTTGATGGCGACGAAGGGCTCGGCGGCGCGCACCGAATGGTCGTGCAGGAAGCGGGCGACCAGCTCCTTGCCGCACCCCGTCTCGCCCATGATGAGCACGTCGGCGGGGGCATCCTTGATGTGGGTGAGGATCTGGCGCAGCCGCTTGATGGCCGGGTGGGCGCCGAGCAGTCTGGGGCCCGGTCCGCTCTGGGCTTCCAGTTCGCTGCGCAGTTCGCGATTTTCCAGCACCAGGCGCCGCTTGTCACTGGCGCGGCGCACGACTTCCAGCAACTGTTCGGTGCCGAACGGCTTCTCGATGAAGTCGTAGGCACCCAGGCGAATGGCCTGCACCGCCGTCGAGATATCCCCATGGCCGGTGAGCAGTATCACCGGCAGCTCGGGGTCACGGCGCATGATCTCTTCGAGCAGGGCGATGCCGTTCATGCCGGGCATGTTGATGTCGCTGATGATGATGCCGGGCCACTGCGCCCGGATATGGGGCAGGGCCTCGGTGGCGCTGGCGAAGGTGGTGACCTGCCACTGGGCCAGCTCCAGGGTCTGGCCGAGGGAGAGCCGCAGGTGATGTTCATCGTCGATCAGCATGACTTGGTTCATGTCGGCCTCCTCGAGGGCGTGGTGAGCAGGGTTGTGCGGGTAAGATGGCAACGGGGGATCCCGACATCATTGTGGGAGCGGAGTTGCTTCACAGGGGACTTCTCCGGCTGGGGTCAACCGCGGGCAGCGTGATGGTGAAGCGGGCTCCGCCCCTGGGATCATTGGTGGCATCCAGGTTGCCGCCAAAGGCGTTAATGATGCGCAGCGATATGGTCAACCCCAGTCCCAGCCCCTGGGATTTGGTGGTGTAGAAAGGGGCAAACAGCTGCCTGGCCTCGACGGCCAGGCCTGGGCCATTGTCGATGATGGCAATGGTCACTTGCTCCGCCTGGTTTTCCACCTCGAGCCAGACCCGGGGGGGCCCGCAATTGGTACAGGCCTGCAGGGCGTTGTGCAGCAGGTTGACCAGCACCTGCTCAAGCTGGACCGCATCGGCGCGCACATAGAGGAGGTCTGCTGGCAGGCGGGTTTCGACCAGCAGTCCCTGCTTGATCATCTGGCCGTGCAGGAGGGAGAGGCTGGCATGAATCACGGGTTGCAGCGCCACCGCCTGCAGCGTCTGCTCCCCCTTGCGGGCGAACACCTTGAAGCGGGCCACCAACTCGCTCATGTGGTGGTTGAGGTCATTGATTTGCAAAAGATTGTCGCGGCAACTGTCGAGGCGGCCCTTGTCGAGCAGTTGCAATGCATTCTCACCGTAGGCCCGCATGGCGGCCAGAGGTTGATTGAGCTCATGGTTGATACCGGCAGACATCTCGCCGAGCAGGGCCAGCTTGGCAGTCTGTACCAGCTGTTCCTGGGTATCGACCAGTTCTCGCTGGGTCTGGCGGAACTTGTCCAGGGTGGCGACCAGATCTTGGTTACTGGTGGAGAGGGCCCGGGTACGCTGGTTGACCTTGTGTTCCAGCAAGTTGTTGAGCCGGGCCAGCCGGGCGCGACCGAGCAGCACCTGGCGCCAGTAGAGCCAGATCATCAGCAGTAACAGGGAGATCAGGGCGAAACTGGCCAGGGCCTTGGCAATGATGGGCCGCAAGTCATGGAGTGGCTCCAGGGTATAGAGGTGCCAGCCAGCCGTCGGCATGGCGGTGCCGGTAAAGAGATAGCCCTGGCCCCAGTGCCACTCGTTCTGACTGCGCAGCAGGCCGAGGGAGGCAAGGTCGCTCAAGGGGGCGCCCAGTCTGTCTCCGTATTTACGCTCTTCGGCCAGGATGTTGCGGGTGGCCTGATCGAGCTGGACCAGGGGGCGATAGAGCCAGTCGGGCTGAGAGGCGAAGAAGACGACACCGTATTCGTCGGTGAGCAGGTAGTCGAGATCGCTGCGGGCCCAGCGCTCATCGATCAGAGAGAGCGCCACCTTGACCACGACGACCCCGAGCCGGCGATCACCATCTTGTACCGGAAAGGAGAAGTAGTAGCCGCGCCGTCCTGAGCGCTGACCCAAGGCGAAGTAACTGCCGGGTTTACCTTGCATCGCCTGGCGAAAATAGGGACGGAAATGGTAGTTGTCACCGACAAAACTGTCCTTTTGCCGCCAATTACTGGCGGAGATCACCTCTCCTTGCTCCGTCATCAGATAGATGGCGTCCGTCCCGAGGATCTCGTTGTATTGCTCCAGCAGAGCGTGGAGTCGATAGGGGGGAAACTGCTGCAACAAGGTCTGTTTCAACTCGCTGCGCGTGGCGATCAGGGCCGGCAAGCGGCGGTACTTGTCGAGCTCGCCCAGCAGCTGTCCCGCCAGCCGCTCATTGTCGAGCTGTGCCTGCTGGCGCAGCGTCTCCAGCCCCCATTGGCGTGCCGTGAAGGCGATCATCACCATCAAGGTGACCCAGAGGCCGATCAGCAGGCCCCGACTTCCATTGTTCATCATGCCCTTCCTTAGGTTGGCATCATCTTAACCTGTCCCGGCTTGAGAGGGGGCGACGCCGACGACAGAGTGTGATGGGGGCGACAGGAGAAGAGATCCTGCACAATCTGCCAGCTTGATATTCATTCTCGTTTAGGCATCATGATAGGCCTCATTCAAGTAAGGAGGTCTCTCATGGCACAGGCATTCACCAGGCCGGACAACACAGAGGCGCACTGGCAGCGTTACATGATAGAAGCCGAGCACTCCTTGGATCAGGGGGCGCTCGGCTCAGCGGTCTGCCTCTATCAGCAGGCCCTCGGCGTCATCTCTGAACCCGTCGACGAGCAGAGCAGGCCCGTCACCATCGACCTTGAAGGGCTGGCCACCATGCGGGTTGCTACCTGCCATCGTCTCGCCGACTTCTGGCGTGCTATGGGGGAGCCCAACTATGAGTTGCGTTATCTCAAGCTTGCCGCCGAATTGGTGACGGCTCTGGTGCCCCAGTGCCCCCACAAGGGGGGCCAGTCCCTCATCAGCGAGCTGGGTTGCTGTCGTGCCGCCCTGCTCGGTTTTCTGCGCCGTCATCCCAATCCCAAGATAGCCAGGCTGATCCAGAGTCAGGACATCATGCAAGGCTGCGAGCTGATTGGCCGGTTTCGCCTCAACTGATGGGTCTGAACCAAGCTGGCCGGCATCGCGGCGGCCCGTTTATCCCCTGGGGGCCAGCTTGCGGGCGATGCGCGCTTGCGCCTCTTCCCCCTGCAGCGCCAGGGAGAAGGCGCGCGCCTCTGTGTCTATCACGAAATGAACCGCCTGCTTGAGCTCCTGCTTGAGCAGAGCCTTGCTGCGCTGCAGGGCCAAGGGGGGCTTGGCGGCGAGTCGCTCGGCCTGGTGCTTGGCATGGGCCAATAGATCGTCAGGGGCCAGCACCTGGTTGGCCAGGCCGAGGCTCAGCGCTTCCTGGGCCGAGATGGGGTCTGCCAGCAAGAGCAGCTCGCAGGCCTTGAGATGACCCACGGCCCTTGGCAGCAAAAGGCTGGAGGCAAACTCCGGCACCAGACCCAGCTCGACGAAGGGCAGTTGCAGCCTGGCGTTATCTGCCAGATAGACGAGATCGCAGTGCAGCAGCAGGGTGGTGCCAATGCCGACCGCCGCTCCGGCGACGGCGGCAATCACCGGCTTTGGGAAATCGGCAAGGGTGTGCAGGAACTGCAAGATGGGATCGTCCTCGTCGAGGCTCTCCTTGCCGATGAAGTCGGCAAGATCGTTGCCAGCGGTGAAGCAATCGTGCTGGCCCTGCAGTAGAACCACCCGCACTTCCGTATCCAGCGCGGCCTCGCGCAACTGATGGGTCAATGCCTGATACATGGCGCCATTGAGGGCGTTTCGTTTGGCGGGGCGATTCAGGGTAAGGGTCAGTACCCCTTGCAGGCGCTGACTGATGACGGGGTTGTTCATGTCGCAATCCTTGGCTGGTGATCTGTTCAAGCTTGGCGCTTGGCAGTAAACTTTTCCTTTCTTAACAAGTTCATAAAAGGATTTCAACCATGTTAAAACGCATGTTTTATGCCGCAGTCTCCTTGGTATTGGCGGCCCCGGTGCTGGCGAACGTCACGGCCAGTGACGGCTATGTGCGTCTGCTGCCCCCTGGTTCCCCCAACACGGCGGCGTTCGTGGTGCTGAAAAATGATGGGGATACGCCGGTCAAACTGACCGGCGCCAGCTCGCCCGAGGTGGCGCGTGCCGAGCTGCATACTCACCTCCATGAGAATGGCGTGATGCGTATGCGCCAGGTCGAGAGCATAGATATCCCGGCCAGGGGCGAGGTGGCACTCAAGCCGGGCAGCTTTCACATCATGCTGTTCGAGCTCAAGGATCAGCCCAGTCAGGATACCCCCTTCCCGCTGACCCTGAGTCTGGACAATGGCCAGACCCTGAGCCTGATGCTACCGGTGAAACCGGTCGCGCCTTCGGCGGGTATGCAGCACTAATCTGGGTCAGGTTTGGTCGCTGTGCGGATAATCTTGCTAGGTATTGGGGATAAGCGAGGTAAAATGCGGGTCTAATCCCGCATTCTCTGGAGTTTAATAATGAAAAAGACACTGTTGGCCTCTTCCCTGCTTGCCCTGATGAGCACCTCCGCCATGGCCGCCGACGACTGGCGCTTTGCCGCCGGCAGCGATATTTGGAATGCCGAAGGTAGCGGTCACGTCAACGACATCGGTGCCAACGGCAGCTTTGATGACAAGAACAACTGGAGCGGTTACCTGCAACTGGAACATGGCATCATACTGCTGCCCAACGCCAAGTTTGAAATGTCCGATCTGAGCTCCAGCGGTGGAGCCTTCGACAACGATATGCAGGCCTATGATCTGAGCCTTTACTACCGCTTGTTCAACAACGATCTCTTCCAGATCGATCTGGGTCTGACCGGTCGTCGTTACGAGGGTGATTTCAACACCCAGCACTACTCCTATGACAAGGACGTGCTGATGGCCTACACCGGTGCCGAAGTACGTCTGCCGGGTACCGGCTTCTCTGCCTTTGGCGATGCCCGGGTTCAGGATGCAGACAACTATGACTACCGTCTGGGTGGTGCTTACAAGTTCTCCTCCCTGCCGCTCAAGCTGCGCGCCGGCTGGCGTCAAGTCGATGTCGACTTTGACAAGGTCGATCAGCGCATAGATGGCTGGTTCGCTGGCGCCGAATTCAGCTTCTAATTTCACCGTAACGAGGGTTCCTCATGGGCAACATCATTGTGACGGGGGCGGGGTCTGGTCTGGGCCGCGCCTTGACGAATGGACTGGTGGCCCGCGGTCACCGGGTGGCCATGATGGGACGCCGTTACCAGAAATTGCAGGATCTGGAGGCCGGACTCGGTCAGGCCGTGATCGGCATCGCGGCGGATCTCTCCCACCATGAAGAGGTGGAGATGGCCTTCGCCGCTGCGGTGGAGTGGGGCGGTCTGCCGGATCTGGTGATCCATTGCGCCGGGGTCGGTGAATTTGGCCCGGTCGGCGTCTATACCGCCGAACAGGTGCGTCGGGTGGTGGAGAATAATCTTGTCTCCACCATTTTGGTGGCCCAGCAGACGGTACGGCTCATCGGGGAGCGGGGGGGAGTACTGGCCAACGTGCTCTCTTCGGCTGCTCAGGTTGGCAAGGCCAACGAGAGCCTCTATTGCGCCTCCAAATGGGGCATGCGCGGCTTTCTCGAATCTTTGCGCGCCGAAACCAAGGGCGGCCCGTTGCGCCTGGTCAACCTCTATCCAAGCGGCATTCGCAGTGAATTCTGGGACAACTCGGATCATGTGGACTCGAGTGATTTCATGACCCCGGAAGACGCTGCCGAATACATGCTCGATGCCCTGGAGGCGCGCAGCAGTTGCCATGTGACCGACCTCTTTATTGGTCGCAATTAAACACTGTTGCCTGGAGACGCTGGATCACCAGACAACAAAAAGCGCGCCGATGGGCGCGCTTTTTTATGGGCGTTGACGGGGGATCAACGGCCCAGCTTGGCCTTGATCATGGCGACGATGTCGGTGATGGCCACTTCCTGCTTCTCACCGGTACGGCGGCACTTGTACTCCACCACGCCGCTGTCCAGGCCACGATCGCCGATGACGATGGCGTGGGGCACACCCAGCAGCTCCATGTCGGCAAACATCACGCCCGGGCGCTCTTTACGGTCATCGAACAGGGTGTCGACCCCGGCGGCTTTCAGCTCGGCATAGAAGCGTTCGGCCAGTTCGGCAACCCGCACCGACTTGTGCATGTTCATCGGAATGATGACTGCTTCGAACGGCGCTATCGCATCCGGCCAGATGATGCCGTACTGATCGTTGTTCTGCTCGATGGCCGCGGCCACCAGGCGGGAGACCCCGATGCCGTAGCAACCCATCTCCATGGTGACGGACTTACCTCCTTCGTTGAGCACGTTCGCCTTCATGGCTTCGGAGTATTTGGTGCCCAGCTGGAAGATGTGGCCCACTTCGATGCCACGCTTGAGCAGCAGCTTGCCCTGGCCGCAGGGGCTGGGGTCGCCTTCGACGACGTTGCGCAGATCGGCAACCTCGTAAGTGGCGATGTCACGATCCCAGTTGGCACCGGTCAGGTGGAAGCCGGTCTCGTTGGCGCCACAAACAAAATCGCTCAGCTGGGCGGCGCTGCGATCGACGATGATGCGGCCGGCAAAGCCGACCGGGCCGATGGAGCCTGCTTCACAGCCTGCGGCGGCCAGGATCTGCTCTTCGCTGGCGAAGGTGAGCGGGTTGG
The DNA here is from genome assembly GCF_051376105.1 of Aeromonas molluscorum. Taxonomy (NCBI): domain Bacteria; kingdom Pseudomonadati; phylum Pseudomonadota; class Gammaproteobacteria; order Aeromonadales; family Aeromonadaceae; genus Aeromonas; species Aeromonas molluscorum. The sequence continues at coordinate 1,695,458 of NZ_JBPQCY010000001.1, read as the reverse complement.
CCACACCGGCCAGCTTCTCTGCCTTGAGCTCGTTGAGCTCATGGTCGCCACGCACTATCAGCGCAATCACGGCCTGTTTGCCGTGCTCGTCCGCATCGGCCAGTACCAGCAGGGTCTTGGCGATGGCGCTCGGTGCCAGGCTCAGGAAGGCGGCAACCTCCTCGATGCTGTGCACGGCCGGGGTCGCTACCTTGGTCAGGGCCTGGGTCGCGGCAGCGCGCTCACCGGCCGGGGCCAGGGCTTCGGCCATCTCGATGTTGGCGGCGTAGTCGGAGCTGTCGGAGAAGGCGATCAAGTCTTCGCCGCTCTCGGCCAGCACCTGGAATTCGTGGGAGCCGGTGCCACCGATGGAGCCGGTATCGGCCTGCACAGGGCGGAAGTTCAGACCCATGCGGCTAAAGGCGGCGCAGTAGGCTGCGTGCATCCGCTCGTAGGTTTCGATCAGCGAGGCTTTGTCGATGTGGAAGGAGTAGGCATCCTTCATCAGGAATTCGCGGCCGCGCATCACACCGAAACGGGGACGCACTTCATCGCGGAACTTGGTCTGGATCTGATAAAGGTTGAGGGGCAGCTGCTTGTAGCTGTTCACCTCGTAACGGACCAGGGCGGTGATCACCTCTTCGTGGGTCGGACCCAGCACGAAGGCACGGTTGTGACGGTCGGTCAGGCGGCACAGTTCGGGGCCGTAGTCGTCCCAGCGGCCAGATTCCTGCCAGAGTTCGGCTGGCTGCACTACCGGCATGGACACTTCGACTGCCCCTGCGTTGTTCATCTCTTCGCGCACTATGTTCTCAATCTTCTTGAGTACACGCAGACCAGAGGGCAACCAGGCGTACATGCCGGAGGCCAGTTTGCGGATCATGCCGGCGCGCAGCATCAGCTGATGGCTGACAACCTCGGCGTCGGACGGAGTTTCCTTGAGGGTAGAAAGCAGATAATGGCTGGTACGCATCGCGATGAACCTTAACGTGAGACGGGCCGCCGGGCCCTGGATAAAAGCAAGGGCGGAATTTTAACATGGGTCACCATCCTAATGCGATTTTCTGTCCGCAATAACATGATTAATGCACGGGTCATGTCGCCAGCGGGGGTTGATGGCTGGAGCCTGGCCGACAGGGGGCATCAGTGTGCTGGATACTTATCCAGTAATTATTTAAGCTAGGGCTACTTTTGTTGCTAGCTGTGTTGGTTGAGGAGACAAGCCGTGATCGGTCGCTTGAGAGGCATTGTAATTGAGAAGAATCCCCCCGAGGTGTTGCTCGAGGTAGGGGGCGTGGGTTATGAGGTACAGATGCCCATGAGCTGCTTCTATGACTTGCCCGAGCTTGGCAAGGAGGCGATCGTTCAGACTCACTTCGTGGTACGCGAAGACGCCCAGCTATTGTATGGCTTCAACCACAAGCAGGAGCGCGCCCTGTTTCGCGAGCTGATCAAGACCAATGGCGTCGGCCCCAAGCTGGCACTGGCAATTCTCTCCGGCATGACAGCCAGCCAGTTCGTGCTCAGTGTCGAGCGGGAGGAGATAAGCACATTGATCAAATTGCCAGGGGTTGGCAAGAAGACCGCCGAGCGATTGGTGGTGGAGATGAAAGACAGGCTCAAGGGCTGGGTCAGTCACGATCTTTTCTCGCCAGCGACTATCAGCCTGCCCGCTCAGGAGAGCAGTTTGCGCGCCCCGGATGCGAGCGAGGAGGCGGCAAGCGCCTTGGTGGCGCTCGGTTACAAGCCCGCCCAGGCGAGTCAGATTGTCGGCAAGGTTGCCAAGGAGGGGATGTCGGTGGAAGCCATCATCCGTGAATCCTTGCGCAGCCTGGTGTGAGGTAAGAGATGATCGAAGCAGACCGTCTCATCTCGGCCACGGGCGTTCGTGAAGATGAGGTCATCGACAGGGCTATTCGCCCCAAGAAGCTGGCCGACTATACCGGCCAGGACCCTGTGTGCGCCCAGATGGAGATCTTCATCGAAGCCGCCCGCCAACGGGGCGAGGCGTTGGATCATTTGCTTATCTTTGGCCCGCCTGGCCTCGGCAAGACCACCCTCGCCAATATAGTGGCCAATGAGATGGGGGTGAACATCAAGACCACCTCGGGCCCCGTGTTGGAAAAAGCGGGGGATCTGGCGGCGCTGCTCACCAACCTCGAGCCTAACGATGTGCTCTTCATTGACGAAATTCACCGACTCAGCCCTGTGGTGGAGGAGGTGCTCTATCCGGCGATGGAGGATTATCAGCTAGACATCATGATAGGAGAGGGGCCTGCAGCCCGCTCCATCAAGCTCGATTTGCCCCCCTTCACCCTGATTGGCGCGACCACCCGGGCCGGTTCTCTCACCAGCCCGCTGCGGGATCGCTTCGGTATAGTGCAGCGCCTCGAGTTTTACAACGTCAAGGACTTGACCGACATAGTGGCGCGCAGCGCCCGCTGCCTGGGCCTTGAGATGACCGATGATGGCGCCCTGGAAGTGGCCCGCCGTTCCCGTGGCACCCCTCGTATTGCTAACCGTTTGTTACGCCGGGTTCGCGATTTTGCTCAAGTGAAATCCGATGGCCGTATAGATGGAGCCATTGCGGCCCGAGCCATGGACATGCTGGACGTGGATAACGAAGGTTTCGACTTTATGGATCGCAAGCTATTGTTGGCTGTGATTGACAAGTTTATGGGTGGCCCTGTCGGGCTGGACAACCTGGCCGCCGCCATTGGCGAAGAGAAGGATACTATTGAGGACGTGCTCGAACCCTATCTGATCCAGCAGGGTTATCTGCAACGTACTCCTAGAGGCAGGATTGCGACGGTTAGAGCCTATGCCCACTTCGGTCTGCAGCGACCCGCTGAAAGCTGAAAATGGCTGGTTCGACAAAAAACCGTCCTCTGGGACGGTTTTTTTATGGGCGGGCATAAAAAAGCCCACACGCACAGGCGGTGGGCATAAAAGACAATTCTGGGTGGATGTTCACAGACAGTGAGTGCATCTGGACACAAGCCGGGTAAAGCAAAAACGGTGAGTCGTCGCGAGACTCAGAGTCGGTTCAGTTGATACAGCTGAACGAAAGAAATCTTGTAATAACGGATCGCTTTAGTCACAAACTTTTTCATCTTGGTGCCCCTCTGTCAGATTCGAAATGGTCATCAAATACGCACTGGGAACCCTGATTAACCGGCCTGTATCCAAGGGATTGCCCTCACTGCGGGGCGCATTGTAGGAGGAGTGTCACTAGGGAGCAAACAAGAAAAATTGTCATTTATAGATTAGTTTTTCTAATCATTTTAGTGGCGATTTAAACTAGCATGAACATGCGTTTTTATCGGTTTTTCAGTAATTTCGCATCAAGAGCTCATCTTTGACAAAAATGAGTCTGACTATATCGATGTCGTGATTTATTTAATAGATTTCTCTGTGGAGCTGTTTTTATAAAAATTGATTTAAATCAATAAATTAAAATCTTTGTGGATTTGTGATATTCCTCTCGGAATGGATGGGTTTTAGGCGTAAAAATCCTTTTAAAACACATGTATCGACACTGGTTTTACATTGATTTCAATCAAATAAAGATGATATAAAACAGCCGTCATCATGGGCGAGAATAAATACCTGGCGCTTGTTTTGTAGTTGTTAAACATTAGCTTTTTTTGTTCTCAGTTATTGCCTTGTTGTTAATATTTGGTCGTGACCTAACAATGCGGTTGTGAAGTGATGCAGTACGCAGCGGACTCGGGAACACCAACGGAAGCTTTGTTCTTAAATACACCTAAAATAGCCGTGCCAATAATCGGTGAGGAAACATCATGATTGCTGAGCATGTGGTAGACCTATCGCGGTTCCAATTTGCTGCGACGGCCCTTTATCACTTCCTGTTTGTACCCCTGACGCTGGGAATGGCCTTCATTCTGGCGATCATGGAATCTGTCTATGTCATGACCAACAACCCCGTTTACAGGGACATGACCAAGTTCTGGGGCAAGTTGTTTGGGATCAACTTCGCCTTGGGGGTCACAACGGGTCTGACCATGGAGTTCCAGTTCGGTACTAACTGGGCCTACTACTCCCACTATGTCGGCGATATCTTCGGGGCCCCACTGGCCATCGAAGGGTTGATGGCCTTCTTCCTCGAATCCACCTTCGTCGGTATGTTCTTCTTTGGTTGGGATCGACTGACCAAGCGTCAACACCTGGCTGCGACCTGGTTGATGGCGTTGGGAACCAACCTCTCTGCCTTGTGGATCCTGGTCGCCAACGGCTGGATGCAAAACCCGGTTGGCGCCGAGTTCAACTTTGAATCCATGCGCATGGAGATGGTGAGCTTCGCGGATCTGGTGTTCAACCCCGTAGCTCAGGTCAAGTTCGTCCATACGGTTGCGGCGGGCTACACCACGGGTGCCATGTTCGTGCTGGGTATCTCTTCTTACTACCTGCTCAAGGGCCGGGATGTGGCCTTCGCTCGTCGCTCCTTCGCCATTGCGGCAGCCTTTGGTATGGCCTCCATCCTGTCGGTGTTGATCCTGGGTGATGAATCCGGCTACGAGACCGGGGAAGTGCAGAAGGTGAAACTGGCCGCCATCGAGGCGGAGTGGGATACCCACCCGGCTCCGGCTTCCTTCACCCTGTTCGGTATCCCGAATCAGGAGGAGATGCGCACCGATTACGCCATCAAAATCCCTTATGCCCTCGGCATCATCGCCACCCGCTCCCTGGACGAGCAGGTGACCGGCATCAAGGATCTGAAGAGCGAGCACGAACTGCGCGTGCGTAGCGGCATGACCGCTTACGAGCTGTTGACCAAGCTGCAATCTGGCGACAAGTCGGAAGAGACCCGGGCCCGTTTCGATGAAGTGAAACAGGATCTGGGCTACGGTCTGCTGCTCAAGCGTTACACCAATGACGTGGTTGATGCGACCGATGCCCAGATAAAGTCTGCCGTGGATGACTCCATTCCTCAGGTGGCGCCTCTGTTCTTCGCGTTCCGCATCATGGTTGCCTGTGGCATCGCCATGCTGTTGCTCATTGGTATCGCCTTCTATGACAGTACTCGTCACCGCATAGGTCAGCGCAAGTGGCTGCTCAAAGCCCTGTTGTGGGGCATACCACTGCCCTGGATTGCCATCGAGTGCGGTTGGTTTGTGGCTGAGTACGGCCGTCAACCCTGGACTATAGCGGAAGTGCTGCCGACCTTCGTGTCAGCCTCCAATGTGCCCGCCGCCGAGATCTGGTTCTCCCTGATAGGCATCTGTCTGTTCTACTCGGTACTGCTGGTCATCGAGATGTATCTGATGTTCAAGTATGCGCGTCTGGGTCCTAGCAGCCTCAGAACTGGCAAGTACCACTTCGAACAGCTCAAGGCATAAGGGGATCGACTCATGTTTGATTATGAAATGTTGCGTCTGGTCTGGTGGGTGCTGGTCGGTGTCTTGCTGATCGGGTTCGCTGTCACGGATGGTTTTGATATGGGGGTGGGCGCTCTGCTCCCCTTCGTCGGCAAGAAGGATGTCGAGCGTCGCGTGATGCTTAACACCATGGGGCCCCACTGGGAAGGAAACCAGGTCTGGCTGGTTACCGCGGGTGGCGCGCTGTTTGCTGCCTGGCCCATGGTCTATGCGGCAGCCTTCTCCGGCTTCTACATTGCCATGATCTTGACTCTGATGGCGCTCTTCTTGCGTCCGGTCGGATTTAAATACCGCTCCCTGCGTGAAGACGCCAAATGGCGCAACAACTGGGATTGGGGACTCTTCATTGGTAGTGCTGTACCGCCCGTTATCTTCGGGGTCGCCTTCGGCAACCTGCTGCAAGGGGTTCCGTTCAGCTTCAACCAGTTCCTGATGCTGACCTATCACGGCAACTTCTTCGGCCTGCTCAACCCGTTCGGTATTCTGGCCGGTCTGGTCAGTCTGTTCATGATCGTGACCCAAGGTGCAACCTGGTTGATGATGAAGACTGAAGGTGAAGTGCTGGCTCGTTCCCGCACTGCCGCCACCTTCTTCTCGCTGCTGACCTTGGTGAGCTTTGCCCTGGCCGGTGTCTGGGTCAGTGGCATGGATGGCTACGTGGTTGTCAGCAGTGCTGCAACCGATGCCGTGACCAACCCCTTGCACAAGGAAGTGGTAGTACAGGCCGGTGCCTGGATGCAGAACTACAGCTTATATAGCTGGATGATTGCCGCCCCTGTGCTGGGTCTGGTGATGAGCCTGTTGACCGCGATTGCGGCCAGAATGGACAAAGGCTGGTTGGCATTCCTCTGCTCATCCCTGGCCATTGCAGGCATCATACTGACTGCCGGTTTCTCCATGTTCCCCTTCGTGATGCCTTCGAGCCTGGAGCCGTCACAGAGTCTGACCATGTGGGATGCTACCGCCTCCTTCAACACCCTTAAGGTGATGACAGTGGTTGCTGCCATTTTTGTGCCGACTGTGCTGGCGTACACCATCTGGACCTACATCAAGATGTTTGGTCGAGTGAGTAACAAGCACATCGAAGACAACCAACAATCGCTCTACTAAAAAGGTGCCCTGATATGTGGTATTTCACCTGGATCCTGGGTCTGCTGCTGGCTTGTGCGTTTGGGATCATCAATGCGCTCTGGCTTGAGCACACCGAGAACCTGGATCGCACGATCGATGAAGATAAGTGACAGCCTGGCCAGGCTGGCCGCTCCCCTTGAGCGCCAGCCATGGCAGGGTCTGATGTTACTTGCGGCGGCCCTGTTGGCCGCCGCCATTCTACAGGCCCCCAATCTGATTGCGGCCAACACCAGTGCCCATGGCCACTGGGTTGCGCCCTGGTTGATGTGGGCAGTCAGTTGTGGCGTCATGCATGGGCTGGGGTTCCATCCCCGCAGCCTGCCGGGCAGGGTGTTGTTCTGTCCCTGGCTCGCCTGGCCAAGCCTGCTTTATGGGCTCTGGCTGACACACAGTTACTTCCTGCCATAAAAACAGGGGGAGACAGGATTTCCCTGTCTCCCCCTGCTTCTTTCCTATTCACCCCTGCGCTATGATAGCCCCCCATCAGACTGTCGAATGGATCACAGATCGTTATGGGTGAAGTCTCTGAGTTTCCGGTACGGGTCTACTACGAAGACACCGATGCCGGGGGCATCGTCTACAACGCCAATTATCTCAAATTTATGGAGCGGGCCCGCACCGAGTTGCTGCGTGCAGGCGGCATAGAGCAGGACGTCCTGCTCGGACTGGGGATCGCCTTCGTGGTAAGCCGGACCGAGATCGATTTTCGCGCCGCAGCCCGCTTCAACGAATTACTGACCGTAATAACGCAAGTGACTGAAGTGAGACGTGCCTCGATGCGCTTCTCGCAGCAGATACTGGCGGCTGATGGGCGACTGATCACCCAGGCCATGGTACAGATAGCCTGTGTCAGTCACCCGCTTATGAAACCTGTTGCAATACCTGAAAATGTGAAGGGAGTGCTGTTAAGTGCACGCTGAAATTTCGTTTATTGGTCTGTTCTGGCAAGCCAGCCTGTTGGTCAAGCTGGTGATGTTGACCCTGATGGGCATGTCTGTCGTCTCTTGGGCGCTGATCATCCAACGCGCCAAGGTCATCAAGGCCGCCAACCTGGCATCCGAGCAATTCGAGGACAGATTCTGGTCCGGGGTGGATCTCAATCGCCTCTATCAGGAGTCCTCCGCCCGCCGCGATGATATCGAAGGCATGGAAGACATCTTCTACTCCGGCTTCAAGGAGTATGCCCGTCTGCTCAAAGCCGGTGCCCGTGGTCAGGATGCGGTGATGGACGGTACTTACCGCGCCATGCGTGTCTCGCTGTCTCGCGCCGTGGACGAGCTGGAGTCCAATTTGCCGGTGCTGGCCACCGTCGGCTCCATCAGCCCCTATATCGGGTTGTTTGGTACCGTTTGGGGCATCATGAATGCCTTTATCGCCCTGGGTCAGGTACAACAGGCGACCCTGCAGATGGTGGCACCCGGCATCGCCGAGGCGCTTATCGCCACTGCCATGGGTCTGTTTGCCGCCATACCCGCGGTTATCTTCTACAACCGTTTCTCCCACAAGGTAGAACGGCTGGAGAATGCTTACGTCAACTTCATGGATGAGTTCACCACCATTCTGAACCGCCAGATAGCACAGCAGCAGGGTGAGAAGTAAATGCAAACTTATCAGCGGATCCGGCGCAAGAAGGTGGCCGAGATCAACGTGGTGCCTTACATCGACGTCATGCTGGTGCTGCTTATCATCTTCATGGCGGTGACGCCGGTGATCACGCAAGGGGTGAAAGTGGATTTGCCCCAGGCTGAATCCGAGCAACTGCCGGAAGATGCCAAGTCCCCCTTCATCGTCAGCGTCAACGTCGACGGCGAGTACGTGGTCAAGGCGGGTGAGGCGGATGACGAGCCAGTGCCTGCAGGGTCCCCCGAGGCTATCCAGCAATTTATCACCGAGAAGGCCATGGGGTATCTCGCGGTCAACCAGGGCGCGCCCGTGGTGGTTGCCGGCGACAAGGCCGTGCGCTACGAAGAGGTGATACTGCTGATGGTGGCCCTGAAGAAAGCCGGGGTGCCTCAGGTCGGTCTGATGACGGATCCGGTGAACTGACGGAGATGGATGTGAAGCGTGGTATTTCCGGTTATCTCATCGTCTCGCTGCTGCTGCACCTGATCATCGGCATCATCTTGCTGGTCGGCGTCGACTTCAGCAAGCCGAAGCGGCCTGCCTCCTCGGCCCAGATAGTCAACGCTGTGATGCTCGATGACGAATTCCTCGCCGAGCAAGCCGCGAAGATCCAGCAACAGCAAGCACAACAGCAAAACAAGCCGGCCGTGAAGGCCGAGATCGATCAAGCCAAACAGGCCCGTGAGCTGGAGCAGGAGCGGCTGCGGACCATCGAGACCAAGCGTAAGGCGGCCGAAGAGGCGACTCGCAAGGCAGAGGCCGAGAAACAGAAGAAGCAGGCTGAACAGAAACAGGCCGAGGAGCAAACCCAGAAAGCCGAACAGGCTCGCAAACAGGAAGAGCTGAAAACCAAGAAGGCTGAGGCAGAACGCAAGGCGGCCGAAGAGGCGACCAGCAAGGCCCTGGCCCTGAAGAAGAAACAAGAGCAAGAACAGAAGCAGGCTGAGGAGAAGGCCAAAGCCGCCAAGAAAGTCGAGGCGGAGAAGCAAGCCAAAGCCGAAGCGGACAAGAAGGCGAAAGCCGAAGCCGAGAAGAAGGCCAAGGCCGAAGCGGACAAGAAAGCCAAGGCGGATGCCGAGAAGAAAGCCAAAGCCGAGGCCGACCAGAAGGCCAAGGACGAGGCGGCCAAGAAGGCAAAAGCTGACGCAGACAAGAAAGCGAAGGAAGCGGCGGACAAGAAAGCCAAAGCCGATGCAGAACGTAAGCGCAAGGCGGCCGAAGAGGCCAAGCTACAGGCACAGCTAGAGGCTCAAATGCAGGCGCAGATGGCGGCTGAGGCTAGCTCTAGAAGTCAGGCGGCCGCGGCTGCGGCTCAGGGTGAGGTCGACAAATATGCCGCCCTCATCAAGGCGACAGTCGAGCGCTATATGATTTTGGATCCCACCATGCGGGGCAAAACATGTACTATCGGTGTGAAGCTTGCCAGCAGTGGCTTCGTCATTTCGGTCGACAATGGTCAGGGTGATCCCGCCGTTTGCCGTTCGGGTCGAGCCGCCGTACTGAAGGCGAACCAGTTGCCCGTGCCCAAGGATCCTGCGGCATTCGAGCAGCTGAAAGAATTCAATCTCAAATTGGAACCGAGTATTTAAGCCATGATAAGAAAAGTATTTTTTGCTTTGGTTGGCTGCTTGCTGATGGGCCAGAGTGCCCAGGCGGCTCTGGACATCGTCATCACAGGTGGTATCGACAGCGCCCGTCCCATCGCCGTCGCTCCTTTCAAATGGAGTGGTGAGGGACAGCTGCCTCAGGATATTGCCGAGGTGGTCTCCAATGACCTGATGCGCAGCGGCAAATTCAAGCCGCTGGCCCGTGGCCAGATGCCGCAAACCCCGAGTAGCAGTGGCGAGATTGACTTCGCGCCCTGGGCCTCCCAAGGGGTCGAGGCCGTGGTGGTGGGCACCATAGCCCCTGCCGGCAACGGTTCCTACAAAATCAACTTCGAGCTGGTCGATGTACTCAAGGGCCAACTGGCCAAGACCCAAGGCGGAGAAGCCAATGGCTACGTACTCGACAGCCGCATGGCCACCATACCCGGTGCCCAGATGCGTCAGTTCGCCCACCGTATCTCCGACATCGTCTATGAGCGCCTGACTGGTGAACGTGGCGCCTTCCTGACTCGTCTGGCTTATGTGGCTGTCGATCAGGGGGCACAGTTCCCCTATCAGCTGCGCATCTCAGACTATGACGGTTACAACGAGAAGGTATTGCTGCGTTCCCGTGAGCCGTTGATGTCACCCTCCTGGTCACCGGATGGCAGCAAGTTGGCTTATGTCAGCTTCGAGAACCAGAAATCCGAGATCTATGTGCAGGATATTTACAACCAGCAACGCAGTCTGGTCTCCAGTTTCCGTGGCATTAACGGGGCGCCGGAGTGGTCACCAGATGGTCGCCGATTGGCTATCGTTCTCTCCAAAGATGGTCAGCCTGATATCTACATCATCGATGTTGCGAGCAAGCAGCTGACCCGGGTGACCAATAGCCGCACCATAGACACCGAACCCTCTTGGGCAGCGGATGGACAAAGTTTGATATTCACCTCTGAACGTGGTGGCAAACCCCAGATTTATAGCGTAAATTTGGCGACTGGCGCCACTCGTCGCATCACCTGGGAAGGGGATTCTAACCAGGGGGCGTCCATGACAGCGGACGGAAAGTCCATGGTAGTGGTCACCCGGGAACAGGGACAATATCGCATCGCTCGGCAAGATATGGAAAGTGGAGCCATGTTGGTATTGACCCAGAGTGCATTGGATGAGTCGCCAAGTGTGGCTCCTAATGGCAGCATGATCATCTACTCCACCATCTATCAGGGGCGCAAGAGCCTGGCTCTGGTCTCGACGGATGGTCGCTTCAAGGCAGTATTGCCGACAAGCAGCGGGGAAATACGTGCGCCAGCTTGGTCGCCCTTTCTGAATTGATAATAAATTCAATTGTTTTTTGTTTTGTTATAAAGGTTTAAGGAAATAGCATGCAACTCAATAAACTGCTCAAGGGTCTGGCCATCGCACTGCCTCTGTTCGCCCTGGCTGCCTGTAGTTCTTCTTCCGACTCCGACGCCTCTGGCGCCGAAGCGGGTATGACCGACGGCATGGGTGGTGTACAGACTGGCTCCGCCAATGGTCTGTTGTCACCGGAAGAGCAGATGCGTCAGAAGTTCGAAGCGCTGCAGCGCGACAACGTCATCTTCTTCCCGTACGACGGTTACGATATCCAGGGTCAATACGCTGACCTGCTGGATGCCCACGCCAGCTATCTGCGTGAGCGCCCGTCCGTCAAAGTACTGATCGAAGGTCACGCCGATGAGCGCGGTACCCCAGAGTACAACATCGCCCTGGGCGAACGTCGTGCCAAGGCCGTAGCCAAATATCTGCAAACCCTGGGTGTGCAGGCTGAGCAACTGTCTATCGTCAGCTATGGCGAAGAGAAGCCGCTGGACTTGTCTCACACCGAGGATGCCTTTGCCAAGAACCGTCGTGCGGTTCTGGTCTACTAAGGTTTCATTCGGATGAATCTTGTGTATAAAAATGCGGCCATTTCGATGGCCGCACTTCTATTTAGCATGGGGGCCCATGCCGCGGCGCCTGTGTCCGATCTCTCCGGTGGCGACAGTGCGGTCACCGCCGCCTTCGGCAGCAATGCGGGTGCCATCGTACCCTCAGGCAGCCTGGAGGACAGGGTTGCGCTGCTGGAGCGAACCCTCAATGCTCGTCTGCGTCTACAGGCCGACTTGCAGCAGCAAGTCGACTCCCTGCAAGGGGAGGTGGCCGATCTGCGTGGTCAGCTGGAGCAGCAGACCTACAAGATGGAGCAGTCCCAGGAACGCCAGCGCCAGCTCTATCAGGAACTCGACAAAGTCAGTAGCCAGCAGGCTGCTCCGGCCGCAGCGGCAGCAGCCACGGCGGCAACAGCCACCGCCGCGAGTGCTGCGACTTATTCCAGTAACCAGGATGAGAATCAGGCCTATGATTCGGCCGTCAATCTGGTGCTCAAGGATAAAAACTACGACAAGGCGATCCCGGCATTTCAGGGATTCATCAAGCAGTTCCCGGATTCGAGCTATGTGCCCAATGCCCACTACTGGCTAGGTCAGTTGCTGTTCAACAAGGGCGACAGACCCGGTGCCACGGCCCAGTTCAAGACCTTGGCTGACAAGTACGGCAAATCGCCCAAGCGTGCCGATGCGCTGGTCAAGCTGGGCATGATAGCTCAGCTGGATGGCAACAAGGCTCAGGCAAAAAGTTACTACGAGCAGGTGATCAAGGGCTATCCCAATACCTCGCCAGCACAGCTCGCCAAGCAGAGCCTCGACAAGCTGTAACATTGCGCTAGGTAGTTGTTTTCGTAACACTCTTGTAAATGTGACGGCGGTTTGTACGCGCAGTGAGCAAACGGATTTAAATTAAGAATTTTCTGTTGCACCGGAAATTTAAATCCGTATTATAGGCCGCCGTCAGCGTTGGTTCAGTCATGAGCCAGGTGCGATGGTGGTATGGGTCGTTAGCTCAGTCGGTAGAGCAGTTGACTTTTAATCAATTGGTCGCTGGTTCGAATCCAGCACGACCCACCATTTCCACTCATGAAGTGGACAGCAGTATCCCAGGTCGTTTAGCTCAGCTGGGAGAGCACCTCCCTTACAAGGAGGGGGTCACTGGTTCGAGCCCAGTAACGACCACCATACTTTTTGAGTATGAACCGCAGTAAAAATGAGTTAGATGGGCCGTTAGCTCAGTCGGTAGAGCAGTTGACTTTTAATCAATTGGTCGCTGGTTCGAATCCAGCACGGCCCACCATCATTTCCCATCGTCGAGATGGACAGTTTCCCAGGTCGTTTAGCTCAGCTGGGAGAGCACCTCCCTTACAAGGAGGGGGTCACTGGTTCGAGCCCAGTAACGACCACCATACTTTTTGAGTATGAACCGCAGTAAAAATGAGTTAGATGGGCCGTTAGCTCAGTCGGTAGAGCAGTTGACTTTTAATCAATTGGTCGCTGGTTCGAATCCAGCACGGCCCACCATCATTTCCCATCGTCGAGATGGACAGTTTCCCAGGTCGTTTAGCTCAGCTGGGAGAGCACCTCCCTTACAAGGAGGGGGTCACTGGTTCGAGCCCAGTAACGACCACCAAGTTTGTAAGCAGTAAAAATGAGTTAGATGGGCCGTTAGCTCAGTCGGTAGAGCAGTTGACTTTTAATCAATTGGTCGCTGGTTCGAATCCAGCACGGCCCACCATCATTTCCCATCGTCGAGATGGACAGTTTCCCAGGTCGTTTAGCTCAGCTGGGAGAGCACCTCCCTTACAAGGAGGGGGTCACTGGTTCGAGCCCAGTAACGACCACCAAGTTTGTAAGCAGTAAAAATGAGTTAGATGGGCCGTTAGCTCAGTCGGTAGAGCAGTTGACTTTTAATCAATTGGTCGCTGGTTCGAATCCAGCACGGCCCACCATCATTTCCCATCGCTGAGATGGACAGTTTCCCAGGTCGTTTAGCTCAGCTGGGAGAGCACCTCCCTTACAAGGAGGGGGTCACTGGTTCGAGCCCAGTAACGACCACCAAGTTTGTAAGCAGTAAAAATGAGTTAGATGGGCCGTTAGCTCAGTCGGTAGAGCAGTTGACTTTTAATCAATTGGTCGCTGGTTCGAATCCAGCACGGCCCACCATCATTTCCCATCGTCGAGATGGACAGTTTCCCAGGTCGTTTAGCTCAGCTGGGAGAGCACCTCCCTTACAAGGAGGGGGTCACTGGTTCGAGCCCAGTAACGACCACCAAGTTTGTAAGCAGTAAAAATGAGTTAGATGGGCCGTTAGCTCAGTCGGTAGAGCAGTTGACTTTTAATCAATTGGTCGCTGGTTCGAATCCAGCACGGCCCACCATCATTTCCCATCGCTGAGATGGACAGTTTCCCAGGTCGTTTAGCTCAGCTGGGAGAGCACCTCCCTTACAAGGAGGGGGTCACTGGTTCGAGCCCAGTAACGACCACCATATTCCCGACCAGCAAGATGGTCAGATAAAAAGGCCCGCACGAAAGTGCGGGCCTTTTTGTTGTGGGTACGCTTGAGCCCTCTGCTCGGGATTGTGATTTGTTGATGGGTTTGTGGCCGGCTTCTGGTTATAATTTTGGCCTTTCCAAGCCCTGATGGAACAGTCGCAATGAGCAATGCACTGAGCAGTATCCCTCCCGCGGTTGAGATGGATTACCCCTTCCCGGCCAAACCCGTCCCCTTGAGCCAGGCCGAGAAGAGCCGCTTCATTGAGGAGATCAAGGCGCTGCTAACTGAGCGCAAGGCTGTGCTGATCGCCCACTACTACACGGATCCCGAGATCCAGGCCCTGGCCGAATCCACGGGTGGCTTCGTCGGTGACTCCCTGGAGATGGCCCGTTTTGGCCGGGATCACGAAGCCCAGACCCTGATAGTGGCGGGCGTGCGCTTCATGGGGGAAACCTCCAAGATCCTGAGCCCTCACAAACAGGTGTTGATGCCGACCCTAAAGGCTGAGTGTTCCCTCGATCTGGGTTGCCCGATTGAGCAGTTCTCCGCTTTCTGTGATGCCAATCCGGATCACATCGTCGTCGTCTACGCCAACACCTCGGCGGCGGTCAAGGCGCGGGCAGACTGGGTGGTGACCTCCAGCATTGCGCTCGAAATCGTCGAGCATCTCGACAGCCAGGGCCACAAGATCATCTGGGGCCCGGACAGGCACCTCGGCGCCTATATCGAGAAGAAGACTGGCGCCCAGATGTTGCGCTGGCAGGGCCACTGCATCGTCCATGACGAGTTCAAGGCCAGCGCACTGCGCGAGCTCAAGGCCCAGAACCCGGATGCGGCTGTGCTGGTGCATCCTGAATCCCCGGCCTCGGTTATCGAATTGGCCGACGCGGTCGGCTCGACCAGTCAGCTGATCAAGGCGGCTCGCGACTTGCCTCAGAAAAAACTGATAGTGGCGACCGACCGCGGCATCTTTTACAAGATGCAACAGGCTTGTCCGGACAAGGAGATGGTCGAGGCTCCGACCGGTGGCGATGGCGCGACCTGTCGCAGCTGCGCCCATTGTCCCTGGATGGCAATGAACGGCCTGGCGGCGATCAAGGACGCGCTCAGCGATGGTGCCGAGCAGCACGAGATATTGGTCGATGAGGCACTGCGCATCAAGGCGTTGATCCCGCTCGATCGCATGTTGGATTTTGCCGCCGAACTCAAGTTGAAGGTCCAGGGCAACGCCTGATCGGCTCAGTGTCTCTGGCCGCAAGGCAAGGGCATATCAGAAAGCGCATAGAAAAGAGGGCACCCCAGGGTGCCCTCTTTTTAGCGCATGAGCCTTAGCAGATCACGGTCGAGAAGCTGTGTTCTTCATCCGCAGCTATGGTTACACCGGCATCGGCCGTGATGGCGGCCTCAACACAGAACATGGTGGCATAGCCATCATCGCTCATGTCGGCCATGGCGGTGGCGCCTTCCGCCCAGGGATTCCAGACCACTATGCTGTCATGATTGCCACTGATGACCTGGGTGCTGCGATCACCATCTTGTACTTCAACCAGGGCGTCGGGAGCCTGATAGATGCGATCCATGGCCGCATTGAGGACGACAGAGCCTTGTTGGCACGCTTGCTGGCCACTCAGCTTGTCCAGATAGGGTTCGCCCAATCCTTGTATTTCAATGGCCTCAGGGGCGCTCACCTGCAAGTAAGTGTGCAGGGCGGCGTTATAGACGATGGGGTCTGCTCCTGTGTTGCGAGTAGTCAGCACCAGGGATAGCTCACGGCCGACCAGTACATCCAGTTCCAGCTCGAAGGGGTGAGGCCAGATCGCCAATGTGGCATCGTTGTCCGTCAGGGAGAGATGCACCAGGGTGCCATCTTCGTGATCGCTGACGCCATCCAGCGTCCAGAGGCTGGTGCGGGCGAAGCCATGAGCTGGCTTGCCACTACCCACCCGGGCGGGGGAGGGGCCAAACCAGGGCCAGCAGACGGGAATGCCGCCACGGATGGGCTTGCTGCCGTCGAGGGCGGCCTTGTCGCTTAGCCAGAGCGACGCTGGCTCACCATGGCGTTGATAGCGCAACACATGGCCGCCAAACAGGCTGATCTCGGCCTTGGCGACCCCATTGTCGATATAGAGCAGGGGCAGGCCGGTTTGGTTGACGCCAAGCTGGCAGCTGGCAGTCAGGGAACGAAGGGATTGCATGGAGACTCCTTGAGGATCCGACGAGGATTCGACGGCCAAACAACAATGTGCCAATAACAAAAAAGGCGGCCAATGGCCGCCTTTTTTACGCTACGTGATTGCGCATCCCAAATTACTTGGAGATATGAGCGATCAGGTCCAGAACCTTGCTGGAGTAGCCCATTTCGTTGTCGTACCAGGATACAACTTTAACGAATTTGTCGTTCAGTGCGATACCGGCTTTGGCATCGAATACGGAAGTTTGACGCTCACCCAGGAAGTCGGTGGAAACCACTTGATCTTCGGTGTAGCCCAGCACGCCCTTCATGGAGCCTTCGGAGGCGGCTTTCATCGCTGCGCAGATTTCAGCGTAGGTGGCAGCTTTCTTCAGGTTGACGGTCAGGTCAACAACGGACACGTCCGGAGTCGGTACACGGAACGCCATGCCGGTCAGTTTGCCGTTCAGTTCCGGGATAACAACGCCAACAGCCTTGGCAGCACCGGTAGAGGACGGGATGATGTTCTGAGCCGCACCGCGGCCACCGCGCCAGTCTTTGGCAGACGGACCATCAACGGTCTTCTGGGTAGCAGTGGTAGCGTGGACGGTGGTCATCAGGCCGGATTCGATACCGAAGGTATCGTTCAGAACCTTGGCGATCGGGGCCAGGCAGTTGGTGGTGCAGGAAGCGTTGGAAACGATGTCCTGGCCAGCGTAGGTCGCGTCGTTAACACCCATGACGAACATAGGAGTCGCGTCTTTGGACGGGCCAGTCAGAACGACTTTCTTGGCACCGGCAGCGATGTGCTTACGAGCAGTGGCGTCGTCCAGGAACAGACCAGTTGCTTCGGCAACAACGTCAACACCGATGGCATCCCATTTCAGGTTAGCCGGGTCACGTTCAGCGGTAACACGTACAGTTTTACCGTTAACAACCAGGTTGCCGTCTTTGACTTCAACGGTGCCATTGAAACGGCCGTGAGTGGAGTCGTACTTCAACATGTAAGCCATGTAGTCAACGTCGATCAGGTCGTTGATGCCAACCACTTCGATGTCAGCACGCTCAGCGGCCAGACGGAAGACGAAACGGCCGATACGGCCAAAACCGTTAATACCTACTTTGATAGTCATAATTGGTTACCTAACTGTTCAGTAGTCAAAGAAAATTCCGTTTGTAAATTTACTAGAACTCACCGGTGAGTCAACCAACAATCTGCGCGAAATTGCGCTATATCATGAAAAACTGTGAAATTTATTTTCTGTTTATGTAACTGACTACCAGTTTTTGTCGAAAGAGATAACCCAAATAGTGCCTACTCTGTCACACAACCCCCAGGTCAGATGTGTAAAAATGGCGGCGGTTTGGCGTGGCCAAAGAGCCAGTCCGCCAGTAAGACCCATAAAAACTAAACAAATAGTATAGACAGAATCCACAGCGGGAATTCTCAAACTATGACCACCCTGATAGAACAGCTGGCTGCCGCCAAAGGCATTGCCAGCGAGTATGTTGATGCCTGGGGCCAGCCGGCCCAGGTATCCCAAGAGAGCAAGGCTGCCATGCTGGGGGCCATGGGCTACCAGGTCGATGACGAAGCGATGCTCACCGCCCAGCTGGAACAGGAGTATCGCCAACACTGGTTGCGCGCTCTGGATCCTGTGATGGTGGTGCGTGACGGCGAGCCTGTCAGCCTCGAAATCCGCCTGCCCATCGATTTTGTCAATGACAGCCTCATCTGGACGCTTTCGGTGGAGCAGGGGGGCGAGTTGTCCGGTCAGCTCACGCCGGTCGAGGGCGAGCTGGTCGGTGTGGCCGAATTCGAGGAGATGGAGTGTCAGGCCTACCGCGTCACTCTGGATGCTGCCCCGGGTCTGGGTTATCACCAGTTGGTGCTGCTCGAGGAGGGCAATGACGAACCCTTGGCCAGCATGCGGCTCATCGTCGCGCCCAAGGCATGCTACAAACAGGCGCCCATCGCTCAGGGTCGCAAGGTGTGGGGACCGAGCGTGCAGCTCTATTGCCTGCGCAGTCGTACCAACTGGGGCATTGGCGATTTCAGCGATCTTGGCCTGCTGGTCGAGCGAGTTGCTGGCTGGGGCGCACACTTTGTCGGCCTCAATCCTATCCATGCCCTCTACCCGGCCAATCCGGAGAGTGCCAGTCCTTATAGCCCCTCTTCCCGTCGCTGGTTGAATCTCATCTACATCGATGTGGAGGCTGTGCCTGAGTTTCAAGCTAATGCTGACCTGAAGGCCGAGGTTGCTTCGCCCTCTTTCCAGCAGCAACTCACCTTGTTGCGCGCCAAAGAGTACGTGGACTACAGCGGTGTCACCGCCATCAAGCTGCCTATGCTGCGCAAGGTGTTCGACCAGCGTCCGTTGAGTGGTGCACGTCTCGCTGCGTTCGACGCCTTTGTCGCAGCCGGTGGTGACAGTCTGCAGCAGCAGGCGAGCTTCGATGCCATCCAGGCGAGCCTCTATGCCGAAGGCCAGAATGCCTGGGGTTGGCCGGTCTGGCCCGAGGCCTTGCAGGATTACCACAATGCAGAGGTGGCCGCCTGGGTGGCCGCCCACAGCCAAGAGGTGAACTTCTATCTCTATCTGCAATTCCTGGCCGATGAGCAGCTTGCCGCTGCCGACGCCCGGGCCAAGGCCGCTGGCATGGTGATGGGGATCTACCGGGATCTGGCGGTGGGTGTTTCCGAAGGCTCGACCGAGATCTGGGCCAACCGTGAACTCTATTGCCCGAAAGCGTCTGTGGGGGCGCCGCCCGATATCCTGGGGCCGCTCGGTCAGAACTGGGGCCTGCCCCCCATGAACCCGAACCAGCTCTTTGAAGCTGCCTATCAACCCATGGTGGATATGTTCAGGGCCAACATGCGTTCGTGCGGCGCGCTGCGCATCGACCACGTCATGGCCTTGCTGCGGTTGTGGTGGGTACCGCCCGGAGCTTCGGCCGCCAAAGGGGCCTACATCTACTACCCGGTCGATGACCTGCTCGGCATATTGGCGCTGGAGTCCCACCGCAATCAGTGCCTGCTGATAGGGGAAGATCTGGGCACGGTGCCGCAAGGTATCGATGTGACTCTCAAAGAGAATGGCGTCCACTCCTACAAGGTGTTCTTCTTCGAGCGCTCCAAGGATGATGGTGGCTATATCTCTCCGGCCCACTACACCGAACAGGCGATGTCGGCCTTGACCACCCACGACATGCCGACCCTCAAGGGGTTCTGGCATTGTGATGATCTGGCGCTGGGCAAGGAGCTGGGGCTCTACCCGGACGAGGCGGTACTCAAGACCCTGTATGCGGATCGCCACCAGGCCAAACAGTGCATTCTCGACAGCCTGCATGGCCATGGGGTCATCTCCCCCAATGTCAGTCATGACGTCAATTGGGTCGGTATGAATACCGAGCTGAATCATGGTTTGCAGATCCACATGTCCCGTGGCAGCTGTGCCCTGTTCAGTACCCAGCTGGAAGATTGGCTGGAGATGGACAAACCGGTCAATGTACCCGGTACCAGCTACGAATACCCGAACTGGCGTCGCAAGCTGTCGGCGGATCTGGAAGATCTGTTCGAGAGAGAGTCGCTCAAGGCGCTGGCGGCTCGTATGAGCCAGGCCCGCGATGAGGCCAGTCGTTGAGTCGTTTTCCCATGACTCGCTCACATCCGCTCGGGCCCTGGCCCGGGCGGATGCTCTGCTATGAAAGGATGTCCCTATGCTCGTTGAACGTTTGGCTGCGGCCCGTTGTGCCGATCCCTTCTCTCACTTAGGCCTCTGTGCCAATCCGGACGGACCCGGTCTGAGGTTGAGGGCCTGGTTGCCTGACGCCATCGAGGTCGGCGTCAAGGATCTCAAGTCGGGCAAATTGGTCGCCACTCTGACTCCCAGTGACCCATCGGGTCTTTTTGAAACTGTTTTCACCCGCCGCAAGCTCCCCTTTCCCTATCAGCTTATCGCCCGCTATCCCGATGCCAGCCACGACATCATCGATCCCTATCAGTGCCAGGATGCCGCCTGGAGCGGCCTTGCCGAACTGACCGCAGCGCCCGAGCATCTCTATCAGACCCTGGGGGCCCAGCTCACCACCATCACTCACCTTGGCCAGGTTATTTGCGGGGTGCGTTTCGCCGTCTACGCCCCGAGTGCCACCGCGGTGAGCCTCATCGGTGACTTCAACTTGTGGGATGGTCGCCGTCACCCCATGCAGCGCAGCCTGTGCGGTCACTGGGTGCTGTTCGTGCCCGGTATGCAGGCCGGGGCACGCTACAAGTTCGAGCTCAAGGATCTCGCGGGCAATCGCTTGCCGCACAAGAGTGATCCGGTTGGCTTCTACTGCGAGCAGTATCCCTCGTTCGCTTCCGTGGTCTACGACCATGAGCAGTACCAGTGGCAAGACGGCGACTGGCAAGCTCGCTGTGGCGGTGACAAGCGCGAGCAGGCGCTCTCCATCTACGAGCTGCATGTCGGTTCCTGGAAGCGGCACCCCAATGGCGACAGCCTGAGCTGGTGCGAACTGGCCGAGGAGCTGGTTTCCTATGTCACTGAGATGGGTTACACCCACATCGAACTGCTGCCGGTCTCGGAGCATCCGTTCAGCGGCTCCTGGGGTTACCAGCCGGTGGGCATGTTCTCGCCGACCAGCCGGTTTGGCAGTGCCGATGACTTCAAGTTCTTCGTCGATGCCTGCCACCAGGCGGGGATTGGCGTCATCCTGGATTGGGTGCCGGCCCACTTCCCGTCCGATGCCCACGGTCTGGCCCGTTTCGATGGCACGCCGCTCTACGAGTACGAAGATCCGCGCCGGGGCTGGCACCCGGACTGGAACTCCTACATCTATGATTTTGGCCGGGACACAGTGCGCCAGTTCCTGGTGGCGAGCGCCCTCTACTGGCTCGACAAGTTCCACATCGATGGCCTGCGGGTCGATGCGGTCGCCTCCATGCTCTATCTGGATTATTCGCGCAATGCCGGGGAGTGGGTGCCCAATGTCGATGGCGGCAATCACAACTACGAGGCGATCAGCCTGCTCAAGTGGTTCAACGAGGCAGTCTACGGCCAGTATCCCAACGCCGTGACCATCGCCGAGGAGTCCACCGCCTTTGCGGGTGTCTCCCGACCCACCTTCCTCGGCGGCCTGGGATTTGGCTTTAAGTGGAACATGGGCTGGATGCACGACACCCTGAGCTACATGCAAAAAGAGCCGATCCACCGGCGCTATCATCACAACGAGATGACCTTCGCCATGGTGTATCACTATGACGAGAACTTCATACTGCCGCTCTCCCATGACGAGGTGGTGCACGGTAAACACTCCCTGCTCTACAAGATGCCCGGCGACGAGTGGCAGCAAGCCGCCAACCTGCGTGCCTACATGGGGTACATGTACGGTCATCCGGGCAAGAAGCTCAACTTCATGGGCACCGAAATCGCCCAGAGCAGCGAGTGGAATCACGATGCCCAGTTGCCTTGGCACCTGCTGCAGTTCCCCAAACATGCGGGTCAGCAACGACTCATCCGCGATCTCAACCAGCTCTATCGCAGCGAGTCTGCGTTGTTTGAGGCGGATCACGAGCGCCAAGGCTTTTGCTGGCTGGATCACAACGACGCCGACAACAGCATACTGGCCTGGCTGCGCGCCGATCTGAGTGGCGGCAGGCCGGTACTGATTGCCAGCAATTTCACCCCAGTGCCGCGCCTGACTTATCGGCTTGGCGTGCCGGGGGAGGGGCGTTACCGGGTGTTGCTCAACACCGACAGTGAGCATTACTGGGGCAGCAACTATGATGTGGGCTTGGGTTTTGTCGCCGAGCCGACCCCCTGGCAGGGCATGAGCCACTCCATAGTGCTGGACTTGCCTCCGCTCGCGACCTTGTTCATCAAACAGGAGTCTTGATGCTCAATATCGAGAAAGGAACAGGCCTGCGCCTCGGCGCCTGGCTGGATGAGACGGGTTGCCAGTTCTGTGTCTGGGCGCCACAGGCGCAGCGAGTCGAACTCTGCCTCTATGACGAGCAGGAGGTGGAGACGGCGCGCCTGGTGCTGCCTGGGCGGCGGGGCCAATACAGCTTCGGCCACGTGCATGGCATCCGGGCGGGCCAGCGTTACGGTTACCGCGTCTATGGCGAGCCCATGGATGGCCTGCTGTTTGATGGCGACAAGCTGTTGATCGACCCCTATGCACGCGCGCTCTCCCGCCCGCTGCGTTGGGATGCCGACGCTTATGAGGGGGATAGCGCGGCCATGCAGGCCAAGTCGGTGGTGGTCCAGGATGATTTTGACTGGCAGGGCGTGACCAAGCCCGTCATCTCTGCGCAGCACACCCTGGTCTACGAGGCGCACGTCAAGGGCTTTACCAAGCTGCATCCTGCCATCCCTGAGGCCGAACGCGGCACTTATCTGGGGCTCTGCCATCCCCTGATGCTGACGCACCTCAAGACGCTGGGCATCAGCTCGCTGCAACTGATGCCGGTGGCGGCTTTTATGGCGGAACCCCGGCTGGAGCAGTTGGGGCTCACCAACTATTGGGGTTACAACCCGGTCGCTTTCTTTGCTCCAGAGCCGCGCTACGCGGTGGCGGATG
This sequence comes from Aeromonas molluscorum, assembly GCF_051376105.1. Lineage (NCBI taxonomy): Bacteria > Pseudomonadati > Pseudomonadota > Gammaproteobacteria > Aeromonadales > Aeromonadaceae > Aeromonas > Aeromonas molluscorum. The sequence goes on along the minus strand of NZ_JBPQCY010000001.1, from coordinate 1,672,584 downwards.
CGGTGACCGAGTTCAAGACCATGGTGCGCGAACTGCACAGGGCAGGCATAGAGGTGATCCTGGACGTGGTTTACAACCACACAGCCGAGTCCGGTTTCGATGGCCCGCTGCTCTCCTTCAAGGGGCTGGACAACAGCGGCTACTACAGCTTTGACCCGGGGGCCCATGGCCCGGATTTCAACCGTTATGCCAATGTCACCGGCTGTGGCAACAGTGTGAACCTGGATCACCCCAACAGCCTGCGGCTGGTGCTCGACGCCCTGCGCTACTGGGTGACCGAGATGCAGGTGGACGGCTTTCGCTTCGATCTGGCGGTCACCTTGGGGCGTGAGGCGGGGGAGTTCGAACCCATGGGGGCCTTTTTCAAGGTGCTGATGGCCGATCCCGTGCTTGCCGGCGTCAAGCTCATCGCCGAGCCTTGGGATATAGGTCCGTTCGGCTACCGGCTCGGCCAGTTCCCGAGCCAGTGGCATGAGATCAACGATCGCTATCGCGACACGGTACGCGCCTTCTGGCGTGGGGATGGCGGTAAGATGGCGGATCTTGCCACCCGGCTGATGGGATCGCGGGATCTCTTCCCCAAAAATTGGCGCTCGCCACATACCAGCATCAACTACCTCTGTTATCACGATGGTTTCACGCTGGAGGATCTGGTCTCCTACAACCAGCGTCACAACCAGGCCAACGGTGAAGACAACCGGGATGGTCACGGCAACAATCTCTCCAACAATCATGGGGTGGAGGGGCCGACCCTGGATCCGCGCATCAGCAATCTGCGACTCCAGCAAAAGCGCAACCTGATAGCCACCCTGCTGCTCTCCCAGGGCACACCGCACTTTCTCGGTGGGGATGAGATGGGACGCAGCCAGCTTGGCAACAACAATGCCTACTGCCAGGACAACCAGATAAGCTGGGTCAACTGGCAGTGGCGGCCGGAGGATGAACGGTTGCTCGCGTTCACCCGGCAGATGGTGGCGCTGCGGGCCAGCTCCGAAGTCTTCTCCAACCTGCGGCTATGTGACGACAACTGGAATGGCGCTCAGGAGCATTGCCATCGCGTCGACTGGTATCACCCGGACGGTCACCTGCTCACGGCTCAGGATTGGCAGGCGCCCATGGGCCAGGCCTTCGCCATGGACATAGGGTCGCTGGATGAGGAGGGGGAGCGTTGGCTGGTGCTGTTCAATGCCAGCGGTTACGACATTCAGTTCCGGCTGCCGCCTCCGGGAGAGGGGATGGAGTGGGTGCAGACCATAGACACGGCCACCAATGATGGCTTGCCCTTCCTGCCTGATGACATCAAGCGTCAGGTGGCCGTGGGCCGGGCGCACTCCCTCAAGCTGCTGGAGCGGGTTCACCCCCCTCTTGATGCTGCGGGTCATCACGCCCCCTGAATTCCGGCTGGCTCTGGCAGATAAGCTGGAACAGTGGTTTTATCTGCCAAGGGGATCACAATCTCGCTTTTTCGGGCATTCAGTGGGGTGGAGTCAAGGGCCATGGCTGGTTATGCTGTGGCCCTGTCTCACAGACCTTGCGCCGTGGAGGCAAGATTTGAGTGCAAATAACCCGGAAAGCTGGCGCCAGACCTTAAGCCCCGAGCAGTTTCATGTCTGCTGGGAGCGGGGTACCGAGCAGCCCTACAGCGGCGCTCTGCTTCACAACCGCAAAAGCGGTGAATACCTCTGCACCTGCTGCAAGCAGGTGCTCTTCCCCTCGAGTGCCAAGTTTGATGCCGGTTGTGGCTGGCCCTCCTTCGATCGTGCCATCGACGGCAGGGTGCATTCTCGCGACGATAGCAGTCACGGCATGAAGCGTATCGAGATCAGCTGCGCCGGTTGTGGCTCCCACCTGGGCCATCTCTTCCCTGATGGGCCGACCGAGACGGGGCAGCGCTACTGCGTCAACAGTCTGAGTCTGGATTTTCAGGCCGACGAGCCCTGAGCTGACACGGGCCAAACTGGGATATCAAAAACGGCGGCGCAGCCTGGCTGCGCCGCCGTTTTTATGGTTTGTGATGATGACCGTGCCCGGGGGCTCACGCCAGCAGCAAGCTGCTGGCGAGCAGCAGGGCAGCCAGAGCCAGCACGGGCAGCTTCATCACCCGCAGCAGGAAGAGGCCGGTCGCAGCCAGTGCCAGATCCTTGGGTGCCAGCACGGCACTTTGCCAGATGGGTTGATAGAGGGCGGCGAGCAACAGGCCGACCACGGCGGCATTGATGCCCGTCACGGCCCCGGCCAGTCGGGGTCTGGCCAGCAGCGCCTGCCAGCAGGGGCCCAGAGCCCAGAGCAGCAAAAAGCCCGGCATGAACAGCGCTAGGGTCGCAAGCAGCGCGCCGAGCAGCGCCTGCTGTGGCAGCATCAAGGCCCCCAGATAGCTTGCCAGTGTAAACATGGGGCCCGGGACCAGTTGGGCCAGGCTGTAACCGGTCAGGAACTGGCTGGCGCTCAGGCTCTGCTCTGCGCTCTGTTCGAGCAGCGGCAGTACCACATGACCGCCACCAAATACCAGACTGCCCGCCCGGAAAAAATCAGCAATCAGTCGGCCCGTCTCTGAGCTGGCCAGCAGAGGCAATCCGAGGAAAAGCAACGTAAACAGCACCAGACTGGGCCAGTGCGGCCCCTGCCAGGGGTGGGACTGAGCCGCTGGTAGTTTGGCCAGGCGGGCGCAGAGCAGGGCGGCCGCCAGCAGCATCAGCAACTGAGTGGATAGACCGGGTTGCCACCAGAGCGCCGCCGCCGTGGCCATCATGATGCCCTGGGTCAGGGGCTCCTTGCAGAACTGGCGCGCCATGTTCAATACGGCGTCGGCGACCACCACCAGCGCCAACAGCTTGAGACCGTGCAGCGCCGCATCCAGCCAAAGATTTTCTGCCAGCTGCCCCAGTCCCAAGGCGGCAAGGGCGAGCAGCAGGAAGGAGGGGAGGGTGAACCCGACGAAGGCGGCCAGGGCACCGCCAAGCCCGGCCCTGTGCCGACCTATGGCAAAACCGAGCTGGCTGGAGGCCGGTCCCGGCAGCAGCTGGCACAGGGCCAGTTGCTGGGCAAACTCGGCCTGGTCAAGCCAGCCGAGTCGCGTGACGAAGGTGCGCTGAAAGTAACCTATGTGGGCCGCCGGGCCGCCAAAACTGGTGCAACCCAGCCAGAGAAACTGCAAAAAGATCCCTATCATCCGTAATCCGTGCGCTCGCGTCATGGCAAAGCCTGCATGATACAAGAGTTTCATGAATCCTGGATAACAGGGGCGCCGCGCTACCTCCCCCCACGCATCAGGCGCAGTCGGCCAGTCTTGGTCGATGGGGCAGGGTGTCGGCTGGCTTGATTGGGGCAGGTAGCAGAGCCCGGCTCGCCAGCTGGCAACGGCCTGGCGGCTGGCTCGATTGTGGCAGGTAGTAAAGCCCGGCTCGCCAGCAGGCGATGGTCATGGTGTCGGCTGGCTCGATTGTGGCAGGTAGCACAGCCCGGCTCGCCAGCTGGCAATGGCTTGGCGGCTGGCGTCGAAGTGGGGTTCCGGCAGATGGTCCGGATCGCACCAGTACCACCCTTCGCACTTATCTGGTTCACGCAGTTCGGGTTCGCCATCGACCTTGGCCAGCAGGGTAACTGAGACATAATGGAGGCCGCTCTCGCGCCAGGTTTCCAGGTTGTTGCTCACCGCGACGACTTGGGGATGGTGGATGATGAAGCCGATCTCCTCGGCCACTTCGCGGATTGCCGCCGCTTCGAAACTTTCACCAAGCTCGAGGTGACCACCAGCGATGGACCAGTAGGGGGCATGGCTGCCCTTGCGTTTGCCGAGCAGCACTTGTCCCTGGGCGTTGACCAGGATGACGCCGATCCCGACGCGGGGGTAAGGAGTGGACATTGGATTCCTCGCTGAATGAAAAACGGGCCCACATTAGAACCTGTGGACCCGTTTCGCAAGCCGTCAGCGAGGGGCTATCAATCCAGCTTGACCAGCATCTTGCCGGTATTGCGTCCCTCGAACAGGCCGATGAAGGCAGCAGGCGCCTGCTCCAGCCCCTGATAGACGGTTTCGTTGGCCTGCAGTTGCCCCTCTTCGAAGGCGGGGGTCACCTCGGCCAGGAAGTCGCCATAGTGCTGCCAGTGATCAAATACGATCAGGCCCTGCATGGTGAGGCGCTTGCGGATGATCTGGGAGAGGTTGTTCGGCCCTCCCTGACCCGCGCCATTGTACTGGTCGATGAGGCCGCACATGACGATGCGGCCGTTGATCACCATGTGATCCAGCGCGGCCTCCAGCATGGCGCCCCCCACATTCTCGAAGTAGACATGGATCCCCTCGGGGGCCAGACGCGCCAGCTCGCCGGCCAGATCCTGGGTCGTCTTGTAGTTGATCACCTCATCTATGCCCAAGGCTTCGAGGGCCGCTACCTTGTCGGCCGAGCCAGTGGAGCCGATGACGCGGGCGCCGGCCAGCTTGGCAAGCTGCACCACCATGGTTCCCACGGCCCCCGAGGCGGCCGAGACCAGCACGGTTTCACCGGCTTGCAGCTTGGCTATCTTGTGCAGGCCAACCCAGGCGGTCATGCCCGGCATGCCGAGGGCGCCGAGGAAGCGCTGGGGCGGCAGCGAGCTTTGCGGCAAGCGGGTGAGCGCGGCGCCGGGCGCGATGAAGTGATCGCGCCAGCCCTGCATGCTGCTCACCCTATCGCCGATGGCAAAATCCGGATGGCGGGAGGCGATCACGGTGCCGATGGCGCCGCCGTCGAGGGCGCTGTTGAGGGTGAAGGGTGGCACATAGCTCTTGGCCAGTGACATGCGACCCCGCATGTAGGGATCCACCGACAGCCATTGGTTGCTGACCTCCACCTCCCCTTCATTCAGAGGGGGCAGCGCCACCTCGGCCAGGGTGAAATCGGCCAGGTTCGGCAGGCCGGACGGGTAGCGCAGCAGTTGGATCTGGCGGCTAATCTGGTTCATTTGGTTTCCTCCAGTAGTTGGCCGTTGAGCAGCAGGCGGGTGGCGACATTGCCCCGCATGGCATTGGCGAAGGGGCAGGTCTGGTGGGCTTTGCGCACTATCTGCTCGGCGAGATCCCCGGTCAGGGTCACCTCCAGCAGGATGGCGAAGGTGAAGGTGCCATCGGCACGGGCCAGCAGATCGACCGTGGTGGCGACAGGCGCTGCGGCAAGGGGTGATCCCAGGGCTTTGGCGACATGAAGCAGGGCGTTGGAGAAGCAGGCGGCATAACCGGCTGCCAGCAACTGCTCCGGGTTGTTGCCCTGGCCGTTGCCGCCGAGATCGGTGGGCAGGGCCAGGGCCAATTGCAAGGTACCGTCCTGGGTGTGAACTTCCCCGTTGCGACCGGCCTGGGCCAGTGCCTGAGTGCGATAGAGGCTCTTCATGATGATGGCGTCTCACTATGGTTTGTGTGCAAAGTAAATTAAGGCTAATACCGCGACACGCTTTTGACAACTACTTTGTGTGCAAAATATTTGGGTGGCGATTAATCTCGGGTATACTGGCCCCATAGCTAGCGAGGTAGTGCCATGAGCGAATTGAAGAAGCAGGTCTGTTTTGCGCTCTATAGCGCCTCCAATGCGGTAATGCGTGCATACCGCCCCCTGCTGGATCGGCTGGATCTCACCTACACCCAGTATCTTGTGATGCTCTCCCTCTGGGCCGAGGACGGGGTCAGCCTCAAGCAGATTGGCCAGGATACCGGGCTGGATGCGGGCACCCTGACCCCCATCGTCAAGCGGCTGGAGAGCAAGGGGTGGCTCACCCGCACGGTGTCGACGGAAGATGAGCGGCAGAAGTGTGTGGTGCTGACCGACACGGGACGTGCCTTGCAGGCCGAGGTTCGCGCCAGCTGCCTGGCCGACAACTTGCGCAATCAGGTGGACTTGAACGATGCTGAGCTGACCCAGCTCAAGGGACTGTGCGATCGCATCTCGAGCCAGCTGGGTCGCTGAGTCCAATCCGGCAATGTGAGGAGATCATGGATGACAAGGATAAGCCGACTGGTCCCGCTGTTGGGGCTCTTGCTGGTGGCCTGTGGTGGCACGGGCCAGCATGCGCGCCCGCTGGAGATCGATGATGCCGACGCCTGGCGCGCCATCTGCAAGGATGGTACCCGGGTCAAGGCGGTGCGCGAGCAGGGGATCTGTGACGATCACCATGGGGTGGCCATGTGGATGAATAAGCCAGGAGAGGCCGCCACGGCAGAGGAAGCCACCAACTGAGGGGAGATCCTCATCACAAAATGACGCAACCGACCGCTCTGGTCGGTTTTTTTCGCGATCCCGCTAGCAGTTTGCCCGACTGTTCATGGTGTACTCAGTTTTCTCTTCCCATACTGGCTTCATCAGTCCCACGTGAGGAGTACCAGAAATGCAGCATTGGGTCGGACTCTCCATCCTATGGGGACTAGCCAGTTTTGGTGTGCAGGCCGATTTCATCGAGAGCCGGGATCCGGTGGAGCCGCTTTGGCACGCCCAGTCGCAGGTCGAGATGGAAGGCTATTTGATAGAATCTCTTGGTGAGAGGCGCTGGGTATTTGATACCGGCTCGGACAGCCTGCTGGTCGAGCTGCCGCAGGGGCAAGCCGCGCAGACTGACGAGCGATTGGTGCTAAGTGGCGCCCCCCGCCAGGCGGCCGAAGGCTGGCTGCTGCAAGTCGAGGATGTCAGCGCGGCAGTGTCCTGAGCGCTCAGGGGTAACAGAGCACCAAACAAAGAGGAGGCCTTGGCCTCCTCTTTTTCATGCCGTCTCATCAGGGTGGCCGGACCGCTAGCCTCAGCCCAGGTGGTTCAGGGGCAGGGCTGTCTTCTGCTTGATGCGGCGCAGCACGAAGCTGGAGCGCACCCCGGTCACTCCGGGAATGTGGGTCAGCTTGTCCAGCAGGAAGTGCTGATAGTGTTCCATGTCGCGCACCACCACCTTGAGCTGGTAATCCGCATCGTTGCCGGTGATAAGGTCGCATTCGAGCACTTCTGGCAGGGCCGAGATGGCGGTGTCGAAGTTTTCGAATCGCTCAGGGGTATGTCTGTCCATGGAGATGTGAATGTAGGCGGTGAGAGTGAGCCCCAGCTGGCGAGCGTTGAGCAGGGTGACATGGGCATCGATGAGGCCCGCATCTTCCAGCGCCTTGACCCGTCGTGAGCAGGGAGAGGGGGAGAGGCCGACCAGCTCGGCCAGTTCCAGGTTGCTGATGCGACCATTCTCCTGCATCAATTCCAGAATATGACGGTCTATACGATCCAGTTTCAGCATGCTTTGTCACCTTGTCGCAATGTTTTATTGTATTTTTCTAGATTAAGGGTGAGTCGTTGCAAAAACAATCGAAAATAACCAATTCTTCGCAACCACTCGCCCGAGGCATCCGGGTAATATGAACTCATCAAACGGTGGTCAGGCAGTGGCAGCATCCAGCCCCTGCGGCGACGAGTCCAACCAGACTCCGAGCACCATAAGACGTCACGCCTAATCGGGCCATGACAGACAGATGCGGGCTTACCGGTCCGTAGAAAACAACAAAGCAGGCCTCCCGGCGCCTGCTTTGTTGTTTTTTGTCGCGGGCTACAGACCCGCAGGCTTGGCTCAGCGGCTTACTGCTCGGGTCCCTGGGCGTCATCGAGAGGGGGGCTGATGCGGTAGAGGCAGCGGTGATCGCCGCTGAGCAGATACTCCTCACGCTCGACCCGGGCCGGGGCCAGCAACTCGGCGAAGATGGCGAGTTCGCTGCGACAAAAACCCTGACACCCTCGCGCCGCGACACAGATGGGGCAGTGACTCTCCCACAATAGCCAGCTGCCATCCGCCTCCTGGCGGGCCTCGGCCATGTAGCCTTCCCGGGTGCGCAAGATGGCCAGTTCCGCTACCCGTTCAGCCAAAGAGAGCTCGGCCAGTTGCACCCGGTAGCGCCCCAACTGCTGCTGTTCGCGCTCCGCAATCACCTTATCCAGTCCGCTCTCCCCAAACAGCTGCTGCACCGTTTCAATCAGACGAAGAGTCAGCTCGCCATGGCCATCGGGGAAGCGCTGCCAGGCCTGTTCGGTCAACAGCCAGAGCCGGCTCGGGCGGCCTCGCCCTCGGGCCTCATCCCGAAAACTCACCCAGCCATCGGCCTCCATGGCTTGCAGGTGCTGGCGAGCGCCCATGGAGGTCATCTGCAACTGCTCGCCAAGGGCCGCGGCGCTCTGGGGGCCTTGGGTCTTGAGCAAGTGAAGTATCTTGTCGGTGCTGGCGTTCATGCTGTGACCCTGATTACCGAATGGCGCTTGCTGGCAGTGACAGCGCCCTGGGGGATCCATGGCATCTTGAGCAGGTGAAGTATCTTGTCGGTGCTGGCGTTCATGAGGTCACTCTGATTATCGGCATCGGGTTATCGACAGCGTCTATGGGGGAATTATGGGTAGATGCATCATTTAAATCAACATTTCACTTTACAAAATAAGCGTCGCTCACCAGTATAAATAAACTTTTAACTTTACTTAATGGTGGGTGCGATGGAGAGCCGTAGAGACAAGGTGAGTCTGTGGGTGCTGGTGATGACGGTGACGCTGGCGGTGGCAGGCTTTAGCTTGCCATCGCCGGTGTTGGCTCCTTTGATGCTGGATCCGGCGCAAGGCATGCTGACACCGGACGCCTCGGACTGGAGTCGCAAAGTGTGGCTGGGTGTCGTGATGGGGCTCTACCCCTTGTTCCAGTTGTTGGGGGCGCCCCTGCTGGGGCGGTTGTCGGATCGTTATGGTCGCAAACCCATACTGACCATCTGTCTGGTCGGCGTCTTGGCAGGCTATGCCTTGATGGCGCTGGGGATCGCCTGGCGATCCTTGCCAATCCTGCTGCTCAGCCGGGTGCTGGAAGGTTTCTTCAACGGCGACATCGCCATAGTGCAGGCGATGGCGGCGGACATGAGCACGACCAAGGCCAAGGCCCGCAACTTCTCCATGATAAACATCGGCATGAATCTGGGGTGGGTATTGGGCCCCATGATTGGGGGTTATGCCGCCGTCATCTCCGGGGATTACAGCGTGGCGGCCTGGTTGGCGGTGGCAATGACGGCGGCCAACTTGCTGCTGGTTCTCTGGTTAGTGCCCAACCGACCGCCACTGCCCAATCTTGCCACGGCACCGCGCCTGTCAAATCGCGCCCTGCTGCTTGCACCGGCCCTGCTGCCTTACTTCGCACTGACCCTGCTCAGCTATGGCGCGGTGCAGCTCTATTTCAGCTACTTCAATGTCTGGCTGGTAGAGGAGCTGACCTGGGATCCGGCGCAACTGGCGCAAGGGGCCGTGCTGGTGAGCGTCCCCATGATGCTCGGATCCTGGCTGGGGGGCTGGCTCTCTCGCCACTGGCGTGGCAGCGCCCTGGGCATAGTCGGCCATCTGCTGATGGCGGCGGGGATGTTGATGTTTATTCTGCCTAGCCAGTGGTGGGGCCTGGCGCTTACTTTTATTCCCGCCGGTATCGGCATGAGCCTGGGGGAGCTGGCGACCTCGGTGGCCATCTCCAATCGCAGCTCGGCCGAGCAGCAGGGTCAGGCCATGGGGCTCTATCGCGGCATCGCCGTCGGCAGCGAGATAGTGGCCGTGGTGTTGGGCAGCCTGGCGCTGCTGGCGGGCAATCAGTGGCCCTTCTATCTGGCGACGGCCTGTTCCCTGTTTTGTGTGCTGGGCTTCTATGCGCTGCGACGCCGGGCCGACAGGGGCAGACAGATCACAGAATGGGCCCCTCACTCCTGATGAGACTTGCATCCCGGGGGCGAGTCTGGGAATTTATCCCCTCTTGTTTCGCCTGTTTGGAGGGAATATGACGCAGTACAGAGCCATAGCGCTCGATATGGATGGCACTCTGTTGACCCGGGATCACCAGATCTCGAGCGCGACCCGGCAGGCGCTGGCCGAGGCCCGTGCCCGTGGCATCAAGGTGCTGCTGGTTACCGGGCGTCACTTCATGACGGCGCGCCCTTTCCATCATGAACTGGGGCTCGATACCCCCATCATCTGCAGCAACGGTGCCTATCTCTATGATCCCAACGCGGATCGGATCCTGACAGGGGATCCCCTGGCTCGGGATCCCCTGGCCGAGTTGCTGGCAGCCATGGCTGAGGAACAGATTGAGGCCCTGGCTCACCTCTCTCATGGCATAGGCCATCTGGGATGCGAGCCTTATGTCACGCGGATCCGCGACTGGTCGGCCAAGATGGATACCCGGCTCAGGGTCAGCTTCCTGCCCCAGAGCGCCGCCGATTTGCTGGCCCAGCCCGAGGTCTGGAAGCTGGAGCTGTTTGGCCAGGACCCGGCCCGCCTGCACGATTTTGTCAGCCGTAAGATAGCGGCGTTGCCCTTCACCCAGGACTGGGCCGCGCCCTATGCGGTCGAGCTGGTCAAACCTGGTTGCAGCAAGGGTAACCGGCTGGCCCAGTGGGCGGCAGGGGAGGGGATCGCCATGAGCGAGGTGGTGGCGTTTGGCGACAATAACAACGACATCAGCATGTTCGAACAGGTCGGGTTGGCGGTCGCCATGGGCAATGCTGCGCCGCAGATCCAGAGCTTGGCGCACAAGGTCACGGCGGATCATAACGAGGACGGCATCGCGCTGGGTCTGGCGCGTTGGGTGCTTTAGTCGCGCCAGCTTAACATTTGATAGCAAGAGGCCGATGCAGTGCATCGGCCTCTTCTCATGCAATGGCCAGTGCGCATCGGGCTTAGCGTCATGCTGGCCGCATGCTGTGAACTTATAGCTTGAACTCTATCACCCGGGGTGGGTAGCGCAGCCGGTTGTACTCATCGCGCAGCGCCCTGTCGCGGCGTATGGCGCGCTCCCGTTGATAACGGTAACTGTCACGCTGGGCACTGTCGTTCTCCTTGCGGATCCGCTGCTCGAGCTGGTAGATGTCTTGCTCGTTTTGGGAGATGGCATTGCTCAGCTCGTTGAGTCGGGCGGCCAGTTGGTATTCCTGACGGCCGCGTTCGAACTGGCGCAGGAAGGTTTCGTCATTGGGACAGACTCCTTGATACTCAGTGCCCTCTCGCCCCTTGCGATAGGCCAGCTCCGGGATGCAGTAAAGCTCGAGTCCCTTCTTGTAACCGCGCTGCCACTCGGCCTGATCGACTCTGATGCCGTATTCGCCGCAGCTGTCGGCATACCCCTTGCTTGCGTCCGGCGCCTTGCCCTGCTCACCATCGGCAAAGCCCAGGTTGTACCAGCTCATGGCGGCGCACTCTTCCTGGGAGAGGCTGCTACAGGCTCCCAGCAGCAGGCTGATGCCAAGGATAATCCCCTTGGCTAGCGTCCGTTTCATCATCTAAATGCTCCTTGCGGCGGGCATGGCGTATCTGGGCGGGTCATGGGATGACGCATTCTAGGAGCCGGTTCGTCCGGGAACAAGAGGGCTGCGGGCTGTTTTGTATGCCGCGGCTGCCTGTCTGCGCCCCGGCATGGCTGGGCCGGGGCGGCACACCTTTTCTTGCGAGCCGCATGAGGGTAAACTTGCGGCCACTTTTTAACAGCCATGCAACAGCAACCATGAAAGTCCTGACCGTTGATTATCGGGCGCCAGACGCCGCCCAGCGCTTCACCGAATCCCTGCGAACCACCGGCTTCGGTGTGCTGACCAATCACCCCATCCCCAAGGAACTGGTGCAGGGGATCTATGACAACTGGTATCGCTTCTTCATGAGCGAGCGCAAACAGGATTTTCTATTTAACCGGGAGACCCAGGACGGCTACTTCCCGCCCTCAGTCTCCGAGGTGGCCAAGGGTCACAGCCAGAAGGACATCAAGGAGTACTTCCACCTCTATCCCTGGGGCCAGATGCCCGAAGAGCTGAAGGCGCAAGCCATGGAGTATTACCAGCTGGCCAACAGCCTGGCCGCCGAGCTGCTCTCCTGGGTGGAGCAGTACACCCCGAGCGATATCGCCGCCAGCTACAGCTGCCCGCTCTCTTCCATGATCGACGAGAGCCAGAAGACGCTGCTGCGGGTGCTGCACTATCCGCCGTTCGATGGCACCGAGGAGCCGGGAGCCATTCGTGCCGCCGCCCACGAGGACATCAACCTGCTTACCATACTGCCCGCATCTAACGAACCGGGTCTGCAGGTGATGGGGCAGGATGGGGAGTGGATGGACGTGCCCTGCGATTTCGGCACCCTGATCATCAACATCGGGGACATGCTGCAGGAGGCCTCCGCCGGCTATTACCCCTCCACCACTCACCGGGTGATCAACCCAAGTGGCGGCAGCGCCAACAAGTCACGGATCTCCTTGCCGCTCTTCCTGCATCCGCGTCCGGATGTGGTGCTCTCCGAGCGCCATACTGCCCACAGCTACCTGATGGAACGGCTGCGCGAACTTGGCGTGATCTGAGTCAGGGGCCCGCATTACCTCGCATAAAAACCGGAGCAAATTTGCTCCGGTTTTTACTTTTTGGCATTAAAGTTCTAAAAATGTACTTTAATTGGTTAATCGTGCCAATAGTGACCCCTGATACCCGTTTTAGTTGATTGTGATTGCGTGGCCTCTCCCTTACTCTGGCTGCCGCTTTTCGCCAGCGCCACCCAATGTCCTGGCCTCGACACCGGAGTTCGTATGCAGCAGTCCCAATGGTCCTCTCGCCTGGGTTATATTCTCGCCGCCGCAGGGTCGGCCGTCGGCCTTGGCGCCATCTGGAAGTTTCCCTATGTGACGGCTGCCAATGGTGGCGGCGCCTTCCTGCTGGTGTTCCTCTTGTTCAGCTTCACCCTGGGGGTCGCCGTGCTGATGGGCGAGACCTTGCTGGGCAGCCGCAGTCGGCGCGGCGTGGTCGGCGCCCTGTCCAGCCTGGCCGGCCCGCACTGGCGATGGCTCGGCGTCATGGGCCTTGTCTGCAGCCTGCTCATCTTCTGCTTCTACAGCGTGGTGGGGGGCTGGACTCTGGGTTATACCGGCATGGCACTGGCCGGCAGCCTCAACAGCGGTGATGGCGTCGCGCTCACGGCCCGCTTCAATGACTATGTCGGGGATCCCGTCTGGCCACTGCTGACGCACCTGCTGTTTGCCGCCCTTGCCTGGTGCTGTGTGCAGGGGGGCGTGCAGAAAGGGGTGGAGCGTACCCTGCGCTGGATGATGCCAAGCCTGCTGATCATGATGGTGCTGCTCGCCGCCGTGGGTTTGACCCTGCCCGGCGCCATGGCCGGGGTACGCCACTTTCTGCTGCCGGACTTTAGCAAGCTCGGCATGAACGGGGTGCTCGATGCCCTGGGGCTGGCCTTTTTCTCCCTCTCCATCGGCCTTGGCATCCACACCACTTATGGCGCCTACCTGTCTGACAGCGAGGGGGTTGGTCGCTCCAGCCTCTGGGTCGTGTTGCTGGCGAGCCTGATCGCCGTGCTGGCTGGCCTGATGATCTTCCCCGTGCTGGCGGCGACCGGCATAGACCCCGCAGCGGGCCCCGGACTCACCTTCATGACCATGCCGGCCGTCTTCCAGAAACTGCCCTTCGGTCAGGGATTGGCGACCCTCTTCTTTGCCTTGCTGGTGGTGGCTGCGCTCTCCTCGGCCATCTCCCTGCTCGAACATTTGCAGTGCTTCATCAGCGAGAGCTGGGGCTGGCGCCGCCGCGCGAGCTGCACCCTGATCATCGCCCTGGTGATGGCGGGGGGCATCCCGGTGAGCCTGTCGTTCGGCCCCTGGTCCGGGGTGACGCTGTTTGGCCGCAACATCTTCGAGTTGCTCGACTTTGTCACCTCCAACCTGATGATGCCGCTGTTTGGCCTGGGGCTGACCCTGCTGCTTGGCTGGAAACTGGGACGGCAGATCCTGCCTCGGGGCCTTGGGCTCTCCTGGCAGACTTTGTTGCTCGGCTGCTGGCGCTGGCTAGCCCCCTTGCTGATCGGCGGTATTTTGATCCGCGGTCTGGTGTGAGAGGGGGCGTCAAGACCGGGCTGGGCGGGCAATGCCCTGGTTAAGGGGTCGCCAGAGGAACGGCTGGTTTTGGGCAGTGCGACTCGTTCAAATACTGCTCAAATGGATGAGCGTATGATTTTCAACTAATTCAGTGCAAAAACACTGACGGGATCTGTCAACTTGCCTTGCCATGGTTTAGGCTGTCGCCACATTTCTCGATGGTCTGGATCCCATGTCACGTCGTCTGGTTCAGCTTGGCCGATTTAGTCGCGCCTACCAGAGGTGAGCTTGCAGACATCAGTTAGCCGGATTTCATTGCAAGGGTCGCCTCAGGGCGGCCCTTTTTGTTGTTTGTCCATCATGGAGTCAATCATGTTGTCCTCAAGGGAGTTGGTATGAGCCAGGTGCAGTGGTCTTCTCGTCTCGGTCATGTGCTGGCCGCAGCCGGTACGGCGATCGGTCTCGGCGCCATCTGGAAGTTTCCGTATGTAACTGCCACCAATGGCGGCGGCGCCTTCTTGCTGCTGTTTCTGCTGTTCAGTTTCACCCTGGGGGTGGCCGTGCTGGTGGGGGAGACCCTGCTCGGTAGCCAGAGTCAACGTGGTGTGCTCGGGGCTTTCAAGAAGCTGGTCGGGCCGAACTGGCGCTGGATGGGCTATATGGGCATATTGTGCGGCTTTTGCATCTACAGCTTCTACAGCGTGGTGGGCGGCTGGACGGTCGGTTATGTGGGGCTGGCGGCCATGGGCCGTCTCAACCTGAGCGAGGGAGAGGCGCTGACCGCCCTGTTCAACGGTTATGTGAGCAACCCCTGGTGGCCGGCGCTGACCCATCTGGTGTTTGCGGGCCTGACCTGGTGGTTCGTGCAGGGGGGGATCCAGAAAGGTGTCGAGCGAGCGCTGCGCTGGATGATGCCGGCGCTGTTCATCATGATGCTGCTGCTGGTGGTGGTCGGCCTTTCTCTGCCGGGCTCCATGGCCGGGGTGCGCCAGTTGCTGCTGCCCGACTTCAGCAAGCTGAGCGGCGAGAGCGTGCTCGATGCCCTGGGGCTGGCGTTCTTCTCCCTCTCCATCGGACTGGGCGTGCACACCACTTATGGTGCCTATCTGCCCAACAGCCAGGGGGTGCTGCGCTCCGGGGTCTGGGTCGTGACCCTGGCCAGCCTTATCTCGGTACTGGCGGGGCTGATGATATTCCCGGCGCTGGCGTCGACCGGCATAGATCCAAGCGCGGGCCCGGGCCTCACCTTCATGACGATGCCAGCCGTGTTCAACCAGCTGCCCTTCGGTCAGGGGCTGGCCCTGGTCTTTTTCTTGCTGCTGCTGGTGGCTGCACTCTCGTCGTCCATCTCCATGCTGGAGCATCTGGTGCGTTTCACCTGCGAGGAGTGGGGCTGGTCGCGGCGCAGCGCTTGTCTGGTGCTGACCCTGATGATCATGGCGGCCGGGGTGCCGGTCAGCCTCTCGTTCGGTCCCTGGTCCGAGGTGACCCTGTTTGGCAAGACGCTGTTCGAGTTGCTCGACTACCTCACCTCCAACCTGATGATGCCGCTGTTTGGCCTGGTGCTGACCCTGCTGCTTGGCTGGCGACTGGGGGAGAAGATGCTGCCCGAGGGGTCCCATCCGCTGGCGCGTTTCGCACTGCTCTGGTGCTGGCGGCTGGTGGCGCCGCTGTTGATCGGCGGCATCTTGCTGCGCGGCATCAGCTGAGCGCGCGGCTGTCAGTCGTGAAAAAGGGTTGGCCGGCGGCCAACCCTTTTTTGATCCCCTGAGCGGCTCGATGCTGCCGTTGTCCCAGCCACTATTGCAGGCCGGGCCCCTTGACCGAGAAAGGACAATCGCGCTGGTCAATGAGCAGACTCCCCTGGTCATTGGCGCCCTGCCAGTGCAGTGCGAGCTGGCCGAGCAGTCCCAGATGACGCAACTCGAACTCGTAATCCAGACAGGGGTTGCCGAGGGGGAGGGTCGCCACCCCTTGGGGCAGTCGGTAGTCGTAGCTAAGCCGTGGGCCATCTGCCAGGGTTTGCCGCGCGGGGATCAGGCCATGGGGGCCAGGAGTCCGGGTAGTCAATGCCTGGCGCAGACTGAGCGGTGCATCTATCGCCTTCTGATAGTGGAGACTGTTCATGACGGCCAGCTGCTCTTCCAGTTGCTGCAGCTCGCTATCCAGGCCACCAATCGCCGCGGCAAGCTGTTGCTGGCGGGCTGGGGTGGCGCAACCCGTCAGCAACAGGCTGATGAGCAAGAGGGGGATAGAGGTCAGATACATGGGCTCTCCTGCGTGCACAAGGCAATAAACCACTGGCTGTCTCGGGGCGGTGGGCGACGTGCAATGGCTTGCACGGCCACTGACTATAGCAAGGAGTTCGCAGGGGGCGCTGCGCGCAGCAACCCGGCGAGGCGATCCAGGCCCTCGGCCACCTTGGCATCGGTCGCTGGCTGGCTCAGGCTCAGGCGCACCCCTTGCGGGGCGGCAAACTGACCGGCGGCAAAGTGCTCGCCACTCGCGACCCCGACGTCGAGGGCGTTGGCGGCCTCGGCAAACTCCTGGCTGCGCCAGGGCTCGGGCAGCGGCAGCCAGGCATGCATGGAGCCTTCCTGCCAGCGGGCCCCGGGCAGCAGGTGGCGCAGCAGCTCGCCGCGCCGGGTCAGGATCCGCCGCTGCTGCTCCACCAATGGCATGATCTGGTGCTGGCTCACCAGCTTGCAGGCCAGCTCGATCAGCAGCGGGCTCACCATCCAGCTCGACAGGCGCATCGCCTGGGCGAAGGCGTTGCGCAGGGGAGGGGGCGCCAGCACGAAGCCGACCCGCAGGCCGCCGCAGGCGATCTTGGCCAGGCTGCCGAGGTAGATGACCCGCTCCGGTGCCAGGTTCACCAGGGGGGCCACCGGGGTGCTGGGCAGCAGGCCGTTGACGTCATCTTCGATGATCAGCAGATCGTGGCGGCGGGCGATGGCGACGACGGCCTCGCGCCTGCCCTGGCTCATGGTGGCCGTGGTGGGGTTTTGCAACGTGGGGGTGAGGTAGAGCAGCTTGGCGCGGCGGGTGCGGCAGGCCGCCTCCAGGGCATCGGGGATCAGCCCCTCCTCGTCCATCGCCAGCCCCATCACCTGATTCTTCAGCTGGCGGGCATTGCCCAGCATGCCGGGATAGCTGAGCCCCTCGCACAAGATCGTCTCCCCCACGCAGCCGGTCGCCATCAGGGAGAGCATGATGCCGTGCTGGGCGCCATGGCTGAACAGCAGGCGATCCTCGCTCCCTGCCACCCCCTGCTCGGCCAGCCAGTCGATGAACAGCTGGCGCTGGCCGGGCTGGCCCGCCTCCTTGTCATAGCCGAGCAGGGCATTGAGGTCGCCGTCCGCCACCTCGGTCAGCATGGGGCGAATGATGGCGGCCCTGTCCAGCTGTACCGGCAGGTTTTGCCACAACTCGATGCGGTGCCCCTCTTCCTTGCGGATCACCCACTCGTTTGCGGGATCCGTGCCTGCCCCCTTGACCCAGGTGCCGTGACCCACCTTGGCGGCCAGCAGGCCGCGCCGCTCCGCCTCGCCATAGGCGCGGGTGATGGTGCCCACGGTCACCCCCAGCCTGTCTGCCAGCGCCCGCATGGTCGGCAGCCGGGTGAGGGGAGGCAGGGCGCCGTCGTCGATGGCCTGCTCGATGGCCTTGACCAGCTTGAGATAGAGGGGGCCATCGAAGGGGGTGAGGTCCGGGGTCCAGATTGTCATGGTGACAATAAATCCATTGATCCAAAGTTGTGGCCAATATAGCGTGAAATCTCCCACAACGACAATCAATAATGGCACATTGTACCGATACAATGTGGCAAGAAAGGAGTCACCTCATGACCATCGAATGGTATGCCACCCTGTTTGGCTTCGCCCTGCTCACCTGCGGCACCCCGGGGCCCAACAACCTGATGTTGACGGCATCCGGTGCCAACTTCGGGGTGCGCCGCACCCTGCCACACCTGATCGGGGTGGTGGTCGGCCAGCCGGTGCTGCAACTGGTGCTGGCGCTGGGCTTCTATCCGCTGTTCGAGCGCTGGCCCCTGCTCAAGCTGAGCTTGCAGGTGCTGGGCAGCCTCTATCTGCTGTGGCTGGCCTGGCGCATCGCCGTGGCCGGTGCCCCCGGCGATCCGGCGAGGCGTGCCCGCCCGCTGACTCTGCTGGAAGGGCTGGGCTTTCAGTTCCTCAATCCCAAGGCCTGGATGATGGGGATCTCCGCCATCAGTCTGTTCAGCCTGCCGGGGAGCGACTACTGGCCGAGCCTGTGGGGCATCATGTCCGTCTTCCCCATGGCGGGGCTGCCGGTCTGCTTTGCCTGGGTGCTGTTCGGCCATCAGCTCAGTCGCTGGATCAACTCGGACCGGGGCTGGCGCCGCCTCAATGGCAGCCTGGGTGCGCTCACCGCCTTATGCGTGGTGATGCTCTGGTATTAATGACAGCCTGATTATTGATGCAAAGAAATGCATTGCCGGCCTTGTCGTCAGGGGAGAGGCTCTGCATATTAGGAGGCTTGCCCCATGTCGGGTTGCTGGTATCAAAAGAGGTTGAGATGGATCTGAACTGGTTATTGCCTCTGGCGGGTTTTGCATTGATCACTTGTGGTACGCCGGGTCCCAATAACATGCTGCTCACCAGTGCCGGGGCCGCCCAGGGATTTGGACGTAGCCTGCCGCTGCTGGTGGGGGTGGTTGGCGGCATCAATCTGATGATCCTGGCTACGGCCCTGGGTCTTGGGGTGCTGTTTGACCGGGTGCCGCTGCTGCACGATGGCCTCAAGGTGGCGGGCTCGCTCTATCTGTTGTGGCTGGCCTGGAAGGTGGCCAACGCCAGCGGCCCGGCCGAGGGAAGCCGACCGCTGATCCCGGCCCATCAGGGCGCCCTGCTGCAACTGCTCAATCCCAAGGCCTGGATGATGGCACTCTCCGCCATCAGCGGCTTCACCCTGGCGGGGGAGGCCTACTGGCCTTCGGCATTCTGGGTACTGGGGATCTTCTTCCTGACCGGGCTCTACACGGGAGCATTCTGGGTACTGTTCGGTGCCCAGGTGCGCCGCCTCATTCACACGGCCCGCGGCTGGCGCCGTTTTAATCTTGGCATGGGGCTGGCGACTGCCGCCTGCGTGCTGATGATCTGGATCTAGGCATTGGCCTGAACCTGCTGTCTTGTTGGCCCTGCGGGGCCTTTTTTGTCCGTATTATGCACCGTAACCCAGAGGGCGAGGCGGCGCGAGAGGAGAGCGAATGAAATGCATAGGTGTGCTGGGTGGCATGAGCTGGGAGTCTACCGTCAGCTATTATCAGGCGCTCAACCGAGGAGTCAGGACGCGGCTCGGGGGCCTGCACTCGGCGCGGGTGCTGCTGAGCAGCGTCGATTTTGCCGAAATAGAGCGGCTGCAACATGCCGGAGACTGGCCCGCGACCGCCCTGCTGCTCGGCAAGGCGGCCCAGAGTCTGCAAGCTGGCGGGGCCGACTGTCTGCTGATCGCCACCAACACCATGCACAAGGTGGCCGACGAGATAGCCGCCTCCGTTGAAATTCCCCTGCTGCATATCGCCGATGCCACCGCCCGGCGCCTGCGCGAGGATGGCATCGACACTGTGGGGCTGCTTGGCACCCGCTTCACCATGGAGCAGGATTTCTACAAGGGGCGCCTGCGGGACAAGTTCGGACTCAAGGTGCTGGTACCAACGGCGGCGGCCCAGGCGAGGGTGCATCGCATCATTTATGAGGAGCTTTGCCAGGGTGAAATAAAGGAGGCATCCCGGGCCGATTACCTGGCCATCATAGGGGAACTGGCGGCGGCAGGGGCCGAGGCAGTGATCCTGGGCTGCACCGAGATAGCCCTGCTGGTCGGGGAGTCACCGGCCGCGGTGCCGCTCTATGACACCACAGTTCTACATGCGGAGGCCGCAGTGGCCTGGTCTCTCGACGAGCCGATTTGACGCCAGTCGGCGCGGGTTCCCGTCAGTCGTCAAAAACTGTAATCGATTGGCTCCCTTATTGGTCGTATCACGCTTGTCTTGATGCCGGTCAGATCGCATATCACTCTTTGTGGCATAGTCCTAGGCGCAAAAGTGTGTAAAATTGCGCCCTGAATTTTGGCCGAGCCTTTGGCCAGACTCCCTCTCAAGCAAGGCGGACCCGGTGACAGAAGTAGACAGATTCGCAGACATTCGCCCCTATCAAGATGATGAAGTTCCCGCGGCCATAGAGCGTCTGATCCAGGACGATGAGTTCATCGGTGCCATCGCCAAGTACCGTTTCGGCGCCTTGATGAA
This sequence comes from Aeromonas molluscorum, assembly GCF_051376105.1. Lineage (NCBI taxonomy): Bacteria > Pseudomonadati > Pseudomonadota > Gammaproteobacteria > Aeromonadales > Aeromonadaceae > Aeromonas > Aeromonas molluscorum. Next base: position 1,652,444 of record NZ_JBPQCY010000001.1, on the reverse strand, counting down.
GTGGTTCGGCTGGGCGCTGCGCCCGTTGATCCGGTACTTCCTGCGCAGCAAGTGGCGCCATGTCACCACAGTGCATCAGGTGCAGATGGGGGTGACCCGCTACATGAACCGCATGATAGGCAGTTCCACCAAGGGGGTGACTTTCTCCGGCATCGAGCACCTCAAGCAGGGGCAGGGTTATCTGTTTGTCTCCAACCACAGGGACATCGCCATGGATCCCGCCTTCGTCAACTGGGGGCTGCATACCCATGGTTTCGAGACGGTACGCATCGCCATCGGTGACAACCTGCTGCGCAAACCCTGCGCCACCGAGCTGATGAAGCTCAACAAGAGCTTCATCGTCAAGCGCTCCGCCAAGGGACCACGGGAGATGATGAAGGTGCTGGGCGAGCTGTCGGCCTACATCGGTCAATCGGTCCACGAAGGGCACTCCATCTGGATAGCCCAGCGGGAAGGGCGCGCCAAGAACGGCGATGACAAGACGGATCCCGCCATCCTCAAGATGTTCTACGTCGATGGCAAGAAGCAGAAGATCCCCTTCGTCGACTATATGCGCAGCCTCAACATAGTGCCGGTCAGCATCAGCTACGAGCTGGACCCGACCGACAAGGCCAAGGCGCGCGAGCTTTATGAGAAGTCCGTCAACGGCAGCTACGAAAAAGGCGAGTTTGAGGATATCGAGAGCATCGTGGCCGGTATCGTCGGCCAGAAGGGGCGCGTCCATGTCGCCTTTGGCGCGCCCATCACCGAGGGCTTCGAGGATCCGGACCAGCTGGCGGCGCTGATCGACAAAGCCATCTGGGGCAACTATCGCCTCTTCCCCGGCAATTACCTGGCGGCAGATGTGCCCAACAAGGCCAACACCCTGGAGCAGGCGGCATTCTTGACCCGCCAGTCCGAGGTGCCGGAGGAGCACAAGGCCATCTGGCGCGCCATGTACGCCAAGCCGGTCGAGAATGCCAGCAAGGTGCAATAAATCAGGCTGCACACTAAAAAAACGGGAGCTTAGGCTCCCGTTTTTGCGCCTGGTCAAAGTTGGTGGCAATCGAGTAGTGAATAATATTGTTTCAGCTGGTACGATCATCTGGAGAGTGAGCGGGTATCTCTTGGCAAGTCATGGGCGACTGTGCAACAGTGGTTTGGCGCCAACCGGATGACCCCGACTCCTCTCGGTCTGCATGGATTGCAGACGGTGCTAGACAAGGACCTTTGACGGGTCCTTTTTCATTGGCAGGCAAAGATAGACGGCGAATACACCTAAGGATGCGCATCTCATGATCACCGGCAGTCTGGAAACGTTACAACGTACCCCCTTGCCCACCCCGCTGGCTCGCATCATGGCCGAGGTGGTGAAAGACGTCGCGCACTGGGTGAATGCGCCCCTTGGCAAAAGCGATGTCGATGGATTGCGGCTGTTTTGCCTGGTGAGCGAGGAGCTGACGGAGCCCGTCGCCGCTCGCCGCGGCGAGTTTCATGAACAGTATCTGGATATCCAGCTGCTGCTGCGTGGTGAGGAGTGGATAGGCGTCGGGCCTCATGCCTACGTCGATGACGGCGCCGATCACCCCCATCCCGACCTCTGGTTCGTCGATGACGAGCAGACCAGTTATCTGGCGTTGCAGCCCGGCGAGTTTGCCATCTTCTGGCCGGGAGAACTGCATCGCCCTCTCTGTACCCTGACTACCCCCGCCAAGGTGAAAAAGCTGGTGGTCAAGGTTCACAAGGATCTGCTGGCGGAGTGCTAACCAGCAGCGCGGGGCCCCAGGCTCCCGCTCACGACAAGACCGATTCCGATGAGCGGTGGCTTGTCCCGAATTGAAGGCTCGATGGGTGTGCTAGGCACTCACTGTATTGAAAAATTGGGCGCACTTTCCTGCGGCCATAAGCCCCCGGCAGGGGAAATCCCATCCCTCGCGGATGACACGACACTGTCGGCGTAACGCCGGCTCACAGGAAGATGTAGAAGATGAGCAAGTTGGTACTGATCCTTAACTGCGGTAGCTCTTCCCTGAAATTTGCCGTCATGGATGCCACAACAGGCGAGGACATGCTGTCCGGTCTGGCCGAATGCTTCAATCTGGATGATGCCCGTATCAAATGGAAACTCCATGGGGTCAAGGGTGAAGCCATGCTGGGGGCGGGTGCCGCGCACCAGGCTGCCCTCGACCACATAGTGAGCCAGATCCTGCCCCAGGATCCCTCTCTGGCCGAGCAGTTGGTGGCCATAGGACATCGCATCGTACACGGTGGCGAGCAGTTCTCCCGCTCGGTACGCATCGATGATGCCGTCATCGCCGGTATCGAAGCCGCCATCCCGTTCGCCCCCCTGCACAACCCGGCCCACCTCATCGGCATTCGCGCCGCATTGCAGGTGTTCCCGGCGCTGGCGAACAAGAACGTGGCCGTGTTCGACACCGCCTTCCACCAGACGCTGCCGCAAGAGGCGTATCTCTACGCACTGCCCCACACCCTCTATCGCGAGCATGGCATCCGTCGCTACGGCGCCCACGGCACCTCTCACCGCTTCATCGCCGAAGAGACCGCCAAGGCACTGGGCAAGCCCCTGGCCGAGCTCAACATGATCAACTGCCACCTGGGTAATGGCGCCTCCGTCTGCGCGGTGCGCAATGGCGAGTCGGTCGATACCTCCATGGGGCTGACGCCGCTGGAAGGGCTGGCCATGGGCACCCGCAGTGGCGACATCGATCCGGCCGTGGTGTTTTTCATGCACGATCAGCTGGGGTTCAGCGTGGATAAGATAAACCATGTGCTGACCCGCGAGTCCGGTCTGCTGGGGTTGACCGAGGTGAGCAGCGATTGCCGCTATGTCACCTCCAACTATCCCCAGGAAGAGCATGCCAAGCGGGCGCTGGATGTGTTCACCTATCGGGTGGCCAAATACGTGGGGGCCTATGCTGCCGCCATGGAGGGTCGTCTCGATGCGCTGGTGTTCACCGGCGGGATTGGCGAGAACGCCGCGCTGGTGCGCGAGCTGGTGCTGGGCCGTCTGGCCCTGCTCGGCTTCAAGGTGGATGAAGCGGCCAACGCGGCGGCCGTCCTCGGTGGCGAGGGTCGCATCACGGCCGAAGGCAGCCGTCTGGCACTGGTGATCCCCACCAATGAAGAGCTGGTGATTGCCCGTGACGCCCTGGCGCTGGTTGGCTGAGGCAGTCCCATCCCATAGACAACGCCGGCCATGAGCCGGCGTTGTTGTCTCATTCATCAGCCGGTTTGACATATACCGCCAGATCCGTACTCTGGCCGATTCGTTGCAAAGAGGAGCAGATGGCATGAGAGAAGCGTTCTTCGCCTGGTTGACCGGGCAGGGCATAGCGATTACCAACCCCATGGCGTTGGGCATCGCGATCGCCTTCATAGTGCTCACCTCCATGGTGCTGCATCTGGTGCTGCACCGCTATGTGCTGGTTGCCCTGACCAACCAGCTCGGGCGCTGGCTGCAGGTCTGGCTACCACCCTTGTTGCAACAGAAGATGTTCAACCGCTTCGCCTTCGCCTTGCAGGGCGGCGTGTTGCTGGCCCAGGCCGAGATCTGGCTGGCGGGTTATGTCGAGAGCCTGCACCTGATAGAGACGGTCGCCCAGCTCTGGATCCTGCTGTTCCTGCTGTTGGGGGCGTTCTCCATTCTCGACTGCATTCTGTTTATCAGCCGCCGGGCCCCGATCGGCAAGACGCTCCCACTGCGGGGCATCTTCCAGGGAGTCAAGCTGATGGGCAGCATCCTGGTCGGCATAGTGATGCTGGCCCTGTTGATGGGCAAGTCGCCCATCATCTTGTTCAGTGGTCTGGGCGCCATGACCGCGGTGCTGATGCTGGTGTTCAAGGATCCCATCCTCGGCCTGGTAGCCGGGATCCAGCTCTCCGCCAACAGTATGCTCAATGTCGGTGACTGGTTGCAGATGGACAAATACGGTGCCGATGGCGAGGTGATCGACATCGGGCTCACCACGGTCAAGGTCTCCAACTGGGACAAGACCATCACCACGATTCCTACTTATGCGCTCATTTCCGACTCGTTCAAAAACTGGCAAGGGATGACGGAAGCTGGCGGACGCCGTATCAAACGCTGCGTCAATATCGACCTCACCAGCGTGCGCTTCCTCGAGCACGATGAGTTGCTCAAACTCAGCCATGCCAAGTTGCTTGCCCCCTACCTGAGCGAGAAGGAGCAGGAGTTGTCCCGTTACAACCAGCAGCTGGCCGGGGAGCTGGTTACCCCTATCAATGGTCGCCATCTGACCAATCTGGGCACCTTCCGTGCCTATCTGCAGGCTTATCTCCAGGCCCACCCCTCCATTCGCAGGGACATGACGCTGATGGTGCGTCAGTTGGCGCCCACTTCCGATGGGGTGCCGCTCGAGATCTACTGTTTCACCTCGACCACGGCCTGGGCCGAATATGAAGGGATCCAGGCCGACATCTTCGACCATCTGTTTGCGGTGATAGGGGAGTTCTATCTGCGCCTGCACCAGACGCCGACCGGTTACGATCTGAGGTCATTGCAGGGCTCCGACCTGGTCAAAAACAGACTCGGTCAGAGCGCTTGATTATCATGCAATTTGCCAGTTGAATTTTTAGTCGGACCGGAGAAGAATAGCGGGCCGTTTTTAGGCGGTCGGTGCGGCCGGAGCCCGCCGGAGTCAGTCATCATTACAGGACAATTATGAACAGCCTTCGCTTTACCCTGACCAGCCTGCTGCTTGGCCTGGCCGTGACCAGCCTGCCGGCCTTGGCCCTCGAGTATCCGCTGCCAGCGGCCAACAGCCGTCTTGTCGGTGAGAATGAGCAATATGTGGTGCCAGAAGGCAAGGGAACCCTGGAAGACATAGCGGCTAACTATCAGCTTGGCCTGACCAACTTGCTGGAAGCCAACCCCGGCGTGGATCCTTTCCTGCCGCTGCCGGGCAGCAGTCTGGTTATTCCCCACCAGCTGATCCTGCCCGATGCGCCTCGCGAGGGCATCGTCATCAACGTGGCCGAGATGCGCCTGTACTACTACCCCAAGGGCCAGAAAGTGGTGGAAGTGCTGCCGATCGGCATCGGCCAGCTCGGTACCGATACCCCGGAGAACTGGGTGACCAGCATACAGCGCAAGCGGGCCAATCCGACCTGGACTCCCACCGCCAAGGTGCACAAGGAGTATGCGGCGCGGGGTGAGACCCTGCCTGCGGTCTGGCCAGCTGGCCCGGACAACCCCATGGGGCTCTACGCCCTCTATATTGGCAACCTCTATGCCATTCATGGCACCAATGCCAACTTCGGCATCGGTCTGCGGGTCAGCCACGGCTGCGTGCGACTGCGCAACGACGATATAGAGTATCTGTTCAAGAAGATCCCGGTCGGCACGCGGGTCCAGTTTGTCAACCAGCCGGTCAAGGCCAGCGTCGAGCCCGATGGCACCCGCTACCTGGAAGTGCATCAGCCCCTGTCACGCACCGAGGAAGAGATGGCATCCAAGGCACCGGCACCGCTGCCGATGACCCCGGCTATCACCCGCTTCCTGGCCAATGCCGAGAGTGATTCCCAGCGCGTCAAGCAGGCTCTGGAACAGCGTACCGGCATGCCGCAGGCCATCAGCCTCTAAGGTAGTGGCAAGCAGGATCCCTGGTTGATCGCTCTGCCATCGATTCGTATCATCTCAGCCCCTGCCTATGCAGGGGCTTTTTGTTGTGACTGGCAGCACAATATCTGGCTTTCAGCGGGCTGATTAGCCAGTTAATTAGATGAAAAACGTTTTACAACTGTTTTTTATTTGTTAAAAACAGTTGAGAAGAGAGGATCGGCTGATTAAGCTAAGGCGTTTTTTAAAGGAGGGTTCGTCCATAGAACGCACCCCGGAGTCACACAAGGGAGTATTGCATGACAGCTAGCACACCTATGTTAATCACCTTTTTGGTGTACATATTGGGGATGGTGCTGATAGGTTTTATCGCCTATCGGGCCACCAAAAACTTCGATGATTACATCCTGGGTGGCCGTCGTATGGGGAGCTGGGTAACCGCCCTCTCCGCTGGCGCCTCCGACATGAGTGGCTGGCTTTTGATGGGACTGCCGGGTGCCGTCTACCTCGGCGGCATCTCCGAGGGCTGGATCGCCATCGGCCTTATCATAGGGGCTTACTTCAACTGGCGTCTGGTGGCGGGCCGTTTGCGAGTCCACACCGAGAAGAACAACAACGCCCTGACCCTGCCTGACTATTTCACCTACCGCTTCGAAGACAAGAGCCGGGTGCTGCGCATCCTCTCTGCCGTGGTGATCCTGCTGTTCTTCACCATCTACTGCGCCTCCGGTGTGGTCGCCGGTGCCCGCCTGTTCGAGAGCACCTTCGGCATCGATTACGATACCGCGCTCTGGATTGGTGCCGCTGCCACCATCACCTACACCTTCTTCGGTGGTTTCCTTGCCGTCAGCTGGACCGATACCGTCCAGGCGACGCTGATGATCTTCGCCCTGATCCTGACCCCGGTATTTGTCATTATCGCCGTCGGCGGTGTCGATAGCGCCATGGTGGAGATAGCAGCCAACAATGCCAGCCATCTCGACATGTTCAAGAACCTGGATGTGATCGCCATCGTCTCCCTGATGGCCTGGGGCCTGGGCTACTTCGGCCAGCCCCACATTCTGGCCCGCTTCATGGCAGCCGGTTCCCACCAGACCATGGTCAATGCCCGCCGCATCAGCATGACCTGGATGGTGCTCTGCCTCGGCGGCGCCGTCGGTGTCGGCTTCTTCGGTCTCTCCTACTTCGCCAGCTTCCCCGAGCAGGCGGCCGGAGTGAGTGCCAACCCGGAGCGGGTCTTCATCGAGCTCTCCAAGATACTGTTCAACCCCTGGATTGCCGGTATCCTGCTCTCCGCCATACTGGCGGCGGTCATGAGTACCTTGAGCTGTCAGCTGCTGGTCTGCTCCAGCGCCATCACCGAAGATCTCTACAAGCCCTTCCTGCGCAAGAATGCCACTCAGACCGAGCTGGTCTGGGTCGGTCGTTGCATGGTGCTGCTCATCGCCGTCATTGCCATCATGGTGGCCCGCAACCCGGACAACCGGGTGCTGGGTCTGGTCAGCTACGCCTGGGCAGGCTTTGGTGCCGCCTTCGGTCCGCTGGTGCTCTTCTCCGTGCTCTGGGCGCGCATGACCCGCAATGGCGCCCTGGCGGGCATGCTGGTGGGGGCCATCACCGTCATCGTCTGGAAACAGTTCGGTTGGCTGGGTCTGTACGAAATCATCCCGGGCTTCGTCTTTGCCAGCATCGCCATCGTGGTGTTCAGTCTGCTGGACAAGGCACCTTCCCGTGCCATCAGCCAGCGCTTCGATGAGGCCGAGCGGGAGTTTCAGGCTCCGGCCCAGGCCAGCTAAGAGATCATCTGCCATGAGAAAGCCCCGCGATGCGGGGCTTTTTTTATGCAGGCGACTGCTTCAGCCTGCGCACATCGGCATGTGCCGCCGCGCCGGCCTTGCTCAACCAGCGGGCCCGGATCTGGTCGTTGGCCGTGTAAACCGGGCCAAGGTGCTGGCTGTGACTGAGCCGAATGCCACAGAGCCCCAGCACGGGTTTGCCAAGGGCGCGGCCGATGGGATCCCCCAACCACCAGCGGTAGTACCAGGGCGGACTGTCCATGGTGAGCAGCAGCCGTGCAGTCTTGCCCGCCAGCAGGCGCTCCGGGTGCACCTTGCCTTTCTGGTAGCGGAAGGCAAACCCGGGGAGCAGGGTCCTGTCCAGCACTCCCTTGAGCCGGGCGGGCATGCTGCCCCACCAGACGGGGGAGATGATCACCAGATGCTGGGCCGCCGTCAGGCTCTGTTGCAACCTTTGCAGATCGGGTTCGAGGGGCGGCAGCCGGTCATAGCCATGGCGCAGGTCCGGCTCGAAGGCCAGCTCGCCGATATGGAGCAGGGTGACTTTTGCGCCGCAGGCCTCGGCGCTGCGGGCATACTCGCGGGCCAGGGCATGGCAGAGACTGTCGGGTTTGGGGTTGCCGTTGATGATGAGCAGGTGAGGGGGCATGGCTGATCTCCAGGTTGATGAGCCAGTATTAGACCCCTTGTCCCATGGGACAGAGTCAAGGGGGGTAGTTGCCCTCTTTCATGAGATCGCTGGTCAGTGCAACCGGCCTGCTATTGAAGGGCGTTTGCCAGGGCTTAGTCTTGCTGGGGGAGTGGCGTGCGGCAGGGATGCCGTTGCAGCAGCTCGGCGAACTGTTCCAGCTGCTGGTGCTGGTGTTGCAGGCGAGCCGTCTCGGCGGCGAGCTGGGCCAGCTTGCAGGCAATCAGACGTTCGGCTTCCTGCCAGGGAAACTGCGCCATGTCGGTCAGGCCGGCCAGCAGAGAGGTGAGTTCGCTGAGTTTGCAGCCAAACTGCTGGGCCTGACGAATGATCTGGACCCATTCCAGATCTTCCGCCCGGTAGACGCGATACTGGCCGCGCCGCCTGGGTTCGGGCAGCAGCCCGAGCTGTTCGTAGAGGCGGACAGCCTTTGGGGTGGTGCCCGCCAGCCGGGCAAATTCGCCGATATACATCTCGCTGCTCGCAAAGGTTGTTCGTGTAGGGGCTCACTATAGGCCAGTGGCAGGCGGGATTGAATACCCACGGGGGAGGACAGAGCTGGATTGGCAGGCGATGACTGACAGAGGACACCCACCTTGTCAGGCAAGTCTGCTATCTAGATGGTGGGTGTCCTAGTATTTTTATTATTTTTATTGCTCAAGCATTGGCAATTTGAGGTATAACGCCGCATTCAGCGGCTTGTCCGCTGCAATGCCTTGTTATAAGCCGCTTTGCAATTCATTTTTTAATGCCTTAAGCAACCCTGGAGCAGATTCTCTGACGAAAGCTATCTGAGCTTTTGAAAGGGGTTCCCCATGAACTGCATAGTTACAAACAGATATAACCTCCATTACGCCATGAAGAACATTCTTGGATATTGCCTCATAGTTTCGTAGGTCATTTAAGAGCTTACCTACTGAGTACCTACGGCGATATTTATCATCAATATCTGAATATTCGCGCAAAAGGTTTTCAAAAGACAACCGCACCTTAAACATTTCAACATGGATTGGGTCAACTCCGTAATCATAAGCGTCGTCTTGCGCTGCTGTTATACCCATCTTATCCAGCGTGCGTTGTATCTGCTCTGATAGATCTGGTATATCAGAATCTTTTGGAGGCACTGCACCAGATTGAAAATATATCTGGTTGCTGTTTGCATTTGATACTTCAATCGATGACTTGATTTCTGTTTTAAGTATGGAAAGTTGATGACTTACATCTTTCTTTAAATCATCGATTTGCTGTTTTAGTTTTACTCCAAACAAATCCATCTCTTGGAATATTGGCGCAAGACAGACGCCAATCCAGATTACAAACACAACAACGTCGAAATAAGAAGGGTTTCCCTCGATGAGCTTTGGATACCTTCCATACAAATAGAACCCTATTACAATAACGAGGATTCCCCACCAAACGGTTTTAAAGTTCTCAGAATTCTTCATATATACCTTGCCTTCCTTGAGGCTTATAACGATTAAGCTAAGGGGCGGGCTTTAGTCCGTCCCAGTGAGCGAAGCGAACGATTTGAGCGCATTGTTAGAAGCCTTTGTGAAGTTTTTTTAGTTCAAAAGAGTCCCATATACTGTTTGGGTCTTTAGTATCTTCGCGATGGTTGTGTGGGAGACGATAGCCATTTCCTTTGGCGGAGAATACGCCGAACTCAACTTCTGTTATGGATTCATCTTCTGTTTCTGCTTCTTTGTAAAATATATCAACCAGCGCAACGTCTCCTGGCTTGAGAATTACAGGGATTCCTGTGGCTTCTGAGTTTAAAATTCTACCGTCTATGAGCAATTCAACCTGTTTAATAGCAAGTTGAACGTCACCAGTGTTGCTTAATACATACTCCATTTTTCTATCAAAAACAGAGTCGTTTATTCCTGTTGAGAACATTGCGCCGGTAAGGTGCTCTCTCCGGCGGAACTGTTGAATGTATAAGTTGTAGAACGATACAGAAATGGCGATCAGTGAAAGCGCTAGTGTTATGTAGTCTTTTGTTTGCAAGACGGACTCCGTATGGCTTCTAACGATTAAGCTAAGGGGCGAGCTTTAGCCCGTCCCAGCGAACGAAGTGAGCGATTTGAGCGCATTGTTATACGCCAACTCTGAGATTAGGACTGCCTATGGGGTGTGTTTCAGAGTTAAAGAAATAAAGCTCTTTATCGGTGAGTTCTTGGTGTAGTCGGGACTTGAATGACAGAATGCTGGCTTGATTTTGATGTGGCCATACGCTGATTGCTATACGCTTAAGCGGACTTTGATTTATGGCATCGATAATATGTTGGTCATAGTCTTTGTGAAGTGAGTGCCCAACTACAACTAGATTATCGGTTGATTTGCATAGTTTTTCGTATGAGAAACGTAAGTAATCGTTCCTCTTGATTCTAGATAGCTTCCATTCTGAACTGCCTTCTGAGATAAAAAGTGGAAACTGTTCGGGATGTGCAAGATCGAAAAGATCGGCCAGTCGTGCAATGCCGTTGGTGGTTAATTTTTTTGTTTTACCATTTGATTTCTCTACTAAATGTACTGCGCCATGCAGATAGTGGATAGTGCACCTGTCCGCAACGACTGCCGTATCAGTGATATCAAAAGTGCTACCTTCACCCCAAAACATGTCTTTGAAGCGCCAGGTTTCTTCGCGCATTATTGACCAATACGGAATTAGATCATAATTGGTTGTAAATACATTCTTGAAGCTTCTTAAGGACTGATTTATAGCAGGTATACTGGCGAAGTCAGGTGGGGCGTGCGCGTAGTTTACAGCTGCTGCAAGGGAGTTTTTTGTATTTGTATAAAGCTGGTCGATTTGATCGTGTTGCGGATTTCCGAGCTGTTGGTCTACAAGCTTAGCGTGATAAAGGATTCTCAGAACATCCTCGAAGTTTGAACTACCTATATGGTCGAATAGCGCAATACTTTCTTGGCTTAAGGTTGTTTCGATATCGTTACTCTGAGCAACTTCGTAAAGGCTGTTGTAACCAAAACGCTCCCAAATATTTATACTGAAACCATTGCCAAGAAGTAAAGATTCCCAGCCATCACCTTCGATTTCTTGCCAATCTAATAAGTGATGATCAATTTGTGATTCCGGCACAGGTTCTCCTTGGGGTATAACAGTGATTAGATGGAAGGCGGTACTAACACATTAATACCGCCTTCTATCTAACTACGCTTCACCCTGATTCAGGGCTTTATAAATAACATTCTAAATAAATGAGTTATCTGCCTGCCTCTGAAGCTGATTGTATTCGCTTGACCTCTTCTTTTTGCGCAATCATTACGACTGTATAGAAAAGCAGTGTGACCTTGGCCATGGCAAATGTCGGCATAGCTACCGCCCCTGAATTTCAGCCTCCAGTGTGCAGCTCTTTACCTGAGAGAGGGCTGGCGTGGCTCATGGGTGACTCCGATGAGGCATGTGTTGCCAATCGGGAATGTTAGCGGGCGTGGTGAAGAGGGGAAGGACGAGATGGAAGATTTCTGGGCAGGATCAACAAATTAATGAGTAAGGCGGTGTGATCGATAGAGGGCGGGGAGCGGTGCAAGGCTTTTTCGAAAGGTAGCGATAGCGAGTGCGTGTCGGTGGGGTGGATTGCTGAGACCACTCTCTGGCATAGCGGGGTGCCATTGTGGTCGGCAAGGGGGGCCGCTTGTAGGTTGCAGGCGGCCCCCGTACTGCGGTCAGTTGCCCTTGGCCTCGGTACAGGCAAGTGTCGGCTGGCCGTAACGCTCCAGGCTGGCCTCGTCTCCCTTGGTGAAGAGGGCGAGGTTCTGGCCTTCATAACGGGCGCCGCTGGCGCTTGGGGTCTCATAGGCGAGCACCTGCTGCTGGTTGTCCCCTTCGCTCAGGTTGATCACGGCGGCGGGCAGCTTGGCGTCGTTATAGAAGTAGGTCGAGAGGCTGACGTCTTTGCCGCACTGGTAATCGACCGGCGTCGGCACCATCAACTGACCCCCCTTTATCTGCAACTCGGTGATCCGCTGCTGGTAGTTCTCCTCCACGCATTGGCGCAGATCCTTGGCCTTCCAGCAGTCGTTGCGACCCTTGATCCAGCCGCGCTGCATGGCCTTCTCCGTTTTGAGCTGTTCGGGGGAGAGGTTGGCGAGTGCCTTGGGATAGAGGGTGGCCAGCTCGTTATCCAGTGCCGCCAGCGCGGCGTCCTTACAGATCAGGGTTTCGGCGGCGCCCTTCGCCTTGGTGCAATCGAAGGAAGGGGTGGCAGCACTGGCCAGCAGAGGGGCAAAGAGAAGGGGGCCAAGCAGCAGCTTGTTCATCGGAAAGACTCCAGTAAAAAGAGTGGGATACCCGGCTACTACAGCACACTCTACAGCATAATGCAGCGGGGCCGCCGGGCGCTTTTTGCGCCGGGCGGCCCCGCTTGGCAGAACTTGCGCTCTTCTCTTATGCCAGCGCCAGTTGCTGGCGGGCACGCCACAGCCGCTCGTGGAAGAAGAAGACAACGGTGTTGATGGCAGGTTCGATCAAGGCCATCACGCCGCCGGTGAGCAGCTCGCCGCTCAGCAGGTAGGCGACGCCAAACGCCACCGAGAAGTGCACCAGGGCGAAGCTGCTGGTCTTGGCATTCAGGCTGTGACCCGGTTTGAATCTGTTCCAGGCCTGATCGTGGAAGTAGAAAGCGACGGTGTTGACGGCAGGCTCTATCAGGGCGATCAGACTGGCAGTCAGCAGCTCACCGGTCAGCAGGTAAGCCACGGTGAAGGCGACACTGAAGTGCAGAATGGCGAAGCTGATGGTCTTTTTCATGGTGGTGACTCCCTCTGGTGATGACAGCAGTATCCACCACAATCACTATGAATGAAAACTATTCTCATCTATCAACTAGATAGAAAAAGCCTATCGACCGAGGTCGAGACCACCAGATTGGGGACTTGCCTGGGGCCACTGCGGCGCTAGAGTGTGCCTTTTGCCATGAAAAAGGAGCTTTCATGACCATCAACTCCAACCTGTTTGTGCTGTTCATCCTGCTGCTGATGATCGTCGTCGGCGTCGTGGCCTGGCGACTGGCGCGGCGCAAGAACCGCCATCCTGTGCTTATCACCTTTCTGTGCGTGCTGCTCTGCTTGGCCCCGCCCTTGGCCCTGCTGGCGCTGCTCATTTTGGCGCTCTGGCGAGATATGCCCGTCCGGGCCTGAGTCGTCATCCCGGCAACGGCAGACAGAGAAAAGCCCCTTTCGGGGCTTTGTCATTCGGTCGATGAGGGCTCAGTCGGCTGCCTTGTTGAGCCACTCGACCCTGTACTGGGCGCCGGCGCCCTGGGCCAGTTTGGCGCAGAGGGGCTTGAGGAAGGCTTCGATCTGCTCATCCAGCAGCCAGGGGGGGCTGACGATCAGCATGCCGGAGCCGTTCATGCCCCAGTCGACGGTCTGACCGGCCACTTCCAGCTCCGCCACCAGGACGTTGCCGAAGTTTTCCCGCTTGATGGCCCTGAGCATGTCGCGGGACTTGTCCGCCTCCTGCCCGAGGATGGGATACCAGAGCGCATAGATGCCGGTCGCCCAGCGCTTTTGCGCCTTTTTCAGGGTATCGACCACGGCGAAGTAGTCTTCCTTCAGCTCGTACGGTGGGTCGATCAGCACCAGCCCCCGGCGCGGGGTCGGCGGCAGCAGGGCCGCGAGCCCCTCGAAGCCATCGCGATGGTGCACGGCGACACGGGGGTCATAACCCATGTTGGCGCGAAGGTCCTCGACCTCGTTGTTGTGCAGCTCCATCAGCGTCAGCTTGTCCTGCTCGCGGGCGAGGCGGCGGGACAGCTCCGGGGAGCCTGGATAGTAGTGCAGCTCCCCACCGTTTCCTTCTTGACCGGGGTTCATCTCTTCGATGACGCCGAGGTAGGGGGCCATGGTGGCCCAGTCGGCCCGCTCATCCCACAAGCGCCCAATGCCGTCGGCGTACTCCGCCTTCTTCTGGGACCAGTCGCCGCGCAGATCATACAGGCCGCCACCGGCATGGGTATCGAGCACGATGAAAGGCTTGTCCTTCTTCTTGAGGGACTCGATGATCAGGGCCTGGACGGTGTGTTTCAGCACGTCGGCGTGGTTACCGGCGTGGAAGGCGTGGCGATAGCTCAGCATATTAGATCTCTCAATGGCCCCTGTTCGGCGCCCAATAACGTCAGGTAGTTCATTAGATTGTGGCCCGGTTCCCGGCGTGGGGGAGAGGCGCGCAGGCACTGCAGCAGCACTCCCTGCTGCAGCTGTTCCAGCTCCAGTTCATGGGCCAGCATGGCTTGATACTCTTCTTCGTTGAGCCTGGGCTTGGCGCCTTTGCGCAGGGCACGCCAGGGGGCGAGCACGGCCTCGGTCTGCACCAGGGCCGGTTGCAGCTCGGTGAGATCCACGCTGAATCCGGCGAGATCCAGCCAGTGCAGCAGCAGGGCGAGGTTGACGTTGCCCCCTTGTTCCTGCACATCGAGCCAGTCCTGGCTACGGCTGCCATAGAGCTTGCCGCTCCAGTGCCAGAAGCGCAGCGGACTGGGCAGGCCGCTGCCGTCGCTCATCAGATCATTGCTCAAGGAAGGCTGACTCCATGGTTTCCAGCTCTTCACTGAGCGCCATCCATGCCATCTCCACCTCTTCCAGCTCCTCCTTGATGGGGCCCTGGGATTTGAGCAGCTCGGAGAGCCGTGCCTTGGCACTCTCTTCGTAGATGGCGGGATCGGCGAGTTGCTCCTCCACTGCGGCCAGCTTGTTCTGCAGTTTCTCCATGCTCGCCTCGAGCTTTTCCAGCTTCTGGCGCAGGGGGCGGGTCGCTTGCCGGAACTCCGCCTCACGCCGTTTCTGATCCTTGCGACCCAGGGCCGAGTTGGCGGTCACCACCCCATCGCCGGGCTTGGCATTGGCCTCTTTTTCCTGTTCGCCGAGCCACTTGTGGTAGTCGTCCAGATCGCCGTCGAACGCTTCGACCCGGCCGCCGTGCACCAGATAGAAGTCATCGGTGGTGGTACGCAGCAGGTGACGGTCGTGGGAGACCACCACCATGGCGCCTTCGAAGCCTTGCAGCGCCATGGTCAGGGCGTGGCGCATCTCCAAGTCCAGGTGGTTGGTCGGTTCATCGAGCAGCAGCAGGTTCGGCTTTTGCCAGGTGACCAGGGCCAGCACCAGTCGGGCCTTCTCGCCACCGGAGAAGGGGGCCACCTTGTCCAGGGCCTTGTCGCCATGGAAGCCGAAGCTGCCCAGATAGTTGCGCAGCTCCTGCTCTGTCTTGTCCGGGGCGAGGCGAACCAGGTGATCGAGGGGGGTGTCGTCCAGACGCAGGGTCTCGAGCTGATGCTGGGCGAAGTAGCCGATGCTGACCCCGGCGCTCACTTCGAGCTTGCCGGACAGCGGCGGATTGGAGCCCGACAGCATCTTGATGAAGGTCGATTTACCGGCGCCGTTGCGCCCCAGCAGGCCGATGCGCGAGCCGGGTACCAGGTTGAGTTTGATTTTCTCGAGGATCACCTTGTCGCCATAACCGGCGCTGAGGTTCTCCATGACGATGAGCGGAGTCGGCAGGGCCGAGGGCTCGCGAAATTCGAAGCTGAATTCGGAATCGGCGTGGGCAGGCAGGATCTTCTCCATCCGCTCCATGGCCTTGAGGCGACTCTGGGCCTGGCGGGCCTTGGAGGCCTTGTAGCGGAATCTGTCCACATACTCCTGCATGTGGGACATCTCCCGCTGCTGCTTCTCATACATGGACTGCTGCTGGGCCAGCTGCTCGGCGCGCTGCAACTCGAAGTCGGAGTAGCCGCCGGTGTATTCGTTCAGGCGACCATTCTCGATGTGGATGATGCGATTGATGACCGAATCGAGAAAATCCCGGTCGTGGGAAATGAGGACGAGTGTGCCCTGATAGCCCTTGAGCCACCTCTCCAGCCAGATGACGGCATCCAAGTCCAGGTGGTTGGTCGGTTCATCGAGCAAGAGCAGATCCGAGCGACAGAGCAGCGCCTGGGCCAGATTCAGGCGCATGCGCCAGCCACCGGAGAAGCTGCGCACCGGCGAACCTAGCTGCTCATCGCTAAAGCCAAGGCCGTGGAGCAACTCGGCCGCGCGGGCGCGGATGCTGTAGGCACCTATGGTGTCGAGCTTGCCGTGCAGCTCGGCTACCAGCAGGCCATTGTCATCCTGCTCGGCCCGGGCGAGCTGGGCTTCGAGGGCGCGAAACTCCTTGTCGCCGTCGATCACGTAGTCGAGGGCTGAGCAGTCCAAGGCCGGGGTCTCCTGGGCCACGCCGGCTATCTGCCAGCCGACGGGCAGGGAGAAGCTGCCGCTGTCTATGGAAAGCTCGCCACGGACCAGGGCGAAGAAGGTGGACTTGCCACAACCGTTCTTGCCGACCAGGCCCACCTTGTGGCCCGGATGTATGGTGGCGGAGGCGTTGTCCAGCAGCTTGCGGCCGCCGCGGATCAGTTCGATTTGACTGGCAACTATCATGGGTGGGATCTGCTTGCTCGAAAATGAAGAATAAAACCGGTGCAGATATTACCATGACAGGGATCTGCGCGTTCGGGAACCGGGGATGAAACTGACGGGATGTTACGTGAAATGACGCCGTTTTGCACTTGAGCCGACTGGTGCGGCGCCGATAAAGATGTCATAAAAGGGAAGTCTGGACGGTGTTGTCCCAGGCCCCGCCGCCGGGATAGGTATCCCGGCCCCTGGATAAGGAGTCTGCCATGCAGGTTGAAACCATCATGACTAGCCGCGTGGTGACCGTTGAGATGGACGATCGCCTGAGTGTCATCAAGGATATTTTCGAGCAGGCCAAGTTTCGCCATTTGCTGGTCATCGAAGAGGGGAAGCTGATTGGCATCATCTCCGATCGGGATCTGCTCCAGGCGCTGAGTCCCTATCTGGATTCTGCCGCCGAGCAGAGCCGCGATACCGAAACCCTCAATCGCCGCGCTCACCAGATCATGACTCGGGATCCTGTCACCATCTCCTCTCACCAGACCCTGGCCTATGCTGCCCGGCTGATGCTGGACAAGAAGGTATCTTGCCTGCCGGTGCTCGAGCAGGGGCAGCTGGTCGGGATATTGAGCTGGAAGGATCTGCTCAAGGCCGCGCTCGATGGCGGCAGTCTCTAGCGCTATCGCGAATCGCCGAGTGGATGCCAGCCAGCTGGCATCATGACAAAGGGCTCCGTGGAGCCCTTTTTATTGGCTTGTCATTTATCCCGGCGGTAAGGGCAGGGGATCGACCAGCAAGATGTGGGAGTCTGTGCCCACCACCTTGACCCGGCTACCGGCGGCCAGGTTGCTGGCACAGCGCACCGTCCAGACAGTGTCATCCAGATGAACCCGGCTCATCCCCTGGCTGACATCATCAAGCAGCGTCAGCTCCCGGCCCAGATAGCTGTGCATCCGTTCGTTGATGGGGGCCGCCGCATCACGGCTAGATCGGTCGCGAGCGTGTTGCCAACGCCACCAGGCCCAGGTGGTGATCAGGGATTGCAGGGCGAACAGCAGCAATTGCAACTGCCAGCCGAAGGGCCAGATCAGCAGCAGCAGACCCACCTCCAGCGCCGCAATGCCGGTCCAGAGCAGGAAGCCCACCGACCCCAGTACCTCGATGGCGAGCAGCACGAAGCCCAGTCCCAGCCAGTGCCAGTGGGTCAGGCTCACCAGCAGCGCTGTCATTTTTTATCGCCCTTGTTGAACAGCTCGGCCATGCCGGCCACGGAGCCAATCAGGCTGCCCGCTTCCAGCGGCATCATGATGATCTTGCTGTTGGGGCCTTCGCCGATCCGGGCCAGTGCTTCGGTGTATTTCTGGGCCACGAAGTAGTTGATGGCCTGCATGTCCCCCTCGGCGATGGCTTTGGAGACCATGTGAGTCGCCTTGGCTTCGGCCTCGGCGGCCCGCTCCCGTGCCTCTGCGGCGAGGAAGGCGGCCTGACGCTCACCCTCGGCCTTGAGGATCTGGGACTGTTTCTCCCCCTCGGCTTTGAGGATCTTGGATTGACGTACCCCTTCAGCCTCCAGCACCTCGGCCCGTTTCTGGCGCTCGGCCTTCATCTGGGCATTCATGGCTTCGACCAGTGCCAGGGGGGGGCGGACATCCTTGATCTCGATCCGGGTCACCTTGATGCCCCAGGGGGCGGTGGCGGCATCCATGGTGCGCAGCAGCTTCTCGTTGATGGTGTCGCGCTGGGAGAGCATCTCGTCGAGCTCCATGGCACCGAGCACGGTCCGCATGTTGGTCATGGTCAGATTGCGGATGGCGCTGATGAGGTCGTTGACCTCATAGGCTGCCTTGCGGGCGTCGACCACTTGCACGAAGCTGATGGCGTCTATGGTGACGTTGGCGTTATCCCGGGAGATGACCTCCTGGGCGGCGATGTCGAGTACCTGCTCCATCATGATGATCTTGTGCCCCACGCGGTCGACATAGGGGATCAGCAGGTTCAGACCGGGTGACAGGGTGCGGGTATAGCGTCCGAAGCGTTCAACTGTCCAGTTGTAGCCTTGAGGCACTATCTTGATGCCGGCTCCCAGGGTCGCTATCACCAAGAAGACGAAAATCCCTAGGACTATCAGTGACTCATTCATTATCAGCTCCTTATGAAACACAGGCACTAGCCTATGCCTTAGCCTGAAACACCACAAGCTTGGGTTTATTCTGGCTCGCTTAGCGGCAGTTTTTAATTACTAAAACGTCTTAAAAAGCATTTTTTATTATTTTGAGGGATAAGTAAGCCTGCCTATAGTCCCCTGAGTTAAGCAGTTTCAAGGGATGCGTCGAGATGGATTACTTACCTATGTTTGCCCGGTTGGAAGGCCGTCCCGTATTGCTGGTCGGCGGCGGTGAGGTGGCCCTGCGCAAGGCTCGCCTGCTGCTGGCGGCGGGTGCCAGACTGACGCTGGTTTCCCCTGTCCTGGCCTCTGAATTTGATGAACTGGCTGGCCGTTTCAACCATCTGCCAGTGCGGTTTGAGCCAGCCCATCTTGCGGGTCAACTGCTGGTGGTGGCCGCCACCGACGATAACGACGTCAATGCCCTTGTCTATGAGAGCGCGACCGAACTGGGTCTGTTCGTCAACCTGGTCGATGACCCTGCGCGCTCCAGCTTTATCTTCCCCTCCATCATAGACCGCTCCCCCATCATGGTGGCTGTCTCCAGCGGTGGCAAGGCTCCTGTACTGGTGCGCCTCTTGCGCGAGCGGCTCGAAAGCCTGCTGCCTAGGCATCTGGGCGGATTGGCCGAGCTTTCGGGGCGAGTGCGTCATCGCGCCAAAGAGTTGCTGAGTTCGATCTCCGACCGCCGCCGCTTCTGGGAGCGGGCCTTTGCCTCCAATGCCCTGGCTGGCCTCATCGAGAAGCAGGATTGGCAGCGTGCCGAAGCGTGGCTCAATGAGGGGCTGGACAAGGCGCAGCGCGAGCTGGGCGAGGTGGTGCTGGTGGGGGCGGGCCCCGGCGATCCTGGCTTGCTGACCCTCAAGGGGTTGCAGCAGATCCAGCAGGCCGAAGTGGTGCTTTATGACCAGCTGGTCTCCCCCGAAATCCTGGATCTGGTGCGCCGGGATGCCACCCTGATCTCGGTGGGCAAGAAGGCGGGCGATCACAGCGTGCCCCAGGACGAAACCAACCGCCTCTTGGTGCAATACGCCAAGGCGGGCAACCGGGTGGTGCGTCTCAAGGGGGGCGATCCCTTCATGTTTGGTCGCGGCGGTGAGGAGCTGGAGGTGCTGGCAGACGAGGGGATCCCCTTCTCGGTGGTGCCCGGCATCACGGCCGCCGCTGGCGCCACTGCCTATGCGGGCATACCGCTCACCCACCGCGACCATGCCCAGAGCGCCGTCTTCATTACTGGCCACTGCCAGAAAGCGGGCAAGGAGCCTGACTGGCAGCAGCTCGCGGCCACCAACCAGACCCTGGTTATCTACATGGGGCTGATGCGATCCGAACATATCCAGCAGCAGCTGATTGACCATGGCCGCCAGCCGCAGACGCCGATTGCCATCATAGAGCGCGGTACCCAGACCCGGCAGAAGGTATTGACCGGTACCCTGGGGGAGCTGGCCAGCTTGGCCCGGCATGCGGCAAGCCCCTCGCTCATCGTCATTGGCGAGGTGGTGTCACTGCGTGACCGACTCGCCTGGTTTGGCGAGAAAAGTGGCGAGAAAAGCGCAGAGATAAACGATGAGCAAAACGGCGAGCCACGTGGCTGCGACCTGAAGCTGGTCAGCCTGGCCTGACCCACCCGACTTGATTTGCCGGTGAGGCCTGAGCCTTATCGAACTGAACCCGAACCGCGCTCTGACCACGCGCGTTAGCCAGACCAGAGGACCCGACATGGACCGTGAAAGATTGACCCATTTGCAGCAGCTGGAAGCCGAGAGCATCCACATCATCCGCGAGGTGGCTGCCGAATTCGAGAACCCGGTGATGATGTACTCCATCGGCAAGGACTCCTCCGTCATGTTGCACCTGGCCCGCAAGGCCTTCTACCCGGGCAAGATCCCCTTCCCCCTGCTCCATGTGGACACCAACTGGAAGTTCAAGGAGATGATCAAGTTCCGGGACGAAACCGCCGAGAAATACGGGCTGGATCTCATTGTCCACAAGAACCCGGACGGTCTGGCCATGGACATCAACCCCTTCGTGCATGGCAGCGGCAAGCACACCGACATCATGAAGACCGAGGGGCTCAAGCAGGCGCTCAACAAATACGGCTTCGATGCCGCCTTCGGCGGGGCGCGCCGCGACGAGGAGAAGTCCCGGGCCAAGGAGCGGGTCTACTCCTTCCGTGACAAGTCTCACCGCTGGGACCCCAAGAACCAGCGGCCCGAGCTGTGGCGCGTCTACAACAGCCAGGTCAACAAGGGGGAGAGCATCCGGGTGTTCCCGCTCTCCAACTGGACCGAGCTCGACATCTGGCAATACATCTATCTGGAAAACATCGACATAGTGCCGCTCTACTTTGCCGCCATGCGTCCGGTGGTGGAGCGCAGTGGCATCAAGATCATGGTGGATGACGAGCGCATGCCAATCGGCCCGGATGACGAGGTGAAGCAGGAGCTGGTGCGTTTTCGCACCCTGGGTTGCTACCCGCTGACCGGCGCCATCGAATCCAATGCCACCACACTGCCGGAGATCATCGAGGAGATGCTGATCACCACCTCGAGCGAGCGGCAGGGACGGCTGATTGACCACGATCAGGCTGGCTCCATGGAGCAGAAGAAGCGTCAGGGCTATTTCTAAAAAAATGTTCTAAGGAATCGCATCATGAACAACCATATTCAGACCGCCATCAGCGAACAGGGCATTGAAGCCTACCTGCATGCCCAGCAGCACAAGAGCCTGCTGCGTTTTCTCACCTGCGGCAGCGTGGATGACGGCAAGAGCACCCTCATCGGTCGCCTGCTGCACGACTCCCAGCAGATCTATGAAGATCAGCTCAAAGCCTTGGAATCCGACAGCCAGAAGCTGGGCACCACCGGCGAGAAGCTGGATCTGGCGCTGCTGGTGGACGGCCTGCAGGCCGAGCGCGAGCAGGGCATCACTATAGACGTGGCCTACCGCTATTTCTCCACCGCCAAGCGCAAGTTCATCATCTCGGATACCCCGGGTCACGAGCAGTACACCCGCAACATGGCGACCGGTGCCTCCACCTGCGATCTGGCCATCATTCTGATCGATGCCCGCAAGGGTGTGCTGGATCAGACCCGTCGCCACAGCTTTATCGCCAGCCTGCTCGGCATCAAGCAGTTCGTGGTAGCGGTCAACAAGATGGATCTGGTGGAGTTCAGCCAGGAGGTGTTCGATCGCATCTCTGCTGAATACCGCGAATTTGCCAAGAAACTCGCTGTGGATTCTATTCAGCTAGTGCCTGTCTCCGCCCTGGACGGTGACAACGTGGTCAATGCGAGCGACAAGCTGGCCTGGTATCAGGGCGAGACCCTGCTCTCCTTGTTGGAAAATGTGGAGGTCGAGCGCGAGCTGGAGCGTCATCCGGTGCGTCTGCCGGTGCAGTACGTTAACCGCCCCAACCTCGATTTTCGCGGTTTCGCGGGCACCCTGGCCTCCGGCATTCTGCGGGTCGGCGACCGGCTTGCGGTGCTGCCGTCCGGCAAGGAGAGCACTGTGACCCGCATCGTCACCTTCGATGGGGACCTGGAATATGCCCTGCCGGGTCAGGCCATCACTGTGACTTTTGCCGATGAAATCGACATCAGCCGTGGCGACCTGCTGGTGGACGCCGCCCAGCGGCCGCAAGTGACCCAGAACGTGCTGGCGCACATCGTCTGGATGGGGGAGGAGTCCCTGCAACCGGGCCGGGTCTATGACATCAAGCTGGCCACCAAGAAGACCCGTGGTCAGGTGGAGGTCATCCGTCATCGCATCGAGATCAACAAGCTGGACGAGCTGGAGGCGAGCGAACTGCATCTCAACGAGATAGGTCTGTGCGAGCTGAGCCTGACCGACCCGGTGGCGTTCGATCCCTACACGGATATTCGCGACACTGGCAGCTTCATCCTCATTGACCGGCTGACCAACGTCACCGTCGGGGCTGGCATGATAGTGGAAGGGCTGGCCGGCAAGGCGGTCCAGGGCCAGTACAGCGAGTTTGAAGTTGAATTCAATGCACTGGTACGCAAGCACTTCCCGCATTGGCAGGCGCTGACCATCACCAACGGCAAGGAGTAAGTCCATGACCTGGCAACAATCCCTGGTGCTGGGTCTGCTGGCTGCCCTTATCATCCTGTTGATCCAGGGTAAACTCCGTCCGGCGCTGCTCTTCTCGGGCGCCGTGCTCATCACCTATCTGAGCGGGCTGGCGGACATCAACGCCGTGGTGGCGGGTTACACCAACAGCGCCCTGCTGACCCTGGTGCTGCTGCTGCTGGTGTCGCTGGCGGTGGAGAAGACCCGGGTCATGAGCTGGTTCGCCAATCTGGTGGGCACGGGGTCGTTCAACAAGGTGCTGGTAAAGCTGTGGTTTTCTACTGCCTTCCTGTCGGCCTTCGTCAACAACACCGCCGTGGTGGCCTCGATGCTGGGGGCGGTCAAACGCAATCCCAATCATGCCCCCTCCCGGCTGCTGCTGCCCATGTGCTTCGCCGCCACCTTCGGTGGCGTACTGACCCTGATCGGCACCTCCACCAACCTCATCGTCAACAGCTTCCTCATCAAGATGGGGGCCGAGCCCCTTGGCATGTTCGACTTCTTCATGGTGGGGGCGGGGACCCTGCTGACCGGTCTGGCGGCCGTGCTGCTGTTTGCCCGTTATCTGCCGGAGCAGGATACCGAGATGAGCCGGGAATCCGGCTATTTTCTCGAAGCCAAGGTGGGCGCAGGCTCGCCGCTGGCGGGGCGCAGCGTCAAGGAGAACGGGCTGCGCAGTCTCAAAAGCCTCTATCTGGCGGAGATCATTCGCGGCAGTCAGGTGATCTGCCCGGTGCAGCCGGAGCACGAGCTGCACGAGGGGGACATGCTGCTGTTTTGCGGCGACGTGGAGAGCGTCGGCGTGCTGCAAGAGCTCAAGGGACTGGAACTCTATGGCCAGCACCGGCTCAACGGTCAGCATCTGGTGGAGGTGATCGTCAGTCACAGCTCGCGACTGGTGGGGCAATCCATCAAGGATGCCGAGTTTCGCACCCACTTCGATGCGGTGGTGCTGGCGGTACGCCGGGGCGAGACCCAGCTCACCGGCGGCCTCGGCCAGATTGAGCTGCACGCCGGCGATACCCTGCTGCTGGCGCCGGGCCCCAAGTTTGCCAGCAACAAGTCACTCTCCCGGGAGTTTGTGGTGGTGAGCGGACTGGAAGCCTCGACCCGGCTTGATGGCAAGCGCAGCGCCGCCGTGGTGCTGGGCTTTCTCGGGGTGCTGGCGCTGTCGGTGCTGGATCTGGTGCCGCTGTTCAAGGGGCTGCTCATTATGCTGGTAACGCTATTGTTCACTCGCATCCTGACCCTGGACGAGATCCGCCGCCGCTTTCCCCTCGACATCTGGCTGGTGGTGGGCGGCGCACTCGCCATCGCCGATCAGCTGGAGAGCAGTGGTCTGGCCAAGTTGATTGCCGACGCCTTGATGGGGGAGTTCAATGGTGCCAGCCCCATCATCGCCTTTATCGGCATCTACTTCTTCACCCTGGTGCTGACCGAGTTGATGAGCAACAACGCCGCGGCCGCCCTGGCCTTCCCCATGGGTTACCAGCTGGCGCTCAGCATGGATGTCTCGACCATGCCGTTCATCCTGGCGGTGCTGTTTGGTGCCAGCTCCAGCTTTATATTGCCTTATGGCTATCAGACCAATCTGATGGTCTATGCGGCGGGCAACTACAAGATGCCGGACTACCTCAAGCTGGCCCTGCCTGTGTCTCTGGCCTACAGCATTGGGGTGATCATCATGGTGCCCCTGCTGTTTCCGTTTTGATGTGAGATGGCGGGTGATAAAGGCGGGAGCGATGCAAGAGGTTGAGATGCGCAGCAGTGGGCAGCGGCAAGCCCCGTCTATTGATGGGCAGAAGCTTGGTTGCGGAAGTCAGAAGAGTTTCAGCGTGGCAGCGTCAATGCCAAACAAGGAGTTTTAGATGAGCAATATCGTGTGGCACGACCATGCCGTCAGCAAACAGAGCCGTTCTGAATTGAAGGGGCAAAAGCCGCAGGTGATCTGGTTTACCGGGCTCTCCGGGGCGGGTAAGTCCACCCTGGCGGGGGCCCTGGAGCAGGCGCTGGCTGCGGAAGGCAAGCATACCTATCTGCTCGATGGCGACAATGTGCGCCACGGCCTCTGTGGCGATCTTGGCTTCGATGATGCCGCCAGACAGGAGAATATCCGCCGGGTCGGCGAGGTGGCAAAACTCATGGTGGATGCGGGCCTTATCGTGCTCACCGCCTTTATCTCGCCGTTCCGTGCCGAACGGGATCTGGTGCGTAGCCTCCTGGGGGCGGACGAGTTTGTCGAGGTGTTTGTGGATGCCCCCCTTAGCGTGTGCGAAGAGCGCGACCCCAAGGGGCTCTACAAAAAGGCGCGGGCAGGGGAGATCCGCAACTTCACCGGCATAGACTTTACCCGGCAAGCCGGTGGAAGCGCTGGTGGATGAGTTGCTTACTGCTCTAAGGCTACAACGTAGGCCGACAGTTATAACCGATATCTGCAGCAATTCCCGGGCTGCTTTCAAATCCATGTGGCTGTTTAAATCTTTGCGTGGCCTGAAGTTCAGCCGGCAAGCCGCTGTCACCACACTCAAATCACTGCCTTTGAAGCGCTGGTGGATGACTGTATGGATGCGCAAAGTACACCTGCGCTTCCAGCTCTGCTGCAACACGTTCATGTTCGAGGTCAGCTGTGATGGTATGGACATGTGCCTGGTAGGGTTTCAGCATGCTGATAATGGTGTCCGCCACCGCGCTGGCTGTTTTGCTGGGAACGTATTGAACCAGGTAGAGCCGGCTCTTACGCTCCAACAGACTCACTATTGCACCGCTGCCTTGCTTACCCAACACGGTATCGACTTCCCAATCTCCCACACGGCTCCGCTCATTGACTATCGCAGGGCGTTCATCAATCGATACCGGATTGGGAATGACACTGCGTTTGCTGTTCTTACCCTTGCGATAGCGTTTGTGACCCTGACGCAGATGCCGGTATAGCGTGCCACCGTTGGCCTTGTCGCGTGCCACATAGCGGTATATCCACTCGTGGCTAACCGGGCAGTTAATCATGTCTCCAACGCCACTGATTTGCTCGGGACTCCAGTCCGCGACCAGCGCCATGCAAACAAAGTCGATGGTATCAGACGGGACAGTACGCTTCTGACTCGTCAGCCGTCGTGCCGTGGCAAGTTGGTGAGCCTGCTGCGGCTGATAGGCCTGCCCAGCACAATTACGACGAAGCTCACGACTGATAGTCGATGGATGAACCCCGAGCTGTTTGGCAATGCGGGCCTGTGACAGGCCATGGTCACGGAGGCAGGCAATCTGGTATCGTAGCCCCTCGGTCAACTGCTGGTATTTCATGGTGTATCGCTTTGTTTCTTTGGCGAGAAGAAGCGTACCCTAACTGGTAGTTGACCGCCTCTCTCCTATGCACCATGGGCATTGCACTTATTATCTGAATTCACGACCCCTTTGTTTATATAGTCAACTATTTCTATTAATTTTCGCTATTTCCTACTAAAAGAGGGGGCGTTAAGTTGTGCTCTGAAAGTTTGGCTTGTTCAATTAGGTTGTCATATATAAAAATCAATTACTTTCAAATCGGTTACTAAAGGGGGTGACTGTTGGCTATTTTTAGCTACCTTAAAACGCGGATTTCAGGCGCTATGCATAATTGAAACATGCAGGATAAATCATTCTCATATAATTCGTCATTTTCCATATTCCGTCCAACCAAACTAATTGGCTCATTAGTATATAGAATCCAATAGAACTGAGGTTTATCACCATCATCTATTGAACTGTAATTTGGTGGGCCTGGATAAACCTCCTCCCGTACCTTCCCGTATAGAGTTACAAATTGTCCATCTAATAACTCTTTAGGAGAGCTTTCATTTTTATCAAACATAGAGTTTTTTGATCTAAATACCCGCTGCCTGATATTATGAGATAAAAGAATACCAAAGATAGAAATAAGAGTTGAGATTATAACTCCGATCCCTTGCCAAGTGGCGCTAGATAAAAAATCTACCAAAATTACTCCTAAGCTTAGCCCACCATTTATTAACGTGTGAGTAACATATCACCATACCTAACTATGATACTATCAGTAAAATATATAGTTATATCACCAAGCATCAGGGTTTTCACAGCGAGGACAGACGTTAACTAAATTTTCGTCCCAGTAAGACATATCTTCGTTAGCCCAAGGTAAGCCGCAAATATCACAATTAACTTCAATTTTACCTGACTCTTCATTACCACAAAAAGTACATTTATATCCAGTTGGTGATTCAGCATTAGGTATAATTGTTTCATTATTACACTGTTCACGATAATATTCATTCCATTCAATGAAATATTGATGCTTAGGCCTTGTTCCTCTAAAGAGTGCCTCTTTAGCTTCACGAATTTCAATGTGAGCCTCTGCGAGTGAATGGTCGTATTCATCTGCTAATGTTTTGAAGGTTTCATAGCAATGTTTGCCAACTTCTTTTTCTAAATCGAATAGTGAAAATATGTCAGAAAATTCATTTACCCCACGAACTAAGCGACCAATGCATAAGCGGACCTCTTTAACCGTGAATTCAAAGTGAAAATGTTCAATAGCATTTCTAATTTCTTTCATCCAATCGATGTCATCAATAAAGCCTTGATCTACAAACTTATTGCCTGTTATTCCACAAACTTCATTTTTTGCTATGGCTAAAACATCACTAACGTTAACAGTAAACGGATTGTAATGTCCCGCCACAACAGCCTTAAAGTCAAATCCTTCATCTTTTAGCTCATGGTATGCAGCCAGAAGGTCAATTTTCTTTTCAGATGCTCTTTGCTTAACTTTTTTATAGCACTTAGAGAAAACCAAGCTCTCATCAAGGCTTTGAAGATACATTTTTAGCACAAGCTCGATGGCATGTGACAAATGTAATATTGCGAATTTATACGCCTTTTGATCACCCTCTTGTGCTGTTTCTAACTTAGCCAAGGCTTCATTAAAGCTATCAATAGCATTCGACTTTATGTCTAGGTTTATTTTCATTGTTTAACCTTAGCAAAATAAATTAAATGGTAATATTTTTAGGGGCTGAACTAAGTGACCAATATGGCAAGTTAAATAAATGGTTATCTCGTATGTTAGGCTAAATATGGTAGGTTGGTGCTGAGCTAAGTGAAGTCCAACCTTTACCGCGAAACGTATCTGAAAATTTGTGCTGCCGATTAGACAAAATCCATATTTGTCCCGCTCTGGTTGACATGATAATGCTCGTCTGTATGGGCTTCGCTAAATAAATATGGGGCAGTCACTATTTGGGTATCACCATTTTTGTTCTATGGACCACTACGCGGCGCTCAGAATGGTGAGTGCCCCTAATTTTATTAAAGCTCAATATTATCTACGTGTAATAATCTGATTTTAAATTTGGAATCACCAAGAATTATATTCCATCGGTGTTCCATAAATCTAAGTAGCTCTAATCCTCGCTCTAAGATTTTATTCGGTGTCCAGTCTGTATTTTGAGCAACCTCATTCTCGGAAACAGATCCGTTGTAATAACCAACACCTGTTCCGTTATTAACCTTTTGAGGAAAACTATCATTTTGTAATGCCGAGTTTTTGGAGCGAGAAAGAGGTAACAGATTGCCTAAAGAGTGGGTTAAATAGCGCCGTTTCTGCTCATTAAGGTGATCGAAACGCTCACGCCAATAGGCATCGTCAGGAGTTTGTGGAAAGATATGCTCCAAAGTCACATGATCTTTTTTACTGGTTTTAAGTGCATCCCAAGTGAGTTTACTGGCTGCCTGTTTACCTTTCTCCTTGAGCCAGTACTCATATTCATATAGAAAGTAACGAATACCATCCCAGTGGTAAAATCCGTTCCTGTCCAACTCGTACTTCTCCTCAATGTGAGCTAGAAATTTCTCTGAATCATAGTAGCGATTAATCCAAGAATTTATGGACTCAACTACCTCTTTAATCGATCTAACTCCAGTTAATAAATCCCGCGACATACTAAAGAACTCTGTGTCACCGGTATTAGCACGGCGCTGGCTTAGATTGAATAATGTAAAATTATAGCGTTCAGCCGCGGCCAGCAGCTTACTAATCATTTCGGGATCTTGCTTGGAGACAAATGCCGACAAGATTAGAGGCTTAAAACATCTAAAGCTCAAACGCTCCAAGCGATCTAGCCACAGTTTCTGAGAGTCGTTAAGCTGGTTGCCTTGCGTATAATATGGATTATGCATAAAGAACCAGTAGACAACAGACTGCTGAAGACTTTTCACATAGTCAGAGATCTCTTCAATCTTAAGTTCATCTTCTACTTTTTTGGAATGAGTAATGTTTCGTGCATTAAACTTCTCATCCAGTAGAAAATTGATGTAGTCATCCCCTTTTTTG
This sequence comes from Aeromonas molluscorum, assembly GCF_051376105.1. NCBI lineage: Bacteria > Pseudomonadati > Pseudomonadota > Gammaproteobacteria > Aeromonadales > Aeromonadaceae > Aeromonas > Aeromonas molluscorum. The sequence goes on along the minus strand of NZ_JBPQCY010000001.1, from coordinate 1,623,368 downwards.
CGAGTATATTTGAAAAATATTGTCCAATGGTTACGTAAAAAGAGGTTGTCACTGAGGGGAATGTCGGGGTTTTGCCCTAGGTACTCATACATGGTTCTCCATGCATCATTAATATTAGTTCTTAGTTGCTCCCGTCCCTCATTGTCTTTAAACAATGTAGAAAGATAGATTAATCTATTCTTAAGCAACTCCAAACTGGTCAGTGGCTTACCTCGATTATTCATTGTTTCGAAAGTCACAAAAACATCAATCTCTTCATCAATTTCGTACAGATTAAATTTAAGTTTCTGCGTTAATTTCTTATAAATTATGGCTATCTCATCAATTGGCATTACAGCTAACCGCTCCATAAAGTAGCTTTTAGCAAAGCTGAGATTGCGCGTATAAAGTGTTTCCACAAACTGATTTGAGCTGGAATACTCACCAAAGATCTTGGTTTTCATGTATTCATCGCTGGGATTATCTTTCTCATACCCAAAAATGAAACTCTGCTGCAATTTATTGTCCGCTTCAAAAAATATGAACTGCTTACGAATAGAAGCAATAGATTGATAGTTCAGCTCCTCACCATTATCGACTGATTCTAAGATCGCTTGCAAAAGGATCATTGACGTGGTTAAACGCTGCTGACCATCCACTACATAAAATGGGCGAAACCCAACACCTTCGATTAGCCATAGATCTTTTTCCCAGCGCTGATATAAATGGGACTTCACTGGTTCAAGAGTGATTACACCAGTATAGTGAATCCGATCAGCTTCTAGCTGAAGTATATCTTCCCAAAAATATTCAACTTGGTGCGCCTTCCATGCATATCCACGCTGATAATCAGGAATACGCAATAACCGCCGCTCTAAAATATCGCTAAGGCTATTCAATTTCATACTTAAATTTCCATTTGTCTCGTATGCTGGGCTAAAAATAGTAGGTTGGTGCTGAACGTAGTGAAGCCCAACGTTTACCGAGAAACGTATCTGAAATTTTTTACCGATCGACCCAATCCATGTTTATCCCGCTCTGGTTGACGTAATAATGCTCAACTGTTGGGCTTCGCTACGCTCTGCGCCAACCTAAAAAAACCACGCTACCGCCCCTGAATTCCAGCCTCCAGTCTGCTGCTTTTACCAATGGCTTTGCTCTGGTCTGGCTCATGGCTGACTCCGACGAGAGGGGGTTCTGATGGTCATGTTACCGAACGGAGCTGGTTAGGGAAGCAGGAGGTGATAGCTTTCTGAGCAAGATCAAGAAAGTAATCCATAACGGGGTGGTGATGGGGCATCTCAACACTGAACGTGCATCAGAGCAGGGGGGAGATCAAAAGGTGACATCGGGGTCGTCGCCATGTTGAGCACAGCCACAGCAAGCGGCGAGGCGCTGGTCGAGATCTTAAGAAGGGGCCATCAGACCCCTTCGTTTTCCTGGGCCGGGGCTGTGGTGACGCTCACCTCCATGGTGAGCCCCTGACCGAGCACGGTTTTCAGATCCTGCAGGTACTCCTCCAGTGGTGACTCCTGTAACAGCTGGGCGAGTTCATTGCCCACAGGCGTGAGGCGGTAGTAGAGCAGGGTGATGTTGGCCTGCTTGCGTTGCAGGCGCCACTGCTGGTTGCCAAACGCCAGTTCCACCCCGTCGGCGGGCAGGGGGCCGGATTCCAGTTCGCCCCTGTGCAGCAAACCCAGCTCGAACAGCTGCAAAAGGGCGCCATATGGGAGCCGGTATTTGCCAAGGCCAAGGCGGGTCACCTTGGCGCGGGTGAGCAGGCTGGCGCCCTTGTGCAGGCCCAGCAGCAGACGCTGCTCATCGCTGCCCGCATAGTGGCAGGAGAGCGCGCAGACTCGCTGAAACAGCATGGCTTCGCGCTGGGTCATCTCCTTGAGGGTGGCCAGGGCACGTATTGAAAAGCGGCCGGGAGTGGCGACCTCGATGGCGAAGATGCGGCCCCACAACTGCTGCATGGGCACCATGCTGATGTCCTCGGCCAGTTGCAGGAAACGGGTCAGCCAGTCGCTGTCCATCTCGCCGCCAGCGGCGGTCTCTTCGCAGTGGCGTGACGCCATCACCATGATGGCTTCCAGATTGCGCTGGCGCGCCGCCTGATCCGCGAGTTGGCGAAAACTGGCCCTCTGCTCGAAGGTGCTGTCTGTGTTGCGGGTCAGCATGCCGTCTATGCCCCGGCTGCGGGCCAGGCGCAGGGTCTGCTCCTGGCTGCTGAGGATGGCACTCTCTTTCTTGGGTGGGGGCAGATCGGCCATGGCGGCTCCATGCACTAGGGGACTGGGGTCAGATGTTACTCTAGTTGGCCCGACCGGTAATACCCCCGTGCGACAGGTTGGGACTCAGTTAGCAAAACGGCCCCGGAGGGGCCGCGTTGGTGACTATTGGTTGATGGTGATGGTCGAGGGTTCACGTCTCGACAGCATATCCCCGGGATTACTCTTCGTAGACGGCGACCTCGACCGCCTCCATGCTGTAGCCGGTGTTAGCCATATCCTGGCTGGTGCTCACCGTCTTGATCTTGCCCTTGACCCAGATGGCATCCCAGAGGTCATCCACGGGGGCGCCTTTGGGGTAGCTGACATAGACCACCTGGTTGGTGGGCGGGGGGGGCACATGAATACAGGCGCCAAAATAGGGCACCAGCAGGAAGGCGGTGACCTTCTTGGCATCCCCTTCCAGTGGCACCACGAAGCCGGGCAGGCGGATCTCCTGGCCGTCCAGTGCCTGGTTGACCTCCCCGACGGGCTGCGGCACCGAGCTCATGTCGCCATCATGAGGCACCGGAGGCGGTGGCAACACGCTTTGGCCCGGCGGCAGCAGGGCATCCCAATCCAGGGTCTTGAATGGTTCGGCGGCCTGGGCTGGCAACACCAGCAGGCTTGCCAACATGACCATGAGTCTCAACATCATCTTCTGTCCTTCTCGATTCTTCACACGCGAATGCTCATGCCGTCGCTCAGGCTGTAGCGATAGGCACGGGCGGCAGGCAGCAGGCCTATGACCACCCCCGCCAGCCAGACCAGCCCCAGCAGTTGCCATTCGTAGGCGCTCGGCAGTGCCAGGCCAAGTTGCAGGCCATAGTGGCTGAGCAGCCAGGGCGAGGCAAGCCCCTGGCCCAGATAGAGGGCGGCGACGCCAAGCACTATGCCCAGGCTGGTCAGGGCCATGGCCTCCATGGTCAGCAGGGTGAACAGGTGCCCCGGGCCTGCGCCAAGGGACCTCAGTATGGCGAGCTCGCGGCGCCGTTCGTTGAGCCCGGCCAGCAAGGTAGTGAGCATGCCGATGAGACCGGCAACCACCACGAAGGCGGCGATGACGGAGAGCGCCGTCTCGGCCACGCTCATCATGGCCCACAACTCCTGCAGGGCGGCCCCGGGCAGGATTGCCATCAGCGGCTCGCCCGGGTAGGTGTTGATGGCACGCTGCAGCTGGAATGCCAGGATGCGGTTGCTCAACCCCACCATGAAGGCGGTGATGGTCTTGGGGGTGAGATCCCGCTCCAGCGCCTGATCGGCGGTGACATTCTTGCTGTGGCGACCTGTGTCCCAGCCCTGATGGATCGCCTCTATGCCCGCCAGCGGCACATGCACGGTGCGATCGATGGGGGTGCCCGTCGGCGCCAGTATACCCACGACGGTGAAGGGCAGGTTGTCATGCTGGCTGAACGAGGTATTGCCGGCGCCATGGGCGATGACGATGGACTGGCCTATGTGGTAGCCGAGCTTGGCCGCCACCTGGGCGCCGAGCACTGCCTCGAACGGTGTCTGGAAGGGACGCCCCTCCCGCATCGCCAGGGCTTGTTGGCGACCGTATTTGAGGTGCGTGAAGTAGTCGCCATTGGTGCCCAATACTCGGAAACCCTTGTGTGAGTCGCCGAGGGAGAGGGGGATGGTCCAGGCGATGCCGGGCTTATCCTTGATGGATTGGTAGGAATCCCAGCCGACATTATTGGTGGGATTGCCGATACGAAACACGGAGTAGAGCAGCAGGTTCACCTGACCGGAGCGGGCGCCGACGATGAGATCCGTACCCGAAACGGTATTGGCGAAGCTGTCGCGTGCCTGCATCCGCACCCGTTCTACTCCAAGCAGCAAGGTGACGCTGATGGCGACTGCCAGCAGGGTGAGGCCGGCGGTGAGACGGCGGGCCCAGAGACTTTGCAGGGCAAGTTTCAGCATGTGGACCTCAGGTTCAGTGTTTGCAGGTTTTCAACCCGGGGGAACAGGGGCTCGAGATGGGGATCATGGCTGACGAAGATGAGGGTACTGCCCTGCTTGTCGCACTCCTCGAATAACAGGCGGATGAAGGCGGCCCTGTTGTCGGTATCGAGCGCCGAGGTGGGTTCGTCGGCGATCACCAGCTGGGGTGAGCCGATGAGGGCGCGGGCGGCGGCAACCCGTTGCTGCTGGCCGATGCTCAGGGCATGGACAGGCCGCATCAGGGCATCGCCGGGCAGTTGCAGTTCACCGAGCAGGCGACGAGCCTCTTGTTCGGGCGAACCCTGGAGTCTGGCGCGCTTTTGTGGCGCGAAAGTGAGTGCTGTGGTGACATTGTCCAGCACGCTCAAAAATGGCAACAAGTTGAATTGTTGGAAGATATAACCCAAATGGTCGGCGCGGAAGCGATCCCGCGCCCGACCTGAGAGCTGGGCCAATGGCTGGCCCAGCACCTCGAGTTTGCCCCGGTTGGCTATCTGGATCCCCGCCAGCAGGCCAAGCAGGGTCGATTTTCCCGAACCTGAGGGGCCCTTGATGAAGACACGTTCCCCCTGTTCTATCCGCAGAGAGGGCAGTTCGAGTACGGCATCCTGACCAGGCCAGGCGAATGCGAGATCCTGGATCTCAACCACGGCAGTCGTCATGGGATCACCAGTTCACTGTGTTGGCGGTGGGGGTCAGCTCGGCGGCGGTCTGGCCGCTGGGCAATATGCCCTGTACCGTCAGCTTGCTGAGGCTGGGATATACCGAGAACAGCTTGGCGGTCAGGCCGCTGAGTTGATCCGGGGCTGTGCAGTTGTAGGTATACATGGCGCCGAGATCGGCATGTTCATGCTGTTCATGGGCAGCGTCATGGTCGTGACCCTCATGCTCTTCGTGGGCTGCATCATGGTCGTGACCCTCATGCTCTTCGTGGGCGGCATCATGATCATGACCTTCATGGGCCTCTTCCGGCTGGGGGGCCTTGATCTCCTGATGTGCCAGCTGGCACGCGGCTGCCGGGGCTATCCCAAACAGGGTCTCCGGCTGCTTGAGCTGGGCGAGGGCCTTGGCATATTGCGCCTTCTCCTCGGCCGTCGTGGCGGCGTGCTCAAAACCGATCAGATCGGCGGCCGGGGCCTGCAGCTCAATCATCAGCTGATTGCCATCGACGACAAAGTTGAGCAGGCCGTGGCCATGTTCATGAGCGCCATGGCTATGGCTCTCGCCATGTTCATGATTGGCTTGAACGCCAAAGGTGGCCGCAGCCAGTAACAGGGTGACAGCTTTCATCATTCATCCTTTAAAACAATAAAATAAGAGGGTTATGGCTCAAGAGAAAAAGGATGAGGGCGGGCCGCGAATGGGCTGGGTTGTCGCCGAGGGCAGGCAGGGGTTGATAATGGCGGGGGGAGCGTTCTCGGGGATGGAGCGCGATGGGATGGCGGCGAGCGGGCTGGCGGGTATGGCCAGCTTGCCATCCAGATGCAGGGCGCAGATCAGGCAGTGATGACTGTGACTCGGCAGCTCGGCTTCCAGCTGATGCTGGGCAAGGGCGGGTTGTAGCCACAACCAGCCAAGCAGCAGTATCCAGACTCTAACGGTGACGCGACCCATATACCCTTGATAAGGGGCCCGCGGGGCCCCGTCTGATTTAGAGATGGGACTTGATAAGCTCCATCACTTTGGTGATCTCATTGGCAGCGAGCTGGCCATCTTTGGCAAACAGCACCTTGCCCTCTTTATCCAGCAGCACGATGGCCGAGCTCTCCGGTGTCAGCTCCCAGGCATTGCGAGCCATGCCCTTGCTATCTAACACCATGGCTGACCAGGGGAACTCTTTCTTGCTGTCCTCGGCACTGCTCTTCACAAAGCCGGAGGTGCCCCAGATGGCATCATTGCTATTGATGATGGTCACCGTCTGGTAGCTGCCATGGGGCAGCTTGGCCTTTTTGATCGCCTCTATCATGGGGGCGTTCAGCTCCTTGGCGCTGGAACGACCCGCGATATGCTGGATCAGGAACACCTTGCCTGCCAGCTGCTTGCTCTGCCAGGGCCGATAGGCGATATCCTGGCCGTTGATCATCAGTTCACCCTGGTCGGCGATCTGCACCAAGGGAACCGGGGCCGCCTCTTTGAGGTTATGAGCCAGGGCAAGGGTCGGCAGCAGCGCCAGAGTAAGCACGAGATGTTTCATCCGAATGACACTCCTTTGTTATGTTATAACGATTTGATGGCTGAGGAAATGGGTACTCCTCATCCTAAACTGATCGGATCTGTTTAAAAAGTGTTAAATAATCGAAGGGTTAGCGCTGAGACCCCTTGGAATGCACCGGCACCATGATAGCGGCGGGATCCGTCCAGACTGGTTGGATCTCTTGTTCAGTAGAGGGGTTCGCTGATGAGAGGAATGTGCGCCATCGCCATCTGCTGCACCATCAGGGGGGAGCCGGTGAGCAGCACATGCTTCTGGTTGTCTATGACCACAACGTCCCCTGGCAGGCCGCTATCTGCCGTGATGGCGAGCCACGCGGGGGAGACACTGCCGATGCTGGTGTCTGGATAGATGATGCTGAGCATGAACTGGGGGGCCAGCTCGGTGAGCAGAGTGGCCATCAACAGTGCCTTCTCATCGCTGTCGGCCTTGTTGTCCTTGAGTGCCTGCAGGGGGGGATTGAAGTGATCCATCTGTTCTGATGGGCTGGGGATGACGTTGAGCCACTCCTGAATGAGTTTGACCGAGGCGGCAAGATCCGGTGCGGAAAACTGGCTGGCAAGGGGTTTGAGCGAATCCTTGAAGTGGTAAAACAATTGGGAGTAGTTGGGCCTCACGCAGGGCAGTTTGACGTTGGCGGGATGAACGCAGGGCAACACCATCATCTTCTCGAAAGCGTCTTCCTGATACTGTTCATAGGCTTGCCAGAACTCCCGTGATTCCGGGCTGTTATCCCTGGTGGTAAAGGCTTGTTCCAGGCTGAGAAACTTGGTGGCCGTGCTGGGGCTATTCTGGTTGATTTGACTGAGGCTGTTGTAGAGCCTGGGGCTGATATAGGCGTACAGGGTTTCTATGGGGTGATTGAGAGAGGCATCGAGCAGCACCCTCTCATGCTGGCTTTTTGCCAGGGTCTTGTCATCGGTTTGCAGCTGGAAATGTTGCTGCTTGCCGTCGGCGGATTGCCACTGCCAGTCGAGTTTGACCTCTCCCGCTTGCAGCGAGCCGGCCAACATCATGCACGGTACCAGCTTTGATATGGATTTCATCATGATGTGCCCCGTCGGTTGACCCTGATTAACAACTAGGTGACTTGATACGTTTTTGAGGTATGTTCGGGGAAGTTTTAGGATGAGATTTTGCTAACAGATTGATTGGGTTTTAAATTTAATTGCGAAAATAAGTCACAAGGGAAACAGTCATGAACCGATTATGGGGATTGTTATGGTTGTGCAGCCTGCCGCTCTGGGCCGGTCAGATAATCATCACCAAGGGCGATCAGAAGATAGATGCGTTTGCCTTGCGCGATCAGCTGGCTCGGGAGCACGAGTGGCAGGAGTGGTTGCGCTATCAGGAGGCCTTGAAGTGGCTGGAAGTATTGCCGGTCAATTGCGAGCTATCTCGTCAGCACGGCGGCGCTTATCGTTGTGGAGATGACTACTATCGCGCTTATCGTCAGAACGGACGTGACCTCTATATCAAGGGCGATCCGCAAGATGGGGGGTCGGGGGCCCCCAGGGGGAGCAAGGCGCCTTGAGTCGATGAATCGCAGCGGTGGGTCACTCGTCAGAGACGGCCATCAACACAGTGAAGACGAATGGTTCGCGTGCTGGGAAATAGTGCAAAATAAAAAGGCGCCCGGTAGGCGCCTTTTTCGTCGTTCAGCGGCGTTATACGCGGCTTATTTGGCAGCGTAACGCTCGGCAGAGGTCATGATCTCTACTTCGGCGGCAGCCTTGTCGCCCCAACCTTCAACCTTGACCCATTTACCGGCTTCCAGCTCTTTGTAGCGCTCGAAGAAGTGCTGGATCTGGGCTTTCAGCAGCTCGGGCAGGTCGTTCACATCTTTGATGTGATCGTACTGCTTGGTCAGCTTGGAGTGCGGAACGGCGACAATTTTGGCATCTTCGCCAGATTCGTCGGTCATCTTCAGCACGCCAACCGGGCGGCAGCGGATCACGGAGCCAGCCAGCAGCGGGTAAGGGGTCGGAACCAGCACGTCGACCGGATCCCCATCCAGGGACAAGGTGGCGTTCACGTAGCCGTAGTTGCACGGGTAGAACATGGGGGTGGACATGAAGCGGTCAACGAAGATGGCACCGCTGTCCTTGTCGACTTCGTATTTGATCGGATCGGCGTTCTGGGGGATCTCGATGACAACATAGATATCTTCGGGCAGGCTCTTGCCGGCCGGTACCAGGTTCAGGCTCATGAGGGTTCCTTCAATGATATTCGAGTCAAGTTTTCAGGCCGATATTATAGCGATGTCCCGTCAAATGACCATATATGCGCGCCATTGCGGCCAGTTTGAGCGTATTCCTCGGCCATAACCCCCTGACAGGGAGTTGCTAAGCGCGAATTTTGCCGCCAGCATCGCCGTTTTTCCACCTGGGGGGCCGGGCTTGTCGCACTATCTGCGCCTGCCTCTGCCAAATTGGCGCCATCTTGCTAGAATGCTCGCTCTCTCTACAGGAACGGGAAGCGGTATGCACATTCACATCCTCGGTATCTGCGGCACCTTCATGGGTGGCGTGGCTGTACTGGCCAAGCAGCTGGGTTATAGGGTCACGGGTTCCGATGCGAACGTCTATCCCCCCATGAGCACCCAGCTCGAGCAGCAGGGCATAGAGCTGACCGAAGGCTATGATCCATCCCAGCTCGATCCGGCACCGGATCTGGTAGTGATAGGCAACGCCATGAGCCGCGGCAATCCTTGTGTGGAATATGTGCTCAACCGCAACCTGCCCTATATCTCAGGTCCCCAGTGGCTGCTGGAGCATGTGTTGCAAGATCGCTGGGTACTGGCCGTCGCCGGTACCCATGGCAAGACCACCACCGCCAGCATGCTGGCCTGGGTGCTGGAATACGCCAAGCTCGAACCCGGTTTTCTCATCGGCGGCGTACCTGGCAATTTCCCAGTCTCGGCCCGTCTGGGCGCGGCGCCCTTTTTCGTGATCGAGGCCGATGAGTACGACAGCGCCTTCTTCGACAAGCGATCCAAGTTTGTTCACTACCGGCCGCGCACCTTGGTGATGAACAACCTGGAGTTCGACCACGCCGATATCTTCCCGGATCTCGCCGCCATTCAGCGCCAGTTCCATCACTTGATGCGCATGGTGCCCGGCAATGGCCGCGTCCTCTTCCCCCAGGCCGATGCCAACTTGGCGGCGGTGCGCGACATGGGCTGCTGGAGTGAGGTGGAGCTGGTGGGCCAGGACGATGCCAAGTGGCGGGCGGTCAAGCTGGCGGCCGATGGTTCTGTGTTCGAGGTATGGCTCGATGGCGTCAAGCAGGGCGAGGTGCACTGGGAGTGCATCGGCGAGCACAACGTCAACAACGGCCTGATGGCGATCGCCGCCGCCCGCCATGCGGGAGTCGTGGTCGAACACGGGATTGCCGCGCTCTGCCAGTTCAAGTCACCCAAAAGGCGGATGGAGCTGAAGGGTATCGTGGCGGGTATCAGTGTCTATGATGACTTCGCCCATCACCCGACCGCGATCGCCACCACTCTGGGGGGGCTGCGCGCCAAAGTTGGCAAGGCCCGGATCCTGGCGGTGCTGGAGCCGCGTTCCAACACCATGAAGCTCGGGGTTCACAAGGAAGAACTGGCTGCCTGCTTCGAGGGGGCGGATGAAGTGCTCTTCTTCCAGCCAGCCAACATTGGCTGGGATCTGAGCGAGGTGACTGCGCATATGCAGGTGCCTGCCCAGGTGTATGGCCAGCTCGATACGCTGCTCGATGCCCTCCTGGCGACGAGCCGCAGCGGTGACCATGTTCTCATCATGAGCAACGGCGGATTTGGCGGTATTCACGACAAGTTGCTGGCGGGTCTCCAAGCGCGGCAGATTCAAGCATGAAGCGGGTCACCTTGGCCTTGACCGGCGCCTCCGGTGCCCCTTACGCCCTGCGTCTGCTCGAGTGTCTGGTGCGAGCCGACTATCAGGTGTATGTGCTGGCCTCCTCGGCTGCGCGGGTGGTGCTCAAGACGGAGCAGGGCAGCGACTGGCCCGCTTCTCCCCAGGCGCTCTCCCTCAAGCTGTGCAGCGAGTTCGGTGCCAAAGAGGGGCAGATCGTCGCGTGTGGCAAGGATGAGTGGTTCTCTCCAGTGGCGTCGGGTTCGGCGGCCCCCAAGCAGATGGTGGTCTGCCCCTGCTCCATGGGCACCGTCTCGGCCATCGCCCATGGCGCTTCCGACAGCCTGCTGGAGCGGGCGGCGGACGTGGTGATCAAGGAACGTGGCCAGTTGATACTGGTGCCTCGCGAGAGCCCTTTCTCCGCCATCCATCTGGAAAACATGCTGAGCCTGGCCCGGCTCGGGGTGACCATCATGCCAGCGGCTCCCGGCTTCTATCATGAGCCCAAGTGCATCGAGGATCTGGTGGACTTTATGGTGGCGCGCATTTTGGACCATCTGGGGATTGAACATACCCTCACTGCCCGTTGGGGCTACGGCCATCAGTGAGCATCTGATTATCAGGGACTCGATATTCTGACAGTTCACCACAACAAAACGGCGCCCTGGGCGCCGTTTTTTCGTAGTGAGTCGTGCTTAGGGCTGAAGAGGAGCCGTCACGTATTTGAACAGAAACTCAGTCACCTCAACGCGCGCCGGGCGCTGGGGGGAGTTGATCATCTGCATCATGACGTAACCAAAACCGGTCAGGGAGCGGGCCAGATCCTGAGCGCTCAGTACGCTCTGGATTTCTCCCTTGTCCATGGCACCCTGCAGCACAGGGGTGATACGCTCCAGCGCCTTGTCGAGCAGCAGGGCGTAACGGGGCCAGACTTCTTCCCGTACCGAGGAGCTCCACTCCAGCCAGATGTTGGCGTGATCCGGCCTGTCATAGGCTGCATCAACGAACAGTTGCACATGACTGTGAATGCAGTCACGTACCGGGCGATTGCCCGCATAAGCCTGTTCCAGCATCTGGTGCACGAACTGCTCTATCTCGGTGAGCACCTCATCCACGAGTTCTTCACGGGTATTGAAATAGTTGAAAACGGTGGCAACTGACACCTTGGCTTGTTCTGCTATCTCGGCATGACCCGCACGGCCAATGCCGCGACGGGAGAATACCTCAATGGCACATTCCATGAGTTGAGTGCGACGGGCCTCCGGTGAAAGCCGGGTTCTCCGTCTGATTTCTGCGCGTGGTTCCATGATTTTTTCATCTAATAGTTATTGATTATGGTGTTTATAGTATGGTCACCGATAATGCCCGAAGGCCTGCTAACTCTAACAATTAAAATAAGCCGATAAAAGCATCACGTATGCCTGACGCCTCCCGGCTTGGGTGGTAGAATCAAGGGTTTTGAAATCAATGAATGGTCATTTATTGCTGACCACTATGGAGTATGTGATGAAACACAACGTCGAGGTGATGATTTCCGAGGCAGAAGTGGCCGCCCGGATTGCCAAGCTGGGTGAAGAGATCACCGCCCGTTATCAGGGTTCGGATGAGGTGGTCATGATTGGCCTGCTGCGTGGTTCCTGCGTCTTCTTGGCGGATCTCTGCCGTCAGTGCGAACTGCCCATCACCCTGGATTTCATGACCGCATCCAGCTATGGCTCCGGCATGCACAGCACCCGTGACGTGCGTATCCTCAAAGACCTGGATGACGACATCAAGGGCAAGGACATCGTCATCGTCGAAGACATCATTGATACCGGCTACACCCTGAACAAGGTGCGCGAGATCCTCTCGCTGCGTGAACCCAAGTCCCTGGCCATCTGCACCCTGCTGGACAAACCGTCCCGCCGCGAGGTGCACGTGCCGGTAGACTGGATCGGCTTCTCTATTCCTGACGAATTCGTGGTAGGCTGCGGCATCGATTACGCCCAGAAGTATCGTAACTTGCCTTTCATCGGCAAGGTGGTACCGCAGGAGTGATGGTGACACATCATTCATGCCAGCAGGCGGCCTCGGCCGCCTTTTCTGTCTCATAGATTCGAGGTGGCGATGAGCCATCAGAGGTTGTCATGAACGCACTGGAAATCAGCGGACTGAAAAAGACCTATCAGGGGGGGGTAGAAGCCCTCAAAGGCATAGATTTGACCGTCAAGCAGGGGGATTTCTTCGCACTGCTTGGTCCGAACGGGGCCGGAAAATCCACCACCATCGGAGTGATCAGCTCGCTGGTCAACAAGAGCGCCGGCAAGGTCAAGGTGTTTGGCCACGACATAGATACCAATCTGGAGATGGCCAAGGCCCAGCTCGGCCTGGTGCCCCAGGAGTTCAACTTCAGCCAGTTTGAGAAGGTGAGCCAGATAGTTACCCATCAGGCCGGTTTTTACGGCGTGCCCAGGGCAGAGGCCAAGGTGCGTGCCGAAAAATACCTGCGCCAGCTCGACTTGTGGGACAAGCGTGACATGGCCGCTCGCACCCTATCAGGCGGCATGAAGCGCCGGCTGATGATAGCCCGGGCCTTGATGCATGAGCCCAAGCTGTTGATCCTGGATGAGCCGACCGCCGGGGTGGATATCGAGATCCGCCGCTCCATGTGGCAGTTCCTCAAGCTGCTCAACGAGCAGGGCGTCACCATCATTCTCACGACTCATTACCTGGAAGAGGCCGAGATGCTGTGCCGCAATATCGGCATCATCGACAAGGGGCGCCTCATCGAAAATACCAGCATGAAGAGCCTGCTCGGCAAGCTGGGGCGCGAAACCTTCCTGCTGGATCTGGTGCCTGGCAGCCAGATACCGAACTTGCCCGAGTTCAACGGTCGCATGCAGGACGAACACACCCTGGAGGTGGAGCTGGAGAAGAGCCAGTCTCTCAACAGCCTGTTCGATCAGCTCTCCACCCAGGGGGTGCAGGTACTGAGCATGCGCAACAAGGCAAACCGGCTGGAAGAGCTGTTCGTCAATCTGGTAGAAGAGGGCCGCAAAGCATGAGTTTCAATAACGGTCACATCAGCTTGCTAGAAGAGGGTTGTCAGAGCATGAATTCCAAGAACGATTGCATCATCTTGCTGGAAGAGGGTCGTAGAGCATGAACCCCATGACCTATTACATCGCTTTCAAGAGCATCCTGGCCAAGGAAGTGAGCCGTTTCACCCGGATCTGGATCCAGACCCTGGTACCGCCGGCCATCACCATGAGCCTCTATTTTGTCATCTTCGGCAACCTGATTGGCTCGCGCATCGGCGACATGGGCGGCTTCAGCTACATGGAGTTCATCGTGCCCGGCCTCATCATGATGTCGGTCATCACCAACTCCTACTCCAACGTGGCCTCCTCTTTCTACAGCGCCAAGTTCCAGCGCAACGTGGAAGAGTTGCTGGTGGCCCCGGTGCCGAACTACATCATCATCGCCGGTTACGTGGGCGGCGGCGTGGCCCGGGGTCTGTGTGTTGGCTTCATCGTCACCCTGGTGTCGCTCTTCTTCGTGCCACTGCAGGTGCATCACCTGTTCAGCGTCTGTCTCACCGTGCTGCTCACCTCCATACTCTTCTCCCTTGGGGGGCTCATCAACGCCGTGTTCGCGAAGTCGTTTGATGACATCAGCATCATTCCGACCTTCATTCTGACGCCATTGACCTATCTGGGCGGGGTCTTCTACTCCATCAGTCTGTTGCCGCCTTTCTGGCAGGGTGTCTCCCAGGTGAACCCCATCATCTACATGGTGAACGCCTTCCGTTACGGCTTCCTCGGCATCTCCGACGTGCCGCTCGGTACCGCCTACCTTATTATCATCGGCTTCATCGTCGCGCTGTACGGGCTGGCCTGGTGGCTCATCTCCCGCGGTACGGGGCTGCGCCACTGAGGCGTGGATCCCAACCAGCAAAAAGGCGCCCTCGGGCGCCTTTTTCATATCATGGTCGTCATGCCAGCTGAGGCGCGTCATAACCCTCAGGCTCGTCGCTGTAGATGCAGACATTCCACTTGGCCGCCAGGCCGTCCTCGGCGAGGCAGTAACGCTCGAAGAAGTCCTTTATTTCGGCCCGCTGGCAGTGAGCTTCGAAGCTGGCGTTGTCGCGCCAGATCTCGTTGAAGGCGATGGGAAAGCTTTCCCCCTCGGCGAAGGGGCTGGCCAGCCGGCGGGTGACTATGTATTGCAGGCAGCCATCTTCGCGCAGGGTATTGGGTTCGAGCCCCTGCAGCACCGCAAACAGAGCCTGCTCCTGGCCGGGCTTGGGCAGGAACTGGGCGATGCAATAAACCTTCTTGGACATGGGGTTCTCCTGATCAGGGGTGAATGAGGGGGACGACGCAGTTGTCGATAAGACGAGCCTTGCCGAGATAGGCCGCCATCAGGATCACCAGCTGCTGGCTGGTGTCGGTCGCAGGCTCGAGGGTATCGGCATCGACGATGTCGATGGCATCGGTACGAAAACCGGCTGCGTCGAGGCGGGCGCTGGCGGTGACGATGAGGGCGGCCAGTTCCCGGTTGCCCCCTGCAATTTGCGCGGCAATCCAGTGCATGGTGCATGCAAGCTCGGGGGCCAGGGCGCGTTGCTCGGAATTGAGGTAACCGTTACGTGACGAGAGTGCCAGGCCGTCTTCGGCCCTTACCGTCGGCACCCCGATTATTTCGATGGGCATGGCCATGTCGTTCACCATCTTGCGAATGAGCGCCAGCTGTTGGTAATCCTTCTGGCCGAAGCAGGCCAGATCGGGCTGTACCAGATTGAACAGCTTGGTCACCACAGTGCTGACCCCGCGAAAATGCCCCGGGCGCAGCGCCCCTTCCAGCAGGGTAGAGATGCCGGGCACCTCGACGAAGGTCTGGCTGGCGAGCCCCTGGGGATACATGATCTCCGGCGTCGGCGTGAACACCATGTCGACGCCGGCCGCTTCCAGCGCGGCGCAGTCCTGCTCCAGGGTGCGGGGATAGTTGGCGAGATCCTCGGCCTTGTCGAACTGCATTGGGTTGACGAAGATACTGACCACGACTCTCTCGCCATGGCGCTGGGCCCGTTCAACCAGGGTCAGATGGCCCTGGTGCAGGTTGCCCATGGTGGGGACGAATGCAATGACAAGCCCTTCACGGCGCCACTGGCTTATCTGGTCACGCACAATGGCGGGATTGTTAACAACCAACATCGACGGTTTACCCTCAGATGAATCAAAGAGATAGCTGCTAAATCAGCTTGGCATGGATGTGGAAACGGAGGCCAGGGCCTCCGCTGTCATCCCTTGGACTGGCTCAGTTGAAGCAGTGTTCCGGGCCGGGGAAGCTGCCGTCGCTGACCTGCTGGATATAGAGGCGCACGGCGGCGTGCAACTCACCTGTCTCGGCCAGGAAGTTCTTGGTGAACTTGGGCACATAGCCAGAAGTGATGCCAAAGGCATCGTGCATCACCAGGATCTGGCCATCGGTAGCGGGGCCAGCCCCTATGCCGATCACCGGGATGCGCAACGCCTTGGTGATACGCTCGGCCAGGGCGACCGGCACGCACTCGAGCACCAGCAACTGGATGCCCGCTTCCTGCAGGCAGAGTGCCTGTCGATAGATCTCCTGGGCATGAAATTCGTCCCGACCCTGCACCTTGAAACCACCGAACACATGCACAGATTGCGGGGTGAGGCCGAGGTGGCCACAGACTGGCACGCCATTGCGGGTCAGGTGGCGGATGCTGTCACACAACCAGTCGCCCCCTTCCATCTTCACCATGCGCGCACCGGCTGCCATCAGGCGAGCGGCATTGACATAGGTCTGCTCCGGGGTGGCATAGCTCATGAATGGCATGTCGGCCACCACCAGCGCCTGGCTGGCGCCACGCACCACGCAGCGGGTGTGATAGACCATCTCATCCATGGTGACGCCGAGGGTGTCTGTGCCCCCTTGCAGTACCATCCCTAAGGAGTCGCCGATGAGCAGCACATGGGCACCCTCGTCGTCGAACAACTTGGCGAAGCTGGCATCATAGGCGGTGATGGCGGTGATTTTCTGGCCGTCCTGCTTCATCTTCAGCAGGCTGGCGGTGGTGATATTGCTCACTTGGATGGCTCCTACAGGCTCGCAGCCGACGCTATGATGGCGAGATCATTGCGGGGGCAGCGGGCAACCAGATCGTTGAGCGGGGTGCCGCAAGGCAGCACCAGAGCGGGCGCAATCTCGGCCAGGGGCAGCAGCACAAACTCCCGCTCCTTCATGCCGTAGTGGGGGACTGTCAGGCGCTCGCTCTGCAGGCTCTCTGTCCCATAGAGCAGCAGATCCAGATCCAGGCTTCTGGGCCCCCATCTCTCGTCTTTGCGCACACGTCCTTGTTCCAACTCGATTTTTTGCAACTGATCCAGCAAGGCCAAGGGCGCAAGCCGGGTCGTCAGTCTGACCACGGCATTGACGTAGTCAGGCTGATCCGCAGGGCCCATGGGGCGACTGCTGTAAAAAGAGGAAGCTTGTTGCAGCATCGACTCAGGCAAGGCCGCCAGCGCCACGACGGCGCGACGAGCCTGGCCCAGGGGATCGCTCAGGTTGGATCCGATGGCAACGAAGACCTCCTGGATCATCATTCGGCCGCTTTGGGCTTGCGACGACGGGGACGACGACGGTTGCGGCTGTTGCTGCTGCGCTTCTCGCCGTCGGCCTGAGGCTTGTCGGCTTGAGGTCTGTCGCCGCCACGGGTGGCTTCCCGCTGCAATTGCGGGCGCACATCCGGGTTGGACTCCACGTAGCGCTCCCACCAGCCGGCAAGCTCGCCCAGGCCACGTTCAACCCGGTTGCGCAGCAACAGGAAGTCGAAGGCGGCGCGGAACTTGGGATGCTCCATGGCACGCTCGGGGTGGCGGCCCTGACGGCGGGTCAGGCGCTGTTGCAGGGCCCAGATGTCGCGCACGTCCGTGGTGAAGCGACGGGGCACGGCAATGATGCGCACTTGGGCGTCGAGCACCTCGTTGATGGCCAGCATGAAGGCGTCATGCCAGGGCAAGCCGCTCTCGTTTTCCAGCACACGGGCGCGGGCCTCGACACTGCCCCACAGCAGGGCGGCGTACAGGAAGGCGGGAGTGACCCGTTTATCTTCGCGCACCCGGGTGTCGGTGTCGGTCAGGGCATGCTCGATAAACTGCTCGAACGGCGAGTTGCCGTGCGGGGTGAACAGGGTGGCGACCTGGGGGAACAGCTGCTGGAACAGGCCATATTCACGGAGCAACTTGTAGGTAGCGAGGCCATCGCCAGCCAGGAACAGCTTGAGGGTCTCCTCAAACAGCCGGGCGGCGGGGATGTCTTGCAGCAGCGATGCCAGCTCTTTGATCGGTGCGGCACTGCGCGGGCTGATCTGCATATCCAGCTTGGCGGCGAAACGCACGGCGCGCAGCATGCGCACCGGATCTTCCCGGTAGCGGGTCTCGGGGTCGCCGATCAGCTCCAGCTTGCGCTCGGCGAGATCATCGATACCGCCCTCGAAGTCGTGCAGGGTGAAATCCTTGGCACTGTAATAGAGGGCGTTGACGGTGAAGTCGCGACGTTCGGCATCTTCTTCAATGGTGCCGTAGACATTGTCGCGCAGCAGCATGCCTTCATCGCTCTGGGCGGAGACATGGCGGCTGTTGTTGACCTGATGGTGATGGCCACGGAAGGTGGCGACCTCGATCACGTCGCGACCGAAGACGATGTGGGCCAGACGGAAACGGCGACCGATCAGGCGGCAGTTGCTGAACAGTGCCTTGATCTGTTCCGGGGTCGCGTTGGTGGCGATGTCGAAATCCTTTGGCGTCTTCCCGAGCAGAATATCCCGGACACCCCCGCCGACCAGATAGGCGTCATAGCCGCCCTTGTTCAGGCGATAGAGAACCTTGAGGGCATTCTCACTGATCTCTTTGCGCGAGATGGGGTGCTGGTCACGGCTCAGCGTGCGTCTTGGTCCGGCACTCCGCTGGGTGGCAGTGTGGACAGGCTCTTGAGTCGTCACCGACTCGTCGCCTTCTTCCTTGCCGAGCACCTTGCGGCAAAAGTTTGCGATCTGGGAAAAAATGGTACACCTCTTCATGACTTCAAATTGACGGGAGGCCAAAAAATAGCGGCCTATCATAGCTCAGCCTTGACCAAATGAAAAACCATGTGGTCGGGGGCTAGCAGCCCGGTGCCGGTTGCGGCTGTTTGGGCACCCTGTCCAGCCGCCAGTGAGCGATGGCCCACTGGATTATCTCAGTGATGGAACAGGCTGCCAGCTCGGTCGGTGGTTGCTGGCCGAGAAAGTGCAACGCCTGCAACAGGGTGGGGCGCACCTCGGTCAGGCTCAGGGCCGGAGCATGGTTCTGTTTGGAGAGCTTGCTACCATCGGCCAACACCGCCAGGGGCAGATGCACCCAGGCGGGAGGTTCATTGCCCAGCGCCCTGTGGAGCGCCACCTGGCGTACCGTCGGCTCGAGCAAGTCGGCACCACGTACTATCTCGGTAATACCCGCATCCATGTCATCGACCACTACCGCCAGGTTGTAGGCATAGAGGCCATCGCGGCGGTGGATTATGAAATCCTCCTCAGCCAGGGCCGGGGGCACTGTGATGGCACCGAGCAAGCCATCCTCAAAACCATATACCGGATGGCGCTGGCGGATCCGGGCGGCGCAGCCAGCAGGTGTCAGCCCCAATGTGCGGCAGTGACCATCGTAGAGTCCGCCCCTCGCGGCTATCTCGCGTCGGGTACAGCTGCACCAGTAGAGATCTCCCGTTCGGTAGAGCGCGGCCATGACCTCATCATAACGAGCGTGACGCAGGCTCTGGTACACCACCTCGCCATCCCAATGCAGGCCATAGGTCTCCAGGGTTTGCAGGATCAGGCCCGTTGCCCCGGCCATCTCCCGTGGCGGATCGATGTCTTCGATGCGCAGCAACCAGCGGCCACCCAGGGAACGAGCCTGCAGCAAGCTGCCCAGCGCCGCAATCAGGGAGCCAAAGTGCAGCGGACCGGACGGGGAGGGGGCAAAACGTCCCACATAAGGGGAAGGCGTAGGGCTGTTCAGGGGCATGACGGCAGAGACGAGATGGACATGGAAGCGCCATTCTCGCCCTGGGCCCGCCAAAGCTCAATAAAAAAGGGAGCTAAGTGCTCCCTTTTCTACCAATTCGGGGGAATGGCCCCAAGTGGTTCAAACGGCGGATTAACCGGCCATCTGTTTCTCTTTGATCTCGGCCAGCGTCTTGCAGTCCACACAAAGATCGGCGGTGGGACGTGCTTCGAGGCGGCGGATGCCGATCTCGATGCCGCAATGTTCGCAATAACCGAAGTCGTCATCGTCCAGCAGCAGCAAGGTCTTCTCGATCTTCTTGATCAACTTGCGCTCACGATCACGGGTACGCAGTTCGAGGGCAAATTCCTCTTCCTGCGCGGCGCGGTCCACGGGGTCCGGGAAGTTGGCTGCCTCGTCCTTCATATGATCAACTGTGCGGTCTACTTCCTGCATCAATTGATTGCGCCAGGCTCCCAGGATTTTGCGGAAATGAGCCTTTTGTTGGTCATTCATGTACTCCTCACCCGGTTTTTCCTGGTAAGGCGCAACTCCCGCAACGGCCAGGGGGCCCAGAGATTTCCTGATTTCGCCTGTTGGCATGCCCTGTCTCCTAATTCAGCACGTAATAGTGCCATCCATAAATTGAGGGCGACATCTATAGCAGAAGGGTAACGGCTAGGCAAACAAGCAGTGCCAAATATGTTATCCAATCCCACTTTTATCAGCCGCAGTCGGGTCGCATGAGTTGGATTCAAACGGGATAAACCCTTCTGGCTCTATGCGCTGCACCCCAAGATGGGGGCGATAGCATAATATTTCAACCCCTGCCAACCGCGCCTGTTCAATAAGCTGACTATAGTGCGGATCTATGTGGGCTGCTGCTGCAACTCTGGCAATACCGGAGTGCAACACCATAAACAAGAGTACGGCCCTGTGCCCCGCCGTTTTCATGGCTATTAATTCACGCAAGTGCTTGGCGCCGCGGGCCGTCACCGCATCGGGGAAATATCCCATGCCGGCGCCAGTCCGTTCATCGAGCAGGGTGACCGACTTTACCTCTACGTAACAATCTGCCCTGGCGGCATCTTGCAGCAGGAAATCGATCCGGCTGTTCTCTTCACCGTATTTGACCTCCGGTCTGAGGGTGTCATAGCCCGAGAGGGTGGGAATAGCCCCCCCTTCGATCAGCTTCCTGGCTATCTGGTTAGCCCGCGCCGTGTTGACGCAGATGAAGTGACCTGCCGGGCTTTGGGCGATTTCCCAACTTTGGGGCAACTTGCGCTTGGGGTTGCTTGATGTGGAGTACCAGACTCGGGTACCGGGATCGGCGCAACCGGTCATGGCGCCGGTATTGGCACAGTGAATGGTGAGCTCCTGGCCATCATCGAGCTGGATGTCGGTGAGAAAGCGCTTGTAGCGGCGCAGCAGCAGTCCCGATTGCAGGGGGGGGTTAAATTCCATCGGTGGTTTTCACTCTCGGCGTCAGGGGCCAGCAGGCCAGGGGCTGGTAGCTGACCCCGTGCTCTGTGCTGACCGATTGATAGAGGCAGAACCGGGTGGCCTGCAAGAGGAGGTCGGGGGCCGGGACGGCGGCAGGTGCCGCACTTGCCTTGCGTGACACTGTGATATGCGGGGTATATCCCTGCTCACCATTGCCCAGACCGATGCGTTCGCCATGGCGACGCAGCGCCAGTGCCAGCACGGTCAGCTCGTTGGGCCACTCCCGGGGGCCGACCCAGGCGGCCTTGGCGCGCCCAAACCAGCCGGTACGATCCAGAGGGATGCTCAGGGGCGGACAGTGTTGACGTTCGGCCATGGCCAGCAATTTAGCGCACTGTTGTGCGTCGGCCTCGCCGAGGAAGGCCAGGGTCAAGTGCAGATTGGCCTGTGGGACGGCCTGGCCTGGCCAGGGCTGCTCGTCACGCCAGGTCGCAAGTTGTGGCGCCAGTTCATCCAGAGGCAGGGCAAAGAAGAGTCGGGACATGCATTTGGGTTTCACGATGATGCCAAGGCCCCATTCTATGGCAGAATAGGCGGCGTTTTTAAGCCAGTTACAGAAGGTTTTCGCCGCTTTGTCTCAACTCCCCATCGTTTCAGTGCTGCCCGCGCTCTTTGCCGCCCTTGGCGAGCACAACAGCGTCATATTGCAAGCTCCCCCCGGTGCAGGCAAGTCGACCCTGCTGCCCCTGGAGCTGGTACGCCAGGATCTGCTGCCCGGCCGCATCATCATGCTCGAACCCCGGCGCCTGGCGGCACGTAACATTGCCAGCTTCCTTGCCGCCCAACTCGGCGAGAACGTGGGGGCGCGCATCGGTCTGCGGGTGCGGGGAGAAAGTAGGGTCAGCAAGCAGACCCGGCTGGAAATAGTGACCGAAGGGGTACTGACTCGCATGTTGCAGCAGGATCCCGAGTTGACTGGCATCTCGCTGGTCATCTTCGACGAGTTCCATGAACGCAGTCTGCATGCAGATACCGCGCTGGCTTTTGCCATCGAGAGCCAGCAGGGGCTCCGGGAAGATCTCAAGTTGTTGCTGATGTCGGCAACCCTGGATGGCATGGCGCTGGAGCGGCTGCTGCCGGACGCCCCCGTCATTCGCTCAGAGGGGCGGGGTTTTCCCATCGACTATCACTACAGACCCATCAACCGCCAGCAGTGGCTTGAACCCCAGGCCGGTGCCGTGGTACTCGAAGCCCTGGCCGCGCATCCGGGCAGCGCCCTGGTGTTCCTGCCGGGGCAAGGGGAGATAGAGCGGCTGGCGATCTGGCTCGCCGAACGGCTGCCCGAGGGGGTGCGCCTTGCCCCCCTTTATGGTCGGCTCGACATGGGAGCGCAGCAGGCGGCGATAGCCCCGGCCACGGCCGGGCAGCGCAAGCTGGTGCTCACCACCAATGTGGCCGAGACCTCGCTGACCATAGAGGGGATTCACATTGTCATCGACTGTGGCCTGGAGCGGCGTGCCAGTGTCGATCTCAAGAGCGGGGTTACCCGGCTCGAGACCCGTCAGATAGCCAGGGCATCGGCGACCCAGCGGGCAGGCCGGGCCGGTCGCCTCGGCCCCGGCGTCTGCTACCGACTGTGGAGCAGCGAAGGGCAGGAGCGCCTCGCCGAGCAGAGCCCGCCGGACATCCTGACCCAGGAGCTGACGGGGTTGCTGCTGGATGCGGCCCAGTGGGGGGCCAGGGTCGAGTCGCTTCCGCTGCTGGATATGCCGCCGGCCCCGGCATTGGCCGCCGCCCAGCGGTTGCTGGAGACCCTGGGGGCCCTCAAGCCGGGCGAGCAGCAACTCACCCCGGCAGGGCGTGCCATGGCCGCTTTGGGCTGCCATCCTCGTCTGGCTCGGATGCTGCTCGCTGCCAAGGCACTGGCGGCGGATGGTCTGTCAGGGATTGTCGCCGATGCCGTTTATCTGGTGGCGCTGCTGGAGGAAGATCTGCGAGGATCCGAACGCCTGTCCGTGCTGTTTGCCCGGCGCCAGGGGGCGCTGAGATCCCAGGCCGAACGCTGGTTCAAGCGACTCGAACAACGACCCTCCAGCCCGCAAGGGCAATGGCTGGGTCTGCTCTGTGCCCTGGCCTGGCCTGATCGTATCGGCAAGCTGAGATCCGGTAGCCGCTATCAATTAAGCGGTGGCCTGAGCTGCGATCTGGTCGAGGGGCACAGCTGCCAGGGGCAAGCGGCGCTGGTTGCCGTCGAGCTGGGTCAGAACGAGCGGGGCAGCCGCATCTTCATTGCCGAGCCGGTCAATCTGGATGAACTGGCGCGTCAACTGCCCGAGCTGGTCTCGACCCGGGACTGGTTTGACTGGGACGAGCGTGAGGAGCGGGTGCGGGCCGAGCGGCAGCAGGTGATCGGCGAGCTGGTGCTCGGCCAGCGGCCGCTGACCGAGTTGTCCGATGAGCAGAAAGGACGCTGCTTGCTGCAAGGCATCCGGCGCAAGGGGCTGCATGTATTGCCCTGGAATGAGGCGAGCGAAGGGTTGCTGGCCCGGCTGCGTTGTGCCGCCGACTGGCTGCCGGAGGCGGGTTGGCCGCCGATGGATGATGTCAGCCTGCTGGCTGGGCTGGAGCTGTGGCTGCTGCCTGCGCTGGGCGGCATGACTCGGCTTGAGCAACTCAAGAAATTGGATTTGAACGATATTTTACGTCAGGCTTTGCCCTGGCCCCTGCCCAAACGGCTGGATGAGGCGCTACCTAGCCACTTCACCGCCCCGACCGGCAGCAGGGTACGCATTCGCTATGAGCCAGGTCAGGCGCCCGTCATCCCGGTGCGGATCCAGGAGATGTTTGGTCAGGCCAGCACGCCCCGGGTCGCCGAGGGGCGGGTGGCCCTGGTGGTGGAGCTGCTCTCCCCGGCGCGTCGCCCGCTGCAGATCACCGCCGATCTGGCGGCATTCTGGGTGGGTTCCTATGGCGAGGTAAAGAAAGAGATGAAGGGCCGTTACCCCCGTCACTACTGGCCGGACAACCCGCTGGAGGCAATGCCGACCAGCGTGACCAAGAAGCGAATGCAGCAGTAGCTAGCCTGATGAGATCAGGGCATGGCAGACAAGACAGGCATAACCATCTCAACGCGGCCCGCCAAGCGGGCCTGTGACAGGCAGGCGGATGCCCCCGGATGCAGGGGCTGGTGACAAGAAGAATGAGGATTCATGGCAACCCAAAAACGCAAGCGTAGCCCGAAGAAGGCCGCGCCCAAAAGCACCCTGTGGCGCACTCTGTTCTGGCTGGGGGTCAAACTCTCGCTGGTGGCTGCCGCCTTCCTGGTGGTGTTTGGCATCTACCTGGACACCAAGGTGCGCGATCGCTTCGATGGCGAGAAGTGGCAACTGCCGGTCATGGTGTATAGCCGTCCGTTGGAACTCTATCCGGGGCAGCGACTGTCCCGTGACCAGATGATGCGCGAGCTCAAGATGCTGAGCTATAAACCGGTGCGTCAACCTCACTCTCCTGGCGAATATAGGGTGGATGGCAGCAGCATAGAGCTGGTACGTCGTCCGTTCGATTTTTATGACGGTGCCGACAAGGCCCGTGCCATGCGCCTCACCTTCAACGGGCCGCGTCTGGACAAGATCCAGTCCATGGAGAATCAGCGTCAGCTGGGTTATGCCCAGATGGACCCGGTGTTGCTGGACAGACTCAATCCGGAGGGGCGAGAAGATCGCCTGCTGGTACGCATTGCCGAGGTACCGGATAGCCTGCTGGTGACCCTGCTGACCACGGAGGACCGCGACTTCTATCAGCATGGCGGTGTCAGCCCGGTCGCCATCATGCGCGCCATGGCGGCGAACGTGCTGGCCGGGCGCACAGTGCAGGGGGGGAGTACCCTTACCCAGCAGCTCGCCAAGAACTTCTTCCTGACCCGGGAGCGCAGTCTGTGGCGCAAGCTGCAGGAAGCCTACATGGCGGTGCTCATTGACTATCGCTACAGCAAGGACGAGATCCTGGAGGCCTATCTCAACGAGGTCTATCTCGGTCAGAACTTCTCGCAAGGTGTCTATGGCTTCGGGCTCGCCTCCTATTTCTACTTCGGCGTGCCGGTCAACGAGCTGGAGATAGATCAGGTTGCCCTGCTGGTCGGCCTAGTCAAAGGGCCCTCCTATTATGATCCCTGGCGTTACCCGGAGCGGGCCAAGGCGCGCCGCGACCTGGTGCTCAAACTGCTCAGCGAGCACGGCAGCCTGACCCAGGCGGAATACGAGCTTGCCAGCAAGCAGCCGCTGGGCATCATCCCCCGCGGCAAGATGAGCTATGGCCGCACCCCGGCCTTCATGAATCTGCTCAAGCGCGAAGTGCAGACCCGCTTCGGTGCCGACTTACTGAGCCAGTCAGGTCTCAAGATCTTCACCAGCCTGGATCCTATTGCCCAACATGCCGCCGAGCAGTCGGTGGAGTCGGGGTTGACCCAGATAGAGAAGCAGCGTGGCAAGAAGCGGCTGGAGGCGGCCATGGTGGTTTCCGACTGGCACAAGGGTGAAGTGGTCGCCCTGGTGGGTGGACGGGATCCCCGTTATGCCGGATTCAACCGGGCGATTGATGCCCGTCGCCAGATAGGCTCCCTCGTCAAGCCTGCCGTCTATCTTACCGGTCTCTCCAATGGCTTGACCCTGGGCACGCCGCTCAAGGATCAGCCGATCCGCATTCGTGGCCAGGATGGTCAGTTGTGGACACCGCAGAACTATGACCGCAAGTTCCGCCAGAGCGTGCCCTTGATGGAGGCGCTTGCCCACTCCCTCAACGTACCGACCGTCAATCTGGGGTTGCAGGTGGGCTTGGACAAGGTGGTCGACACCTTGCACAAGCTCGGCGTCGAGCAGGAGATCCAGCCCTATCCCTCTTTGGTGCTGGGGGCAGTGGCGCTCTCCCCTCTGGAGGTGAACCAGATGTACCTGCCCATCGCCAACCAGGGCATGACCCAGCCGTTATCGGCCATTCGGGCCGTGGTGGGGGGCGATGGCAAGCTGATTTATCAGCATGGCCAGAGTGCCAAGCGGGTTGCGGATCAGGATGCCAGCTGGCTGACGCTGTTCGCCATGACCAAGACGGTCAGCGAGGGCACGGCACGCTCCCTGAGCGCGCGTTTCCCGGGCATCGTCATGGCGGGCAAGACGGGAACCACCAACGAATTGCGTGACTCCTGGTTTGCCGGCATGGATAACAGCGAACTGGTCAGCATCTGGGTTGGTCGCGATGACAACACCTCGGCGGGCTTGACCGGTTCGAGCGGCGCGCTTCAGCTGTTCAGCGGCTACCTGAACCAGCGGGGAGTCAACAGCCTGACCCTCAACATGCCGCAAGGCGTCACTTGGGCTAGCTTCGCTCGCACCAGCGGCACCCGGGTATCAGCCAACTGCCCTGGTAGCATGCAGGTACCAGCCAAGGTGGCAGACCTGCCGCCTCCTGCCAGCTGCGGCGGCGGCAACCCGACCAATGCTCTGGACCAGTGGTTCGGCGGTTTCTTCAACTAACCTGTGATGGGCTGCAATGGCAGCCCATCTTTTTGGGAGCTTTCATGACATCAGCCCTGCTTGGCGGTATCCATCATCTGGCCATCATTGCCAGCGACTATCCGGTTTCCCGGCGTTTCTATCATGAGATCCTGGGCTTGCCGATCCTGGCCGAGACCCTGCGTGAGGCGCGCCAATCATGGAAGCTGGACCTCGGATTGCCGGACGGCAGCCAGATTGAGCTGTTCAGTTTCCCGGCGCCGCCAGCCAGAGCAGACCGCCCGGAGGCGTGCGGTCTGCGCCATCTGGCGTTCAAGGTCGCGGCACTGGAACCCGTGCTGGCCCATCTTGCCGCCTATGATATCGAGGTGGAGCCTATCCGGGTGGATGAGCTGACCGGTTGCCGCTTCACCTTCTTTGCCGATCCCGATGGCTTGCCCCTCGAGCTGGTCGAACAGCGCTGACAATCCATCGAGCCTTGAGCCGCACAGTCGACTCACTCCCTCAACGCAGCAAAACAATGCCACAGGTCAGGAGGACCCCATGATGAGATGGACGCAAAGAGGCGTAGCCAGTGTCCTGTTGCTGCTATTGGGCGGGCCTGTCTGCGCCGAGCCCGGCTGGACGCTGCAGCGGGAGCAGGGGGGCGTCACGCTCTGGAGCAGACCCAACCCACCGGGGCCCTTTCAGGCACTCAAGCTGGAAATGCAGGTCCAGGCCAGGCCGGCGGCACTGTTGGCGGTGCTGCGAGACACCAATCGTCACAAATTGTGGTTGCCGGGTAGCCGGGAGGTACGACTGCTGTCTCACCCGGGGCCGGACGAGGATCTGGTCTACACCCGATTGGCGGCGCCCTGGCCGGCCAAGGACAGGGAGCTCATCACCCATTCCCGACTGAGCTGGTTGTCCGGGTGCGGGTTTACCCTGCGGGTGTGGGCCGAACCTGATGCCTTGCCTCCCACCAAGGGATTGGTGCGGATCCGCGCCAGTCATGGGGTATGGCAGGCCGATCCCCTGGGAAAAGGGGGGAGCCTGATCCGGCTTGAGACTTATACCCATCCTGGTGGACGCCTGCCCGGCTGGTTGGTGAACCAGGTCGCGTCGACATCGGCCTTCGACAGCTTCACTGCGATTAAAGCCATGATGGAGGCAGGCAGATCCCCTGTCCCCAATGACATTGAGCATTGTTTGGACTAATGAGGTATCACCTTCTGGCCAGTCCTAAATTGAAAAGCGAGTCGGCATAGGTCGACTCGCTTTGGGTTTAGGCTCATCGACGACATTGGTCGTCGCGAAATGACCAGGGTTAAGTCGATGAGACGAGGGACGGGCCCCCGACAACAAGTAATAGCAGAGCCGTTCGGCTTCTTCCTTCCCATTGTTGCACCGATTGCCAAGGCGCCACTCAGCTGCCGCGCTGCGCCTCATTTCGCCGGAGAAAACGTCGGCTCCCGGCGGGCGCTACTGAGGACGAGGGCCGCTGGCTGGCCTGGACCAGGGCGGCTTCGGCACGAGCACCGAGAAAGACATACAAGCCAAGGCCAACCAGTAGCCCAACGGCGCAGACCATCACCCCCACGGCAGGCCAGAGCAGCTCGGTCTGGCCGAGGGATCCCTTGAACAGCAGCAAGAGTCCCTCGATGGAGACGGCGATCAAGATGGCGGCAATGAAACGGGTGATGGTGCGGCGAATGGCGCTGTGGCGAAAGATGTCCTTATGGAGCAGCACCTCCTCCTCCAATATGGTTTTACCCAGATCGAATACCGCCAGAGCCAGGGTCAGGAAGATGATGGCGCTGAAGGCCCCAAGCCGGTTGCTGCTCTCGCCGCAGGCGAGCAGGTAGAGTTCATGCAATCCATGCCAGATCAGACTGGCAACAATGAGAAACAGCGCCAGGCTGAGCAATACATAGACCCCTTTGAACCAGGGCGTGAGTTTGCGGCGTTGTTTATCCCCCATCAACCAGGCGATCAGCTCCTGCAGGCTGAGGGTGATGAGGATACCTTCGCCCCGTACTTGCAGGTGCAGCTCCCCCTGGCTCGTGGGGTAGGGGGGCAAGATAGCGGTGGGGCCGTTTTGCGATCGAGTGTTCAGCACGAAGGGGTAGCGTGCCAGATCCTTGCCCGAGTGCTGGACTAAGCCCAGCAACAGCAGACGCAGCTCGGGCTCGTACTCCTGATAGCGACGGATGAGATCGATAGGGCTCATGTTAGCCATGGGGACCTCCAGAGTAATGCCATGTGGATGACGTATGTTGCAAGCTAGGGTTGCAAGTTACGGGCCCAGCCTGACGAACAGAAATGACCCTCTGGTGGCAGTTTGATGATGAAATCGTGAGGCAAGTTGGGGCTTTGGCACCAGCTTGGTGCAAAGGAGGCCTGCGCGAGGGCCGGCTGGCGTGCGGCTCGGGTTTCAGGCTGCATGACGATACCCAGAAAAAGGGGCCCGTGGGCCCCTTGCATCATGTGGCCGGATTTATGCTTGGGCCAGCTTGGCGAAGCTGCGGTCCGCCGCCGCCAGGGTGTGGGCTATCTCCCGCTCGCCATGGGCCAGGGAGAGGAAGCCGGCTTCATAGGCGCTGGGTGCCAGGTAGATACCCTCTTCCAGCATGAGGTGATAGAAGCGCTTGAAGCGTTCCATGTCGCAGCGGGTCACCTGTTCAAAACGACTGATCTCGGTCTCCTCGGTGAAGAAGAAGCCGAACATACCGCCCACATAGGTGATAGCGAGGGGAATGCCATGTCTGGCGGCTGCGGCCTTGAGGCCCTCGGCCACGGCGGCCGTCTTCTCGGCCAGCTGCTGATGCAGGCCAGGGGCTTGCAGCAGATCCAGCATGGCGAGACCGGCGGCCATGGCGACCGGGTTGCCGGACAGAGTGCCGGCCTGGTAGACAGGACCGGTCGGTGCTATGTGCTGCATCACCTTCTTCTTGCCACCGAAGGCGCCCACCGGCATGCCCGCGCCGATGATCTTGCCAAGGGTGGTCAAGTCCGGGTCTATGCCGTAGTGGGCCTGGGCCCCGCCGAGGGCGACCCGAAAGCCTGTCATCACCTCATCCAGGATCAGCAGGGCGCCAAATTCGTCGCAGATGGCGCGCAGCCCTTGCAAGAAGCCGGGCAGGGGCGGGATGCAGTTCATGTTGCCCGCCACTGGCTCCACTATGATGCAGGCGATTTCGCTGCCGTACTGGTTGAAGGCTTCGCGAACCGAGTCCAGATCATTGAACACGCAGGTGAGGGTGTGCTTGGCAAAATCGGCAGGGACGCCGGGGCTGTTGGGTTGGCCAAGGGTGAGGGCGCCGGAGCCAGCTTTGACCAGCAGGGAGTCGGCATGCCCGTGGTAGCACCCTTCAAACTTCACAATCTTGTCGCGGCCGGTGTAGCCACGAGCCAGACGGATGGCGCTCATGGTCGCCTCAGTGCCGGAGTTGACCATGCGTACCTGTTCCATGGAGGGCACGAGTTCGCGTACCTTCTGGGCCATCAGCACTTCAATCTCGGTGGGCGCCCCGTAGCTGAGTCCTTTCTCGACGGCGGCTATGACCGCGGCCTTGATGGTCGGGTGGTTGTGGCCGAGCAGCATGGGGCCCCAGGAGCCTATGTAGTCGACATAGGATTGGCCATCCACATCATAGAGATAGGCACCGTCGGCGCGTTCGATGAAGCGGGGTGTGCCGCCAACGCCGTTGAAGGCGCGCACCGGTGAATTGACGCCGCCAGGAATGGTCTGGCAGGCCTGTTCAAACAGCTGATCTGATTTTGACATGGATCATCCTTAATGGGATTTTGACCGTCACTGGGGGGAGAGAGGCGGATCCAGACTCGGCAGTCGGCCCTTGGCAGGGTATGCTCATGACTCTCGTACCCGGCGCACTTGGCGGCCCAGTGACATTTAAACGGGCCGACTATAGCAGAAAGCCCCATTGGTGGGCAGCAGGCCCGGGTTTCATCTAACGGCTGGCGATGGTTTCTCTCATGGCGCAAGACACTCACTCTATGGCGAATTCGACAAGGGCATCCTCCCATAGCTGGATGGTGCGGCGACTCATTCAACAAGACAAGATGCCCCTCTGGGTGCTCTTGCTGGCGGCAGTCGTCGGCATATTGGCAGGATTGGTGTGCGGCCTGTTCGAAACCGGTGTGAGTTGGGTGGTGGCGCAACGCGGCAGCTTGCTGGCAGATCGTCCCTGGTGGCAACTGCTGTTCATGGGATTTGGCATCAGTGCCCTGCTTGGCATGGCGGGTTACTTTCTGACTCATGCCTTAGCCCCCGAAGCTGGCGGATCCGGCATTCCCGAGATAGAAGGGGCCATGGACGATCTGCGCCCCGTGCGCTGGTGGCGAGTGCTGCCGGTCAAGTTCTTCGGGGGTATCTGCACCTTGAGTTCCGGCATGGTGCTTGGCCGCGAAGGGCCCTCGGTCCAGATCGGAGGCAACCTCGGCAAGATGGTGGCCGATATTTTCCGTCTCCCCAAGGAGCATGGTCACGCCCTGTTGGCGGCGGGCGCTGCTGGTGGGTTGGCGGCCGCCTTCAATGCCCCGCTTGCGGGCATACTCTTTGTCATGGAAGAGATGCGTCCCCAGTTTCGCTACTCCTTTCTCGCCATCAAGGCGGTCAGCA